>JBGVNQ010000032.1:0-59190 GCA_045125705.1 Akkermansia sp. | reverse complement strand
AGCTCGAAAGGTTTCCTTTCTATCCGATTTCCGGGCGTCCTCAACCCAGGAATGAGTGGTAGCTACCCACTCATTCCTGCTCCGTACTCGCGGCTATTTTACCGCGTGCAGGTTCAACCTACCACAAAATTTGTATAGATTTCCGAATTTCGGGAATTTGGTTGACTTTGCTCCCGTTTTGACGGGTTTTCCCTTGCGGGGCAGGGTGGTGCGTGGTAGCATGGTGGCGCAATGAAGTGGTGGAGGATGATGAATCGCTGGCTGCTGGCATTCGGCCTTTCGGGCTGGGTGTTTGTGGTGGTGTGGAATCTTGCCGGCGGCGACACGATTAACGACTGGTGGCCGGTGCTGGGCTGGTGTGTGCTGGGGGCGACCGCTCTTCTGCTGCTCAGTTATGCGGGGCTGTTGCTGCGGTGCTTGTTCCGCTGGCATCCCGCGGTGCGGGAGTCCCTGTTGTGCGTGGCTTCTGTGCTGTTAATATTATGGAGCTACCGCGGCTTCGAACGCGTGACCTGGTATGAACTGCATCTGGCCGATTGTTCCGGCGTGCGCACCTCTCCCACCTGGCATGTGTCGCCGCTGCAGAAGGCATATATGGCTGCCAGCGATGATTGGTCGGTGGGGCGCTTCGGGTTCAGCCTCGTGGCCAATATGACCGAGTTTCATAACAACTACCACCCCATCGTCGGCCACGGTACCTGCCGCGTGGAGTATTCCGTATATGAACATATCCACGTCTGCCCCATTAAGGATGCGTTCACTCTGGAGCTGCCCCTGCATGCGGAATCTGCGTTGCGGTTACAGATGGCGGAAGATTCCACCGCGCTGGGGCTCATCATCGTCTCCCATCCCGGGCAGGTGGAATCCTGGCACGAGAGCAACCTGACCCCGCAGCAATGGGCCGCTGCCCAAGGTCACCTCTGGTTCCCCATCACTCCCGGCAAGCCGCTCGACTTACCCGATTTCATGGGGAATGTGCATTTCTACATTGCCTACCGCCCCGGCCCCGCCACCGATTCTCCAGCCAATCACACCCCCTACGATCTGGTACACTTCGCCGTGCGAGAGGTGGAGTGAGGGAAGGTACTGTGCGTTTCCCGGTCGAAGAGGTTGAGATTACAGGTAAAGAAAATTTCAGACGTGTATACCCGGTTCTGCTCCCGGATGCAGACTTATGCGTTGGCATAATTAAGCGAGATTGTTGTTTTCGGAGCACGGGACTTCAGTCCCGTACTCCGATGAAGCTCCCCGCCAAAGTCCAATTTGACTAGCAGAATGGGCCAGCGAATTTGAAACAGCCCCGATTTTTCTTTTTATCGAAGTTCATACACGAAGGGCTCGCTATCCGAATTATTCACACAGGTAATATACCGTACTTTAAGCCCAATATCCAATAGAGGCTGTACAGCAGCCATTAACATTTTATCTGTGCTAAGATAATTCACATGAACTGTAAGATTTGACTCTTCCAGTAAATAAGGGCATACCTCTACCAGCTCCTCAGCTGTGCGACAGACAATGCTTTGATTTAACAGATAAGCTATGTCTTGTCCCGGGGTGCGATAAACATTAATTCCCTGAGCAGCACTTAACCGGGAGAAAGAAGTCTTTGATACATGGGGAGATAAGTGCAGCGTGCAGGAAGAAGTCTCTGTAACTTTAGTACAGCCAACTAGCCCGAATAAGCTCAATAGAACCACTGCAAAACTGGATTTTCCTGACAACATAGAAATGAATTAGAATCAGCCGCATTTTACTACTTATAGATGCGATTGTAAATATCTTTCGCGTTTGTTGTCTGCACAAGATTTTTTGAAAGTCTGGCAGAGCTTATGAGGTATATCGGAATCAACAATCGCAAGTGTGGACGCGAGAAAAAATTGCGCCTCTTCTTGCATCAAAATTGAGGTTAAGTATTCCCGACAAGCCGGATAGCAGAATGCAGAAAAAGTGAGAGAGCAAGCAACTATAAGGCAATGTCTCAATTCTACAGCAACAAGGTGAGATATAAAGCAATTTTTTTGTTCGAATGATGCATTTTATCACTCGTTATCATAAAAAATCAAAAAAAATAACGCAAACTCTTCTTGTCACTTGAATTGGCAAAATAAAACTGCTAGGATAGGAGGAGGAAAGAGACACAAGAATGTTTAGAGCCAAAATGAAGACAATGAAAATATGGGCATCGCTGCTTATCATTGCGGTGATGGGGATGGGTGCCATGGCGGTTGCAGATAATGAAGCACCGGCGCCTCAGCCGTACGAAATCAACTATGCAGATATCGGCAACTGGGTGAAGATTTCTGATGCCGGCAAGGAGGTGGATGTGTTTTATCTTTACCCCACCTGCTGGATGCCGACCGAGGCGGATGGGATGGTGAACACGATAGATAACAAATCCATGCGGGAGCAGGCCCCCGGCGTGTATGCCGAGCAGGCCTCGTGCTTCGAGGGTGTGGCGAATATCTATGCCCCGTACTATCGACAACTGAACGCCATGAAATCGCTCAGCTGCTCACTTGAGGAACAGGAAAAGCTGGTGGCCGGTGTGCCGTATCACGATGCACTGGCGGCGTTTGAATACTACCTGACCCATTTCAACAACGGTCGCCCGTTCATTCTGGCCGGTCATTCCCAAGGTTCCAATGTGCTTAAGTTTCTCTTATCTGAGTACATGGCAAGCCACCCGGAAGTGTACAGCCGCATGGTGGCAGCCTACGCACTGGGGTACTCATACTCCCGGCAATACTTCCAGGCAAATCCCCACCTGAAATTCGCTGAAGGCGAGACCGATACCCGGGTCATCATATCATGGAACTGTGAGTTCATGAAGGACGGCAAGTTCGGCGGCTTCAATCTGGTGTGTCACAAGGGCGCATTATCCATCAACCCCGTGTCATGGAGCCGGGATAATGAACTGACCGAGGCCGGAGATTCCCGCAATCTGGGAGCTTTGGATACGCGCGAGCGTTACTCTGCACAAGTAAAGTATGACCCGGCTCGCCAATACGAAGTGCTGGTGGTCGGCACTACCGACCAGCCCGCATGTGATAAAGGAATCGGAGAGTTTGCCCTTCACAGCTGTGATTTTCGCCTGTATTATTACAATATCCGCGAGAATGCAAAGAAACGCGTTCACAGCTATTTCAATCACTTGAAGTCATCTACGCCCGCGAATCATAGATAAAAATCTATTCTATGGTCATTCCGTCATTGCGTCACGGAGACCATGCCGGGAAAGAGAAACCCGCCAGTCTGCTGAGGGCAGAATGGCGGGTTAAAGTCATGAGGGATGCCGGTAAACCACATAGTACGTCATTATTTCGTGCAAACTGTTGAAAAAGAAAGAGCGGCAGTCGTAAAACTGCCGCTCTTCTGAGCTACCGGCTGTGGGACTCGAACCCACACTCTTTTGGGAACTCGATTTTGAGTCGAGCGCGTCTACCATTCCGCCAAGCCGGCGCGGTTGGTGATGAGATTAAAGCGTGATTGCCGCGAGGAGTCAAGATAAAAGGCAAATTATGCCATGGAAAGTGAGTTCACACCAACCGAGTGACATTAATCACTATTCATTATTCACTATTCACTCCTAAAGTTTTTCCCACGGGTGGCCGGTGGCGGTGGCGTAGGCGGGGTGGGCCCAGAGGCGGCGGGCCATGAGGCCGGGGCTGAGCAGGCCGAGCAGGAAGCGGCGGCGCTGGGAATCGCGGTCGAACTCGGGCATGGGTTTTTCTTCGGAGCAGAAATCGGCGGGGTCGTAGGGAGGCAACTCGGGGACAGGGGGCAGGGGGGCGGTAAGGCCGAGGCAGGCGGTGCAGTGCCCGCAGGCGGGGCGGGGGGCTTCCACGAAGTATTGCTCCAGCGCGTCGTTCAGGCAGGTGGGGGTGAGCAGCATATCGACGATGCGCTGCTGGCGGGCGAGGTCGGCCTCGCGGCGGCGGGCAAAGGCGGCGCTGAGTTCAGCGGCCACAGCCCGGGCATCGGGCGCGGCGGTGCCGGCCACGTTGCGCAGGCAGAGGGCCTGCTGGCGCATGGTGAGCTTCCATTCGCCCGCGGCTTCGCATTCGTAGAGGTATTCCACAGCCTCGGCAAAGCTGCAGTCCCAGGCCAGGGCGGCGTCTTCCACTTCGCCCTCGCGGTGGGAATCGAGCCAGCGCAGGCGGGCGCATTCGGTGGCATCGCGGCCATCGGTGATGGTGCCGATGGGGTAGAGGGGCTTCACCTTGTAGTATTTGCTGCCCTTGCTTTCCACCACGATGCTGTTCTCGAGCGCCATGAGGGCGCGGGTGGGCACATCGTCGGGCACGTCGCAGGTGGTGCCCAGCTCCCAGAGCGAGACGACGCGCTGCCCCGCGGGCAGGAGCCAGCGCACGCAGCGCAGCACGCCCTCGGCATCGGGCTCGGCGGCGAGGATGCGGTTGCGGGCTTCCACCAAATCGGGGGCGTGCAGCAGGATGAGACTGGTGCAGGGGGCGCCATCGCGCCCGGCACGGCCGGATTCCTGCAGGTAGGATTCGGGGGAGGAGGGGGTGCTCCAGTGCACCACGGCGCGTACATCGGGCTTGTCGATGCCCATGCCGAAGGCGATGGTGGCCACGAGTACGGTGATTTCATTGCGCAGGAAGGCATCCTGCAGCTGTTCGCGCTGGTCGGCAGGGAGGCCGGCGTGGTAGTGGGCGGCCAGGTAGCCGCGGGTGGCGAGCTCGCCGGCGAGCCATTCGGTTTCCTTGCGGGTGCGGCAGTAGACGATGGCGGGGAGATGCTGCCCGCTGCCCAGGAACTCGAGCAGGGCGGGCATGCGGTCTGCCAGGGGGCGGCAGATGCGGGTGATATTGCCACGGTAGGGCGGCAGGATGATGCGGTGCTCCGGGACAATGCCGAAAGCGGCGCCCAGATCCTGCTGCACGCGCGGGGTGGCGGTGGCGGTGAGCGCCAGGGTGGCATGCGGCTGCAGGCTGCGCTGCAGGGCAGGGAGTTTCAGGTAATCGGGGCGGAAGCTGTGCCCCCACTCGGAGACGCAGTGGGCTTCATCCACCACCAGAAGCGAGATGCGCAGCTGCCCGAGCGCCTGGCGTAACTCGCGGTTTTCCAGAGATTCGGGTGCCACGAAGAGGATGCGGAGCGCACCGCCGGCCAGTTGTGCCAGCACGCTGCTGCGCTCCTCGGGGGCGAGGGAGGAATCGAAACGGGCAGCGCAGATACCCACCTGCCGCAGGGATTCGCACTGGTCGCGCATGAGTGCGATGAGCGGCGAAACGACCACGCTGGTGCCGCCCAGCAGCTCTGCCGCCGCCTGGTAGCACAGGCTCTTGCCGTGCCCCGTGGGCAGCACGCCGAGCGCATTGTGCCCGGCCAGCACCAGCCCGATGAGCTGCCGCTGTCCCGAGCGCAGCGCTGACTTGCCGAATTGCGCCAGGATGCGTGTTTCTGCCTCTGCCGTGAGTTCCATGTGCCTATTCTACCAGCTGCCGCCACAGGGAAAAGTTTATTTTTTGCCCTAATCTCGATGAAACCTCGCACCGGATGCATTTTTCTGCCACTTTTTTATTGCAAAATGCACCACCTCGCGCTAAAGTGGCAGGGTAGGTTTCGGCGAAATCTGCATTCTGTATCAACCAAACCAATAGAAAACCGTATCACCATGAAAAAACTCGCCCTTGCAACGATGCTTGTTGCCTTTGCCTGTGGCATCATCCATGCCCAGGACCCCGCAGCACCCCCGCCCGAGGTCAAAGCCCCGTGCGTGAAGAAGTGCTGCCCCAAGAAAAAAGCCTGCCCCACCAAGGCAGAGTGCCCGAAGCGCAAATGCTGCGCTGAGATGAAAGCATGCCCTAAGCCCTGTCCCAAGGCCAAGGCTGCTTGCCCGAAAAAGAAGTGCTGTCCCGCCAAGGCGGCATGCCCCGGCAAGAAATAGTACTTCTGCATTCAGATTTTGTCGCGGTCGTTCGTTTTTCTGCATCGGACGACCGCTTTTTTGTCACAAAATGCTCGAAAAATGCTAAAAACATACATAAAATATAGGAAAAATATGTAATGTTATTAAATTTTGATTGCCAAGCAGAAAAGAAAGGAGTAATCTGAGCTCAGGAAGAGAACCTAGAAAGGAAAAACGACAATGAACACGACAAAATGGAACAGACTGGTAGCATGTGTAGCAACGGCAGGTTTTGGCCTGGCCGGCATGGCCGCAGCTCAGGATGTGACCTGGGCAGACCGCGAGGGTGAGACCCTGCTGATGAAGGCCGCCGACCGTGGCCAGACCGCAGAGGTGCAGCGACTGCTGGCCGCTGGTGCCCCCGTGAACGCCAAGGATAATGATGGCGAGACAGCTTTGATGAAGGCCGCAGATGATGGCCGTGCAGAGATTGTGAAATTGCTGCTGAATGCCGGAGCCACGGTGAATGATGCCGATGAAGACGGCGACACTCCGCTCATGATGGCTGCGGATAATTACAATTCTGCTGCGGTGAAGCTGCTGCTGGATGCGGGCGCAGAGGTCAACGCCGCCAATAATGAGGGCGAGACAGCGCTGATGAAGGCCGCAGACGAGGGTAATGCGGAGACGCTGCAGCTGCTTATTTCTGCCGGGGCTGATGTGAATGCCCGCGATGAGGAGGGCGAGACGGCGCTGGACAAGGCGCAGGATGAAGGCAACAGGAGCGCGGCCCGCGTGCTGCGCGCTGCCGGTGCCCGCTGAGACAATTGGTACGCATAACGTTCACCGTCGTTCGCTCCCGAGGGGCGGACGGCGGTTTTGTGTGGCCTAAAACCGCGGAATAACGCGGAAAATAACGGTTTTGGCTTTACAAGGTTCTGGGGCAGGCGTATAAAAAAGCAGTCATGCACGCGCCAAGTATTGTCAATTCCCTCAAGACATATAATCGCAAGACCTTCTTTTCTGACCTTGGAGCAGGGCTCACCGTAGGTGTGGTGGCTCTGCCGCTGGCCATGGCCTTTGCAATCGCCTGCGGTAGCAGCGAGATTACTCCCTCTACCGGCCTCATCACCGCTGTGGTGGCCGGTTTCCTGATATCGCTGCTCGGTGGCAGCAAGTTCCAGATTGGTGGCCCCACGGGCGCCTTTGTGGTGCTGATTTCGGGTGTGGTAGGCAGCTTCGGGTACGCCGGGCTGGTGATATGCACGCTGCTGGCAGGCCTTTTCCTGGTGCTGTTCGGTGTGTGCCGCATGGGCTCGCTCATCAAGTTCATTCCCTATCCCGTGACCACGGGCTTTACCAGTGGTATTGCGGTGACGATTTTCTGCACGCAGATCAAGGATATCTTCGGTCTGCAGATTGACAAGGCCGTGCCGGCAGAGTTCATTGCCAAGTGGCAGTGCTATGCCGAGTATTTCCACACGACCAATTACTGGGCACTGGGGCTCACCCTGCTCACGGTGGCGGTCATCCTCATCACCAAGCGCTTCTGCCCCCGAGCCCCCTTCATGCTGGTGGGCATGCTGGTGAGCACGGCGCTGTGCCAGATTTTCAACCTGCCTGTGGAGACTATCGGCTCCCGCTTCGGCGAGCTGCCGCAGGGCCTGCCTGCTCCCCACCTGCCTGATATGGACTGGACCAAGCTGCCCCAGCTGGTGCAGCCGGCCTTTGTGATTGCCCTGCTGGCCGCCATTGAATCGCTGCTGAGCGCCAGCGTGGCCGACGGTATGACGGGCAGCCGCCACCACCCGAACACCGAGCTTATCGGTCAGGGCGTGGGCAACATGGCTTCCGCGCTCTTCGGCGGTATCCCCGCCACGGGCGCCATTGCCCGCACGGCCACGAACATCCGCGCCGGTGCCAAGACCCCCGTTTCCGGCCTCATTCATGCGGTCACGCTGCTGCTCATCCTGATGCTGGCTGGGCAGTATGCAGCCATGGTACCGCTGTCGGCTCTGGCCGGTATTCTGGTCATCGTGTGCTGGAACATGGCCGAAGTTTCCACCTTTACCCACCTGCTCAGAGGCCCGCGTCAGGATGCCGTGGTGCTCTGCCTTACCTTCATCCTCACCGTGCTGATTGACCTGGTGGTGGCAGTGGAAGTGGGTGTGGTGCTGGCTGCGCTGCTCTTCATCGGCCGCATGGCTCAGATCAGCAACGTGGAATCCATTTCCCGCGAAGTGGAGGGCGAAGACCCCGAGGAAATGCCTGCCCGCTCCCGCTACCTGCGCCATGTGCCGGATAATGTGGAAATCTTCGACGTGCAGGGCCCCTTCTTCTTCGGCGCTGTGGAGCAGTTCAAGGACCGCGTGTTCCGCAACCTGAGCCGCGAGGTGGACTATGTGCTGCTGCGTATGCGACTGGTGCCTGCGCTGGATGCCTCGGGTCTGCATGCCCTGGAGGATTTCCTGGCCTACTGCCAGCGCCGCGATGTGACTCTGCTGCTCTGCGGTGTGCAGAAACAGCCCATGAAGGTCATCCGCCGCGACTCTCCCTTCATGAGCGAGCTGCATGCCGAGAATATCTGCGAGAACATCGATACCGCCCTCGAGCGCATCAACCAGCTCGAGCAGGAGAAGGAGCAGGCTATCTTCGAGCAGCTGCCGCAGAGTTGATTCTGGCTCACTTTGTGCTTGAAAAAAGCGTCTTTTTGCGTTTCAATAGAGCGCATGAAGACGCTTGTTTTTGTTCTGGCCTCGGCTACTGCTGCGCTGGTGTTTTCCTCGTGTGGGGAATGTGCCTGCAATTCGTATAATCCGGCGCTTCTGCGCGATGTGCCGGTGAAGTCCTACCGCAGCTTCGAGTAAAGGAACAGCTATGTCATTTGAGATTCGCGAGAAACCGGAGATGGTGGAGCGCGCCCTGCTCGTGGGGCTGGGCATGCCGGGGGATTCCAAACGCGAGCGCACGGCTCTGCTGGCCGAGCTGGAGGACCTGGTGAGCAACCTCGGCATCGGTATCGTGGGTACCATGCTTGAGTTCACCCGCGAGATGCAGGCCAAGTATCTCTGCGGTATCGGCAAGGCCGAGGAAATCCGTGCCCGCGCGGAGGAGCTGAATGCCGACTGCGTGATTTTCGATAACCTTCTTTCCCCCAGCCAGCAGCGTGAGTGGGAAAAACTCACCAACGTGACGGTGATTGACCGCGAAGAGGTAATCCTCGACATCTTTGCCAAGCGCGCCCGCACCCGCGAAGCGGTGATGCAGGTGGATCTGGCCCGCATGCAGTATGCCCTGCCGCGCATGACCGGCATGTGGAAGCACCTGGACCGCCAGCGCGGCGGCAGTGGCGGCGGCAAGGGCGGCGGCGCAGCTGCCCGTGGCGAAGGTGAAAAGCAGATTGAGGTGGACCGCCGCCTGGCTCGCGAGCGTATCGAAGCCATCCGCGATGAGCTGGAAGTGGTGCGCCGCCAGCGTGGCACCCAGCGCAAGGAACGCACCCGCCAAGGGATTCCCACCGCCGCCATAGTGGGCTACACGAATGCCGGCAAATCCTCGCTGCTGAACCTCATCACCGGGGCAGGGGTGCTGGCGCAGAATATCCTTTTCGCCACGCTGGAAACCACCAGTCGCAAGATTGAACTGCCCGATGGTCAGCCGCTGGTGCTCACTGATACCGTAGGCTTCATCCGCAACCTGCCGCACCGCCTGGTGGAGGCATTCAAATCTACGCTCGAGGAGGCCGTGCTGGCCGATTTCCTGATTCAGGTGGTGGATGCCAGCGATGATGACGCCCTGCGCCACTACGAGACCACCTGCGAGGTGCTCAACAGCCTGGGCGCTGAGGACAAACCCATGGTGGTGGTGTGGAACAAGTGCGACCTGATTCCCGAGGAGCTGCGCGAAGTGACCCTGCAGGCGCTGGCTGCCAAGGTGAGCTGCCCCAGCCTGACCATGAGCGTGGTGCAGGAGCAGGGGGTGGATGCCCTCATGTCCGCCTGTGTGGAGATGCTTTCGCACCGCGTGGAGCGCCAGACCTACCGCATTCCTCTGGCCGAGAGCCGTATCATCGCCATCATGCACCGCGATGGCAAGGTGCTCAGCACCGAATACGAAGGCAACGACGCTATCGTGGAAGCCATTCTGCCCCGCGAGTTTGCCGCCCGCATCGCATCCTATCGCGTATGAAACGTCTGAGCATAGTTCTGGCTCTGCTGGTGGCGGCTTGTCAGCCGACGCCTGAGGAGATGCGCGCCTATTATATGGCCGAGGGCGACCGCCTAGAGGAGGCCACGAAGAACGTGCGCAAGGCCTATACCTTCGAAGCCTTCATTGCGAACCCCGAGTACCGCCACACGCGCGATATGTGGCGCGGCGCCGCTCTGAATGAATACGCCCCCGCCAATTCGTATGTTGAGGTGCTGCTCGAGGAACAGCGAGGCCGCCTGTATATCAACGGCAGCATCGCCATGGATTTTCCCATCTGCTCAGGCCGCTTCGGCGGACAGGAGACCCCGAAGGGTAGTTTCCGCATTTCCCAGAAAGTGAAGGAGTACCGCTCGAACCGATATGGTTCATTCATGAGCCTGGATGGTTCCAAGGTGGTAGAACGCAATGTTTCAGCCGATGATGTGCCGCCCGAGGGTGCTGTATTCGAGGGTTCGGATATGCCGTACTGGATGCGTTTTAACGGCGCTATCGGCCTGCATGTGGGCAATGTACACCGCCACAGTGCCTCGCATGGCTGTGTGCGCGTGCCCGAGGAGGCCTGCTCCATCCTGTTCGAGAAATTAGCCGTCGGTTCCAGAGTTATCGTTAAATAAGCTATGATTAAGCGCCTGTTTTCAGCAGCGGTGGAGGGTATCAGTGGCTACGAGGTCCAGGTGGAGGTGGATGCCCGTCCCGTTGAGGATACCGGGCGCATGACCGTGGTGGGTCTGCCCGATGCCGCGGTGCGTGAGAGTGTGCAGCGCGTTACGGCGGCTCTCACCAACAGTTCCTTCTTCCGCCCCGGCGATATGCTGGTGACGGTGAATCTTGCCCCTGCCGATGTGCGCAAGCAGGGCCCCGGTTTCGACCTGCCTATTGCCCTGGCACTGGAAATGGCCATTCAGGAGAACTACCGCGACGTGCCCGAGGCTTTCAAACGCCGAGTGCCCACCGGGCTGGATGCCTGGTGCTTTGTGGGCGAGCTGGCGCTGGATGGTATGGTGCGCGGTGTACGCGGGGTGCTGCCGCTGGCAGTGGCTGCGCGGAATGCCGGGCGGCAGTTCATCATGGTTTCCCCTGAGAATGCAGCAGAGGCTGCCGTGGTGGAGGGACTCACTGTCTACGCCGTGCAGAACCTGCGCGAGGCCTGGGATGTGCTGGTGAATCCTTCGAAGTATACCCCCTTCACACTGCCTGCGGATTTGCCGCCTGTGCCGTCGGAGGTGGATTTTGACGAGGTGAAGGGCCAGCCTTATGCCCGCCGCGCCATGGAGATTGCCGCTGCGGGTGGTCACAACCTGCTTATGTGCGGCAGCCCCGGCAGTGGCAAGAGCATGCTGGCGAGTCGACTGGCCACCATTCTGCCCCCGCTCACGCAGGACGAAGCACTGGAAGCCAGCACGATTCATTCGGTCTGTGGTCAGCTGCCCCGCACAGGTGGCCTGCTGGCGCACCGCCCCTACCGCAGCCCTCACCACACGATTTCCGATGTGGGGCTCATGGGAGGCGGCTCCAATATCACCCCCGGCGAGATTTCGCTGGCGCACCATGGCGTGTTGTTCCTCGATGAGCTGCCGGAGTTTGCCCGCCGCACGCTGGAGACGCTGCGCCAGCCGCTGGAAAGCGGGCGGGTGACAATCTCCCGCGCCAGCGGAACCATGGATTTCCCGTGTTCTTTCATGCTCATTGCTGCCATGAATCCGTGCCCCTGCGGGTATCTGGGCGACCCTGTGCACCGTTGCCGCTGCAGCCCTGCGGATGTGGCACGCTACCGCAAGAAGATTTCCGGCCCGCTGCTGGACCGCTTCGATATCCTCATTGAAGTGCCGCCGGTGGACCCCGCCAGCCTGCTCAGCAAGCCAGATGGCGAGAGCAGTGCCGACATCCGCGCCCGCGTGATGGCCGCCCGTGCACGCCAGATGCAGCGCTACGCCGGCACGGGAGTAAGCTGCAATGCCCGCCTGAGCAGCAAGATGCTGCGCCGGTATTGCCCGCTGACCCAGTCGCAGCAGCAGATGCTGCTCGATGCCGTGGCTCAGCTCGGTCTCTCGGCCCGCGCGTTCGACCGCATTCTGCGCGTCACCCGCACCATCGCAGACCTGGCAGGCTGCGAGCAGCCCACGGATGCACACCTCTACGAGGCCATCCAGTTCCGCCAGTTCGAAAGCCAGCTGCGCGGGTAATCTGCTTTACTTGTCAGAAAGGTAGTATACTGCTTTAAGCCCCAGTTTTTTAGCTGCGATAGGGTTCATAATGTGGTCGCCGGAGTCACTTACCCATGTGGTTTCTATCCACTTGTGTTGATGATTGGAGTGATGGCATTGGTCTTCACTGCAGGTAATCAGCGGAATTGTGGGTGATACGCGGTAATCGAAAACCGAAGCCGGTAACTTCCAGATACGGGGAAAAGCAGGTGTAAAATCCAGGTCGCTCTTGTGAACGACAAGAACTTCTCCGCCTTGCGATTTTACTTTCTGAGCCATGGCTTCAATGCGATTCCATTCCCGGGCAGACGAGACGAGACCGCCAATCATAGGAACAAAGTTTGTGGCCATGATTGCTGTATAGAGAAGTAGTAGCGGAATCGTTTTTTTGAGTCCGATGGCGTGGACGAATCTGGCATACAGGTGAGTCAGTATGCACGCCGTCATGAGCTCCAGAGGAAGGTATGATCTTGGAGCCCCCCAGCATGGGGCTAATATCAATATCCCCCACAGGCAGAAAAAAGTAAACGAAAGTAAAAATACTCTGGTGCGTTCAATCCTGAAGTGGACCAGCTTTTTAGCCAACAGAAAAAGCAGGAGTCCGGCAATTAGTCGCCAGAATATGATGGCTGTGAAAATCCAATTGTTGATTGATAGCACTGAGTTCCACAGTATATTGGAGAAAGATAATTCCCAGTTGGCGACTTTTGCTCGTTCATACGTTCCGGGCGCTAAATAGAACAACGTACATGAAACGGTAAGGGTCAGCAGTATAAGAAGATATTGCCAAGTCGGGAAGCTTTTCTTTTTTATGAAGCACCAGTATGCACAACAACCGGCGACCAGGACCCAGGCAATGGCCGGCGTGTTGTTGTTAGACATCCCGGTAATGATAGCCAATAACAGCGCAAGTAGAGTTTTTTTCCAGGAAAGATGGAAGTCTCCATAAAAAAAACGTTCTATAATACAGAAAAGCCCCAAGGCACATGTACACGGATACAACCAGCTGAGATTACCCAGAACCCATGTGATACCTGTGGCAAACCCCATTAAGGTTACAAAACAAAATAACAGGATGAAAATGGTTCGTGTGTCAGGTGTCGGCCAAGTCCCGACACCTAGCCGATAAATAAAGAGAATGCAGGCAAAGGAGAATCCGGTATTAATCAACATAATCCATGCCGGAGCATTTCGCCCTAAGAAATAGGCAGACATTTCGCCTATTCTGGGATTCATATGCAGATATGAAAGTTTAGCAGTATGCCATGCTTCCTGTATACTCAGACAGTTATAATGAAGAAGCTCTTCAGCATCAGCAGTAATGAATGAAGAAAAGATGATGAGAACGGCTAATAATACCGCGTACGTCAGGATTAAAGGCAGGTGCTGTGACTTCATATCAATCCTCCTTATTTGCCCAGTTTTTCGCGGAAGTAGGCAATAGTCTTGTCCAGACCCTCGCGCAGGGGAATGGTGGGTGCCCAGTTCAGCACAGCTCCGGCCAGGGTGATATCGGGCTTGCGCTGGGTGGGGTCATCGGAGGGCAGGGGGCGCTGCACCAGCTTGCTGGGCGTGTCTATCTTTTCAAGGATGATATCGGCCAGCTGGCGGATGGTGAACTCCCCGGGATTGCCCAGGTTCACCGGGCCGGTGAAGCCCTGACTGTTCTCCATCATGCGCACCATGCCTTCGATGAGGTCATCGATGTACTGGAACGAGCGGGTCTGCTGGCCTTCGCCGTAGATGGTGATATCCTCACCACGCAGGGCCTGGCAGATGAAGTTGGAAACCACGCGCCCGTCCTCGGGGTTCATGAGGGGACCGTAGGTGTTGAAGATTCGGATAACGCGGATGTCCACACCCTCGTGGCGGTGGTAGTCAAAGAAAAGGCTTTCGGCGCAGCGCTTGCCTTCATCGTAGCAGGCGCGGATGCCGATGGGGTTCACATTGCCACGGTAACTTTCCACCTGCGGGTGCACCTGCGGCTCACCGTATACTTCGGAAGTGGAGCTGAGCAGGATGCGGGCTCCGTGTTTCTTGGCCAGGTCGAGCATGTTGAGCGCTCCCAGCACACAGGTCTTGGTGGTGAAGATGGAGCGGGAGTTCTGGTAGGCCGGCGGCGAGGCAGGGCAGGCCAGATTGTAGATGCGGTCCAGCTTTTCCGGGCATTCGTAGGGATAGATGACATCGTGCCCCACGAAGTGGAAGCGGGGATTATCCATGATATCGCGCACGTTATCCAGCGAGCCCGTGTAGTTGTTATCCAGGCAGATGACGCGGTGTCCATCGGCAATGAGGCGGTGGCAGAGGTTGGCACCCACGAATCCGGTGCCGCCGGTAACGAGTATGTTCAGCATATCCGTATGCAGTTTACACAAGGTTTCTGCAGCTGGCAAGACAAATGTTAGACTTGCTTCGGCATGGGGCGGGTGCTAGAATACGCGCATGAGTGAAACAAAACTGACCCCGGAACTGGTGCGCGCTGCGCTCACCACGGTGAAATACCCTGGATTCAGTCGCGATATCGTCGCATTCGGCCTGGTTCGCAACATCCGGGTCACCCCGCAGGGGCGTGTGGAAGTGGATTTGAAGGTGGAGAGCAAGAACTCGGATGTGCCCCGCTATATTTATGAACGCGTGATGAGCGTGCTCAAGGAGCTGCCCGGTGTCACCTCGCACGATGTGAACATGGAGCACAGCGCTCCCGAACAGAAAAAGGCCGAGCGCGAAGCCGGGGATAACCCCGATGACTGGAAATCCAGCGTGCCCGGCGTGAAGCATGTGATTGCTGTGGCTTCCGGCAAGGGCGGCGTGGGCAAGAGCACGGTTTCCGCCAATCTGGCAGTGGCCCTTTCTCAGCTGGGGTACAAGGTGGGTCTGCTGGATCTCGACCTGTACGGGCCTTCCATGGCGCTGATGTTCGGCACCACAGAGCGCCCTGGCTGCAGCGACAAGGAGCAGTTCCTGCCCGTGGATGCTCATGGCGTGAAGCTGCTTTCCATGGCTCTGCTGGTGGATGGCGATACGCCGCTGGCTGTGCGTGGCCCGCTGGCTACCCGCTACGTGCAGCAGTTCCTGCGCGATGTGGAGTGGGGTGGCCTCGATTTCCTCATCCTCGATATGCCCCCCGGCACGGGCGATATCCAGCTCACCATCGTGCAGACGGTGACTTTGGCCGGCGCTGTCATTGTGACCACGCCGCAGGAGGTGGCGCTTATCGATGCCCGCAAGGCGGTGGGACTCTTCCAGCGTGTGAATACGCCCATTCTCGGTATTATCGAGAATATGAGCTACTTCCATTGCCCGAGCGATAACCAGGTGTACCACATCTTCGGCGAGGGGGGTGGCGAGCGCGAAGCCGCCCGTCTGGGTGTGCCCCTGCTGGGCAAGTTGCCGCTCGACCCGCAGACCCGCGCCAGCGCTGACGACGGCGCCCCCGTGGCTCTGGAAGACCCGCAGACGAATCCCGTTTCTTCCGCCTTCCGCACCGTGGCGGCGAATCTGGCCGCTACGCTTGGGCTGTAAATCTGCCGGTGCCTTTTTCTCATCTCCTGCTGCTTGTATGGGCAGCGGGAGATTTTTTTACCAGCTTTCCGGAGCGTAGAGAATGATGCCCAGCAGCGCGGGCAGCGCCATGGTGAGCCAGCTGATGGCCAGGGCAAGCGGCCTGGGCAGGTGCGGGGTGAGACGGGCAAAAGCCTGGAGGCATCCGGCGCCGATAGCGACGGTGATGCAGAGAGTGCGCTCAAACATGGGGGCTGTTACGCTGGAGATGAGGGAAGCCGCCAGCAGGGCAACGAGGGCTCCCGTATTGAACAGGCTGGCCCGGGCATCGGTAATCGGGTTGCGCAGTATTTCCCGCTCCCTTTCCCAGAGGAAGAAGAGCATGCCCACGTACCACACGGGAGCCGTAGTCAGCATGTGCAGCGGGCTCAGGGAGAAACTGAAATAGAATGCCGGCAAGGCGCAGAACATGGCGTAGGCTATGTTTCGCAGCAGCACCCCCGTCTGGTGAAACAGATTCCCCCGGCACATCCGCGCCAGCATCAGCAGCAATCCGGGAATCAGGGCATAATCCAGCACATGGCGGCCCACTTCAAAGAAGAGCATCCACAGGGCTGCCATGCCTACGCAGAAAATCAGCACAATCATCAGCACCATATGGCTTCGGTAAAAGGCAGCCTGCCAGGCATCGGCAGATTTGATGGCTGCCACCAGCCTGCCGCTCATCACCCAGCACCAGGCACCCGCAGCAACGAGCAGCATGGGGCCTTCCGTCACCATGGTAATCTGCAGCAGCGCGGCACAGGCCACGGCCCAGCAGAGCGTGGTGATGGGGGTGTCCAGCCCCCAGAGTTGCATCAGTATCAGATGCTGGTGTTTGTTGGTGGGTAGTTTTTCCATTCGTGCTTCCGATTATCTACTCGCCTGCCTTGGGTAACAAGCTCTTGTTTTGTCATTGTCGCGGAAAATAGAGCGGTTATTGAAGTACGATTTAGGATTTACGATTTACGAAGTATAAATCTGTCGGATCGCGGGACTTCAGTCCCGAAAATATGAACGGGCCTGAAGTCCCGTGCTCCGCATAGAAGCAGCTCCTGCTCGCCAAATCGCAATCCACCATCGAAAAACTGCTTGCGTTTTGCCTTACCGTTTGACACCGCGGGGCGGCTGTGCTATTCTTCATGCAGATAACTTATTCAGCTTATGCGTACGCTTCTGCTCCTTGTTTCTGCTTTTCTGGGTCTGGCTGTGCTGACTCCCGCTCCTGTTTCTGCCAAGGATGAGCCCAGCTATGCCGGGCTTGACCGCGCCTATACGCAGGAAATCAAGGCACTGACCGAGGCGGAGACTATGCTCAAGACCATCACCGACGAGCGCAGCGCCAAGGCGGTGAAGGCCAAGTTGATGCACAAGTTCTCGCTGCTGCGCCCCATTCTGCATGGCAACGAAGCCCAGCTCGAGGCTCTGGCCAAGGCTCAGAACCGCGTGAGCGATATCATGTGGGAGATGAAGAAGCAGCCCTACTTTGAGTCGGAGAACATGCAGGAGCTCTGGACGGTCATGACCCACCACTTTGCCCGCCGCTCTGCCGGTCGCAAGTAATGAAGCGCTTGTTCTGCATCGTTGCGCTTGGGGCGGCGTCGCTGTCGCAGGCTTCCCTGCTGGAAGATTCCTCGCCCGTCACCCTGGACCCGGCAGAAATGTCGCGTGCCTGGCAGGCTGTAAGCTCGGGCTCAGCGCCTGCCGTGTCTCCCGCGGCAGATTCGTGGCAGGAAGCCATGCTGCAGGCGGATGCCGAGCTTTCCCGCGTGCTTCTGCTGGCCTGGCTGCAGGAGCAGAACCCACTGGCACCTCTGGCCGCCTATGCAGCTGATTATGCCGCCGCAGTGGGCCTGCATCGCAGCGCACTTGCCGGTCAGCCAGCTGCCTGTGCCGCACTGGCTGTGGCGTATCGTTCGGGGCTGCTGGGTGTTTTGCGCCTGCCTGCGAGCGAACAAAAAGCGCGCTGGTTTGAACAGCGCGCCCTGACGGCAGAAAATCTGCCCCGCTGAGTCGAGATTTTGAATTTTTGAGTCCCGCAGGGACGCTAGAGGACAGGCAGGGGCGTAAGCCCCTGCTAATTAACAAAACATAACGGAGCCCCGCAGGGGCGGCAGAGGCCCGTGCTTTTAATTCTGATGATTTTCAAACTTGTAACGCCATCAGAAGAATGATAGTATAAAAACGCTGAATATTGTATGGGTAACTCATTAATTAATGTAAGCTTGCATATTATTTTTCACGTTAAAAGCACAGGGTGTACAATGCAAGCAGAGCATCTTCCTCGCATCTTTCGCTATATAGGAGGTACTATACGGGCAATGGGCGGTAGAGCATACACGATAGGCGGCATGCAGGACCACGTTCATATTCTGACCTCTCTTCCTGTCTCAATGAGTCTTGCCGATTTTGTCCGCAATATCAAATCCAACTCCAGTAGATGGATAAAGGGGCTTGATATGTACTATAATAGGTTTTCGTGGCAGGAGGGTTATGGTGCGTTCTCGGTCAGCGAATCAATGAAGGAAGCCGTTACCACATATATTGATAATCAGGCAAAACATCATCAGAAGTATACCATGTATGAAGAGTTTGCACTTTTCATGAAGAAATATGGTAGTCATCATGATTCCACCAAAACGGAATAGAGAAACGTGATTATCAAAATCACGGCCGCTGCCGCCCACTCACTTCGTTCGGGGCTCCGATAAATTTTATGGTTAAGCAGGGGCTTACGCCCCTGCCTGCCCTCTGGCGTCCCTGCGGGACTCTAATTTCCGCGGGCATGCGCCCGCGTGTATTTACAACTATTCACTATTCCTTATTCACTCTTCACTATCCCCTCTTCGCTCTTCGGGCGTTTTCAATTCGTTGCGCCATTCGGTCACGGCGCGGGTGATATCGGCGGAGATATTGGCCTTAGGCTGGACAAAGCCGGGGATAAACCACGGGAAACCGCCCACCAGGTCGTGGAATACATTCACCTCGCCGTGGCAGGTGCCGTGGCCTGAGCCGATGCCGATGGTGGGGATGGGGCTGGCCGCGGTGAGCGCTGCGGCCACGCTGTGGCGCGTGCATTCAATGACGACCGAGAAAGCGCCTGCTCGCACCACTGCCTGCAGGTCAGCCATGAGGGCTTCGGCTTCTGCGTCGGTCTTGCCTTTCATCTTGTAGCCGCCTTCTTCCTTCACCTTCTGGGGCAGCAGGCCGATGTGTGCCTGCACGGGGATGCCTGCCTGCACGATAGCACGGATTTCTGCCTCCTTGGCAGCGCCGCCCTCCAGTTTCACCGCATCCACACCCGTGGACATGAGCTTGCGGGCGTTCTCTACTGCCTGTTCGGGGGTGTCGAAGCTGTGAATCGGCATATCCAGCACCACTAGCGCGTTCTGAGCGGCGCGGGCCACGCATTCGCCGTGGTGCAGCATGTGGGCCATGGTCACATGCGTGGTGTCGGGGTAGCCCAGCATCATCATGCCCAGGGAATCGCCCACCAGAATCATATCAATGCCGGCTTCATCCAGCATGCGGGCGGTGGGGTAATCGTAGGCGGTAAGCTGGGAGATGGGCTCCTTGCCCATTTTGGCCGAAATGGCAGCAATCTTTTCTGATGTGGTCATGTCTGAAGAAGCGAATCAGAGAGGGTAGGCGCTCACGGCAGGGCCGGCGGGCAGTTGCTCCAGCAGCTGGGCGGCTGTCTGCGTCTGCCCGGGCAGCACCAGCTGCGGGTCGAGGTCGCAGAGCGGGCGCAGCACAAACTCGCGTTGGTGGGCGCGGGGGTGGGGCAGGGTGAGGCTGGGTGTGGCGGCGGTTTCGCTGCCGCAGCAGATGAGGTCGATATCGCAGGTGCGGGCTTCGCCGTATTCGCCGCTGCGGGTGCGCCCCAGCTCCTGCTCAATGCGCAGGCAGAGCTCCAGAATCTCCTCGGCGGGCATATCGGTCTCCACCTCCACGCAGGCATTCAGGTAGCTCGGCGAGCCTTCCGGGCAGCCCACGGGTTCCGTTTCGTATACCTGCGACAAACGAAGCCCGCCGAACACATCGGCCAGGTAGTCGCAGGCAGATTCAAGCACAGCCAGTCTGTCCCCCAGGTTGGAACCCAGGGAAAAGACACAGCGGCGCATGGTTGCAGGAGCAGCCATGGGAAATTAATCGGTGAAACCGAGCACGTCCTGCATGTTGTACAGGCCGGCGGGCTTGTCAGCCAGCCAGAGCGCAGCGCGCACGGCGCCACCGGCAAAGGTCATGCGGCTGGAGGCCTTGTGGGTGAGCTCCACGCGCTCGCCATCGGTGGCGTACATCACGGTGTGGTCGCCCACTACATCGCCACCGCGCATGGAGTGCATGCCGATCTGGCGCTGGGGGCGGGCCCCCACCAGACCCTCGCGGCCGTGCATCACGTCCTTGTTGTAGTCCATGCCGGTCTCCTCGCACACCACTTCCGCCAGGGTGCGGGCAGTGCCGCTGGGGGCATCCAGCTTGTGGTGGTGGTGCATCTCAATGATTTCAATATCGTAATCCTTGAGAATCTGCGTGGCCTTGCGGGTGAGCCAGAAAAGCGTGTTCACGCCCACGGAGTAGTTGGAGGCGAACACGATGGGAATCTGCTTGGCGGCCTCGGAAATGGCGGCGCGCTCCTCGTCGGTGTGGCCGGTGGTGCCGATGACGAGCGGCTTGCCCTGAGCTACGGCGGTGGCCAGCAGTTCGGGGGTGAACCCGTGGAAAGAGAAGTCGATGCCGCAGTCGGCAGCGCTCATGGCGGCGGCAATATCCTGGCCCACATCGTGCGTGGAGCCCAGCTCGGTGCCTTCGTTCAGCTCCACGGCCTGCTTCACCGCCTGCCCCATGCGGCCGGAAATACCGGTTACGAGAATCTTCATCATGACTTCTTACAGCAGGTTAAAGCTCTTGAGCAGGTCGGCCAGCTTGCCGTGCTTCTCCTCAGCCAGCGGTACCAGCGGCAGACGGATTTCCCAGCCAATCTGGCCACGCAGCGCCAGGGCGGCCTTGGCCGGCACCGGGTTCACATCCAGAGACATGAGACCCTTCATGAGCGGGTAATACTTCTTCTGCAGTTCCAGAGCCTTCTTGCCATCGCCGCTCAGCGCGGTATCCACAAGCTCCTTCATCTCAGCGGGGGCAATGTTGGAAGTCACGGAAACAAGACCTACGGCGCCGCAGGAAATGAAGGGCACGGTCAGACCGTCATCACCACTCAGAATGGCGAAATCGGCGGGCAGGGCCTGCACCAGCTGGTTCACGCGCTCCACGCTGCCACCGGCCTCCTTGATAGCCACGATGGTGGGGCAGTCGGCAGCCAGACGTGCCACGGTCTCTACGGCAATCTCAATGCCGCTGCGGCCGGGAATGCTGTACAGCATGATGGGCAGGTTGGTAGCCTCGGCAATGGCCTTGAAGTGCTGGTACACGCCCTCCTGGTTGGGCTTGTTGTAGTACGGGCAGACCTGCAGGGTGCCATCGGCGCCCATGGCGGCGGCAGCCTTGGTCAGTTCGATGGCTTCGGCGGTGCAGTTGGCGCCGGTGCCGGCAATCACCTGGCAGCGGCCGGCCACTGTCTCGATGCACACGCGGATGACCTCGAGGTGCTCTTCGGTGCTCACGGTCGGGGATTCGCCGGTGGTGCCCATGGGCACGATACCATCCACACCGCCTGCAATCTGGGCTTCAATCAACGCCTTGAATGCATCATAATCCACCTTGCCGTCTTTGAAAGGGGTAACAATTGCTGTATAAAGTCCCTGGTATTTCATGATTCGGGAAATATTTTGTCCCGGATATTGTACCACTTGCAGCTTAAATGTCACGCTTTTTTTAGATAGCCCGCGCTCGCCTGCAGAAAAATGCCCGTCAGACCGAGTCTGTTGTTTTCGGAGCACGGGGCTTCAGCCCCGATAATTATGGTGCGTTTAATCGGGACTGAAGTCCCGTGCTTCGATGAAACTCTTCGCTAATTGCCGATTTGTCTATAACAAAAGTCCCTGCAGGTAATCCTGCAGGGACTGAAAAGGGTTCCTCTGTTGTGGCTCAGGCCATGCGGGCGTAGGCATCGGCCTCTACGGCGGCCCAGAGGGAATTGATGCTGCACTCCACCTTGGCCTTGGCTTTGATGAGCTCGGCACCGGCGGCGCCGTGGGCAAAGAGGTAGTACTTGATCTTGGGCTCGGTGCCGCTGGGGCGCACGGCGAAGCTGCGGCCGTCCACCAGGTCGATGAAGAGCATCTTCTCGGCGGGTACGGGGTCGCCTTCGGCGTCTACCATGGTGCCGGCGGAGAAGTCGCGCAGACCGGCCACGGCGGTGCCGTCCATTTCGGCGGGCGGGTTCTCGATGTAGCTCTTGGTGAGGGCGGCAATCTTGGCGGCGCCGTCGGCACCTTCCATGACGATGCTCTTGCCGAGTTCCTTGTAGTAGCCGAGCTGGGAGTAGATGTTGTTCAGGCACTCGAGGATGCCGATACCCTTGGAGGCGAGGTAGGCATTCATCTCAGCGAGGCAGAGGGCGGCGGCGTTGGCGTCCTTGTCGCGCACGAAGTCCTGGGCCAGGTAGCCGTAGCTTTCCTCGCCGCCGAAGATGAAGTACTTGCTGTGCTCGAGGCGCAGGGCGCGGGTCTCGGCCTCGGTCATGGAGCGGTAGCCCTGGCGCAGCTCGGCGGGGATGGCCTGCTCGTACTTGCCGAGCTTGGCGGCGATGTACTTGAAGCCGGTGAGCACATTTACCGTGGCGATGCCGAAGGAAGCGGCGATGGCATCCTGCAGCGGGCTGGTCACAAAGGTCTTCACCATGACGGCGTGGTCGATGTTCTGCGGGGTGATGATACCCAGCTCGATGGCGCTCATGCAGCGGTACCAGGCCAGCAGGGAGCCGATCTGGTTGCCGGTGAGGAGCTGCATCTTGCCCGTGGCGGTGTCGCGCACGGCGATGCCCATGCGGTCGCTGTCGGGGTCGGTGGCGATGACGAGGTCAGCCTGCTCGGCGTCGGCCTGGGCGATGGCCATATCGAGGGCAGGGGCGTTCTCGGGGTTCGGGCTGGCCACGGTGGGGAAGCGGCCATCGAGCGTATCCTGCTCGGCCACGGTGCTCACGTTGCAGCCCACCTGCTTGAGGATGGGGACGATGCAGCGGCCACCCGTGCCGTGCAGGTTGGTGTATACCACCTTGGCAGAGGCCTTGGCGAAGACATCGGGGCGCAGCACGATGCCCTTGAGCTTCTCGATGTAGATGGCGTCGAACTCAGCACCGAGGATGCGGAGCTCGCCCTGCTGGTCGGCGGGCAGGGCTTCGTACACGTCGGTAGTGAGGGCGTTCACCTCGGCAATCACGGCCTTATCGTGCGGGGCGATGAGCTGGGCGCCGTCGTTGAAGTAGGCCTTGAAGCCGTTATCGTGAGCGGGGTTGTGGGAGGCGGTGAGCACCACGCCCGTGTCGGCGTTCAGCTCGCGGATGGCGAAGGAAACCTCGGGGGTGGAGCAGGGACCGTCGAACAGGGCGCAGTCGCAGCCCAGGTCGGTGGCGATGCGGGCGCAGTATTCGGCGAAGTCGCGGGAGAAGTGGCGGGTGTCGTGGCCCACCACGATGAGGGGCTTGCGGCCGGTGCCTTCGGCCTCCACAAAGCGGCGCACGTAGGTGATGAGACCGCGCATGGCGCGACCCACGTTGAAGTAGTTCATGCTGGCAGTGCCCACGCAGGGGAACTCGGGGCGGCCGTTGATGCCGCCGTGGCCCTGCTCAGCGGCGGTGACCACGGTGCCGATGGTGCGGCCACGCAGACCACCTGTGCCGAATGCCAGGGTCTTGTAGAAGCGGTTGTTGAGCTCGGCCCATTCGCCGGCCTCCACCAGCTGGGCGATGGCTGCGGGCACCACGGGGTCCTGGGTGCCACCGGTCAGCAGCTCAATGTTTTCAAGAGAGGATTCAAGCAGCTTGCCATCGGCCACAGCCTGCTTCAGCGTATCGAAAATCGTTGCATCCTTCATACGTGCGCGCATTATAACTTGCGCCCCCGCACTTGGCAAGCCCCAATTGATGCACGGAGGATAACAGTTGTCAAGCGGCGGGTAAATTGACGATTGACAAATGACCATTGACTATTGAATAAGTCAGGCGGGCGATGCCCGCGGAATTTTATACATCCAAAATTTAAAATCCAAGATTCAACCTCATGCCCTCCATTGCTTTAGACTTGCCAACGGGGTGAAAATACGCTAATCTTTGCGTATGTTCGTAGATAATATCCGAATTTTTGCCAAAGCCGGTAAGGGCGGGAATGGCCTCGCCTCGTTCCGTCGCGAGAAGTTTGTGCCCCGCGGCGGCCCCGATGGCGGCGACGGCGGTGATGGTGGCAGCGTGATTCTGGAGGTGAGCACCGGAACAAATGATTTGCGTAACTATTTCTATGACCCTAAGCTGGTAGCAACGGATGGCATGCCTGGCATGCACGCCCGCAAGCACGGTAAGGATGGTCGCACGGTCATCGGTAAGGTGCCCCCCGGTACCATCGTGTACCGCAGCAATGCCGCCACCATGCAGGAGGCCACCTGGCTGGAGCGCGAGGGCGATGGCATCGAGCTGGAGCAGATTGCCGACCTGACCGAGCCGGGCGAGCGTTTTGTGCTCTGCCAGGGTGGTAAGGGTGGCCGTGGCAACTGGCATTTCCGCACCGCCACGGACCAGGCTCCGCTGAAGTTTGAGTATGGCACCGAGGCTGAGAGCGGGGTGTTCTTCTTTGAGCTCCGCCGCATTGCCGATGCCGGTCTGGTGGGTTACCCGAATGCCGGCAAGAGCACGCTGCTCACCGCCATTTCCAATGCTACGCCCAAGGTGGCCAGCTATCCTTTCACAACGCTGCAGCCCATCGTGGGTGTGGTGGAGTTCGAGGACTACAACCGCTGCGTGGTGGCCGATATCCCCGGTATCATCGAGGGTGCATCGAACAACCGCGGCCTGGGTCACGAGTTCCTGCGCCACATCATGCGCTGCCACCTGCTGCTGTTTGTGGTGGACCTGACCGGCCTGGAGCACGACCCTGTGGAGGCTATCCAGACCCTGCGTAAGGAAGTGAAGCTGTATTCCGACGAGCTTGCCGCCCGTCCCTGGGTCATCATCGCCAACAAGATGGATGAACCCTGCGCTGTTGAGAATCTTGAGATTCTGCGCCAGCGTTTCCCGAAGGTGGAGATTATCCCGATTTCTGCCGCCATGGGCGACGGTATCCCCGCATTCAAGGAACGCCTGCAACAGTTGCTTAAGGAGGGTTAAGAGGTGCTCGTAGCCGTTCTTTCCGATATTCATGCCAACCTGGAAGCCCTCCAGGCCGTGCTGGACGATATGAAGTCCCACGGAGCTGAGGGCATTCTGGGGCTGGGTGATTATATCGGTTTCAACGGCAACCCCGCCGAGTGTCTTTCCCTGGTCCAGCCGCACCTTCTGGCGGCGGTGCAGGGGAACCACGAGGCGGCACTCATGGACCGCGCTGTGTTCGGCGTGCCCATGTACATGGAGATGATGGACCGCACCCAGGATATGCTGAGTGCAGAACAGCTCCGCTGGCTGCGCCGCCTGCCGAACCATACCTCCTGGCAGGATTGCATGCTGGGGCACGCCACCCCCGAGGCGCCGAAGCGCTGGGGGCGCATTGCCAATGTGAACGAGGCCCGCAAGGTGTTTGCCTCGGTCAGGAACCGCATTTCCTTTTACGGCCACACGCACCGCGCCTCCATTTTCCGCCTCTGCAAGGGTGAGGTGGAGAAAATTGACATCAACTACGATGCACGGGGCGATTTCACCATGCATCTGCCCGGAAACTGCCGTTTCCTGATTAACCCCGGCTCCGTCGGCCAGCCCCGTGACCTGGACTGGCGCGCCGCCTACGCCCTCTATTGCCCCGAGACTTCGACCCTCCACCTGCGCCGCGTGGCCTACGATGTGGCCGAGGCCAGCAACAAGATTGCCCGCACGGGGCTGCCTGCCTCCTTTGCTGAGGCTCTGCAGCATGGCGCTTCTCCCACAGGAGATTAAAAAATAGTCTTTTTGAATATTTAGTGTTGACCTGAGCCCACGATGTGCGTACAATTCTGGAGCGCCTACAAAAATAGTAGGAATAAACAATGAACACGACCTTCAGATTTGAGACGCTACAGTTGCATGCAGGGCAGGAGAGTGCCGACCCGACCACAGGGGCACGCGCCGTGCCTGTGTATGCCACCGCTTCGTATGTATTCCGCGATTGCGAGCATGCGGCAGACCGGTTTGCCCTGCGCGATGTGGGCAATATCTACAGCCGCCTGACGAATCCGACCCAGGATGTGCTGGAACAGCGAATGGCGGCTCTGGAAGGCGGCGTGGCGGCGCTGGCTCTGGCATCGGGTGCGGCGGCAGTGAGCTATACCCTGCAGGCGCTTGCGCAGAACGGCGGTCATATCGTTTCCCAGCGCACTATCTATGGTGGCAGTTACAATCTGCTGACCCATACGCTGCCGGCCTATGGCATCACGACAGATTTTGTGGATATCCGCCGGCTGGATGAGGTGGAAGCAGCCATACGCCCTGAAACCCGTGCCATCTATGTGGAAACCCTGGGCAACCCGAACTGCGATGTGGCCGACCTGGCCGCGCTGGCAGAGCTGGCGCACCGCCACGGACTGCCGCTGGTGGTGGACAATACCCTGGCTTCGCCGTATCTGGTGCGCCCCATCGAACACGGGGCAGACATCGTGGTGCATTCGGCTACCAAGTTTCTGGGCGGGCACGGCACCACCCTCGGCGGCGTGATTGTGGACAGCGGCAGGTTCGACTGGGCGGCATCAGGGCGATTCCCGGCGCTGACCGAACCCAATGCGGCGTACCACGGCCTGAGCTTTACCGAGGCGGTGGGGGCTGCGGCCTTTGCGGTGTATGTGCGCGCCACGCTGCTGCGCGACACGGGTGCCTGCATTTCTCCCTTTGCGGCGTTCCAGCTGCTGCAGGGCATCGAGACGCTCTCCCTGCGAGTGGAACGCCATGTGCAGAATGCCCTGAATGTGGTGGAATACCTGACCCGGCACCCGAAGGTGCTGCGTGTGAACCATCCCTCGCTGCCGGAGCATCCCGATTACGAACTTTACAAGAAGTATTTCCTGCAGGGTGGCGGTTCTGTCTTTACCTTTGAGCTGGCCGGCGGGCAGGAAGCCGCGTTCCGCTTCATTGATTCGCTGCGCATTTTCTCGCTTCTGGCTAACGTGGCCGATGCGAAGAGCCTGGTGATTCACCCCGCCAGTACCACGCATTCGCAGATGAATGCTGCCGAGCTTGCCGGCAGCGGAATCACCCCCGGCACGGTGCGCCTGTCCATAGGCCTGGAGCATGTGGATGACCTGCTGGCGGATTTAGAGTATGCCTTTGAACAAATCTGATGATGAAAGTCTATACCTCAGTATCTGAAATGGTTGGCAGAACGCCCCTGTTTGAGCCGGTGCGTTATGCCGCGGCTCATGGTCTGCGGGCCCGTCTGCTGCTGAAACTGGAAATGAAGAACCCCGCCGGCTCGGTGAAGGACCGTGTGGCGATGAATATCATTGCCGAAGCCGAGGCCAGCGGGCGTCTGCAGCCCGGTGGCACCATTGTGGAACCCACCAGCGGCAACACGGGCATCGGGCTGGCGGCCATCGGCTGTGCGCGTGGATACCGGGTCATCCTCACCATGCCCGATACCATGAGCGTGGAGCGCCGCAATATCGTGAAGGCATACGGCGCCGAAGTGGTGCTGACGCCCGGCGCTGCCGGTATGCAGGGCTCTGTGGATAAGGCTGAGGAGCTGGCCCGCACCATTCCCGGTGCTATCGTGGCGGGGCAGTTCAGCAACCCTGCCAACCCTGCAGCTCACTATGCCACCACTGGCCCGGAAATCTGGGCAGACTGCGACGGGCAGGTGGATGCCCTGGTGGCAGGTGTAGGCACAGGTGGTACGATTACCGGCACGGGGCGTTATCTGAAGGAGCAGAAGCCTGCGGTGCATGTGGTGGCGGTGCAGCCTGCCGCCTCGCCCCTGCTGACGGGTGGCGCTGCCGGTCCGCACAAGATTCAGGGCATCGGTGCCAATTTCATTCCCGCAGCACTTGATTGCAGTGTGTATGATGAGGTCATCCCGGTGGATAACGAGGTGCCCATGGAAACTGCCCGCGAACTGGGTCGCCTGGATGGGGTGCTGGTGGGTATTTCCGGCGGCGCTGCCCTGTGGGCCGCCACGCAGCTGGCCTCCCGCCCTGAGTGGGAAGGGAAGACCATCGTGGTCATCATGCCCGATGGAGCCGACCGCTACTATTCGACCGATTTGTTTGTATGAGTAAGAAGTTTGACCTGAATCTGTATCTGGTGACAGATGCACCTGAGCGCTGCCGCTACGGGTTGCTGGAGACCGTGCGCCGAGCGGTGGCGGGTGGCGTGAGCATTGTGCAGTACCGCCGCGACCTGGAGGACCACGCCGCCGTGCTGGCCGAGGTGCTGCCGCTGCGTGATTTCCTGCGCGGGGCAGGGGTGCCGCTCATCATCAATAACGATGTGGAGCTGGCCGTGGAAATCGGTGCAGACGGCATTCACATCGGGCAGAGCGATATGCCGGTGGCTGAAGCACGTGCGCTCATTGGCCCGGAGATGATTCTGGGGCTTACTGTGGCGAATGATGCCGAGATGGATGCGGTGGATGCCACGCTGGTGGACTATGTGGGCTGTGGCCCTGTATTCCCGACCATCTCGAAGGATGATGCCCCCGCCGACCTCGGTGTGGCCAAGTGGGCGGAGCTGGCTGCGCGTTGCCCTGTGCCCATCTGTGCTATCGGTGGGCTGGATGTGGAGCGCTCCCGTGCGGTGCGTGCCACGGGGCATTGCGATGGCATTGCGGTGGTGTCCGCCATCTGTGCGGCCGAAGATCCTGAACAGGCAGCCCGTAATCTGGTATGAAAACGAGTGATTTAGCTGCCGTGCTGGAAAATCTGCGTGTGCAGAAGCCGCTTATTCTTTCGCTGACCAACAGCGTGGTGCAGCCCATCACGGCTAACATGCTGCTGGCTGCTGGTGCTTCTCCCGTGATGCTGAATGATGCCGGGGAAAGTGTCCAGCTGCTCCGTATCTGTGCCAACGGCCTGCTGATTAATGTGGGCACGCTCTCCCGCCCGCAGGCGGAGCAGATGCGTGCTGCGGTGGATGCCGCGCAGTCTGCAGGCGTGCCCTGGGTGCTTGACCCTGTGGCAGTGGGACTGCTGGGATTCCGCACCGAGTTCTGCCGCGAGCTGCTTGGTTTCTCGCCCGCGCTTATCCGCGGCAATGCTTCGGAGATTATGGCTCTGGCCGGTGAGGCTGCGGGTGGCCGCGGCACGGATACCACTGAGGACAGCTCCGCTGCCGTGCATGCTGCCCGCCTGCTGGCCAGGCAGTGCTCCTGTACGGTGCTGGTCACGGGGCCGGTAGACTATGTGACCGATGGTGAGCGTCTGCTGGCGCTGGGGAATGGTCATGAAATCATGACCCGGGTGACGGGTGTGGGCTGCGCCATGGGTGCGCTGGCTGCTGCCTGTGTGGCCGCCGCGCCCGATGCCTTCACGGGGGCAGCTGCCTGTGCCGCTATCCTGGGCCTTGCCGGTGAGCGCGCTGCAGCCCGTTGCCCGCACCCCGGCAGCTTTGCCGCCGCCCTGCTGGATGAGCTGGACGCACTCACCCCTGCCGATGTAGCAGACTACACGCGTATTGTGTGAGGGGTACAGTATCAAAGATTTCTCTGAGCGCTAATTTACGATTTGGCGGGGCGCAAATCTGTCGGAGCCCGGGACTTTAGTCCCGAAAATATAAGCATTGGGGGACTTCCGTCTTCGGCTTCGCCTACGCCGTGACAGGAAAGTCCCCCGCTCCGAATAAAGCCTTCGCCCCGCCAAATCCCAATTTATCTTCCTGGTCCTCTCTTGAACTATGAGTTTTCATTCCTCTTTGTCAAATTCTAGCTTGCGGCGGCACATAGAGTGTGCTAGAGTAAGGAACAATGCAAAACGAACAGCTTTCTCTGGAATGGAAACAGCTGGCAGACCTGCCGGATGTTGAAGGTTTTGCCGGTTCTTATGCCGGCGTGAGTAACGGTGCCCTCATCGTGTGCGGTGGTGCTAATTTCCCGGAAAAACCACTCTGGGAAGGCGGCCCCAAGCGCTGGACAGATCGTATCTATGTGCTGCCCTCCAGCGATGGCTGGAAGGATGCCTCCCCGCTGCCCAAGCCCCTGGGCTATGGTGCCACGGCCACCCTGCCGCAGGGTGTGATGCTGATTGGCGGCAGCAATGCCGAAGGTGCTGTGGCTGATTGCTACATGCTTACCTGGGATGGCGCTGATGTGCAGTGCAAGGCTGTGGCTCCGCTGCCCACCACGCTTACCGGTCACGCCGCTGCTGTGATGGGTGGCAAGGTGTATGTGCAGGGTGGCTCTGTGGCCCCCGGGGAGCAGGATGCCGAAGCCCGCATGTGGGTGTATGACCCCGAGACGGATACCTGGAGCGATGGCGAGCCCATGCCCTGCCGTGGCCGTTTCCTGCAGCAGATGGCCACTATCGGCCACACTATCTATGTGCTGGGCGGTATCGGTCTGCAGCCCGGCGATGAAGGCCGCATGGCCCGCGAGATGCTGACGGATGCCTGGAGCTGGAGTGCCGAGACAGGCTGGCGTCGTCTGGCTCACCTGCCGCACTACTGCGGTGCTGCTCCCACCCCTGCTCCCGTGATTGGCGGCCGCATCTACCTGCTGGGTGGCGATGACGCCACGGTGAAGGGCTTTACCCCGCAGAATCATCCCGGTTTCCACAACCAGAGCCTGTGCTACTGCCCCGGCAGCGATACCTGGTATGATGCCGGTGAAATTGCCGTGGCACGTGCTGTGCTGCCCTGCGCTGTGTGGAACGGCATGGCTGTGATTGTGAACGGCGAGCAGCGCCCCGGCAAGCGTTCGAACCAGGTCTGGGGTGCCAAGATGTAATAATGCCATGTTGAAGAATCTCTTTATTCTGGCCGCAGTTGCGGCACTCCCTCTGGCAGCTCAGTGCTGCCCCGGCTGCGGGCAGCATGCTCCCGCTCCGCTCAAGGTGGAGTCCAAGGCTCTGGCGGAGAGTCCGAAGATTTCGGACTCCGTGGGGCGTGCCGGTATGGTGGCCAGCGTGGTGCGCACGGCTGATGGCGCCCGCATTCTGGCTATCGGTGGTGCCAACTTCCCGAATGCCAAGCCGGGTGCCAAGACCCCGGCAGAACGCGGTGCCAAGGTGTTCTACGATGAAATCCTGAGCATCAACCCGCTGGATGGCAGCTGCTCCGTGCTGGCTAAGCTGCCGTACCCCATCGGCTATGCTGCCCACACCAGCAAGGGCAGGGACATGGTCATTGCAGGTGGTTGCAACATGGATGGCCATGTGGCTACGGTGACCCGCATCAAGACCGACGGCAGCACTGAGGCTCTGCCCGAGCTGCCTGTCACTACTGCTTATCCCGCCTTTGTGCAGATGGGGAGCAAGCTGTATGTGTTCGGCGGTCAGGAAAAGGCTGAATCCGTGACCTGCCTGAGCAGCAGCTATGTGCTTGACCTGAAGAATCCTGCTGCAGGCTGGAAGGAACTGGCTCCCATGCCGGGCGAAGGTCGCATGCTGGCGGCTGCCGGTGCCTGCCACAAGGGCAAGATTTATGTGGCTGGTGGTTGCTCTCTGCATCCCGATGCCAAGGGCGCTGCCGAGCGTACCTACCTGAAGAGCACCCTCTGCTACGACCCTGCCACCAATACCTGGAGCTCCGCTGCCGATATGCCCGAGACCATCGTGGCGCCGGCTACTCCTATGCCGGCTATGCGTGGCGGGCTGCTGCTGCTCTGCGGTGACCCCGGCAACTTCTACCGCGCCAGCCTGGAGGGTAAGGCCCCCGCCGACCACCCCGGGCAGAATACCACCGTCTACAGCTATGACCCCTGCAAGAACGCCTGGACAGTTGCCGGTCAGAACAGCATCGGCATTGCTACGGCTCCTGCCGTGAAGGTGATGGGCACGGTCTTCATCATCTCCGGCGAGACGCACCCCGGCGTGCGCACGCCCGTCATTTCTACCCTGAATCTCTCCAAATAACAAAGAAAACACACATATGCCTGAACCTAATCCCGTACTGTCGTTCCTGGCCGATCTCACCCCCTGGGTGGCTATCGGTATTGCTGTGCTGGCCATCATGGCTGCCTGCAAGAAGGGCCTCAAGAAACCTGCTATCTCTTCGAATACACCCGTGACCAAGCCCGGCAAGTGGGCATGGATTGCCGTGGCTGTGCTCTGGGTGGTGGTGATGCTGAACTACTTCGACCGCCAGCTGCTGGCTGTGCTCAATAAGTCCATGACCGAAGGTCCGGGCTGCATTGAGATGACGCAGGCCCAGTTCGGTATCGTGACTTCAGCCTTCCTTATTGTGTATGCTGCCCTGTCTCCCGTGGGTGGTTATCTGGCCGACCGTTTCAGCCGTTCCTTCATCATCATGTGCTCCCTGGTGGTGTGGTCGATTGTGACCTGGATGACCGGTAAGTCTGAATCTTACGAGGAACTCATTTTCTGGCGCGCCATGATGGGCGTGAGCGAGGCTTTCTATATCCCCGCAGCTCTGGCGCTTATCACCGACTACCACCGTGGTGGTACCCGCTCCCTGGCCACAGGCCTTCACATGAGTGGTATCTATGCCGGTCAGGTGCTGGCCGGTTGCGGCGCCATGATGGCCGGCGACCCCTGCCAGATGGGCTGGCGCCTTACCTTTGAAATCTTCGGTTTCATCGGTGTGGCCTATGGTCTTATCGTGCTCTTCTTCCTGCGCGACCCGAAGGCCGAGGAAGCTGCTGCCACCGAGACAGCTACGGAAACTGCCGCAGCTCCCGCAGCCCCAGGTTTCACCCTGGGCCAGATGCTCATTATCATCTTCTCCGGCCGCGGCATGTACCTGCTGCTGCTCATGATTTCCTTCGCCGGCTTCGCCAACTGGTTCCTGCTGGGCTGGTATCCCCGCCTGCTGCAGGATATGTTCGGTATCTCCGAGGCTGAGGCAGGTCCCCAGGCTACGTTCTGGATTAACATCGCCAAGTACATCTCCGTGCTGGCCTGCGCCGTGATTGCCGACCGCTGGTACCTGAGCAACAAGAATGCCCGCGCCTATGTGCCCGGTATCGCCTTCTGTATCGCCGGTCCCTGCGTGCTGCTGGCCATGATGTTCGGTGTGGAGATTGGTCTTGTCGCTGTGCTGGCCCTGGTGGCCATGCAGGGTGTGGCCCAGGGCGCCATGGACGCCACACTCATGCCTGTGCTCCGCAACACCATCGACGAGCGCTTCGCCGCCACGGGCTACGGTCTGCTTAACCTGACCTCCGTGGGTGCCGGTGCTCTGGTATCCTGGCTGGGTGGCATGCTGAAGGACGCCGGTACTCCGCTCTCCATGGTGCTGAGCCTGGCCGGTATCCTCATGATGCTCTGCGGTATCATTCTTTTCTGCCTGCCCAAGAAGTATAATGACTAAACCGATGAAGATTTCATCAATTATACTGTGTGCCGCTACCTTACTGGTAGCGGCACCAGTTTCTTATACGCCGGCCTTCGCACAGGATGACTTCGCCGAGGAACAGCCTGTTAAGAAGAAGGGGAAGAAAAAAAAGAAGGATAAGGACGCGCCTTCCGCCTTGCCGGGCAAGCCTGCCTCCAAGGCGGAGCTTGCCTCGCTGGACAGCGAGCCCTATGACCGCGCGGTGGATGTGTTTGTGGCGGGTGATGATAATCCCTACGCCAGTATCCGCATTCCGGACATCATCAATGCCAACGGCACGTTGGTAGCCATGGCCGAAGGCCGTTACCAGGATACGGACCAGGGGCAGAATGACCTGATTGTCTCCATCAGCAAGGATGGTGGCAAAAAATGGAGTAAGCCCGTGGTAGCTGCTGCCTCCAAGGGCGCCACCTTCAACAATCCCTGCCTGATTTACGACCGCGAGAACAAGCAGATAGTGCTGTTCTTCCAGCGTTATCCCGAGGGTATCAAGGAGCGCACTCCCGATATTCCCACAGGCTGGAAGGATGACCGCTGCATCCGCAACTTTGTCTGCTTCTCCAAAAACGGCAAGAAGTGGAGCAAGCCCAAGGATGTGACCCAGTTCACCAAGAACGAGGGCGTGACCATCACCTGCAGTGGCCCGAACCCCGGTGTGCAGATTACCCGTGGTGAACACAAGGGCCGTATCGTGGTGCCGCTGAATGAAGGCCCCTTCGGTAACTGGACTCTGGCCGCCGCCTATTCCGACAACGGTGGCAAGAGCTGGAAGATTGGCAAGAAATCTGATGCCGGCCGCGGTATCAATGAGGTGTCCATCGTGGAAACGTCCGATGGTGGTCTTCTGGTTGTATCCCGTGCCTGGGGTGGCGGCCTGCGCAAGGTGGCTTACTCTGAGAATGGTGGCGAAAGCTGGGGACCGGTGAAGGACCACGCCCAGCTGACCAGCCCGAACTGCCAGAATGGCCTCACCCGCTACTCCCACGAGGATGACGAGGCTCTGGGTGGCCGTGGGCGCATCCTGTTCTCGACGCCGACGACCGGAAGCCGCACCAATGGCATCATCAAGATGAGCTACGACGACGGCAAGACCTGGCCTGTAGAGAAGCGCGTGGGTGATGGTCCCTTTGCCTACTCCGTGCTTTGCCCCGTGAAACCCGGTGTGGCCGGCATTCTGTACGAGGTGAACGGCGCCCCCATCAAGCACATCCGCTTTGCTCCGTTCAGCATCTCCTGGCTCACCGATGGCGAGGACACCGGCCTGGCTAAGTAATCATCATTCTGCATAAAGCGAAATCCCCCGCTCGATATGGCATCGGGCGGGGGATTTTGTATCTTTCGGAAGTTGTTTATTGCCACTTACCCTTGCGGAAGCAGCAGAGGCTGATGCCGCCGAGCAGAAGCAGACCTCCGATACTGACGGCAAGCCACTGGGTGGGAGAGAGTAATTCACCACGGGTTTTGAGGAACTTGCGCTCTACCTTGGCTGCCTGTCTGGCGGCGTTGCTGGCAACCGAGGCGAGGGATTGGCTCACCTTCGGGGTGACGGAGACGGTTTTTACCAGGTCAGTATTGATGCTGATGCTTTTGAACTCCTTATTATCAGCAGATGCCAGGCGGGGCAGGGAAATCATCAGCTCTCCGTTCACATCGTAGCCCATGATGCCGCCGATGCCGTTCCAGCCTGCTCCCTGGCAGCCGGAGGCCACCACGGTGAAAGTGATGTAGTGGTGGTCGCCACGGTGCAGGGCTGCGGGGTAGGCCATCAGCTTGCTGTATGGGATGGTTTCGCCCCAGGGGCGGCCATGCCAGTTGCCCGTGATGCCATCGGGGGTAGCCATGAGCCCCAGCTCGTGGGTGGCTTCAAAGGTCAGCAGCTTGGTTTCTGAGGTTACCTGGGAAGCGGCTGAGAGGTCTACCGTCATGGCCACGGCGGTGGTGGCAACATTCGCCTTGCGGAAACTGGAGGGACTGTAGATAAGAAGACGGGAATACAAGGCGCCATAGTCGCCGGTAATTGTACCTGCATCGCAGGTTATGTTGTTATACGTCGCCTTGGAGCATGGGTCGGTGAACAATGCTGACTTGGCCGCCGTGGGCAGGACTGTGGTGGCGCAGAGAGCCAGCAGGAAGAGCTTTTTTTTCATGGTGGTAATGTTGTACAGCTATTACCGTATAATCTAACGCATAGACTATGCTTTGGCAAGCAAGTTTTAATAATAACACGGCGGAAATCTGCGATTTGCGGGGGAAATACGCGTTCCTCCTTGACCTTTTGAATGAGAACAGGTACACTCCCGCGCATGCAGGAGTTGGAAATCATGTCCCCCGCGGGGTCGTTTGAATCGCTGGCCGCTGCGCTGCGCGCCGGTGCCGATAGTGTGTATTTCGGTGTAGGTAAGTACAACATGCGTGCCCGTTCCACGGTGAATTTCACCGAAGAGGACCTGCCGAAGGTGGCTCGCCTGTGCCATGCCTGCGGTGCCAAGGCCTACCTGACCTGCAATGTGATTATCTACGATGAGGAAATGGAAGGCATGCAGCAGCTGCTGCGCCAGGCCAAGGCGGCCGGGGTGGATGCCGTGATTGCGGCGGACCTGGCCGTGATTTCCTATGCCCACAGCATCGGGCTTGAGGTGCATGTATCCGTGCAGGCCAATGTGTGCAACCTGGGTGCTGTGCGCTTCTTTGCGGCCTATGCAGATGTGATGGTGCTGGCCCGTGAGCTGAAGCTCAGCCAGATCCGCCATATCATCGATGGTATCAAACGCGAGAATATTACGGGGCCCTCAGGCAAACAGGTGCGCATCGAGGTGTTTGCGCATGGTGCCCTCTGCATTGGTATTTCCGGTAAGTGCGGCATGAGCCTGGCTGCCTACAATGCCAGCGCCAACCGCGGCCAGTGCTACCAGCTCTGCCGCCGCAAGTACCGCGTGACCGATACCGAGACCGGTTTCGAGATGGATATCGATAACCAGTACATCATGTCCCCCAAGGATATCTGCACTATCCGAGTGATTGACCAGCTGGTGGAGGCTGGCGTGTCGGTGTTCAAGCTGGAGGGGCGTGGCCGCTCGGAGGCCTATGTTTCCACTGTGACTTCTGTTTACAAGGAAGCTGTGCAGTGCTGCGCCGCCGGCGGATGGAGCCCCGAGAAGGTGTCCGTTTGGGAAGAGGAGCTGCTGCGCGTGTTCAACCGCCAGTTCTGGCACGGTGGATATTATCTTGGTGAGGAATGGGATACCTGGAGCGGATGCTCCAACAGTCTGGCTCTCGAGCAGCGCCAGCACCTGGGCCGCGTGATGCGCTGGTATCCCAAGGTGGGTGTGGCTGAAATCCGCCTGGAGGCCGGCCCTGTATCACCCGGCGATAAGATTGAAATCACCGGTGTGACCACGGGTATTGTGCGCGTTACCGTGCCCGAGGTGCGCTGTGATAATGAGAGCGGCGAGACTCAGGTGGTGCAGGTAGCGCCCAAGGGTGCCACCGCTCTGATTGCAGTGCCCACCAAGGTGCGCCACGGCGACAAGGTCTACCTTGTGACCCGCCGAAAACTAAAGTAAGGGGGGCTTCAGTCCCTTGAACCGACACTCTTTACTTGCTTTTGCCGCGGATGGTCTGCCCGTTATCGGGGGCGATGAATTGCTCTGCTGGGATTTGTTCGGCTTGCAGGGCGGCTGCCAGGTCATTGAGCGTTTCCTCGTAGCCTTCATTGGCAAGCTGCCAGGTGCCGAAATGGCAGGCGATGGCCTGCCCGGGCTGCAGCTGCCGGAATGCTTCCACCGCCTCGGCAGGGGAGATGTGGCCATTGCGAATCCAGTCGGGCTTGTAGGCGCCGATGGGGATGAGCGCGACATCCGGCGCGCCGAGGCGGGCGCGGATATCGGCAAAGCAGCGTGACTTCGCGGAATCGCCCACGTAGTAGATAGAAGGACCTTCACTGGCCTGCAGGTAGAACCCGCACCAGAGAGAGCGGTTGCGGGTGTAGGTGTTGCGGTAGCGGTTGCTCCAGTGTTTGGCGGTGGTGAGGGTGATTTTCAGGTTGCCGTGCTGCACGCTTTCCCACCAGTCGGCTTCGATGATGCGGGCGTCCTCGCCGCAGTGGTATTTCACCAGCCTCCCCAGCCCCAGCGGCACGATGAACATGGGATTGTGCTCCTCAGCCAGTCTGCGGACGGTATCGGCATCGAAATGGTCGTAGTGGTCGTGGGAAAGCAGGCAGATATCAATCTTCGGCAGCTTTTCCCAGGCAATGCCAGCGGGGCGGTGGCGTTTAGGGCCGAATCCCTGCACCGGGCTGGTGTAGTCGCTCCAGATGGGGTCGGTCAGGATGTTGAGCCCCGCCGTGCGTATGAGCATGGTGGAGTGGTTCACCATGGTGACTTCCCAGTCCTTGCCGTCCACCTGCGGTGCCAGCTGGGGCTGGTGGGGCAGGGTATCTACGGTGGGATATTCGCCCTTGGTGTGGCGCTCGCGCAGCCACTGCAGCAGGTTGCTGGTCTTGTACAGGGTGCTGGGCTCGCTGTTGTAGAAGAAAACGCCGTCGAAATGGTCGCTGACGGGCCCCTGCCATTCACCACCTCGGCAGAGCCAGCGCGGCATCAGGAAATCGCCTGCCAGCAGCGTGGTGCCCACCAGTGCCAGCAGAATGGCGGTCATGGAGAACTTGCTGCGACGGGTCATGATTCGAAGCGGTGCTGAATCAGCACGTTGAAGTGGTCCCCCGCACCGGGCACGGCGATGAGGTGGCGGTCTGCCGCGTTCATGGGGTCGGCCAGATCCTTGAGGTAGTCGTGCTGGCTCATGTACTGCACGCGGTCACCCACGCAGTTCACGGCCAGCTGGCGCAGGTCGGTGAAGTTCACGTCGGCGGTGATATCGCAGCGGCCGGCCATGCCGGGCAGGGCATCGGTATTCACGAGCTGGTGTGCCTTGTATCCGCGCAGCGTGCCGGCGGGGCGGCGGTGGTAGAGCGTGTCGTTCAGCTCGCCGTAGTCGATGGTGACCATGGTGCCGCATTTCCAGAGCGGCTGCCAGGCGGCATACCACTTGTGGTAGCTTTCCTGCACCTCCACAATCTGGCCTTCGTAGGCCCAGCGGGCGAAGGCACTGGATTCCGGCAGCGGGCGTTCCTTTACGGCGCGAACAATCTGCCCGTGGTTCACGGAAAGCCCCAGCTCCAGCCACTTGCCGTCCTGGAACACGAACTGGCGGGCAGGGAAGGCATCCGGCAATTCGTTTGAGAAGATGAATGCGCGGCCACCGGCGTGCTTGATGGCTTTTTCAACGGTTTCGTACACGCGCACGAAGTTGCCGCCCACCATGAGCTGCAGGTCGCGCAGCGCCTTGGAGCGGTCCACCATGTAGTAGCGCACGCGCAGGCGGTTGAAGAAACCGAGCGAGCGCGCCATGCTCACAGCCATATCGCCATTGCCGCCGCCGATTTCGATGATGGGCAGACGGCGGTTGAAGGCTTTGCAGCTCATTTCCCACTGCTGCACCAGGCGGCGCGCCAGCAGGTCGCTCATGGTGGCGGTGGTGGAGAAATCGCCGCGGAAGCCGATATCGGCGATATTGTTGTTGTAGTAGCCTCCCTCCGCATCATAGAGGGCGATTTCCATGAACTCCTCCATGGAAATCCAGTTGCCGTTGGCCAGAATGTGCGGAGCCAGGTTCATGGGCGTGGATTTACAGGGAAAGCTCGAGCATGCGCTCCAGCGGGGCAGCGGCGCGCAGACGCAGATCCTCGGGCACACGCACCTCGGGTGCCATGTCGCGCAGGCAGTTGCGCAGCTTCTCCAGCGTGTTGAGCTTCATATATTCGCACTCGGCGCAGGAGCACTGTCCCATATCCATGGGGATGAACTCCTTGCCCGGCACCAGCTTGCGCAGGCGGTGCAGAATGCCCGTTTCCGTCACGATGATGAACTTGCCGCACTCGTTCTCGCGGCAGTAGGGAATCATCTTCTCGGTGGAGCAGATGTGGTCGGCCAGCAGGCGGATGGGTTCCTGGCATTCCGGGTGGCACACCACCAGGGCATCGGGGTGCTTGGCCTTGGTGGCCAGCAGCTGGTCGCGGGTGAATCGCTCGTGCACATGGCAGGCGCCGTTCCACATGGTCATCACGCGGCCTGTCTTCAGAGAGGTCCAGGCGCCTAGGTTGCGATCCGGCACAAAGAGAATGGGGCGGTCCGTGGGGGCGGTTTCGATGATGCGCTGGGAGTTGCCGCTGGTCACGATGACATCTGCCAGGGCTTTCACACCGATGGAGCAGTTCACATAGGCAATCACGTAGTAGTTCTTGTCCTTGTTCTCTTCCAGGAAAGCGGCCAGCTCTTCGGCGGGGCAGGAGGCCTCCAGCGAGCAGGCGGCATTCGCATCCGGCAGCAGCACGGTGCGCGTCGGGTTCAGGATGCAGGCGGTCTCGGCCATGAAATGAACACCGCAGAACACGATGACATCGCACTCCGCTTCCTGAGCCTTGCGGGCCAGGGCCAGAGAATCACCTACGAAGTCGGCCAGGTCCTGGATTTCCGGGCGCTGGTAGCTGTGAGCCAGAATGACGGCGTTGCGTTCCTTCTTGAGACGCAGGATTTCATCGATGAGGTTTTCGTTGGACATAGCAGGGAAGGGGGATTATTTCTTTTCGCGGGTCATGTACTTCATGAGGGCATACAGGCCGGCCAGCATGACGATAGCCAGCACCACCAGGTGGGATTCTTCCTTCACGGCGTGCACCAGGGTCTCGGGGCTCTGCATGATATCGGGGTGTTCGCTGCCTACCTTGTCGCCGAACCATGCCAGCACCCAGCACCAGATGGCCGAACCGATGATGGTGGCCAGGCTGAAGGCGGTGAAGTTCATCTTGACCAGACCGGCGGGTATGGAGATGAGGTGGCGGATAACAGGCAGGAAACGGGCAAAGAAGATACCGGCGGTGGAGTACTTGTTCATGAATACCTCTGCCTTTTCCACCTTGTGCGGCGGCATGAGGAAGTACTTGCCGAAGCGGTACACAAACGGACGTCCCAGCCACAGCGCCATGCAATACATCACGCACGAGCCAAGATAGGAACCAACGGTGCCGGCCAGCACCACGCCCCAGAACGACATGTCGGCATTGGGGTAGGTGGCAATGATGGCCGCAGGCGGCACCACGATTTCACTCGGTACAGGAATGATGGAGCTTTCCATGGCCATGAGAATGACCACACCCCAGTAACCCCACTGCTGAATGCAGTCCATACAGTAGACAAGGAACTCGTGCATGCGGGCATTATGCACACATTTGCCCGGAATAAAAGTCTTTTCTTGCAATTTTTCGCGCGCGTGGTAGAGTAGTGTCATGAAGATATATGTGGTAGCCGGCGAGAAGAGTGGCGACAAACAGGGCGCATTGGTCATTCAGGAGCTGCTGCGCCGCCGTCCCGATGCTGAAATTGTGGGCCTTGGCGGTAATCGCATGCACGCTCTCGCCCCCGGTGTGGAGGACTGGGCAGATGCCGCTGCCGTCATCGGCATTGTGGAGGTGCTGCGCCACATCCGGTTCTTTGCCGGTAAGCTCAAGGAGATGACGGAACGCATCGCCGCCGACCAGCCGGACTGCCTGCTGCTCATTGATTACCCCGGTTTCAACCAGCGCCTCGCCGAGCGCGTGAAGAAGGTTTCCCCGAAGACGAAGATTGCCTGGTTCATTGCCCCCATGGTGTGGGCCTGGAAGAAGGGGCGCATCCCCAAGCTGGCTGCGGTGCTCGACCTCATGATGTGCACCTTCCCCTTCGAGAAGCCGCTCTTTGAGAAGGCCGGCCTGCGCACCGAGTTTGTGGGCCACCCGCTGGTGGATGATATTCTGGCAGCCCGCCGCACCGATGTGCGCGAGAAGAACCTCATCGGCCTGTTCCCCGGCAGCCGCAACCGCGAGGTGGAGCGCCACTTCCCCGTGTTCCTCGATGTGGTGAAGGAACTCCGCACACGCCACCCCGAGTGGCGTTTCGAGACTTCTGCCTCGTCGGAGAAACTGGCTGCCGTCATGCGCCGCATGGCCGACGAAGCCGGCATGCCCGCCGATATCATCAACATCTGCCCCGGCAGCTACCATGATTTGATGGACCGCTCCGAGGCAGCTCTTGTCACCTCCGGCACGGCCACGCTCGAGGCTGCTCTGCACGAGCTGCCCTTTGCTCTGGTGTACAAGGTGGCGTATGGTACCTACCTCTTTGCCCGCATGGTGCTTACCATCAAATATGTGGGCATGGTGAACATTCTGGTGGACAAGCCCGTGACCCGTGAGCTCCTGCAGGATGATTTCAACGTGGAGAACTGCATCGCCGAGCTCGAGCGCCTCACTCAGCCCGATTCCCGCGCCAAAGTACTGGCCGAAATGCAGGAATCCATGGCCACCCTCGGCCACGGCGGTGCCGCCGCCAAGGCAGCCGAGGCTGTGCTTTCGCTCTTTGAGTGATGGTGTGAGCCACCATGTGATTCTGATGCCCTAATCGATTTCATACCTGGAGATTTGTAGAAATGGGTAAGAAAATTCAGATAAGAAATAGCACGGCTGAATTCCTCATATTTACAAATCAGGCCAGGGAGGATGGAATTGAAGTCAGGCTTCAGGACGATACGATTTGGTTGAGCCAGAAATTAATGGCAACCCTTTTCGATTGTTCTACGGATAATATAGGTTTACACCTCAAGAATATTTACAACGAGGGAGAGCTGGACGAAAAATCAACTACCGAGCTTTTCTCGGTAGTTGCCACAAATGGTAAAACCTATAATACAAAACATTATAATCTGGATGCGATAATTGCAGTGGGTTATCGTGTTAACTCAAAGAAGGCGACAGCATTCCGTAGATGGGCGACCAGTGTTCTCAGAGATTATGCAATACGTGGATACGTCATCGATAGAGAGCGAATGAAGAACGGAACTTTCTTCAATGAGAACTATTTCACAAGTTTGTTGGAGGAGGTTCGGGAAATCCGCGCAAGTGAGCGCTTGTTCTATCAGAAGATAACGGATATATATGCCACGTCTTTTGACTATGATGCCAAGGCTCAGACCACACTTGACTTTTTTGCTCACGTGCAAAATAAATTGCATTTTGCGATACATCGGCATACCGCAGCGGAATTAATAATCGACCGCGCTAGTAGCCAGAAAGAGCATATGGGGCTAACCTCGTGGAAAAATGCGCCGTCCGGGAAAATTATCAAGAGCGATGTTTCCGTTGCTAAAAACTATTTGACAGAACACGAGCTTCGCAGGTTAGACAGGGTCGTTTCGATGTACCTGGACTATGCTGAGGAACAGGCTGAAAGGCATATTCCCATGTCGATGGAGGACTGGGCAAAAAAATTGGATGCATTTTTGCAGTTCAATGAGTATGAGTTGCTCAATAATGTAGGACGTGTTTCAGCCCAGGTGGCAAAGGTATTCGCTGAAAGCGAGTTCGAGAAATATCGGATTATTCAGGATAGACTGTTTCAATCTGATTTCGATAAATATAACTCAGATAACTTGCTGGATTTGATTTCTTCTCATTCCAATGAGGGCAGAACATGAAGAGAGTAGAAAAAGGCTCGGATAAGGCTCTTGGATGTACGTTGAAAAAATTGGGGTTAAAAACGTGCAAGGTAGCAGGATGGATTTTTTGTGTCTTGCTCCTGTGTCTTGTTTCGGTGTGCAGCTGCTTGGTGGAGCATTCTGCTGAGCAGCCGGTGAGCCGCCCTGCACCTGAAGCGGAGCAGAGTCTGAGGGAGCATGTGGAGCAGCTCTGTGCCCATCCGCGCTATGGCGATACGCTGGAGCAGGCGCGGCTCTATATCGAGGATAAACTGGCAGCCGCCGGCTGGGCGGTCACCTTGCAGGAATTCACTACTTTCGATGGGGAGACCCACTATAATATCTGCGCCTTACGCCGCGGGAAGTCGGGGAAACGCTATATCATCGGCGCGCACTATGATGCCTGCGACACCGGGGAAGGGGAGAACCCCGGGGCAGATGATAATGCCAGCGCCGTGGCCGCCCTGCTTGAGCTGGCTGCGCAGTTGCCCGGCGATACGCCTGAACATGATATTGAGCTGGTGGCCTGGGCCTGTGAGGAACCGCCCTGGTTCGATAGTGAGGACATGGGCAGTGCCCGCCACGCGGCAGCCTGCGACAGGGAGATGGTGCTTGGCCTTATCTGCCTGGAGATGCTGGGGTATTTCAGCGATGAACCGGACAGCCAGCCCTCTCTGTTTCCCGGCTATTCTCTCTTGTTTCCCACCGTCGGCAATTTTATAGCCGTGGCGGGCAATCTGGAGGCATACGGCCTGGCAAAGCAGATTTATTCCGGCTTGAAGCAGCAGCTGCCGGCCGCCCGTATCAATGTGCCCTGTGCTGAGGAAACAGAGCTGTTCTTCAGCGACCACCGCAATTACCACCCCTTGGGCATTCCTGCCGTTATGGTGACGGATACGGCCATGATTCGCAATCCTAACTACCATGAGCCGACCGATACCCCCGAAACGCTCGACTACCACCGCCTCAACCTGGTTACGCGCGGGCTCATCCGTATTGTCAGGGAACTCGCCTGGCCGGAGTGAAGTAGTATCAGGTGAACAGCCACTTAAGGAAGTAGAGAACGCAGACGATGATAATCAGGCTCAGCAGTTCGTTGAACCAGTAGCGGAGCTTCAGGATGCTGAGTTTCTTTTTGAGTTCCGGGGCTGCATCCAGGAGCAGCCGGATGATTTTGTTTCTGGTAGCACGGGGAACACGCAGCTTGCGAGAGAGGAGGAAGGCGTAGGTCAGAGGGGTGTTGCCGTTGGAATCTGCTTCGGTGGCGCTGGCGCCGGCATTCAGGAGGAGGGTGAGCAGTTCCGGAAGACCTGCTGCTGCAGCAACGTGGAGCAGGGTGGTATGATTGTGTTCTACCCGGACATCGGCCCCGGCTTGAACGAGTAATTCTACGCAGGAGAATGGCCCTTGCTTATTGATGAATCTGATGGCGGCAGTGAGAAGGGGGGTATTCCCATTTTGCGAAACGGCGTTCACATCCAGCCCATGGCCAAGCAGCTCCTTCAGCTTTTCAATTCGTTGGGACCAGGGGGAGAGAGAGTTGGCTGCGTGGTGCAGCAGGTTGGTGCCTTCATCGGTCACGGTGCTTACATCCGCTCCCTGCTGAATCAGTTCGCGCAGGTTCTCTGCGGTGCCGTAGTAGATGGTGGCAAGAGCCAGCGGGGTGAAGCCGGCATTTTCCCGAGCGTTGATATCGGCCCCGGCGTCCAGCAGCATGCGGATGATTTCCATGTGTCCGTGATAGGCTGCGCCGTGGATGGGGCGGTAGCCCTCCTTGTCGCAGCTGTTCGCATCTGCTCCGGCTGCCAGCAGGGTGCGTACCACCTCGGCGTTGCCGCTCTGGGTGGCCAGGTGCAGCGGCGTGTCGTCCAGTTCGTTGCGTCGGTGCACATCTGCCCCTGCCTCCAGCAGAAGTTGTATGCATTCCAGCTGAATTTTTTCGGAAAGTTTTTTCAGGTCGTTGTTATAAGCCACCACATGCAGCGGCGTGGTGCCGTGCGCATCCGCGGCGTTCACATCTGCTCCCGCTGCCAGCAGTCGCTTCAGGCACTCTGTTCTGCCGAAACGGGCGGCCATGTACAGTGCGGTGACCTGGTTGAGCTCCACCGCTTCATCCGGGTTCGTCATGCGAGCGTTCACGTCTGCGCCCTCGGCAATCAGGGAATCGATAAGCTCCGGTTTGTTGAAGGTTACGGCTACGTGCAACCTGTTATCCGGCGAGGGCTCTTTACTGCTCATGGCGCTATTATATAAAAAAAAGACGGTGAGTCAATTATGAAAAATTGCTATTTCCGGTCAAAGAAACGGTTGAAGAGACAGAGCAGGATAGGAAACGGGGCGGTAACCAGGGCCAGGCATATAACGGCGAGGTAGGAGAAGTCGCTGTCAAGTTCGCCTGCCAGGTCTCTCAGCAGGAGGATGGGGAGGAACCAGAAACTGATCAGCGCCACCACTACCAGTTCTTTGCCGATTCGGGGGAGGTTGAGATGGCGAAATACCCCGAATGCCACAATGCCCTGAATCATGCCAATGAGCAGAACACCGACTGCTATCACAAGCCAGGTTTCCACCTCTGCCAGATGATGCCTGCGGGGTGTCAGCAGGGTAAACGGCAGGTACAGAGCGGTGTATGTGGCGGCTGCGGCCAGTGAACTGGTGAGAAGCTGGCCGAAATCCGCCTTGCCTGTTTTGAGCTTATTGACTCGCGGTGCGAGGAACGCCAGTTCCGACAGCCCCGGCAGCTCACGGATGGGACGCCATTCATCTGCATCGGCGGCGGTATAGAGATAATCCTCCGTCACTTCACCCTGCCTGACCAGCTCTGCAACAATATCCAGCGCCAGTGGCCCCATGGGGGCACCACCCGGCAGCTTCAGCATGTATTCTCGCGGTGTTGTATTAACCGGTGTTGGTTTAGAGCTTGTGTTCATGGCTGCATGCAGTTGAGGATAACGGAGATGATGGTTTCCATCTCATCCGGGCGGGATTCAGCGATGAGGATGACCAGCGCCACGAGGGTGGCATCGGCCAGCCTTTTGCAGCCGTTGATGAAAAGTGCGTTATTGCGGTCGAGGAAATACAGGAACACGGCGGCGGCAATGCGTTTGTTGCCGTCGAAGAAGGCGTGGTTCTTGACAGTGAAGTAGAGCAGGCGGGCAGCTTTTTCCTCCATGGTGGGGTAGATATCAGTTCCTCCGAAGCTCTGGTAGATATTGCCCAAGGCCCCGCGGAATGAATCGTCTTTTTCCCGGCCGAAGAGATCAGATTCAGCGCCAAAGCTCATGCTGTCGATGAGTCTGCGGCATTCATCGTACTCCAGCACATAGCACTGGGTGGAGCCTGCCGGGCGGGTAAGACACTGGTGGTCGTAGTCATCCAGCAGGTTCAATCCCGTGCTGTAGTGCTCGATGACATCCAGCACCTGCCGCGCATCCAGCCGGTTTTCCACCCGGCGCATCAGCTGCACCACCTGCCCGAGTTGCTGCAAGCGCTTTTCGTGCACCACGTAGCCGCGCACCAGGTACTCGCGAAGGCGCTGTGTAGCCCAGATACGGAATTGTGTGCCACGCCGTGTATTGACGCGGTACCCCACGGAAAGAATCATGTCCAGGTTGTAGAAATTGACCGGACGCCGCACGCTTCGCGAGCCTTCTTTTCGAACTATTAAAATTTCTTTAATAGTTCCCTCTTCTTGAAGCTCAGCTTCTTGAAGGATATTTTTGATATGCACGTTGATGTTGGGCACCGTTGTCTGGAACAACTCGGCCATCATCTGCTGGGTCATCCACAGGGTGTCCTCCTGCAGTCGGACATCGAGCTGCACCTGTCCATCGGGGGAGGTGTAGAGCAGAATCTCGCTGTCGGGAATTGGAGAGGATGTTTGATTCATAGAGAAGATAGGTTAATCATTAATCACTCCACCAGGGTGACGGTGCGGGTGTTTTCGCCGGTGTGGCGGAGGACGAGCCAGCGGGTATCAGCGGGCATGAGGGAACCATCGAAGCGGTCAGCCCATTCCACCAGCAGAATGCGCCCGCTTTCCAGATATTCATCCCAGCCGATGCCGATGGCCTCCTGCGGACTCTTCATGCGGTAGAAATCAAAGTGAGCCACGGGCAGGGTGCCGTCATCGTGCTCGTGCACCAGGGAGAAGGTGGGGCTGGCGGCGGGGTTGCCTGCCCCCAGTCCTTCTAATATACCCTGTACCAGGTGCGTCTTGCCTGCGCCCAGATCACCCACCAGCCCGAATACCTGGCTGGGCTCCAGTTCTGCGGCCATGGACCGCCCAAGCGCTACCATTTCTTCCTCGGATGTGACCTCAATGGGGGAATTTTTAAAAATTTTTTGCAAATTTTTCATTTTAGTGTGAAATTTTTCTTTACAAATGCGCTTGCGTGTCTATAATGTGCCAGCCCGCATGAGCGGGTGCAACATCAAAATTCTGAAAATTATGGCATACGCAGTTTTCACTTCCGGCAGCAAGCAGTACCGTGTGACGGTCGGTGATATCCTCACCGTTGACCGCCTCGCTGGTCTGGAGAAGGATGGCGAGACCACGTTCGACCAGGTGCTCCTGGTGGAGAACGAGGGTGAGACGAAGGTGGGTGCTCCCACGGTGGCAGGTGCAACGGTGACGGCCAAGGTGCTGGATCCGGAGGCTCGTGGCGCCAAGGGTATCGCTTTCAAGTTCAAGCGCCGCAAGGGTTTCCACAAGAAGAAGGGTTTCCGCGCCGCTCTTACCAAGGTGCAGATTACCGCTATCAACGCCTGATTATTAACCCCCTATCCCATAGATACTAACTAGTCATGGCACATAAGAAAGGTCAAGGTTCCGTCCGTAACGGTCGCGATTCCCGCAGCAAGCGTCTCGGCGTGAAGAAGTTTGGTGGTCAGACTGTGATCGCCGGCAACATCATCGTTCGCCAGCGTGGTACCAAGTTCCATCCCGGCAAGGGCGTGGGCATGGGCCGCGATTACACGATTTTCTCCCTGGTTGATGGTCGCGTGTTCTTCGATCGCGAAGGCCGCCGCGTCAACGTTGCTCCCGAGGCTTAAGTTTTAAGCATTCCGAAGCAAATAAAGAAAAGCCCTGTCACCAATGCGGTGCCAGGGCTTTTCCTGTCCTCGCGCAGCGAGGATATCGTCTTGCGAAGCAAGATATCGTCCTGACCGCAGGTCAGGATATCGTCCGGCGCAGCCGGATATCGTTCCCAATAGGGCAGGGGCTGTATATTTTCCCAATGATAGGGAAACAGAAAGGCTCGGTAGACAGGTAACGAAATCCTTGCCCTTGCGGGCAAGGACGAAATCCACACTCTGTGTGGACGAAATCTTGCTTCGCAAGACGATATCCGCCGCTGCGCGGCGGACTTGTGTCGCGGGGGGCTTTTTTTTCGTTGCGTGGGGCGGGGAAATAGGATAAAATGCCGTTACGATGCTCAGGAGTAAGCTCTACACGGGATTGATTGTGCTGGCCATGGCTCTCTGCGCCCCTGCGGCGCCGGGGCAGCAGGGGGGGATTCCCTATGTTGAAGACCTGCCGGATGATGAAGAGGCTGAGGAGATTGTGGATACTGTGAAGCTGGGCGGTGAGGACCGCGTGCCCGCTATGCAGGAAGGTGTGGAGCAGGCCGACAGCTATGAGGACGCCGTGGATCCCGATGCCCCTGAGCATGTGGACGCAGGCAGCACGCCCCATGTCGACCCGGGGCTGGATTCGCTCAAGCCCACCACCTCGGTGACCGACCCCACCGTGCATGACCCCTCCCGCGTGGCCTATGCCACCAACCGCAGGAACGCCCGCACCATGTCGCTGACAGTGCCGGGGCCCCGTGGTATCATTTCCGACCGCAATGGCCTGGTGATGGCCTGCTCCGAGGTGGCCTACCAGCCCTCGGTGAACTACGGCCAGCTCAAGGACGAGAGCGAGGCGAATATCCTGGCCATCGGCCGCAAGGTTATTTCCTCTTACGAAGCCGCCGGCGTGCCGGTCTATGAAAAGACGGATGCCCAGCTGCTCGACCACTACAAGCAGCGCCGCTGGCTGCCGCTGCCCGTGGGCCCCACCATCCGCGCCCGCGATCTGGAAGGCATCCAGAGCCAGCTTGCCGGTATTGAATACGGCCACCTCATTCCGCTATATATCCGCAACTACCCGCACCAGACCTCGGCCTGCCACATTCTCGGTTACACGGGCGTGAAGGCCAAGCTGCCCACCGGCCCCATCAACCACAACGACCCCATTTTCGAGCGCCAGGAAGGCCGCGCCGGTCTGGAAATGAAGTTCAACAAGCAGCTCACGGGACGCCCCGGGGTGTGGCGTCTCATGTTCGACGAGAGCGGCAACAAGATACTGGACGAGCTGCAGAGCAAGCCCCGCCCGGGCGGCACCATCGTCACCACGCTCAACCTCGAGTGGCAGAAGGCTGCCGAGCAGTCCCTGCGCGATAACACGCTGGGCCGCGGTGCCTTTGTGATGATAGATGTGCACACGGGCGAAGTGGTGGTGTTGGCCTCCGCCCCGAACTTTGACCCGAACACCTTCATTCCCGCCATTTCGCAGAAGGATTACGACGCCCTGCGCCTCGACCCGAACACGCCGCTGGTCTCGCGCGCCTATGCCGGCGTGTACCCGCCTGCATCCACCTTCAAGACCATCACCGTGGCGGCAGGCCTGCGCCACAACATCATCACCGAGGGTACCTATGTGAACTGCCCGTACAGTATCCGCATCGGTAACCACGACTTCAAGAACCACAACAAGTTCTCCGGCTCCATCAACTGCGTGACGGCCCTGGTGCTCTCGAACAATCCCTTCATGTACCAGATTGCCGCCACTCGCGAGCCCCGCATCGGTGCGGCGCGTCTGTGCGAGGTGGCCCGCCGCTTCGGCTATGGCTCCACCACCGGCCTCCCCCTGCCGGATAAGGCCGGCAACGTGCCCGATGAAGCCTGGATGCACCGCAACTACGGCCGCGGATTCATGGCCGGCGACGCCGCCAACATGGCCATCGGCCAGGGCGCTCTGCTGGCCACCCCGCTGCAGGTGGCGCACGCCATGGCCGGTATTGCCAATGGCGAATACCTGCCCAAGCTCCAGCTTATCCGCCAGGTGCTCGACAAAGAGGGCAACGTGGTCTACCAGTTCACCCCCACCGCTCAGACCGGCCTCCAGGATATGAGCTCCGCCCTGGCTGTGGTGCGCAAGGCCATGAAAGCCGTGGTGAATGGCGGTACCGGTCGCCGCGCCGCCCTTAGCTACACCTCCAACGCCGGTAAGACGGGCACCGCCCAGTGGGGTCGCCCGTCGGATGACTGCCGACTCGCCTGGTTCGCCGGCTTCCTGCCTGCGGATAATCCGCGCTATTCCTATGTGGCTCTGTATGAAGGTAAGCCTCACCAGCGTATTTCCGGTGGCCACATGGCCGCCATGGTGGTGAAGAGCTTCTTCGAGAGTATCCGCCCCTCGCTGGAGGAAGAGCTTACCGCCCCGCAGCGCAAGGCCAGCGTGACCGAGGGCACTGCCCCCGCTGAGGAGGAGGATGTGGCAGAGCCCGTGAGCCCCGAAGAACAGGCTGCTGCCGAAGCTGCCGCCCAGAAGGCTGCCGAAGAGGCAAACCGCCAGAAAGAGGCCGAAAAACGCCACTCTCAGACCGGCTGGGATGACGGACGCTCGCGTAATTGATTTTTACCCGCTTTTTTCACGCGCAGATGTAGAATCTGCGCGTTTTTTTCGTTCCTGCGTAGTAGAGAAACTGTCGAAGACAGCTTGACAATAAAACAGGAAATTTAGTAGTATAAAACCGTGAATGCGATTTTGAAATGGGGTGGCGCGGCCCTTCTCTGCGCCGGTGGGGCAGGGGCCTGGTATTTTTCCGGTGATTCCGCTGCAGTGCAGACCCGCTTCAGCACCGTTTCCGTGGTGCAGGATGACTTTGTGAGCAAGGTGCAGGCCACCGGTACACTGGAGCCTCAGGAGCTGGTGGACGTAGGTGCCCAGGTGACGGGCGAAATCAAGGAATTCGGCGTGGATACCGAAGGCCGCCGCGTGGACTACGGCAGCGAGGTGAAGGCCGGCCAGCTGCTGGCCCGTATTGACGACACCATCGTGGAGCTCGATATCAAGCGCGCCGAGGCCCAGGTGGCACAGGCCAAGGCTCAGATTCTTTCCTCCGAGGCTCAGGTGGCACAGGCCAAGGCCTCTATCTCCCAGGCTACGGCCAACAAGAACAAGGCCGACCGCGACCTTTCCCGCGCCAAGGCTCTGGGCGTGGGCGATGCGCTCTCCCAGATGCAGTATGACCAGTATGTGAACGCGGCCGAGATTGCCGCTGCCAACCTCGAGAGTTCCACCGCCCAGCTGCAGACCGCCACGGCTCAGCAGGCCAGCGCCGCTGCTCAGCTCAAGAGCGCCGAAGCTCAGCTGGAAAGCGAGCTGCGCAACCGCGACTACACCCGCATCTGCACCCCTGTGGACGGCACCATCGTGGTGCGCCAGGTGAATGTGGGCCAGACCGTGGTGAGCAGCATGAACGCCACCACCCTCTTCCTCGTGGCACGCGACCTCACCAAGATGCAGATCTGGACCAGCGTGAACGAAGCCGATATCGCCAAGGTGAAGCCCGGTCAGGAAGTGCGCTACACCGTGGACGCCCTGCCGAATGAGAACTTCACCGGCACGGTGAACAAGATTCGCCCGAACGCCACCATGAGCTCCAACGTGGTGACCTACATCGTGGAAGTGGATATCGACAACCCCGACCGCAAGCTGCTGCCCTACATGAGCGCCAATGCCAACTTCATCGTGAAGGAGGTGAAGGATGCCCTGCTGGTGCCCGATGCTGCTTTCGATTTCCGCCCCTCGCCCGACCAGATTGCCGAAGGCGCAGGGAAGCGTGGCCCGCGTCCCTCTGCCGGGGATGAGGAGGAAATGGAACGCCCCGTAGTGGTGTGGCGCAAGGTGGACGAAAAGACCGTGGCTCCTGTGCGCGTTGTCAAGGGGGATTCGGATGGTACCCGCACCATCGTGACCCTGGCCGAGGGCGAGGAGCTGAAGCCCGGCGATGAGCTGGTGACGGGTGTTTCCGTGGTGAGCGGCAAGCCCGGTGCCGCCGCCCCCGGTGGTGGCCAGGCCGGTCTGTTCGGTATGAATGGCCCGAAGCGCCGCCAGCGCGGCACGGGTGGTGTGGAAGCCAAGCCCGGCCAGAGCGATAAGGGTGGCCGCCCCGGCCCGCCCATGTAAGGATTTCTGATTGATTTTTCAGACCATGATTGAGCTGAAAGACATAACGAAGGTATACCACCTGGGCGAGATTGATCTCCCCGTGCTCAAAGGGATTTCCCTGCGCATCGAGGACGGCGAGTTCGTCTCCCTCACGGGTGCCTCCGGTTCGGGTAAGTCCACCCTCATGAATATTCTGGGGTGTCTGGACCACCCGACCAGCGGCGAGTTCTGGATTGACGGCCACAACGTGGCCGGCCTGAATGCCAATGAGCGCGCCCTGCTGCGCAACAAGCGCATCGGTTTCGTGTTCCAGAACTTCAACCTGCTGGCCCGCACCTCGGCGCTGGAGAATGTGATGATGCCGGCCTACTATTACCACCCGGCCAAGAGCACCGCGGAAATCCGCAAGCGTGCGCTGGAGCTCATCGACCTGGTGGGTCTCACCGAGCGTATGCACCACACCCCGGCCCAGCTTTCCGGTGGCCAGCAGCAGCGCGTGGCCATTGCGCGTTCCCTCATCAACAACCCCGGCATCCTGCTGGCGGACGAGCCCACGGGTAACCTGGACTCCACCACCTCGGTGGAAGTCATGAACATGTTCCGCGAGCTGAACCGCAAGCAGGGCATCACCGTCATCATCGTGACGCACGACCCCAAGACCGCCGCCTTCACCGACCGCGCCATCAATATGTGCGACGGCCTTATCCTCGACGGCGTGTCGGATGAACTCTCAGCCACTCTCAAGAAATGAAGATAGGTACACTTCTCATTACATGCCTCAAGGCGCTGGTGCGCAATCCTATGCGCGCTGCACTCACCGTGCTGGGTATCGTGATTGGTATCGCCGCCGTGGTGGCCATCATGGAGATTGGCGAAGGCTCCAAGAAGCAGGTGGCCGACAAGTTCTCCTCCATGGGTACAAATGTGGTGACGGTTTCCGGCGCCTCGGTGAGCACCGCCGGTGTGAGTTCGGGTATGGGTGGCCGCGCGTCGCTTTATGCCACCGATGCTACCGCCCTCATGAAGGACTGTCCGGAGTTTGTGAAGGCCGCTTCCCCCGTGGTGCGCGCCAGCGGGCAGATTATCGTGGGTAACCAGAACTGGAGCCCCCGCTCCATCATGGGCGGCAATGAACACTACCTTTCCATCGAAGGCTGGAAGGTGGCCCGTGGTCGCGCCTTTACCGCCAAGCAGGTGGAGGAAGCCATCCGCGTGTGCCTCATCGGCAACACCATCGCCAAGGAGCTGTATGCCGACACCGAGCCCATCGGCCAGGATATCCGCATCAAGGACGTGGTGTTCACCGTTATCGGCGTGCTTGATACCAAGGGCGCCGACGGCATGGGCAACGACCAGGACGACTGCGTCATCCTGCCGTGGACGAGTATCCGCACCCGCCTCATGGGCTCCAGCGGCACCGCCACCATCATGAAAGGCGGCGCGGCCAACAGCAATCTTTCTGTTTCCTCTACCAGCACATTCGCCACCTCGGGTGTGAACTTCTACCCCGGCTGCGACCTGCAGCCCTACACTAATGCCCCGCACCCGCTGCGCACCCGCACGGTGGATTCCATCGCGGTGCAGGTGGCCGATGGCAAGGAACCCACCGCCGCCATGGATGCCATGACCCCCGTGCTGCGCCGCCAGCACGAGCTGGAGCCCGGCGTGCTGGACGACTTCACCCTGCGCGACCGCTCCCAGTTCGTGAAGATGATGACGGATACCACCTCCACCATCAGCAGCCTGCTGATTTCCGTGGCCATGATTTCGCTTGTGGTCGGCGGTGTGGGTATCATGAACATCATGATGGTATCGGTCACCGAGCGTACCCGCGAAATCGGTCTGCGCATGGCTGTGGGTGCCCGCCCGCGTGATATCATGTGGCAGTTCCTGCTCGAGGCCGTGCTGCTCTGCACCATCGGCGGTATCATCGGCATTGCCGTGGGCCGCGTGGCTTCTTACCTGGTGAGCATGCAGATGGGCTGGCCGGTGTCGGTTTCCGTGCCTGCCATGGTGCTTTCCGTTACGGTGGCCGCCGTCATCGGCATTGTGTTCGGCTGGTATCCCGCCTGGAAGGGCTCCCGCCTGGATCCTATCGACGCCCTGCGTCACGAATAATTTACCTCAGAACGAATCATGAAAAAGTTTTTACCTCTTACCTTCGCCGCTGCTCTGTTCAGCTCCTGCATGATGGGCCCGGATTTCATGGGCGCCGAAGCCCCTGAGCTTCCCCCCACCTGGGTGAATGCCCTGCCTCCCGGCACCGAGGAGCACACCCTCGAGGAATGGTGGCACTGCTTCCGCGACCCCCAGCTCTCCCACCTCATCGAGAGCGGCTTTGCCGCCAACCCCACCATGGTGAGCGCCGCGCTGGCCATAGCCAAGGCTGAATCCACGCTGCGCACCACGGAGAGCAACCTGTTCCCCAGCCTGGGCCTGAGCTTCGGCGGTTCCAACAGCGGCAGCTATTCCACTTCCACCTCCCATGGCCGCTGGAATGGCGCCCTTTCCGCCTCCTGGACGCCCGATATCTGGGGCGGCACCCGCCGCGAGGTTGAGGCCGCTGCCGCATCGCTGGGCTCTACCCGTGCTGCCGCTGCTGCCACCCGCACTGCTCTTGCTTCCACCATTGCCTCCACTTATTTCCAGTGGATTTCGGCCAAGGAAAGCCTGCGCATCGCCAAGCAGCAGCTGGAGTACCAGGAGCGCACCTACAGGGTGACCCAGGAGCGCCACGCCACCGGCATGGAAAGCTCGCTCTCCCTCTCCGAATCCCGCGCCACCATTGCCTCCACCCGTGCCCAGATTCCCGCACAGGAGGCCAATATCCGCGCCTGTGAAATCACGCTGGCTACGCTGCTTGGCACCACGGTGGATAATGTAGCCCTGCAGCTGCCGTCGCCCCAGGTGTACAACCTGGTGCCCAGCGTGCCCACGGGCCTGCCCAGCGAGCTGCTGCGCCGCCGCCCGGATGTCATCAAAGCCGAGCTCGACCTGCATGCCGCCACCGCCCGCATCGGCGTGAGCGTGGCCAACCTCTTCCCGAGACTCTCGCTCACGGGTGGCACTTCATCCTCCGCCGGTACTGATTTCTCGCAGTTCTGGCAGAACAGCGCCTGGAACCTGGGCGCCTCCGCCAGCCAGACCCTCCTGAACCGCGTGGCTCTCAATGAATCTGTGGTGCAGGCTGAGCTCAACCACCTCTCCAGCACACAGAACTACCGCAAGGTGGTGCTCGATGCCTTTGCCGAGGTGGAAAACTGCCTCATCGACTACGCTCGCCTCACCGCCCAGCTGCCGCAGTACGAGGCCTCCTGCGCCGCCAACAAGGAATCTGCCGAGCTCTCCCTGCGTCTGCATCACGAGGGTATGGCCGATTTCCTCAGCGTAGCTGCAGCCGAGCGCGCCTGGCTCTCCTCGGAGCTCAATATCATCTCCACCCGCCAGAACATCCGCATCAAGCTCGCCCAGCTCTGCACTGCTCTCGGCGGCGGCTGGAATCTCCAGCCCCAGCAGAAATAATTACCCGTTTTAATCCGGTTAAAAACCATGCAATTCTGCAATGTGATTGCGGATTTGCATGGTTTTTCATTGGAGAAACCTGTAGCCCCGAATGGTGTTCCTTCACAAAAAAATCCCCTCGGAGCCAGGAAGCTCCGAGGGGGTGAATAAATAATTGCTGTGGGGCAGGGCTTACATGCCGACGATTTCGTAACCGCCGTCCACGTAGAGCACCTGGCCGGTCATGGAGGCGGAGCCGTCGCTGGCCAGGTAGGTGGCCGTGGCGCCGAGTTCCTCCAGCGTGCAGGAGCGCTGCAGCGGGGCCTTTTCCTCGTATACCTTGAACATGCCGGTGAAGCCGGAAACACCGCGGGCGGCCAGGGTCTGCACCGGGCCTGCGGAAATGCAGTTCACGCGGATGGGAGCCTCGCGGCGGCCCAGGTCATAGGCCAGGTACTTGCAGCTGGTCTCGAGGGCAGCCTTAGAAACAGCCATGAGGTTGTAGTTCGGCACCACCTTCTGGCTGGCGTAGTAGGAAAGGGCGATGATGGAACCGCCATTCACCATGAGCGGAGCCACCGCGCGGGAAAGGGCGATGAGCGAGTAGGCGGAAATCTGCAGGGAGAGATTCCAGGCATCGCGGGGAATATCGGAGAAGTGGCCGTCCAGTGCGCCGGGAGCCTTGGGAGCAAAGGCGATGGCATGCAGCAGCATGTCCACGTGGTCGGTGTGCTCAGATACGAAAGCGAAGAAATCCTCGATGGACTTGTCATCAGACACGTCGAGCGAGCAGATGGGGGTATCCTCGCCGAAGTTCTCCTTCACCAGCTTGATGACGCCGTCCTTGAGACGCTCGCCCTGGTAGTTGAAGATGAGCTTGGCGCCGGCTTCGTGCCAGGCCTTGGCGATGCCGAATGCAATGCTGCGGTGGTTAGCTACGCCGGTCACGATACCGACCTTGCCTTCTAAGGGTTTTGCCAGTGACATAATAGTATGTAGGTGGTTTCTGGGGGATTAATACATGGGGAACTCCTGCATGATGATGCGGGGGTAGGTGTGGGCCATGCTGATGCCCACGTTCTCCATGTGCTTGATTTGTTTGCGTATATCCTCCTCGCTGATAGCGGGGTCGGTGACCACAAACTTGAGACGATAATAGACGAGCCCGCTCTCCATATCAATCAGGAGCTGCCCCTCCGGCAGGTTGGCATTCAGCGTGAGCAGAAGCATGCTCACCTCGGCGCGGTCGGCGGGGGCAATGCGATAGGCAAAGTTGACATCAAATACCAGGCTCGACGGATTCTTCAGCTCCGTGAACATGAAGGAGCAGGGAATGTCGCTGTCGGTCACCGGCAGGTAGGCCAGACCGATTTTCTCGCTGTCCGGCCCCATGGTGACCCACTGGTATGATTCGCCCAGGTCGATGAGGTGCTTGCGTACCTGAGCCAGAAGATTGGGGGAAGTCTGCATAGATGAAAAGTGTAAACGCTGTTCCGAAAGTGGGAGCCATGTCCCTGTGTTCGCGTACCATACTACACTTAATATCGTGCTGCGTCAAGATTTTGTGTGCAAAAAACATGCCGGAACCCCCAAGTGGATTTGCGATTTCGGATTTACGATTTACGAAATGGGAATCTTTCCGGAGATTGCTTTCTGCTTTTCGGATGCTATATCAGCGAAAAACGCCGGCTCTGCATATCCGTCGCGGGAGGCATGGCCGTCATAGCCTGAGCCTGCTTCGTAAATCTCATATACACGTTGGCATAATCAGTCAATCAACGTCAAATCAGGAATTGTATGAATGCAGATTACAGAACGCAGAATGCAGAATAATGATTTTGTGTTCGGCTTTCGCCTCACCTGTAAACAAAACCACCTGAGATTCTCTTAGGTGGTTTTCCTTTCTTCGCGCTGTCGGTAGACTGCGCGCTAACTATTTATTCTGCATTCTGAATTCTGCATTTTTAGTGTGCCTGCTGGCACGATTTTGGCTTGCCATGGGGTCTGCATATAGTATCATACCAGTGGGCATGCTATGCCCACTCGGATAATAGTGAATGCAGAATGGCCCAGGCCGCCGTGGTATGTACAAGGCAGAGCCGGGCAATGATGCCCCACAACGCATTACGATTCAATTAACACCAATATATGGCTGAACATCATACGCAAGGCCGGCAGGGACAGGGCTCCCGCCGCCGCAACAACAAGGGTCGTCCCTATCGCCGCCGTATGCCGCGCGCCCAGGAGACCCCCGCACCCAAGCCCTCTCTGCTCCAGCGCATTCTCGGCTTCTTCGGTTTCGGCAAGAAGAAGGACGCCGCCAAGAGCAATAAGGACAACCACAGGAACGACAAGCGCAAGCCCAAGGAAAACGTACGCGTGGCCAAGGGCCGCAGCAACCAGGGTGGCAACCCCGCCGCTCGTGGCGAAAAGCGCCGCCGCCCCGCCTCCGTGGCTCCCACCCGCAACGGCCGCCTCTATGTAGGCAACCTCTCCTACGAGGCTACCGAGGCTGAGCTCGAAGACCTCTTCAAGGGCTTCGGCAACGTGCGCAGCGTGGAAATCATCTACAACCCCCGCACCTACAAGAGCAAGGGTTACGCCTTCGTGGAAATGCAGCTCCTCGAAGACGCCCAGCGTGCCGCCGAGGTGCTCCACGGCCAGCCCTTCATGGGCCGCGAACTCATGGTGAGCGCCGCCAGCGAACGCCCCGAGCAGACCGACAAGCCCGAGGAAAAACCCGAGGAGAAGGTGGAAGAAAAGGCAGAGGAAAAGCCCGCCGTTCCCGCCGAGGCCTCCGAGGCTCCCGCCGCTGAATAAGCGCCAGCTAGATAAAAGATTCCATCAAAGCGAGCATCTGGTTTCAGATGCTCGCTTTTTGATTGTTGTTGTGGGGCAGGTTGCCCCACCCCGTCCGCCGACACCGGAGGCGGACATCGTCCTGCCGCAGGCAGGATTTCGTCGCCCGCCCCGCGGGCGATTTCGTCCCGAAGGGATTTCGTTTAAAAAGCATGGCGCTGGTTCTATCCGAAGCACGGGACTTTAGTCCCGTTTACGTTTTCGGGACTAAAGTCCCGTGCCCCGACAGATGTGTACCTCGCCAAATTCCAAGTTCGTAAGCAGAGTCTTTCATAAAACTACATCCCTGAATAAAAACCGGCACCACCAGGGTTCCCCGATGATGCCGGTTCTTATCTGATTCTAACCTGACTATCAGAAAGTATAAGCGGCGCCAATGTTCAGGCGGTGCTCCTTGGAGTCTTCCATCGTGTTGAAGCCGTAGTTGGCGCTGGCGCTCCAGCGTTCGCCGATGCGGTAGGTGGCGCCGGCTTCGATGCCGATACCCTGGCGACCGGGGTTCTCACCCATGCCGCTCAGGCCATTCATGCGAACCACCGGGTTGCTGCGCACCATGTCATTCATGTAGCGCACCTCACCGTTCAGCACGAGCTTCTCGCAGCCCTTGGCGAGCACGAGTCCGCTCTTGCCATCGGTCACAGCG
>JBGVNQ010000031.1:0-3057 GCA_045125705.1 Akkermansia sp. | reverse complement strand
AAAACGGATACAGGCAAAGGCGTGTGGGTTGTTTGATGTGAGGTATCTGTTTCTGAAACTACGACAAGTTTACTTCCTGAGGCTTCAAAGAATGCACAAAACCTCTCGTGCCTTCTACCAGCAAATCTGAAACAGACCCGTTATTGCTGCCGGCGGGGCGAATTCTCTTGTTTTGTCCGGCTTCTGTGGTACATTGGTACTATGGATAAGGCCGGTTTACACAATTGGGTTGAGAAGAATCTGCAGGATGGCGAACAGGTGCTGTGGACGGGGAGTCCTCGGCTGGTCTTCTTCCGTGGGGTGTTTCTCACCCGAGTGCTGCCCGGCATAGTGCTGCTGGGGCTGGCTGTGTGGTTTCACAATGGGGCACCGGGTATCCCCCTGCCGGATTGGGCCATGTTCCTGACTGCCGCTTTCCCGAAGGAAGTGGTATTCCTGCTGGCTCTTCTTCTGCTGGTGGTGCCGCCGCTGCGCTCGTACATGCTGCGCCACACCAGCTATGTGCTCACCAACCGCCGCATCATCAAGGCCCGCGTGCTCAGCAACCGCGTGCGCCAGTGGCCGCTGGAGATTCTGGCCAAGGCTCGCCGCATCGACTACAGCGATGGTCTCTCTTCCTACATTTTCGATGACTGGGAAGACGGCCCCAACCGCCACGAGCACATCACCCGAGGCATCTACTACATGCGCCCCGATTTCCGCGAGGCTCTGGAAAAAGCCACTAAGGCATGACTTCGCCGGATATCCCGCCTGCGCTGAGCTTCTGGCGTTCGTTCTATGCAGGTGCTGCCGTGCTGGCATCGCTGTTATTGCAGTCACAGTGACTTGTGTGGTATTTTATCTCGGGGCCCGGGACTTCAGTCCCGTAAATCATAGAGCATTTAATCGGGACTGAAGTCCCGGGCTCCGATGGTGTTTCTCCTCTCTGAATATAGGCTTGCTAAGTGGGGCTGAAAGTGTTAGAATACGGCCATGGCAGATATGTCTTTCACTGCACAGATGGCAGCCAAGCTTGGGCTGGATGAGAAGTATGTGATTCCCTACGGCTACGACAAGGCCAAGGTGAGCCTGGAGGTTCTGAAGCAGGACCGCAAGCGTGGCCGCCTGATTCTTGTGAGCGCCCTGACTCCCACGCCCGCCGGCGAGGGCAAGACCACGGTTTCCATTGGTCTGGCTCAGGGGCTGCAGGCTGTAGGCCAGAAGGTGTGCCTTGCTCTGCGCGAGCCCTCCATGGGTCCGGTGTTCGGCCGCAAGGGCGGTGCCACGGGTGGCGGTGCCTCCAGCATTACCCCCGGTGAGAGCATCAACCTGGGCTTCACGGGCGACTTCCCCGCCATCACCGCTGCCAACAACCTGCTGGCTGCCGTGATTGACAACGCTCTTTTCTACAAGACCACCCGCCTCGACCAGAACAAGGTGACCTGGAAGCGCGTGATGGACATGAACGACCGCGCCCTGCGTCAGATTGTGGTGGGGCTGAACAAGAACGGCGTGCCCCGCGAGGATGGCTTCAACATCACCCCCGCTTCCGAAATCATGGCCTGCTTCTGCCTGGCCGAGGATCGCGATGACCTGCGCCGCCGCCTGGACAACATGGTGATTGGCTTCACCGCCGATGACGAGGCCGTGTATGCCCGCGAGCTGGGCGTGACCGATGCCCTGCTGGCTATCCTGAAGGAAGCTGTGAACCCCAACCTGGTGCAGAGCCTCGAGGGCGTGCCTGCCTTTGTGCACGGCGGCCCCTTCGCCAACATTGCCCACGGTTGCAACTCCGTCATCGCCACCAAGATGGCCCTTTCCTGCGCCGACTACGCCGTGACCGAAGCCGGCTTCGCCTTTGACCTGGGTGCCGAGAAGTTCCTCGACATCAAGTGCCGCCAGAGCGGTCTCTCCCCGGATGCCATCGTCATCGTGGCCACCATCCGCGCCCTCAAGATGCACGGCGGCGTGGCCAAGACCGACCTGGAAACCCCGAACGCCGAGGCCGTGCGCCGTGGCCTGGTGAACCTGGCTGCCCACATCGAAAGCGCCCGCCTCTACAAGCGCCCCGTCACCGTGGCCATCAACCTCTTTGCCGCCACCGACACCGAGGAGGAAATCGCCGAGGTGAAGGCTATGTGCGCCGAAATGGGCGTGGGCTGCGCCGTGGCCGATGTCTTCGGCAAGGGTGGCGCCGGTTCCACCGAGCTGGCCGAAACCGTGCTGGCCAGCATGCAGGCTGAGTACGAACCCTTCGAATGCCTGTACAGCCTCGACCTGAGCGTGGAGGAACGCATGGCCACCATCGCCCGCAAGATTTACGGCGCCGATGGCCTGGTGCTCACTAAGCCCGCCCAGAAGAAGCTGGCTCTCATGGCCAAGAACGGTCTCACCGACCTGCCCATCTGCATGGCCAAGACCCAGAACTCCCTCTCCGACAACGCCGGCCTGCTGGGCCGCCCCACGGGCTTCACCGTGACGGTGCGTGACTTCGAAATCGCCAATGGCGCCGGCTTCCTGGTGGCCCTCTGCGGTGATATCATGCGCATGCCCGCTCTGCCCAAGGTGCCCGCCGCCTGCGATATCAAGGTCTCTGCCGATGGTACCATCACCGGCATGAAGGGCTGATGAATCCGTAAGCGAGTTTACAAAAACCCTCCTGAGATGATTCTCAGGAGGGTTTTTCTTACGCCTTGGCATAAGCTGGAGCGATAAATGCGAGTTTGTCGATGTCTTGGCGAGCTGCAAGCTCGCGTAATTACTAGCCCACTAAAGTGGGCGACATATCAATAGCGAGTGGTGAAGCTGCGTTAGCAGCGGAACCACTCGTTAAGTAAATAAAGATATAGGAACCCGTGGAACGGGTGACAGAAGCCTTGGCTTTATTGAGAGACAACGATTTCCCGTCTCCGGGCTCGCGCCCTTCGCCGAGGCAGGCTGTCACCCGTTCCACGGGTTCCAAAATATTTTTTGTTTGTACGAGGGGTTCCGCCCGACTGTGTCGAGCTCCACCCCATCGCTATTGATATGTCACCCGCTAAAGCGGGTTCTGAATTCCGCTCGCCGTTGGCTCGCCAA
>JBGVNQ010000030.1:0-18826 GCA_045125705.1 Akkermansia sp. | reverse complement strand
CCTCCCTGAGCGCATTGCTGCTTTACTCTTGCGAGACCATCAGGTATTAATCCCAGTTTCCCGGGGCTATCCCTGTCTCAGGGGCAGGTTACTCACGTGTTACTCACCCGTGCGCCACTCAGTGCCCGAAGGCACTCCGTACGACTTGCATGTCTTATCCACGCCGCCAGCGTTCGTTCTGAGCCAGAATCAAACTCTCCATAATATTAATTTAAGAAATTGCTGGACCATCAGAATTGACTTTTTATTAGCTCATTCAATTCTGACAGTGCCGTGTTACCCCGCTCCGAAATCCCTGAGGATTTCATCTCGGCGTTGGCCACGGCACGCGTCACGACCTTTTCCTTCCCTCTCTTTATCCTCTCCGGCGCCCCGCCTGGCAGGTTGTTAAGCCAGTGAACCGCGTTACCGCAACTCTCGGCGCCTCGGAAAGTCATACTTGGAAAATTGCCTCGCCCGGTGGGAGAAGTAAGCGTTGCTCGCTTTCCTTTCGGGCAACCCCGTAGCGGGGTGCGGGGCAAAGCTTATCAGAACCACAGCGAAACGTCAAGCTCATTTTTGGAAAAAAGTTTCATTATTTTTCACCCACCTGCCCTAACTTACACGAAAACGTACGTGTTAGAGACGAAAAATATTTTTTCACATTTTCCCATTCGCCTCGCATAGTTCCCAAAATATGATTTTTCACTAAACCAAGGTTGTGAATATTGCACTTGGCGCATAAAAAATCGGAGCGCAGGTGGTAAACCTGCGCTACGGGTATAATCAAATACTGGCAATATAGACGAAAGCTCGAAATCAGGCCTTGTAGCTATCCACCAGGGCGTGGGTGCGCTCGTGCACCTTGGCCACGCGGGCATCTTATCGACACTTTTTACTTGGCGCCCGCTGCTTTTAACAGCTTCACGCACTCGGTATGCCCACGATCGTCTGCTCTATAAAGGGGAGTGAGACCATACTTATCAGCCTTGTTGACATCAATACCAGGAGCTGCAAGCAACAGCTTCACGCACTCGGTATGCCCACTTCCGGCTGCTCCACAAAGGGGATCATCCTTGTTGACATCAATACCAGGAGCTGCAAGCAACAGCTTCACGCACTCGGTATGCCCACTTCCGGCTGCTCCACGAAGGGGAGTCCAACCATCCCCATCAGCCTTGTTGACATCAATACCAGGAGCTGCAAGCAACAGCTTCACGCACTCGGTATGCCCTTTTCTGGCTGCTTTATAAAGGGGAGTATAACCATCAATCTTATCAGCCTTGTTGACATCAATACCAGGAGCTGCAAGCAACAGCTTCACGCACTCGGTATGCCCTTTTCTGGCTGCGTCATAAAGGGGAGTGACGCCTTCATCATCAGCCTTGTTGACATCAATACCAGGAGCTGCAAGCAACAGCTTCACGCACTTGAGCTTACCACTTCGCGCCGCCTTGCAAAGAGCCGTTTCTCCATCCGTAAAGAAAGCATGGTTTACATCAATTCCCGGGCTGGCAAGAGCACTCTTCAAAATACTCATATGTCCGTAAAAAGACGAATAAGGAAGAGCAGCCTGAGCATAGGCCCCCTCTTCAAGGAATGATAAAACGCACTCGAGGGGGAGTAATTTTCTAGAATTCGATTCCCACAATTGATAGATGCTGTATATGTAATCATATTCTCTCAGCTTCTTTCTTCCATCCTTATACAAACCATATTCATAAAGAAACTGCTTTGACAATTCAACTATTTTATTTCCTGTCTTGAGGCTCACTCCATCTGAATACGGGTTAAAATCGATAATCTCATAACGCTCAAGCAAGCTGACAGCCTCATCCAAAGATACACGCTGAATACAACCTGCCTGTTTGAGCATATTTCGCACTTCGTCAGAGACTGCAAAGGAGAGAGCATCCACATTCCTGCCATTCACTTTAAACGCAGCAGTAGCATCTACCCCTGCATCTAACAGCATCTTCACTATTTCAGCATCCCCGCTTTCAGCAGCAATGGCAATAAGAGGGATACCACCGGAGGTAACAGGAGAAATATCAGCCTTGGCATCAAGCAAAGTCTTCACTATCTCTCCCCTACGGAGTATGACAGCTTGCATAAGTGGGGTATAGCCCTGCTTATCCACCTTATTGATATCAGCACCTGCCTCTAAAAGCTGTTTCACGATTTCTACTTTTGACATAGCATAATGCAAGGCTGTTCTCCCATCATGATTTACAGAATTGACATCAGCTTTAGATTTCAAAAGCGCCCTCACTATCTCCGAGCGGCCCTTCTTGCAAGCCTGCATGAGTAGAGTGTTACCATCTGCATCCAGAATATCCTTTTTAGCTCCAGCCTTAATCAATTGATTAAAGATTCCGTTTTTGCCAGATTGAACAGCAAACCACAGGGCTGATTGCCCCAATTTATTTCTCATATTACAATCTGCGCCATTTTGCAGCAACAAGGAAACAATTTCCTTGTTTTCCATTTTTGCCGCCATTTGCAGGGGTGTGAGCCCACTTGCAGCCACAACATTCACATCAGCACCCGCATTAATCAGAGTCTGGATGATTGCAACATTCTGGCTTTCCACAGCCAACATCAGCGGTGTCCAGGCTGAAGGACCAGCCTCGTTCACATTGGCACCTTTCTCCAGCAGGATGCTGATGATATTACTGAGCCCACCAGAAACTGCCATATGCAAGACTGTTTCCCCAGACGCATTTTTGACATGAAGATTTGCACCTGACTCCAGCAGCAACTTGACAGCTTCCGGATTACGGCTCTGAATGGCTGCTATGAGGGCAGTCCTGCCATCTGATGCAGGCGTGTTGACATCTGCACCGGCGGTCATCAATAGCTGCATGCGCTTCATACTGCCCTTTGCAGACTCCTCCACAAGCTGCGAGTCATATTGAGGAGCGGCAATGTTAAGGGTCATGAGTTCTTCAACGGCGAGGCGCTTAGCTTTTTCTTCGGGCGACTCGCAGGATGTCAGGGCCATTATAGATGCTCCGACAACAATTGCGGCAATTATATTCTTTTTCATGGCACTTTCTCTTGGTTATCAATGTAAAGTTTACTTTTTCTCAGCAGATAGGATTCTGCCCGCGACCTCAGCCAAGCGGGCGGGTGTATACATATCCGGAATAAGCCAGGGAATCAACCGGGCCAGTATCACATCCTCCGGCTGGGCACAACGGGAGGCCAGGTAGGCAAGAACGAGCTCCAGTTTAACTTTTGCCTCAGACCTGGGATTCTTCTTCCGGCACGAGGCGTAATCTCCCAATTGAGAAAACGAGGCAAAATCTGCATGGAATGTGTCTTTGATTTGTCTCAGGACATTCGGATTCTTCTTTTCCAACGCGGAGATGATACCCTCCTCCGGAGTCACACCAAGAGAGAAGGCCACACCACGATAATCTGCCAATCCTGCCTGTTTGCGCTGATAACTCGAATCGCTATCATCCGGAGTACGCTCAAACACATCCGCATCCAGCACGGCACGCACGCAGGAATGGCAGAACAGCATGCCGGAGGAGCGGCGAACAAAGGCCAGCGTCTGTTTCCAGCCGGCAACGGGAATAATACGGTATTGCAGGCGCTGCAGATGTTCGTTTCCTGGAGTACTAAGGAATTGCCCCAGAAGCTCCCTCAAAATCAGCTGCGCCTTGACATCTTCTACACACAAGATATAATCCGGCGCATTATCACCGAATTCATCAACAAAGCCCATGGCATACGCCGGGTGACAGGGTGTTTCCACCGTCAGGGCGCCATCGGCGGAGGCATCTTCACTCAACAGCATGATTTGAGACGGACGGGAAGCCCGTATCATAGTGGGAGAATGTGTGGACACAAATACAGTCAGATTCTTGTCAGTCGCAAGCTGCGAGAGGTAATCCAGCAAACGAAGCTGCACACGGGGATGCAAAGCCAATTCTGCCTCATCCAACAAGATGAGAGAACTCGGAGCAATATCCCGCGTACGCTCCACCAGACGCAACATGGCCAGCTCTCCCGTGCTGAAGCTCTTCTCGGAGTAATACCCCTTTCTGCCGTCATCCATGACATAGAAATGGGTGAAAGCGCGTCCCCTGCCAAAAGTATTACGCAAACGTTGCATTGAGGAGAAACGCTCCGTATCGAACAGGCGGTTCATGATGCGCTTGATTTCCTCATCGGCAGGCTCGAGATTGCCTTTGCGGATTTCCTCCTCTCGGGGAGAAAGGCGGCTGTCTGAGGCCTTGATGAACACGGAATCCAGGAATCCAAACTCTGAAAGAACAAACCCGTTGGACTTGGGGGTCGGTGCCCATTTCTTCTCTTTCTTCGAAAAACTGACCTTGTTGGCGTCCACCCTGTAGGTGATGCAGGATTCCTTGTAGCGGTCAACTGTCTTAGACTCCACGGATGACCTGAATGTGCGGGAAAAGGCATTCCCATCGCATATACGATGCAACGCCGTCAAAATTGTCGTCTTGCCTGCCCCATTACCCCCAACGAGAAGATAAACGCCGTACTCCTGGGGTAATGAAAACTCTAAACTGTTAACACCTTTTGTTTTTACGATAGAAATTGTTCGCTCCATAACACTCTCCACTCTACGCCTTCGGAATCCGTAAAAATTAGTACCCAAGAAGCCAATTATGAACAATGAAAGGCGTAGATAGCATTCATTGCCGGCTTCAAGATGGAACGATGTTCCGAAAAGCTATTTGTTCTGTATTTGCTTCGCATTTCATGCTTGACTTACGGATTCCGAAAGCGAGCGATATGAAACAAAAGGAACTAGCAGCAATAGCGGTGTTGCAGAGCACCGGTGTTGACATACTGGAGGCAGCGTTGATGGCAAAATCTGCACTAGAGGCAGGAGGTGCCCGAGCTTCCGAAGCTACGGCGCGAAGGGCATTGAAGCGGAGCAAGAAAATCATTGCGCTGGGAGTGGAAGCCTTGCGGCAGCAGGAGCGGACAGTTTCGTTTGAGAAGGCGGTAGAAGCGGCAGTAGAAGCGAGGAAGGACAGGCGGACGCGAACGGTGTATGATTTCCGGTATTTTACGCGGAGGTTCCTGAAGCGGTGCCCGGGACTGGGGAAGCGGCGGGTGCGGAGCATCACGCCGCAGGAGTGTGCGGGGTATATTGAACAGGCGTTTGATACACCGCGGCAGCGGCAGAAGGCGCGCTTAATCCTGAGCGGGGTATTCGGCACGGCGGTGAAGCGGGGTTGGTGCGATGCGAACCCTGTGGCCCAGGTGGAAGCGCCGCGGGTGGTGGAGAAGCAGGTGCCGATTCTGACACCGCTTGAGATTGAGCAGATTACTACCACTGCAGAATCCTACCGGGGCGGCAGCTGTGCAGCGGCTGTGGGGATGATGCTGTATGCGGGCATCCGCCCGCATGAGGTGGCGCGGCTGAGCTGGGCGCAGGTGGATTTGCGGGAGCGGGCGATTTACATTCTGCCCCGCCACAGCAAGACAGGCGGCGCTCGGCGCGTGACGATTCACAAGCCGCTGCTGCGGATTCTGCGAGAGCACAAGCGGGCGGATGGGGAGATGATTTGCCCGGCGAACTGGCTGCACCACTGGCGGGGATTACGCCGTGCGGCGGGATGGGACTCCCCTGCCCGGCGCTGGCCGCAGGATGCGTTGCGGCATACGTTTGCGAGTTACCATCTGAGCCACTTCCGCAGTTTTGCAGAGCTGCAGGTAGAGATAGGGCACCGGGATGCTACGCTGCTGCGGACGCGGTATGTGGACCAAAGGGCGGTTGTAAATGCGGGAGCGTTTTGGGGAATCAAAGCTAAGTTGGCAGCGTGAAAGGAATTACGAATTACGAGGTACGAATTACGAAGTAAAGGAAGTTCGTGCGCAGCTGAAGCTGCGCAGGATTTCGTCGCCGCGCCCCTGGAGGGGCGCAGACCGCGCAGCGGACGAAGCCCCCTGGCGAGCGGACGTAACCGCAGACAACAAGCACGCAACAAACCAACAAATGCGTAAACAACAACAACAACCACAACAACTCTTGCTCCTTACAGTAAGCCTATAGGAATAGTAAGCTTATCATGTTTTTCCTTTTGCACGCTATTATCTATGACTATACGCCATAGGGAACGATATCCGGGCATAGCCAGACCAGCCGTCGCAGTCTGGCGACAGCTTTGGCCTGGCAAGCAAAATCCAGCCCGGCAGGCAGGCCGAAATCGGCACGCAGTGCCGACGAAATCCGCTCCTCCGGCGCGGACGTAAAACGGAGCGCAGAGAAATCTCTGCGCTCCGGAGGGGAAGATGATTATCCCGGGTGAGATTAAGCCTTGTAGCTGTTCACCAGGGCGTGGGTGCGCTCGTGCACCTTGGCCACGCGAGCCTTGAGCTCGGCGGTGTAAGCCTCGCGCTCGGGGAGCGGGCGGCGAGCCACGCCGGAAAGCACGGCGGCCTCGGCAATGGCGGGGCAGAGGTACTCAATCATGCGGGGGTCGAAGGGCTTCGGAATCACGTAGTCGCGACCGAACTCGAGCGCCACGCCACCGTTGACCTCCACCACTTCGGCGGGCACAGGCTGGCGGGCAAGGTCTGCCAGGGCACGAGCAGCGGCAATCTTCATAGCCTCGCTGATGCTGGTAGCCTCCATATCGAGAGCAGCGCGGAACATGTAAGGGAAGCAGCTCACGTTGTTCACCTGGTTCGGCCAGTCGCTGCGACCGGAGCCCATGATGCAGTCCGGGCGGGCAGCCTTGGCTTCATCATAAGTGATTTCGGGGTCGGGGTTGGCGCAGGCAAAGATGATGGGGTTCGGAGCCATGCTCTTCACCATCTCGGGCTTGAGGAGACCCTTCTTGGAGAGGCCGAGGAAGATATCGGCACCCTGCAGGGCAACTTCCAGTGTGCAGTCCTCACTCTGGGCGAACATGGCCTTGGTGGGGTGCAGGTCGAGGCGGCCGGTGTGGATGAGGCCCTTGGAGTCGAACATGAAGATATTTTCACGGCGGATACCGAGAGCCATGTAGAACTTGGCGCAGGCAATACCGGCAGCACCGGCACCGCAGACCACGCAGCGCATATCCTGCAGCAAGCGGCCGGTGAGGTGAGCGGCATTCAGCAGAGCGGCGCCGGAGATAACGGCGGTGCCATGCTGGTCATCATGGAACACGGGGATGTTCATTTCCTCGCGCAGACGCTGCTCCACCACGAAGCACTCAGGGGCCTTGATATCCTCCAGGTTGATAGCACCGAAGGTGGGCTCCATGGTCTTGATGACTTCAATCAGCGTTTCGGGCTTCTTGATATCAAGCTCGATATCGAAAACGTCTACGTCGGCGTAAATCTTGAAGAGGAGGCCTTTACCCTCCATCACAGGCTTGGAGGCATGGGCGCCGATGTTGCCGAGACCCAGCACGGCGGTACCGTTACTGATAACACCCACCAGGTTACCGCGGTTGGTGTAACGGCCTGTCACCGATGTATCGTTGGCAATCTCCATGCAGGGCACGGCCACGCCGGGAGAATAGGCCAGAGTCAGGTCATCGATGGTGAAACAGGACTTGCAGGGCAGCACTTCCAGCTTACCGGGACGCGGCTGCTCATGGTATTGAAGAGCTCTTTCAGCTAAGTTATTACTCATACGCTCGTTTTTGAGTGAGCGGCTATTATAGTCATAATTCCTCTTCTGGCAAGCGCTTATTTTGACTTCGGCTCATTTTTAACCTCTTCAAGCCACTTTCAGCTCCTATTTTTTAGGCGGCAGCGCACAATCATTGTTGCAGGAATGACAGGTCATCCGGCTGTAATCCCCCAGAAACAGAGTCTTCTCTCCGCACCAGGGGCAGACCGCCGGGCGTTTCATCAGGAAAAAGCCTACGCCGCACAGCAGGATGGCCAGCCCCAGGAGGATACCAATCGCCCATTCTGCCTCAAACAGGAATCCGCATGCCGCAGATGAAAGCAGAACAGCTGCACCAAAGCCGAACAGGCGCAGGCAAAGCCGCGCGTGTTTCACAACCTCGGCCGGAAGTTCCACTCGCTCCGGGAAACGGGCGGCATGTCTGATTTCACCCTCAACCTCTCCACAGGATGCAGCGGGATGCATACGCCGGGCCTCCGTAGCACATTCGCCCTCCAGCACAAAGGAGAGGTAGCGGTCACGCCCCAGGTCGAGAGCCAGCACCAGCTCTTCCTCATCATCCCCCGCCGGACAGCATACGAGTATGCGGCGCACTTCTGCGCCATCATACCCTGCCGGCAACTCCTGCGGCTCGGCGTTTTCTGGCAGGGAATCCACGAGATAAAGCGCCGCCCCTCTCTGCGATACATTGCCAACCCGGGCAGCCAGCAGCAACTCCCCCAGGCGGAAATATAAACGCTGGGTCTCCGTATCCTGCCATACTCCGCCCAAAGGAAGATTCGCAGGCAAATCAATAGTCTCAATCATAGCCCATGAAAAAAGCCCTGCCCGGCATCATTGGCACAGTCAGGGCTTGATACGAAGTTATCGCAAGGATTAGTACTTGGCCACAACCTTCATCATCTCGTCCATCTGGGCCTCAATGGATTCCACGAGGGCCATCTGGGTGCGGGTGCGGTCGAGGTTGTGCTCGGGGCGCTTAATCTTGAAGTAGGTGTCGCCCTCGAGGTAGTCGGTCAGGAAGCGCATACCGCACTCCATGGTGAGGAGCTTACCGGAGAACGGAAGCAGTTCCTTCTCAAGCGGGGTGAGGAAGGTAGCAGCCTCGCAGTAGCCCTTGGCCAGAGCCTCGAAGTACTCCATGCGCATGGTGACCAGGGAGAGATCCTTCTCGTCCTCAGCGGCGGGAGAGGTGGAGGTGCGGATCATATCACCGAAGTCATACAGAGCGGAACCGGGCATGGTGGTATCCAGGTCAATCACGCAGATACCCTCGCCGGTCACGTCGTCAAGCATCACGTTGTTGAGCTTGGTGTCGTTGTGAGTCACACGCAGGGGCAGCTCGCCGCTGGCAAGGTAGTTCACCACCTTGTGGCAGTCGGCCTCACGGGAGAGGTACCAGTCGATTTCCTTCTGCACATCCTTGGCGCGGCCCAGGGGGTCGGCGGCGATGGCCTTCTGGAAGTTCTGGAAGCGCTTCGTGGTATTGTGGAAGTCAGGAATAGTCTCAAAGAGGGGAGCACCGGGAAGATTGGCACCCAGCTTCTGGAAATTACCGAAAGCACGGGCCACCTCGACGCACTGGCCGGGGTTCTCAATCATATCGAAGGTGCGGGCACGCTCGATGAAGGGATACACACGCCACACGTTACCCTCCTCATCCTGGGCGTAGGGCTTGCCGTCCTTGGCGGGGATGATGGTGAGGGTGCGGCGGTAGGCTTCCTTGCAGCCTTCCTCCAGCAGCACGCGCAGAGCTTCGTCCGTCACGCGCTTCACGTTCTCCATCAGGCCGATGGGCTGGCGGAACACGTTGCTGTTCACGCGCTGCAGGATGTAGCGCACGCGGATACCGGCCTGCTCCACCTCGATGCGGAAGGTGTCGTTGATGTGGCCGGAGCCGTAGGACTCACCGAACACATAGTCGGCGCGAATGTCGAACAGACCGGCGATTTTCTGAAGGTCGAACATGGCTTAACCGAGTTTTGCGGGGTACACACCTTCTTCCACCAGCTTGGCGATGCTCTCCACCACAGCGGGCTTGTCGCTGGGGTAGGTCACGCCGAGCCAGTTGGCCGTGGTCTTGATGACGCTGCAGTCAGCCTTGCCGTTGTGGATGAGTTCGTCCACCACGGTGGGGATGTAGCACTCGCTCTTCAGCTCGCTGCCGTGAGCAGCCAGGAAGCGGGTGAAGTGATCCTTAATCTGGTCGATGAAGCAGGCGGGGAATACCCAGAAGTTCATGGACACAAGCTCCTCGGGATCCACAGGCTTGCGCTCGCCGCTCAGGCTGTCGCCGCGGCATACGCCGTCCTCTTCCATCTTGATCTTGGTGTACTCCTCCACGCTGTCGAGGTAGCCGTCCTTGATGCCGCAGATACCGCGGTTCACATCGCCGTGGTCGCTCAGGGTGTTCTTGAGGGGGTAGCCAATCATGCCGTAGTGCTCCTTGCCATCGGCAGCGGGAGTAGCGGTCAGGAACTCAGCAGCCTTCTGGAAAGCATCGGCGCCGTAGAAGTCATCGGCATTCACCACACCGAAGGGCTCCTTCACCACGTCGCGGGCGGCCAGCAGAGCGTGGGCGGTGCCCCAGGGCTTCACGCGGCCCTCGGGAACGCTGTAACCCTCGGGCAGATCATCGAGAGCCTGGAAAGCGTAGTCCACTTCAATCTTGTCGGCGAAACGGGCACCCACCTGAGCCTTGAAAACATCTTCGAAATCCTTGCGGATGATGAAGACAACCTTGCCGAAACCGGCGCGAATGGCGTCGTACACGGAGTAATCGAGGATTACCTCACCGTTGGGGCCCATGGGGTCAAGCTGCTTAAGGCCACCGTAACGGCTGCCCATACCTGCTGCGAGAACAAGAAGTGTAGGTTTCATAACTATGATTTTTGAGATATTACAGTACAACTGTACAAATGCATTCTAACGCTCCACTCCCGCTTTGGCAAGCCTAAAAGCAGATTTCCCCCGGCGGATTTTCTCCGCCGGGGGCATTTTTCTCTCCCTTTCTACCAATGCTGCGCTTATTCGACGCAGAGAATCTTTACAAAGCCCTCTTCCTGCAGGCGGGTAGCGCCGCAGGCAAACTTGGCGCGAATCTGGAGCGTTTCGTCCAGGTCATCGCGCACAGAGAGTTTCACCTTGAAGTCGTCCCAGATGCCGAACTGGGCGCGGCTCTTCACCCAGGCCAGGCACGAGCGCACCCCTTCCACCACGGGCAGCTGCTCGGTGCGGATAATGCGGAATCCCATGAAAGAATCGAGGCGTCCCTCGGCCAGGGCGCGCACGGCGTTGTAGTCGAAGCTGGAGACTTCCTGCTGCTGCAGCAGGGCGTTAATCTGGCTGCTGGAGCAGGCCAGCACCAGCTCATCGCCATAGGCACGGCGCTCGTCGCTCCAGGCCTCATTCTGCTGCAGCATGGTGAGGGCGCGGCGCAGCTTGCCCACGGTCAGATTGCTCTCCACCAGGCTTCCGCTTTCCACAAAATCCTCCTCCACCGTCTGCTCGGCAGAAAGCTCCACCGTGCCTGTGCCATTCTCGCCGATGTAGTTGGTCCCCAGGAATGCATCAATCATCACCTTGTCCATGCAGCGGCCGGCGGCGGCGCGCAGGCTCTCTATCGTCTTGCTCACCGGCACATCGATATTGGCCAGCCGCTTGGCATCGAACTCATCAAAGCCCACGGCCTTGGTGAAAATCTTGGGGTGCATCACGCGGCGGAAGGTGGGGGCTTCATCTGGCACCGTGCTCTGCATGCGGGTGGTTTTCTCGGTGAAACTCAGCAGCCCGTACTGGTCAAAGACCGCCATCTTGCCGCTCAGCCCGGATTCCACCGTCACATACTTATCGAGACGCGAGATTTCCTGCTGGAGGTAGGAGCCCCACTTCTCGGAATACTTAATCTGGTAATTCTGTTCAATATCAGCCATAGTCGTTTTATCAGGTCAGTTGGTTTAACATGGCAAATCGGCTGCTGGCGATTACCCGCAGGGGGCGGGGTCGGGGCCGCGCGGCAGCTGGCTCCGCCGTTCTGCTGGTGGTGCAGAATTAAGGGCAGCCGCATGCTCTTGCCGGTGTGCATTCAAGCACACCCTGCCCCGTTTGTCATCAAAAGCCCGCCGCACGGCACACCATTCCGGCCGGAACGATATCCCCAAGCCTCGCGATAAATCCGAGATTGTCGAGCAGAAGTTTTTATTCGGAGTGGGGGACTTCAGTCCCCCCCAATGCTTATATTTTCGGGACTGAAGTCCCGTGCTCCGACACATTATTCACTCCCCCGGAGGGTGATTTCCAGCCCGTCGTAGGCGGGGCTCATGAAATCGGGCAGGTAGCGGCAGAGTGCGTGGTACTCCACATCGTGCCCCATGTGGGTCACATAGCCCTTGCGGGGCTTCAGGCGCTGCATGGCCGCCACCGTATCATCCACGCTGAAATGCGTGCGGTGAGGGCGGAAGCGCAGGCCGTCCATGGCCAGGGCATCCAGCCCGCTGAGCAGCGGGGCAGATTCCTCCGGCAGCTCCTGGATATCCGGCACATAGCCGAAACTCACCCCACCACTGCGGAACACATAGCCAAAGGTCTCCACCGTGGCGTGAATCACCCGCACGGGAGTCACCTCGATATCCCCCACCGTGAAAGGTTCCCCCGCGTGGTCATGCGCAGCGGGTCGAATATAGCCCTGGTAGGTATTCTTCTCATCGAAAGCCCAGCCGAACATGCGCTTCAGGTGCGCCAGGCAGCGGCTGCCCGCATACAGCGGCAGGCGGTCCTCGCGGCGCCAGCAGAAGGCGCGCATCTCATCAAAACCCGTGGTGTGGTCCAGATGCTCGTGGGTGTACACCACGGCATCAATCGCCGTTATCCCGTGCAGCAGGGCCTGCGCGCGCAGGTCGGGGCATGAATCCACCAGCAGCGTGGTCGTGGCAGATTTCACCAGCAGCGACGAGCGCCAGCGCTTGTTGCGGGCATCCGCAGAGCGGCACACCCCACACGAGCAACCAATCACAGGCACCCCCGTGGAGGTGCCGCTGCCAAGGAAAAGTACGTTCAGCATCCGTTTTTAGTTTTGATTTCCGGGCGCATTATGGCATAATCTGCCGCAGAACGCAAAGACAAATTATGCTTTCCCTGCTCAAGATACGGAATCTGGCCCTGGTAGACGAACTCACCTGGGAGCCCCACGCGGGTTACCTGGGTATCACCGGCGAAACCGGCGCCGGCAAATCCGTGATCATGGGCGGCATTTCCCTGGCCTTGGGCGAGAGGGCAGACAAGAGTCTCATCCGCAGCGGAGAGACCCAGTGCAGCGTAGAGGCCATGTTCCAGCTGGGCGACACCTCCGCGCTGAACACCCTGCTCGAGGAAGCCGGCGTGCCCCCCTGCGAGGACGGCCTGCTCATCATCCGCCGCGTGGTCACCGCCACGGGCAACCGCCAGTTCATCAACAGCAGCCCCGTCACCCTGCAGCTGCTCAAGCGCATCGGCTCCGGCCTGGTCGATATGCACCACCCCGAGGAGCACCGCTCCCTCACCTCGCAGGAGCGCCAGCTCTGCCTGCTCGATGCCTTTGCGGAAAACGCCCCCGCCCTGTCCGCCTACCATGCCGCCTACCGCGCCTGGCTCGATGCCCGCCACGCCTACCGCACCCTGCAGGAAAGCGAAATGGCCAACGAGCGCGAGCTCGACTTCCTCCGCCACCAGGTGGAGGAGATTGAAAGCGCCGCCTTCACCGCCGATGAGGTGGAGGGGCTCGAGGCCCGCTGGCAGCGCGCGCGCAATGCCAACCGCCTGCGCGATACCGCCCTGCCCATGGCCCACCTGGTGGATGGCGAGGAGGCCTCCCTGCTCTCCACCCTGCACCAGCTCGTGCGCAGCGGCCGCGAGCTCGAGCGGCTCGATTCCTCCTGCGCCCCCTGGCTGGAATCCCTCGAATCCCTCATCGACACCGCCGAAGACCTCGCCGCCAACCTGCAGGACTACGTGGAAACCCTCGAATGCGACCCCGCCGAGCTGGCCGAGCTCGAAAACCGCATCGCCCTGCTCGATAACCTGAAGCGCAAATACGGCGCCAATTTCCAGGCCATCACCGAGCATCTCGACGCCTGCCGCGCCAAGCTCGATGCCATCGGCAACCGCGAGCAACGCCTCGAAGAACTTCAGGCTGAGGAAGAGCGCTGCCGCGCCGCCGTGCTGCAGGCCGGGCAGGTCCTCACCGCCACCCGCACCGCCGCCGCCCCGCAGCTGGAGGAGGACTTCCTCACCCACGCCCGCCACCTGGGCTTCCGCCAGTCGCTCTTCACCGCGCAGCTCACCCCCCTGCCCGAGCCCAGCCCCCAAGGCATGGAGGAGGTGGACTTCCTCTTCGGCCCCAACCCGGGCGAGCCGCAGAAAGCCCTGCGCCTCATCGCCTCCAGCGGCGAGCTCGCCCGCGTCATGCTCGCGCTCAAGAGCGCCCTTGCGCGGCAGGACGATACCCCCCTGCTCATTTTCGATGAGATTGATGCCAACGTGGGCGGCGAAATCGCCCGCGCCGTAGGCATGAAGATGCGCGAACTCGGCCGCGACCACCAGGTCATCGCCATCACCCACTTCCCGCAGGTCGCCGCCCTGGCAGACCACCACTACCTCATCTCCAAGGGCCAGACCACCGAAGGCCGCACCGTCTCGCGACTCGAGGAGGTCGATGCCGATGCCCGCATCGCCGAGCTCGTCCGCATGCTCGGCACCTCCGGCCCCACCGCCGTGGCCCACGCCCGCGAGCTGCTTGTCCATTAAGGTCCTGACCGCAGGTCAGGATATCGTCACGCAGTGATTTCGTCCGGACCCGCGGTCCGGATTTCGTCGCCGCCCTGCGGCGATTTCGTTCGCGGTCAGCAGTGGCATCACGCAAATCTCGGGACTGAAGTCCCGTGCCTCGAATGGAAAAAAAGCACTATCTCCCCTTTACTGTGGGAGAATCTTCTCCATGAAGGCGCGGAGGTCTTCGCTGTCGTAGTAGTTGTTTTCCTTGATACGCTCGAAAGCGGCAGTGGTGCGGGCACCGGCGATGAAGAGCATGGGCATGACGCGGGTCATGAAAAGGCGCTGGGTCTCTTCATCCGCCTCGCCGATGGAGTTCACCTTGTCCACCGCCGTCTGCAGGTTGACATGCAGCGAGGGGAGCTTTTCCACGGCGGCATTGGCCGTGGCGGTATCCACAATACCCTCGTAGGTGGTCAGCAGCTCGTTGAAGGCAGCCTCGCAGGCATCGATGAGGGCGGTGGCTTCCTCGGCTCGGGTGGCAAAAGGCGCATCCACAGGGGTATGAATAGCCAGGGCTGCGGGGCAGCACAGGGCAAAGGCTGCGGCAAGCGTGGCAAAAAGTCTCATATTTCGTATATCGGTGGTTTTAAGGGAAACGCTGCGATTCCGCGGGGAATCGCAGCGTTGAAAGTTAAGGCATGTACCGGAGGGGGAGCTTTACTTCTCCTCGATGGTCACGTCGTACTCGCGGCCCATAATGTTGAGCTTCATGTTGCGGCCGGAGATAGCGGCAGCCACACCCACGGTGGAGAGGGCGGCGGGAGCGCCGAAGTTCTCCTGCTTGGGAGTGGTGGGAGGCTCGGGCTTCTTGCCAGCGTAGTAGTCCTCAAGCTGCTGCGGGAACATGCAGTAAATCACGCAGTTCTCGTCGGTGGCGGGCATACCCTTGGCGGCGAGCTTGTCGCGCAGGTCCTGCATACCGGGCTTGATGAGGTCGGCGGGGCGGCAGGTGATGGGCTCCTTGCCCATCTTCTTGGCGCACAGAGCCTGCAGCTCGGGGTCCACGGGGGCGGGAGTGCGGCCATAGTAGCCCAGGGCCACGTCGGCGCACTGCGGGGTGATGTTCTTCCAGCGGCCGAACTTCACGTTCATCATGGCCTGCACACCCACAATCTGAGAGGTGGGGGTCACCAGCGGAATCCAGCCCAGAGCCTCGCGCACCACGGGGATTTCGGCGAACACTTCCTCGAACTTGTCGGTCATGTTCATTTCCTTCAGCTGGCTGCGGAAGTTGGAAAGCATGCCGCCGGGCACCTGGTAGCGCAGCGTGTCGCTGTTCACAATCTCGTTGGCGTGGCTGGTGAAGCGGGAAAGGCTGTCGTACACCGGCTGCAGCATGGCAGAGATTTCGGAGAGCTTCTTCTTGAAGTCCTCTTCGTCCTCCAGCTTGGGAGCGCGCTCGTAGCCGTTCATGAGGGCGAGCATGCGCATGCAGTCGGGCTGGCCCGTACCGTTGGCAAAGGGAGCGATGGACACGTCCACAGCGTCGGCACCGGCGTTGATACCGGCCACGTAGGTGGCAGCACCCAGACCGGCGGTCTCGTGGGTGTGAATCCACACAGGCAGGTTACAGGCCTTCTTGATAGCCTCGGTCAGAGCTGCCGTCTCTGCGGGGGGGATAAGACCGGCCATGTCCTTGATGACGATGGCATCGGCACCCATGTCGGCGATTTCCTTGGCCAGGTTAGCGAAGTACTCCAGGTTGTGCACGGGGGAGGTCGTGTAGCAGATGGTGCCGTGGGCCTGAGCACCGGCTTCCTTGGCGGCCTTAATGGAGGTGCGCATGTTCTGCGGGTCGTTCAGGCAGTCGAAGATACGGAAGATGTTCATGCCGTGCTTGGCGCTCAGCTTCACGAAGGCTTCCACCACGTCATCGGCGTAGTGGGTGTAGCCCACCAGGTTCTGGCCGCGCAGCAGCATCATGTGCGGGGTCTTGGGAGCCAGCTTCTTCAGCGTATCCAGACGGTCAAACGGGTGCTCGCCCAGGAAGCGGAGACCGGAGTCGATGGAAGCGCCACCCCAGGTTTCCAGAGCAGAGAAGCCCATGGTGTCAAGGATGGGTGCAATTTCGAGCATCTGCTCGGTGGACATGCGGGTGGCGGCCAGAGACTGGTGGCCGTCGCGCAGTACGGTGCAGTTGAATGTTGCAGGTTTCATAATCTTATAAAAAAATGACGTGATTCTATGCGCTAATCCTACCACAAAACCAGCTTTCGCGTCAAGCAACTAATAACAAGGGTGGAAAAATTTTGAATTTTGGATTTTGAATGTATTAAATTCTACATTCCACATCTTCCAAGCCGTTGGGGGCTTTTTCTTTGCATTATAGCTACAAACTTCCGTGTAGCTGAGGGCGGATAAGAATCGCCCCGTCCAAGGCGAGCCAAGGACGGGGCGACTGGGGGCTTCACCTCAGCAGTTGCACGGTCTTGATGATAATCTCAAGTACGTACCAGACAATCGCGAGGAATGTCACTACTTTGGTGGGGGTATTTACTTTCATATAGGAAATGCCGCCCCCACGGCACCATGCCACGGAAAGCGGCACGGGCATTATAGGTATGCTATACTTCTGAGTCAATAAAAACATTCAGGCCGCCAGGCGACAAGCACCGGGCGGCCTTAAATCTTATATGAAAGCCCGGGACCCCTCCCGGGGCAAGGTGCTTCCACCCTGCTGCATCATTCAACCACAATGACAGAGCCTTGTCAATAGAAAACACCGCACAAAATCCTCCAAAAAAAATCCAAAATTCGAATTTTGAATGTAAGAGGCAGGGGTAAGCCCGCGTACCGAGCCACCGGTGAGGGCGTCTTGTCACGGTGTAGGTTTACCGGAGACGGAAGGGTTTGGCTTCAATGCATAACCACCGCCTTCCGTCTCCGGGCTTACGCCCTACGCCGTGACTGGCTACCACCCGCTCACTGCGTTCGGGGTTCCGATTGTTTTTATGGTTAGCAGGGATTCCGTCGCTTCTCGACTCCACCCCTGCCTCTGCTCTGGCGTCCCGCTGGGACTCCGAATTCCGCAGGCTCTGCCTGCCGAATTTAATACATCCAAAATTCAAAATCCAACATTCAAAATCCCCCCTCCTCCGGGGCTCAGAATGCGGCGAAGAACTTCTCTGCTTCCTCGCACACGCGCACAGCCACGCTGTTCACATCCAGGCGCGAGGCTTCGAGCCAGAGGTGGGCGGCTTCCTTGTAGAAGGCGCGGCGCTCGCTATCCAGCCGCTCAAACACGGCGCGGCGGTCGGTGTTCTGGAGCAGCGGACGGGTGGTGCTCCTGGCGGTGCGGGTCAGCAGGGCGTTGATGGAGACATTCAGCCACACCGTGAAACCCAGCATGCGCAGCAGCTCGCGGTTCTCAGGCCGCACCACGATACCGCCACCCGTGGAGATGATGGAGGGCGCGGGGGTGGGATTATACAGCAGGTAGCGCAGCAGCGCCGTCTCCAGCGCGCGGAAATGCGCCTCGCCCTCCTGCGCAAAAATCTCGGAGATAGGCTTGCCGATCTGCTCCTCGATGATGGCATCGGTATCCAGCAGCGGCATCCCCGTGCGCTTGCTCAGCGCCTTGCCCACCGTGGTCTTGCCGCAGCCCATGAGCCCCACCAGGATAATGGGGCGCCCCTTGGTATCGAGCGGATGTATCGGCGCGGGTATCATGCCTGTGCTCGTATCACTCCTCGCAGATAATCACCTCGCCGCGGAACACGATGAGCGCCGGGCCGGGCTTGCCGCCCTCCACCGTCACGCTGTCATCGGCATTCACCGTGCCGGTCGCCACGCCATCCGGCGTTTCGAAGCGAATCTTCTTCGCGCTGCCATCCAGCAGGAAATCCACATAGGCCACAAAGCAGCGCACACCATCGGCGCAGGCAGCTGTCTCTGCCCCCTCGGCATTGAAATAACGCATGCGCACCGAGCGCTTGGCCTGCCCGGGCTCTACCACGATGACCCCATCGGCCCCGATGCCGAAACGACGGTTGCAGACATCCTTGATATTGCCCGCCGTCAGCGCATTGCCCAGCTCAAGCTCGCGGTTATCCACCATCACAAAGTCATGCTCTGCACCGGTCATCTTGTAGAATTCAAGCATCATAACGCGCCCATTCTAGCAAATATCCCCCCGCAGGAAAAGACTAAATGAAGGCAGAATGCAGAATTCCATACACACGGGGATTTACGATTTTTGATTTACCCGGCTACGCTAAAGCACGCCGTCCGTCTCGGAACTTCCGTCTTCGGCGATTGACGAAGGACTGGGTGAGACAATCGTTAAAGTCAATTGTGAATTTGAAAAATCTGCACAAATGTCTCATTTATGCAGATTTCACCCTTTTGGTGTACAGACATGCTGGGGAGGCTGTCTGCCTCCCCTATCCCCTCCGACCACGGAGAGAGCTTCTCGCTCTCTCC
>JBGVNQ010000029.1:0-67591 GCA_045125705.1 Akkermansia sp. | reverse complement strand
GCAGTCCAGCCCTTTTGTTTGTAAAGTTCTTTTATCATCAACCCTTTGTAACGAGTGTTACAAAGACAAGCAAGGCTGGACTGCCACTTTTTTTGTCAGCTAAGGGTTACCTAGGCATCAGCAAATCTGAAACAGACCCGCTGCCGGGATGGCGTTTTTGCGCAGGTAGCTCCGGTATATGCCTGAGAATACTCGCAAGAGGTCATTTCGTTGGGATTCGGTGCAGCCGGGGGCTCCGCCCAGCTCGCGCTCAATGCTCAGCATGTCTAGTGCGGCGGAGAATCCGTATGCATTGTTTTCTCTCAAGGCTCGGTGCAGGTTGGCCAACCGAAGTACTCGTGTGATGGCTTTGTATTGCGGCTCTTCATCTTCATAAGCCTGCAGGATTGCATCCAGTGCCATTGCTGTTCCTTTATCGCGGACAGAATTGCGCACCAATATCAGCAGCCCGATTTCCCCCGGTTCAACGGTTACTTCCAGCTTCTGCTCGGGAGCTTTCACCTTGGGTAGCTCTGCAACCGGTTTCTCCGCCGCCTGCATGTACTCTTCTATCACCTCAGCGTCTGCTAACTTAGAAATGAAACCTCTTATGTTGTTTATGTGCCTGCCTGGCTGGCGGTCCGGACAGTGGGGCAGGAGCTTCTTTGCCCATGCATGCAGATTTTCAATTTCATTCCGTTCAAGAAGGTACAGGTATTCTTTTGTGAAATAAAAATTGAGGCTGATGGCGCGGGTCTTGATTTCTTTCAGGTAATTGACAAAGGGATTATAGCCGGCCATTTCAGCCTGATGCCGCAGATTTGCAATTTCTTCTTCGCTGTAGGCTGGGTGATGACTCAGTATCTCGGCAACGGCATGCATCGCTGCCGGATGTCCCGCTTTTGCACCAACAAGGTACGCATCGAGGCAATCTTTGTGGCGGTTTTTCAAGTCTCCTTCCGACAGACGTAGCAGGGATTCACCCAGGAGGTATCCGGTTTCTGCGAGATCCCTGGATTTTTCCAGGAGGGCAAGTTCCAGGTACATGGCCGCCGTTGCCAATAGGGCGGAGCCTTTGCCCCGCAGCAGGTAATCCAGTGCCACAATGCGCAGGGCTTGCCTGACGACAAAGTTGTCACTGCGTTCCGTAAGGTTCAGGTTATGAGCAATGATGGCTTTGGAGCACCAGTCGGGAATGTCGTTATCACTTAGTCCCTGCGTGTCATTCTTCAAATAGGTGCCGGCCAGACTCACCATGCCACTAGCTGAACCACCCAGAGCTGCTCGCTGGATATAGTTCAGTATGCGTTGTTCTCTCTCCTCTTCGGGAATATCCGGGTTCTGGGTGGTTAATCCTGCCAGAAGGGTCCAGAGATTGGGTCGCCCGTCGGCTGCCATGGCTTCCAGTTTTGTTTCAATCCCCGCCTGCTTTCCATTACTTTCACTTTCCTCGTCTGAGATGAAGTCGAGCAGCTGGGGAGAGTCAAACAGCATTCGCTGCTGTCCTGCCTTGGAAACCGCTTTTTTCGACCATTCTGCTAAGAAACGAATCTCTGCCTCTTCGGAAGGATTGTCTCCCAACTCATTCTGCATCTGTATGAGTGTTTCGGCGAGTCGAAGAATGTCACAAAACTCCTCATAGTATTGACTGCCTGTTTGTTGGGCCTGCGTGGTGGCTGGTGCTGCGGTGGTGGCATCATCTGCTACGGCTGGTGCCGCAGCCAGGGTTGCTGCCAGCATGAGAACAAGGGAAAACTGTTTTTTCATGCTCCTAATATACAGCTCAAAACATGGTGTGTCAACTACTTGATTGAAAAAAAAACTACAGCGTTTTGGTGGGGTATGGAGTGACGTTTTTTATGAGCGGAAAAATGCCGAAATCAGGGATTTTTTAGAAAACTGTGACAAAAAACTTGACAGGAAGACCTAATTGCTGTATCTTGCCTGCCCGTTCCCGGACAATCTATCAACAACGAAAGAAAAATCATGCGTTCCGTATCTGTACGTAAAGGAGAACCGATCGATCGCGCTCTGAAGCGCCTTAAGACCAAGCTCGACACCGAGGGTATCCTCGAGGAGATGCGCCGTCGTCGCGCTTTCGAGAGCCCCATGGATGAGAAGCGCCGCAAGGCTCGTTCCGCCAGCAAGCGCAACAAGGTGAAGTGGCACTTCACCAACAAGGAGGAGATTCCGGCTGCTGCCGTGACCCCCGCTGTTGAGGCCTAAATCCCATTGTTCGGGACAGATTTTCAAGAAGAAGGCAAGCTGTAATGGCTTGCCTTCTTCGTTTTTTTATGATCCGTTTCGTGAGAGCGTGTGCCCTTGGAAAGGCTTAGGAATGAGCCTGCAAAGCAGCTACGCAACGGCGGGATACTTCCTGCCAGGTGGGGTAGGTGGGCAGGTTGGTCATATCGGGCGAGGCGTAGGCGGAGTTGAGCGTGCGGATGAAATCCGATTCGTCGGAGTTATCAAAGGTGAAGCGGGCGGGGATGTTTTCGCAGATGGGGGGAAGGGCGCTGGCAATGCAGGGTACACCCGAGCGCAGGCACTCCACGGGTGGCATACCGAAGCCTTCGTAGTCAGAGAAGTAGATGGCGCAGCGGCAGTCGCGCTGCATGAGCTGCTGCAGCTCTTCAAAGGGAAGTCGCCCGTGCTGCACCCAGTGTGGGCCGGGTAGGGTAAGCCCCTGCGGCAGGCGCCCGATGAGGTGGATGCGGATGTCGGCGGTATCGCTTCGCTGGCTCAGCCAGCTTTCCATGCGGCGAATGCCCAGTGCTGTGAGCTTGTGCGGGAAGGGTGAGGCGTAGAAAAGAATGTCGCGCCCGGTTGCGGGGGCATAGGCTCGGGGTTCATCGTCGACCCCGATGCCTACTACCGCTGTGCGGCAGCCGGGGCAGTAGTGTTCGTAGCGGCTCTTGTTGAACCGGGTGGAGGTAAGCACGAGGTCAGAGACCTGCAGACAGCGCAGGCCCAAAGTGCGGAAGTAGAGCAGCTCATGGCGGGGGAAGGGGGTGTCTCCTTCGCCCTGGTGCTGTTCGTAGTATTCCCAGTTCACATCGTGCAGGTAGCAGGCGAGTTTGGTTTTGCCCAGTCTGGGAAAGAATGGAGGAAATCCTTTCGGCAGGATGGCCCAGTCCGGCTTGATGCGGCGGATGGCGGCGCATACACCTGCCTGGTCCCACCATACGCGGCCAAAGCGTCGCGGCACCGGTTTGTCGGCCAGGTGTAGGTGCACATGGGGCGGGAGGTTGGTGAAAAAGTCTGCGCATTCCTCGTTGCCAAGCAGGTGCAGTTCGCTCACTTCCGGAATCTGCATGAGCCCACGAGCCAGTCCCATGGAGACATTGAAAATGCCTACCGATTTTGTGGCGGTGAAGCTCTGGTCTGTGAGCGAAAGCAGAATTTTCATAACCCGTGGGTGCAATCTGGCATACTTTCGGCTGGCTGTCAAGATTTTTTGCCCGCTGTGCTTGCAGGGGCAGGGGGATATCTGCTATCATGCGGGGCATGGCAGATGGTCAGTCAGTACCCAGATTAACGGAAAGTGTTCCCGGCCGGGTGGCGGGGGTGTTGCTCGCTTTGTTGTGGGTGTTCTCCATGTCGGGGGTGGATGCGCATGCTTTCAGTTCATACCCTGTGTGTGTCGGTCTGGTGCTGGCGCTGCTGGTGGTGGCATATGGATTGCTGAGGGGGTACAAGATTGTGCGCATGAGCTGGCTGGGCTGGTGCTCTCTGCTGGTGGGTGGTTATTTTCTTGCGCGGTGCGTGTGCAGCTATGCGGTGGTGGATTCCTGGTGCGAAGCGGTGCTTATTCTGGGTGCCGCTGTATATTATGTGGCCGGTGTGTACGCTGCTCAGTGCCGCAGTTATCGGGGGGTATTTGTGGCTCTGGCTGTGGCGCTTCTGCTGAATGTGCTAGCCTTCTGGCTGGTGAAGCTGCCCATGTTTGATCTTGTGTGGACCGGTCGAGCTGCGCAGACGCCGGCTGGTACGAACTCTGTCCCCACCACGCTGTTTGTCTATAAGAATTTTGCGGGTGTTTTCCTGTGTCTTGGTGGTTGTGCCTTATGCGCATGGTCGGCGTGGTCGCTTTCAGATGCTCGTCGTGTGCTGGGAATCACGCTCGCGCTGGTTGCAGTAGCGGTTTCCTTCATGTGCGATACCCGTTCTGTGTATCTGCTGCTGCCGCTGACTCTGGTAGGCCTCTGGGGGCTTCGCCTGGCAATGCTGGTCAGTGCCAATCGCAGAATCGGCGGTGGTAATTTAATGGTGGGTGGCATATTGCTTGTTGCCCTGGGTATCTGTGTATACGATTTCCTTTTTGGTGGCTATCTGTCAGATGCGTTGGGGCAGGTTGATTCGCATCTGCGTTACCTGATATGGGATGCAGTGTGCGAGGTGCTGCCTTCCGTGCCGGTCTATGGGTGCGGGGCTAATGTAACTCAGTGGGAGATAGTGCCTTGGTATAACGAGTGGCAGTTGCCGAATTATGCCCACAATGAGTACCTGCAGGCTTGGGTGGACTATGGCTTGCTCGGTCTGTTGCTCATGCTGGGAGTGCTGCTTTCTCATGTGTTTCAGGGGGGGCGTTGTGTGTTCTCGGAACGAGTAACACCCAATCGTCGTGTGCTGGCCGGATTGGCGATGCTGCTGATTGTGTTGTTCGCTGTGTATGCTCTGGTGGATTTTCCATGGCATTCATTTGCCTTGGTTGCACTGAGTGCATTTTCTTGCGGTATTCTGGCATCTCCGTTTGAGCGGACTGAGGAGCGTTTGTTCGGTTCTCGTCGCTGGGCCGGCGGCTCTGCGCCTGTGGTTCCGGTGCGTGCTCAGAAATGGGTGGGCCGTAGTGTTCTTCTGGTGCTGCTGGCTGGCGTATGCGGGGGATTAGGAATGCTGGCTGCCACCCTGCGCCCGGCCTGGTATGCCCAGTGGAAGTACCAGAAATTGAGTGTACCCGGGCAGGATGACACCGGTGATGCCCGTCGTTCCTTGATTGCGGAGTTGTTGCCACTGTATCCATCGCCGGCTCTCATGGATGCATATTTTATGTTGCCTCCCACGCATGAGCAGAATCTACCCTTGAGAGAGCAGCTGCTCAAGCAGGCTCTGGCCGCCAACCCGCAGCAGCTGTTTACGCTGACCATGCTGGTAGATGTGCTGGGGGCTCAGCAGAAATATGAGGAAGCTGATTGCCTCATGCGTGAGAATTATGTAGGTGAATCTATGCCTGCATCACTGCTTAATAACTGGCCTGCCTATTATGCGTATAATCTCCTTATCTGGGGGCGCTGCGAGATGCAACGCGGGAATCATGCTAAGGCGCTTTCTTTGCTGGAGTATGCCCTGGCTCTGGATGCTGTCAATTACACCAGCTTTAATCCAGCGTGGAGAAGTGGACCTCAGCCCTGGAGTGAACATGGCGGCATCAAACCGGGTCTGCGGAAATTGATAGAAAATTGCAAGCTCGATGTCCGTATGCTGCGGGCTATTGGGAATTGTCCTGATGACTCCTGGAAACAACCATACACCCCGGGAGGAAAACCTGCCCTCTACCAATCTATGCTTCTCAAAAAACGGAAATAAACCGATTATTCACCTGTAAAACGAAAAAAATATCGTGCGTGAGTGTTTTCCGCTTGCAAAAGCACGAAAAAAATGCAATATAAGAAGAAATCCGCGTTAGCGGCACCAGACTTTACTGACGTTATGAGCAATCCTCCTCTTCCTCCGACTCCTCCGCGCCCGGTTCCTCCCACGGCACCCCGTCCCGTTCCTCCTGCAGCTCCGCGCCCCGCTATGCCGGCTGCTCCCACGGCTCCCATGCCCCCGCGTCCGGCTGCTCCTGGTGCTCCTGTGCCTCCCACCGCTCCCCGTCCTGCCGCTACGGTGCCGCTGGCTCCCGCAGCTCCTGCCCGCCCCGCCGCTCCTGTGGCTCCGGCTGCACCCGCAGCTCCCGCCGCACCGGCTCGTCCCGCTGCTCCCGTGCCCCCCACCGCTCCGCGCATGACTCCGACCATGCCTCTGCAGGTTCCCACCCGTCCCGTGGCCCCCGGTGCCCCCGCAGCTCCCGCCGCTCCGGCTCCTGCTGCAGTGCCCGCTTCTGCCCCCGTGGCTCCTGCCGCAGCTCCCACGGTGACCGCCGCCATGCCCACCGCTACGGCTCCGCTGCCCAAGTCTCCCGCCGCTAAGACCGGCCCTGTGGGCTCTGCCAAGGCCGGTGCCAAGACCCCCGGCGCTAAGAAGCCCGGTGCCAAGGCCGGTGCAGCGAAGAAGAAGGTGGTGGAAGAAATCCTCGAAGAAGAGGAGACCAAGCCCACGCACCCCACGGTGCTTGTGGTGACCATCATCGCTCTGCTTGCCGTTCTGTTCCTCTGCTACCAGCAGTATACCATCGATACCACCTATGGCCGCGTGACCGAGCCGACCTTCGGCTGGCCGGCTGATGATTCCGCCGCTGGTGGTGAGGTGGCTGCCGATGAGGAAGAAGCTACCGAAGAAGAGGCTACGGAGGAAGAACCCTCTGATGCCGAAGGTGGCGAAGAAGAGGAAGCCGAAGAAGAAGAATAAATTTTTCAACGGAATCGGCTCCTGCGGCATCTCACCCCTCACCATGGCATTACAGATTACAGACAGCGATTTCGTCACGGAGGTACTCGAAAGCCCCGTGCCCGTGCTGGTGGATTTCTGGGCTCCCTGGTGTGGACCCTGCAAGATGATTTCTCCCATTGTGGATCAGATTGCGGTGGAACTCGCCGGGCAGGCCAAGGTCTGCAAGGTGAATGTGGACGAGGACTCCACCCAGGAGCTCTGCAACCGCTTCAATATCCGCTCCATTCCCACGCTCATGTTCTTCCGCGGCGGGGAGCTGGTGGATACTGTGGTAGGTGCCACTTCCAAGGAAAATCTGGTGGCTCGTCTGCGAGCCTGCATGTAACGCAACCGCCACCGCATGAATATCTGAAAAAAGCAGCACCGCCGGTGGCCAAGCCCCTGGCGGTGCTTTTTATATCACAACAACAAACACATACATACGAATATGGCACTCAAAGAAGTAACTGAGAGCACGTTTGAGGCAGAGGTCCTCAATTCCCCCGTTCCCGTTCTGGTGGATTTCTGGGCCACCTGGTGCGGCACCTGCAAGATGATGATGCCTGCTGTGGAGCAGGTGGGTACTGCCTTGGGCACTGAGGCCAAGGTGGTGAAGGTGGACGCCGGCCAGCCCGCCGGTCAGGCCATCGCCGTGCGCTATGGCGTGCGTTCTCTGCCGACCTTCATTATTTTCAAGGGTGGCGAGGCCGTGACCACCATCACCGGCATGACCACCAAGGATAAGCTCATCGCCGCCATCAAGGCTGCCTGATTGTCCAATCGGTAAAGCATTTGCTGAGCACTACTGCTGAGGCGGTAGTGCTCTTTTTCTTGCCCGCAGGGGAGTTTTGTGGTATACTCCCGCGCATGAATGCGATGACTTATGTAGCCGCCGCGCTGTTGATGAACCCGCTGAGCATGGCCGCTGTGCCTGCTCATTTCTCCGAACGGGCCAAGGAACTCCTTGCTGAAGAGGTGCAGATTGTGCCCACAGAACACCCGCTCAACGTGGTCTATTTCCTGGGGAATGATAACGAACCTTCCGCCGATTTCGAACGCCGTATCAGCGAGCTCATGCTCTATGTGCAGCAGTACTACGCCAAGGAAATGACCCGCCAGGGATTCCCCGGCCGCACCTTCGGCCTCCAGCGTCTGGAGAACGGCAACGTGAAGCTCCACGTGGTGCGTGGCAAGTACCCCGCCACCGACTATTCCTATGGCGCAGGCCACGGCAAGTGCTTGGAGGATATCGCTGAGTATGCCGAGGCAAATCCCGGCGCTATCTGCAGCGGCCATACGCTGGTCATCATGCCCACCTTCCGGAACGCGGAGTACAATGACCTGAACCCGGGCGGTGTGCCTTTCTATGGTCTGGGCCGTAACTGTTTTGCCCTGGACTACGCTCATTTCGATCTGAGTCATATTGGTCAGAACACGCACGAAGGCCGCTTGCTCACCAAGTGGCTGGGTGGTCTGGCCCACGAGCTGGGGCATGGCCTCAACCTGCCGCACAACGAAGGCACGGTGAGCGAGAAGGCTGCCCTGGGTACGCCGCTCATGGGCGCCGGCAATTACACCTTCGGCATGCGCCCCACCTATCTCACGCTGAACTCAGCCCGCCTGCTCGACCGCTGCCAGGTATTTGCCCCCGCGGGGGATAAGACAGAGTTCTACGCCGAGTGCCCCGCACCCCGCGTGCAGGCCTCCAGCTTCAAGTGGGAGGGGGATACCCTGAAGCTCTCCGTGACCTGCAGCAACTGCGAGTACGTGAACGTGCTGGTGCAGGACCCGCCCTATCAGGTGAACCAGGACTATGATGCCGTGGCGTTCTGCACCGAGGCTCAGCCCGTGGCTGATGGCTTCCGTACCTACACGCTCACCATCCCCGTGGCCGAGCTAGCCGCCCGCAGAAACACCGGCAAGGCCGAGCAGGGTATCGATATTCTGCTGGTGCAGAAGAACGGCAACCGCTACCGCTGGCGCACCGTGTTCGACTGGTCTACCCTGAAGAAGGACGATATCATTCCCCTGACGAATCCCGACCAGATGTGGCAGGGATACTAACAATCAAAAAGGGCTCCATTCGGAGCCCTTTTTGATTGACGATTGACTAATGACAATTGACTATTTAATTAATCATTTTGAATTCTATTTGGGTTGCTGCTGAGTGATGCAGTGGATGGCGCCGCCTTCAATCACGAGCCGACGGGCATCGATGCCTACCACACGGCGACCGGGGAAGGCCTCGCGCAGGATGCCGAGGGCGCGGTCGTCCTCTTTATCCTGCATGAAGATGGGCACAATCACGCTGCCGTTGCAGATGAGGAAATTGGCATAGCTGGCGGGCAGCTGCTCGAGTCGCCAGTCCTGCGCCACCAGCGGCTGCGGCATGGGCAGGGGAATCACCTCTACTCGGTGCCCACCGGGCGTGCGCAGATCCTGAAGACGCTCGTTGTTCTCTGCCAGGGCGCGGTAGTGGGGGGAGTGCGGGTCGGGTTCCACGATGGAAACCACCGCCTCGGGGTTTACAAAGCGCACCATGTCGTCGATGTGGCCGTCGGTGTCATCGCCCTCGATGCCGCTGCCCAGCCAGAACACATGCGTGGTGCCCTGCAGTCGGTGCATTTCAGCCTCGATATCGGCCTTGGTGCAGCTCGGGTTGCGGTTCGGGTTCAGCAGCACCGCCTCGGTGGTGAGCACCAGCCCCTCGCCGTTGCCCTCGATGGCGCCGCCCTCCAGAATGATATCGCTGCAGAGCTGCGGCAGCCCCAGGCTGGCGGCTATGCGGGCGGGTACTTCATTGTCCAGATTCCATGGGGCGAACTTGCCGCCCCAGGCATTGAAAGTCCAGTTGGCCAGCTGCATGCCGCCATCCTTGCGCTTGGTGAAAATGGGGCCATGGTCGCGGCACCACACATCATTCGTGGGGTGGTCATAAAGTTTGTAGCGCTGCACCCCGCGGGCTCGCAGCAGCCTCTCGATGCCGGCGTGCAGAGGAGCTGCGGCGTTGATGCGTACCTCTGCCTCATCGGCTATAGCGGCGGCCAGCTCGGCATATCGGCCATGCAGCTCCTGCAGGCCTCCCTGCCAGAGGTCATCTCGGTGCGGCCACGAGAGCCATACAGCCTCCATCGGTTCCCATTCGGCCGGCCAGCGCAGCTCTGTTCCCTGCATTGCGTCGTTGCTCATGGTGTTCACTTATTCGTTGATCGTTTCGTAGGGGGCATCCAGCAGCACGGCCACGGGGGTGAGACCATCGAACTGCTCGCGGCGGTCGCCTTCCTGCTTGCCGAAGACGCCCACCTCAATCAGGTTATACACCAGGTCGCCCACATGGGTGGATTCGGTGATGCCCCATTGCTCCATCACCGCCAGTGCCAGCGGACCGTATTCTTCCAGCGCATAGGCGCAGAAGCCGAAATAGAGCTCTTCGGCACTCAGGTGAGGATTCTCTGCAGGCTTGCGGCATTGCTCCACCGTGGCATCCAGCGCCGCGCGGATGAAATAGTAAGCATCCGCCGGGTAATCATCATTCTTCTGCAGAATCTTGTCTACTGCATCCTCAAAACTATATGCCATGGCTGCATGCTACCATGTTCTACCTGTCAGCGCAATAGCAAATAGATGCATATTCGCTTGCTACCTGTGGCTGTTTGGTATAGAATACGCCGCGTATGAACGCGCAGCCTCGCCTTTCCTTTACCCGCCCGCTGGTGGTGGGCTCTGTCTCCTCTGCTGAAGCCTGGAGCGCCGCCTGTGCCGCCGAGACGCTGCCTTGCGATGTGGTGGAGCTGCGTGCCGATGGCCTGCCTGCCGATACAGATTGGGCTGCGCTGGCGCAGATGCGCTGCTGCTGCCCCGTGCTGGTCACCGTGCGCCACGAGAGCGAGGGTGGCCTGCGCCCCATGAGCACGGAGGAGCGCCTGCGTATAGCTCGCACGCTGCTGCCCCTGGCCTCTGCGCTGGACTGGGAGATTGCTCAGCTGCCCGAAGCTCAGGAACTGGTGGCCGAGGCGCATGCCGCCGGGGTGCCCATCATTGCCTCTGCGCACGATTTTGAAAAGGCTCCCTCTCTGGAAACCCTGCTGGAAAAAGAACAGCGCGCCCGCGCCCTTGGGGCAGATGTGGCCAAGTTTGCCTTCCGCCTGCACCGTGCAGAGGATATGATGACGGGCGTGGAGCTCCTGCGCCGTGCCTCCGGCACCACCACGGTCATGGGCATGGGCTCTCTGGGTGCCGTAAGCCGTCTTCTCTACGCCCAGCACGGCGCCTGTCTGGTCTATGGCTACCTGGGCGACACCCCCACCGCCCCCGGCCAGTGGTCCGCCTCCCTCTGCCGCCAGAGCCTTGATGCCCTTGGCTGCTGAATCAGCGGATGCCTTTGTAACGCCAGGGGGTGAAGCCTCTTGTGGTGGTGAGGGTATTGCGCTTGTAGATGATTTCAAAACAGCGCCATTCCGGGTCACCTGCGGCTTCGATGGCGCGGTAGCGGGTATGTTCCTCATCCTCCCAGCGCACGAAGAGTTGCACATGTTCGCCCGGGCGCAGAATGATATCGCCGGGGCGGAGGTCATCCAGACTGCTCAGCGGGGTACAGATGCCGGGCAGCTCCCGGGTGGAGTAGGGACGCGGCAAGCCCCAGCATCGGGAAACGAGCCCGGAGCAGTCGATGCCGGCGGCATAGCGGCTCACTGCATCATCGCCACCGCGTACTTTGTCGGCTGAGGCATAGTCTCCGGCGTAGACCACGGGGTCGCTAGCCAACCTCTGGGTGAACTCCTGCGGTGTGTCAAATCCGCCCCATTTGTAGGGCATGCCGGTGTTGCTTCCAAGCTTCCACCAGAAGCCTCGCTGTGTGGTGTGGGGATGAAGGGCATCCGGCGTATCAATGCGCTGGCCATCGGGTGCGGTGCCGTGCAGGGCGTGGAGCTTCTCTGCCTGCCAGGAAAGGCTGGTGTAGCTGCGTGCTGTCTTCAGCACCTGTGCGCGAGAGACGGTGGCACCGTCCGGTCCGGTGCTGCGGCAGCTGCCGAGCATCAGAAGGGGCAGGGTAAGGAGCAGGAACCAGCGCATGGCGGGAATCACAGAAGGGTGAGCACCAGCATGATGCTTACGACGATGATTTTGCCCAGCACGCCGGCCAGCAGACCGAGCGTGGCGCCAAGACCGGATTTCGCGGATTCTTTAGTATTCTTCTTCTGGAACTTGAGTTCGGCAATGAAAGCGCCCAGGAACGGGCCGATGATGATACCGAAGGGGAAAACGAAGAAGGCGCCGACAAAGAGACCAATCATGCTGCCCCAGAAGGCATGTTTGCTGCCGCCGAACTTGCGGGCGCCCATGGCGGTGGTGATGTTGTCCACCAAGGTGCCGAAGACAGCCAGCGCGAGCAGGATACCCCAGAACCACCAGGAGGGGTAGGGATCTCCTGCGGCCACAGCGTAGCATACGCTGCCACCCAGTGCCACCAGGCAGCCGGGGTAGGGCAGCACCGCCCCCAGGAAGCCGGCGATGTACAGTACCACTGCTGCCACATACAAGAAGGCTGAGAAGTAATCCAGCCCCGCAAACCAGTTCATGACCTCCTGAAACATAGTTTAATTAATCATTAATCACTAATAATTAATCATTACCCGAGGTTCGCCTCGCGGATGCCGGCGCGCTTGCGTGCGGTGGCCTCCAGGATGCGCTTGCGCATGCGGATGAAGTGCGGCGTGGCCTCCACCAGCTCATCGGGTTCGATGTATTCGATGGCGCGCTCCAGCGAGAAGACGCGGGGCGGGGTAAGTTGGATGGAGTCGTTCTTGGTGGCCGAGCGGTGGTTGGTCAGGTGCTTTTCACGGGTGGGGTTCACCGGGATGTCGATATCCTTCGGGTTTTCGCCCACAATCATACCTTCGTACACCTCATCACCGGGGGCAATGAACAGCGTGCCGCGCTCTTCCATGGCTTGCAGGGCGTAGGGACGTGCGATGCCGTTTTCCATGGAGATGAGGGTGCTGGTCTGGCGGGTGGTGATTTCGCCGGCGTAGGGGGCGTATTCCTTGAAGAGGTGGGAGAAGATGCCGTGGCCGCTGGTGAGGTTTACCAGCTCGAACTCGAAGCCGATGAGGCCGCGGGTAGGAATGGTGGCCTGGATGGTGGTGCGACCGCTGCCGTTGGCCTCCATGTTCTCGAGGATGCCGCGGCGGTTGCCCAGGATGCGCACGGTGCCGTTGGCGCATTCATCCGGCACTTCGATGAAGACTGTTTCGAAGGGCTCGCAGTTCACTCCGTCAATCTCGCGCACAATCACCTTGGGGCGGGAGACGAGCACCTCGTAGTTCTCGCGGCGCATCTGCTCCACCAGAATGGCAATCTGCATGGTGCCGCGGGCGGATACGCTGAACACGCCGGCCAGGTCGGTATCTTCCACCTTGATGGAGATATTCGTACGCATCTCGCGCATCAGGCGGTCGCGAATCACACGGCTGGTCACGTTCTTGCCATCGCGGCCACCCAGAGGACCATCGTTGATGCTGAACTCCATCTGCACGGTGGGGGGCTCGATGGTCACGAAGGGAAGGGGCTCGGCGTCGGGGTCGGCGGTGAGGGTCTGGCCGATGTCCACGTCCTCGAAACCGGAAAGACCGATGATGTTGCCGGCCTCGCCCACGGTGGAGTCGGTGGTCTGCAGACCGCTGTATTCGAAAAGCTTGGTTACCTTGGCCTGCACGCGGGAGCCATCCTGGCGCAGCAGGTGGAGGGTGTCGCCCTTCTGCACGCGCCCGCTGGTGATGCGGCCCACAGCCACACGGCCCACGTAGTCATCCCAGTCGATATTGGAGATGAGCATCTTGAAAGGCTTGTCGGGGTCGGCATCCTGCGGGGCAGGGATGTGCTTCACAATCTGGTGCAGCAGCGGGGTGCAGTCCACAGGAGCTTCGCCCTCGGGGCTGTTCATGAAATAGCCGTCGCGGGCAGAGCCGTACACAAAGGGAGCTTCGAACTGCTCCTCGGTGGCGTTCAGGTCGAGCAGCAGCTCCAGCACCTGGTCATGCACCTTCATGGCGTCGGCATGCGGGCGGTCAATCTTGTTGATGACCACGATGGGCAGCAGCCCTTCCTCCAGAGCCTTGCGCAGCACAAAGCGGGTCTGAGCCTGCGGGCCTTCGTAGGCATCCACCACCAGAATCACGCCGTCCACCATCTTCATCACGCGTTCCACCTCGGCGCCGAAGTCGGCGTGGCCGGGGGTGTCCACGATATTGATGGTGTAGTCATTCCAGTGAATGGAGGTGTTCTTGGCCTTGATGGTGATACCCTTCTCGCGCTCCAGGTCCATGGAGTCCATGGCGCGCTCCTGCACCTCCTGGTTCTCACGGTAGGTGCCACCGGCTTTCAGAAGCTGGTCCACCAGGGTGGTTTTGCCGTGGTCTACGTGGGCGATAATGGCGAGATTGCGGAATTTGCTGGGATCACTCATAACAAAAATGTGCTCAGCCGACTACTGCGGCTGCGCCGCAGAGTCTAGCATACTCAATGAGCTTTGAAAAGAGCAAAGATGAGGAAAATCTTGATTTTCCCTCCTTCTCGTACATGTAAGGAGATTGATTTGAGCAGAAGTTTCTGCTATGATTTGCTCATGGCGAGGGTGAACCTCAAGGAGAAATGGAGGCTTACGCCGCACTGCCCCGGGGTATACCTGATGAAGGGGGAGGGCGGTGGTGTCATCTATGTGGGCAAGGCGAAGGACCTGCACCGGCGCCTGGCCAACTATTTCTCACCCTCGCGCGCTACGCTGGAGAATGGCAAGACACGAGCGTTGATTGCCGCCATTGTGGATTTTGATTACTACGAGGTGCGCAATGAGCAGGAATCGCTGATTCTGGAGCAGAAGCTCATCAAGGAATACCGCCCGCATTACAATGTGCAGCTGCGCGATGATAAGCGCTACTACCTGCTGCGGGCCAGCAGGCAGGAGGAGTTTCCCCGCTTTTCACTGGTGCGCATGAGGAAGGATGACGGTGCTCGCTACATAGGCCCCTTTGTGCATGCCACAGCGCTGAAGGAGACGGTGGAGTGGCTGAACCACCGCTTCCGCCTGCGCACTTGCACCTGCCGCCACCCGGGGGAGGAGCAGTACCGCCATTGCCATGATGATGAGATTCGCCACTGCTCAGCACCCTGTGTGGGTCGCATTTCGCCGGAGGAATATCGGGAGCAATTCGAGGCCGCGCTGGGGCTGCTGGAAGGCAGGGGGCGCCAGGCGCATCTGGATGCCCTGACTCAGGAGATGATGGAGGCCTCCGAGCGCCTGGATTTTGAGCAGGCTGCCCGCCTGCGCGATGTGCGCGAGAATATCATCAAGACGCTGGAGCCCACCCGCCGCTTCACCCGCCGCTCGCCTGACCTTCCCGGCACGGTGGACCCCGACCGCGACCTGGCCGAGCTGGCGGAGTATCTGGGGATGCCCCAGCCGCCTGCGGTGATGGAGTGTTTTGATATCTCGAACCTTTCCAGCAACCACATTGTGGCCAGTATGGTGCGCTTCACCAACGGCCGCCCGGACAACGCTGCCTACCGCCGCTACCGCATCAAGGGAGTGGATGGGCAGAATGACTTTGCCTCCATGCTGGAGGTGGTGCGCCGCCGCTACTCCCGCATTGTGAACGAGAGCAGCGCCCTCTTCGACAAGCCCGAGGGAGTGGATTTATATGCCTGGCTCAAGGAGCTGGGGACAGAGGGAAAAGCACCCATCAAGGTGCCTGACCTGGTGGTGGTGGACGGCGGCAAGGGGCAGCTGGCCATTGCAGTGCAGGTGCTGGCGGAAATCGGCCTGCAGCATATGCCGGTGGTAGGGCTTGCCAAGCGAGATGAGGAAATCTACCTGCCGGGGCAGAGCGAGCCGCTGGTGCTCAGCCACGAGTGCGGCGCGTTGCGTCTGCTTCAGCGCCTGCGCGACGAGGCGCACCGCTTTGCCAACAACTATAACGAGTTGCTGGTGCGCAAGCGCGTGCGCGAGAGTAAGCTGGATGCCTACCCCACCATGACGCCACGCCGCAAGGAACTGCTGCTGGCACGCTTCCACACCGTGCCCGGTATTCGCTCACGCAGCCCCGAGGAGCTGGCGGAGCTCCCCGGTATCTCACTCAAGTGGGCGCAGGGCTTCTGCGCCTGGCTGAAAGGCACCCCCGCAGAGTGATGTGGATTTTGTCAGAAATCGTAATCAACCCGTAGCACGGCAGGTGGCTTGAATATTTTAACGGCTGGTCCTTTTGGTACTGAAATTGGGAGTGGAAAAGCTGGCATCGAAGCTGCAGGCGGAGATACCGAGCACGGTGGCGGCAAGAATGAGAAGACGAAGAGTAGTCATAACACTCATTATCTTACGCAGCCGCTGCGGATAGACAAGAGGTTAGATTAACGGTTAATCTTAGTCTGCATAAGAAAACAGCCCGGAAGAACTGAGTCTTCCGGGCTGTTTTGAAATGATGGGAGAAGGGTCAATTACTTCTCGCTCAGGGAGCCGATGCCGGGGAGCACCTTGCCTTCGAGCAGCTCGAGGGAGGCGCCGCCACCCGTGGAGCAGAAGGAGAGCTTGTCGGCCACCTTGAACTTCTTGGCGGCGGTCACGGAGTCACCACCACCCACGATGGAGGTGCAGTCGCTCTCGGCGAGGCATTCGGCGATAGCCTTGGTGCCCTTGGCGAAGGAGTCGAGCTCGAACACGCCCAGCGGGCCGTTCCAGAGCACGGTCTTGGCGCCCTTGAGGATGCCGCAGAACTCTTCGATGGCCTTGTCGCCGATGTCGATGCCCATGCCCTCAGCGGGTACGGAAGCGCCCTCAGCCCAGGGAGCGGTGCAGAAGGTCTCTGCGCCCTCTTCGAACTTGAAGGTGTAGCGGGTGTCGGCGGGCAGCACGAAGGTCACGCCCTTGGCCTTGGCGTCGGCCAGAATCTGGTTGGCGAGGTCGAGCTTGTCGGCCTCAATCTTGGAGTTGCCTACATCGTAGCCCTGAGCAGCCAGGAAGGTGTTGGCCATGGCGCCGCCGATGATGAAGGTCTGGCTCTTCTCCATGAGCTTGGAGAGCACCTGAATCTTGTCGGAAACCTTGGCGCCGCCCATGATTACCACGAAGGGCTGCTCGGGGGAGCTCAGCTTGCCCTCGAGGTACTCAAGCTCGCGCTCGATGAGGAAGCCCATGGCGGACTTCTCGGCGAAGTGGGTCACACCCTCGGTGGAGGCGTGGGCGCGGTGGGCAGAACCGAAAGCGTCGTTCACATACAGAGTAGCGTCGCCCAGCAGAGCCTTGGCGAACTCGGGGTCGTTCTTCTTCTCCTTCTTGTCGAAGCGCACGTTGTCGAGCAGCATCACGTCGCCATCCTGGAGAGCCTTGCGGGCGGCCGTGGCGGCCTCACCGATGGTCTCGGGAACGAAAGCAACGGGCTTGCCCAGGTGCTGGGAGAGGCATTCGGCAGCAGCGGCCAGGGAGAACTCGGCCTGGTAGCCGGTACCCTCGGGGCGGCCCAGGTGGGAGCAGAGAACAAGGCGGGCGCCGTTCTCGAGCAGGTACTTGATGGTGGGCAGAGCGGCCACGATACGGGCATCGTTCGTGATCTTGCCATCCTTCATGGGCACGTTGAAGTCAACGCGCATGAGCACTTCCTTGCCGGCGACGTCGAGGTCGCGTACAGTGAGTTTAGCCATAGTTACTATATTATAATGTGGTTGAAAATTCCGGGGAAAAGGCGTACCCGATTCTCCCGTGCGGCGTATTTTATCGTAAAATGCCCGATTTTCAAGGCTAAATGCGCACAATGTTGTGAAAAAACGCCCAAATTAGCTTGCCAAAGCGGATTACTGTGGTAAAGTTGTTGAATAATATGGGTGGCAAATACCGTAAGAAGAGAGATGATGAGATGACGCTGCGTAAGCATGTGCGCCCGCAGAAGCGTGCTGCGCGTCGTGCTGCGGTGTCTACAGCCTGGGCAATCCTCGCTGTGGTGGTGGCTGCGTTGCCGCTGGCTTCGTGGGTGCGCCTGTGGCAGGCGGGTGAGCAGGTGAACTGGGTGCCTGCATTGCTGGGTACAGGGTTCATGCTGCTGGTCAGTTACCTGTGCCTGCGTACAGCCTATCGCCGCCTGCAGAGCCCCAGATGAGGTGGGGAAACGTGTTGGAATATTCAGCCAATCAGTGCCAAATCGGCAATTAGCGAGCCAAAGGCGAGCGGAATTCAGAACCCGCTTTAGCGGGTGACATATCAATAGCGATGGGGTGTAGCTCGACATAGTCGGGCGAAACCCCTCGTACGAACAAAAAATAATTGGAACCCGTAACACGGGTGACAGAAGCCATGGTTGAATTGATAATCGACGATTTCTGTCACCCGTGTTACGGGTTCAAATATCCTTATTTACTTAACGAGTGGTTCCGCTGCTAACGCAGCTTCACCACTCGCTATTGATATGTCGCCCACTTTGTGGGCTAAAAATTCCGCTCGCATGCGGCTTGACAAACTTGGATTTGTCGATGCTGGGAAACTGGGGGCTAAATACGCCAACTCGTGAGCGGTGATTTCTCTATCTGGTATTGAAGCAGCGGCAGCTTGTTTGTATCTGCCCTGCATGCGTGGATATATCGGGCGCATAGGCGCCGGTCTGAAACTGATTTTTGAACATACCTGGCGCTACACAGGCAGTCTGGCTGCTGTGTGCCTGTTTGCCGCAGCACTGGGGCTGGGCATCTATCATGCCGTGGTGCAGGATGCAGGCGCGGCGTTCTTCCGGAATTATGCCGGGGTGCTGAATCCAGCGGGAGCAGAAGCTCCGCAAGGGCTGGTTGCGCTGGGAAACGGGGCGGTGCATGGTGTGCCGCATGTGCGCATGGAGTATTCGCGCGATGGCCAATTGACGCGCATGCGGCATCTGGATGCCGAGGGTAATCTCTCTCCTCTGCCGGGAAGCCGCGTGGCCGAGCAGCTGGTGAGTTACGATAAGCAGTCCCGATTGAGTCGCAAACAGAATAAGGATGCCTCCGGCACCCCTGCAGAGGATGCGCAGGGAGTGTGCGTGAGGGAATATGATTATGATAATGCTGGGAACCTGGTGCGTACCCGATTCCGTAATGCGCGGGGCGAGCTCACCGTGCCTCGTTTTCCGGGTTATGCGGAATGCCGCTTGAGCTATGATGAAAAGGGCCGGCCACTCCGTGTGGAGTATCTGGATGCAGCAGGGCAGCCCGTTGTGAATGCCCGGGGGGAGCAGTGCGTGGTTTATTCATACGGGGACAATGGTCGCGTTACCCGTGAGAATCATGTAGCTGGCAGGTTGTCCGATAATCAGGCCGGAGTTGCCAGGGAAATCTGCGTGAATACCGAGACGGGTACCCACTGCCGTTGGGAATCCGCTGATGGTGCGCCTGCGGTTCACCCGGAGCATTGCGCGGCTGCGGTGCGGCGAGACGAGCATATGGCCTATGGATTGTCCCGCAGCAGTTACATGGATGCCGGGGGGACTCCCTGCGCTACGCAGCGGGCCTGCGCAGAGCACCTGAAGAGGCACAACAGGCAGGGCCAGATGGAATGGGAATGCTTCTGCGGAGCCGACGGGCTTCCTGTGAATCACCCTGCACGAGGCTATGCCGAGCGTGTGTGCGTGTATGCCCCGGATGGCTCGCCGAGCCGCGAATTTTTCTGGGATGCAGAGGGTAATCCCTCGCCCCTTCATGAGCGCAGGTTTGTGGGGAATTACGGGCTTAGCCTGCATGCCGATGGCTCTACTGCGGTGCAGCCTTTGAAGTGACAATTGCCTCAGCATAGAGTGAGGTCAAGCTTTATGGTTGAAAACGGGTGTGGGTTGGTGTAGTATGAGGGGCATGAAATGTTCCCTTATTATGCTGGGTACCGGTAATGCAGCGGTGACTCGCTGCTATAATACCTGCTTTGCGCTGCGCCACGGTGAGCAGTATCTCCTGACCGATGGCGGTGGTGGCAATGGTATTCTGGCTCGTCTGGAGCAGGCGCAGATTCCCCTGCAGGGTATCCACGATATTTTCCTTACTCATGCCCATACAGACCATATTTTCGGCGTGGTATGGGTGGTGCGCATGATTGCGCAGGCCATGAACTCCGGCAAGTATGAGGGTGACCTCCGTGTCTATGGTCACGAAGAGGTGCTCAAGACTCTGGAGACCATCTGTCGTGGTACGCTGCCCGGCAAGGTAACGGCTCACTTCGGCAAGGATATCCTCTTCTCCCCGCTGGCGGATGGGCAGCCTTTCTCCGCTGCCGGTATGGCAGGCGTGGCTTTCGACATAGGCTCTACCAAGGCCCGCCAGTTCGGCTATCGCCTCATGCTGCCCGATGGTCAGCGCTTGGTGTGCCTGGGAGATGAACCATACAATGAAAAGAACGAAGCTCTCACCCGAGCCGCCGACTGGCTGCTCTGCGAGGCCTTCTGTCTGCATGCCGATGCCGAGCGCTTCAAGCCCTATGAGAAACACCACAGCACCGCGCTCGATGCCGGAGCTCTGGCGGCCGGCCTGGGCGTGAAGCATCTCGTTCTTTACCACACCGAGGATGCTACTCTGGCCAATCGCCGCTCTACCTATTCGGCAGAGGCGGCTCTGAACTTCACCGGCACCATTCATGTGCCCAATGATGGTGAAATTCTCCTCCTTGAGTGATTTTGTAAACTTTGCCTTATTTTTTATAAAAGCTGTAAGTGTCACACTTGCAGCTTTTTCTGTATAAAAACGGGCTAAAAACAGCCATTCTGGCGGCGATGAATCTGTTCTGACGGGTATTTGTACGCTGATTTTTGTGTCAGATGCGTATTTTGCGGCTTCTTTTATGGGTGTTTAACCCCTTGCTGTGAAAATGAGTATTTTTGGGTCAAATTTAAGTGAAATTGTGATTTTTCTCAAATAAATAAAATTAGAACAGAGTTAAACACAATGATATACGGTGTTTTTATATTGCGGTGTAAGTACATATAGATAAATGCTGTTTTGGTGTTGATGCGATGCCTTTTTCGCTTTTGTGGGAGGGATTTTGCCCCGCGCTCCGGACGTTCTGTTTTGAGTCACCAGAGCTGGTGTTAAGTGACTTTGCCTATCGACTTTGAAAAATACGCTAAAAGGCGGTTGTTTGAAAAATTATAAAAGTAAGAAAACGAGCGAACAAGAGATTTTTAGTCTTTGGGTGTAATGCTACCGAAAAGGATGTATTTTCAACATGAAAAGGAAGGGTAAGCCGCGCGGTGTTATAACACCTGTGCGAGGTATCTGTGTCAGTCATAAGTGTTTAATATTGAACCACGGTGTGTGCTGTGATAAGGTGAGGCCGCACGAGATAAAACTGCTATGCCCCCTGTAAAGAGAGATGCCCACAAACGTCCGGTGACCTTCTGGTTGAACGCTGAGCTGCACGCCAAGTTTACGCACCTGGTGAAAGACCGCGGCGACAGCATGTCGGAGCTGCTTACCCGCTTCATTGAAGAGGTGACAAAGACGGTGGAACTTACCCCCAAGGAGGCTGCTGAGCTGGACTCGTGGTATCGCAGCAAAGGGCTGCGCTGATATCATTTTTACAAGCAGGAATTGCCATGTCAGAGGAACAGAATCAGAGCGCACGCAAGCCGTCGTGGTTGAAAGTGAAGCTGCCGAAGGGCAGGGTGTTCAAGGAGGTTCAGCACCTCATCAAGGACAATGGTCTGGTGACCGTCTGCGAGGAGGCCATGTGCCCGAACCGCGGCGAGTGCTGGAGCCACGGCACCGCCACTTTCATGGCCTGTGGTGATGTGTGCACGCGAGCCTGCGGGTTCTGCGCTACCCGAACTGCCAAGCCCAAGCCGCTCGACCCGGAGGAGCCCCGCAAGATTGCCGAGAGCGTGGCTCACATGAAGCTGAACCACGCCGTGGTCACCATGGTGACACGTGATGACCTTGCGGACGGCGGTGCTGCCCACATTGCCGAAATCATCTGCCGCATTCGCGATCTCAGCCCGCAGACCGTGCTTGAGGTGCTCACCTCTGACTTCCGTGGAAACGAGGACGCCCTCGCCATGGTCATGGATGCCGCCCCGCATATCTTCAACCACAACCTCGAGACCGTGGAGCGCTTGTCGCCCATGGTGCGTTTCCGTGCCAAGTACCGTCTCTCTCTGCACATGCTGAAGCGTGCGCTCGAGATGGCTCCCGGCCGCGTGGTGACCAAGAGCGGTATCATGCTCGGTCTGGGAGAAACCCGCGAGGAAATCGAGCGAACCATGGATGACCTGCGCGAGCATGGCGTGACTGTGCTTACCATGGGCCAGTACCTGCGCCCCTCGCCCCGCCACCTGCCGGTCATCGACTACATCCGCCCCGAGGTGTTTGATGAGCTGCGCGAGGTTGCCCTCTCCAAGGGCTTCCGCCATGTGGCCAGTGGTCCGCTCATCCGCTCCTCTCACCACGATGCCGCTTTCCGCCCCGAACTGGATATCATGGAGGCCATGAATGCCTACCTTGCCAGTAAGAAGTGAAAAAGGAATAGCGAATAATTAAAGAAAATCTTCCGCCGCGCAACTGTTCGACAGTTGCGCGGCGTTTTTATTTGTAATTCCATGGAGCGTCCCGGAAATTTTGCTGTACAAACGGGTGGAAAACTTGTAAAATCAGCGCGTCGCGGCGTATAGAGACTGCCGCGCGAACGATACAACCAGTGTACCACAATGGCTGAAGAAAGCACCAAGAACCCCATGGAAGCCCTTGAGGCTTTGTACGGAAGCGATACCTTTGGTATCAAGACCATGGAGAAGTATCTCTCCAAGAGCGCTTTCAAGAAAATGATGCAAACCATCCAGATGGGTGGTAAGCTCGACATGAGCATTGCGGATGAAGTGGCCCAGGCCATGAAGGTATGGGCGCTTTCCAAGGGCGCCACGCACTACACGCACTGGTTCCAACCCCTCTCTGATGCCACGGCTGAAAAGCACGATTCCTTCGTGGAGCCCGATGGTAAGGGCGGCATGATTTTCGAGTTCACGGGTAAGAACCTCATCCAGGCCGAGCCCGATGCCTCTTCCTTCCCCAGTGGCGGTATCCGCGCCACTTTCGAGGCCCGCGGCTACACCGCCTGGGATCCGACCAGCCCTGCCTTCATCAAGCGCACCGCCAGCACGGTGACGCTCTGCATTCCGACCGCTTTCTGCTCCTACACAGGTGAAGCTCTGGATAAGAAGACTCCGCTCCTGCGCTCCATGGTGGCAGTTTCCCAGCAGACCAAGCGAGTGCTTGCATGCTTCGGCATTCACCCCAGCACGGTGGATACCAACCTGGGCGCCGAGCAGGAATATTTCCTCATCGACCGCGACCTCTACATCCAGCGTCCCGACCTCATCGAGACCGGCCGCACCCTCTTCGGCTGTCTGCCGCCCAAGCACCAGCAGATGGAAGACCACTACTTCGGTTCCATCAAGGAGCGCGTGCTGGAGTTCATGACCTCCGTGGACCACGCCCTGTGGGCTCTCGGCGTACCCTCCAAGACCCGCCACAACGAGGCCGCCCCCGGCCAGTTCGAAATCTGCCCGCTGTTCGAACCCTGCAATGTGGCCGTGGACCACAATGTCATCATCATGGACATTCTGGAGCGCCAGGCTCTCAAGTTCAACCTGGTCTGCCTGCTGCACGAGAAGCCCTACAGCTCGGTGAACGGCAGCGGCAAGCACAACAACTGGTCGCTCTCCACACCGGAACTCGGTTCCCTGTTCTCCCCGGGCAAGACCCCGCACAGCAACGTGCTCTTCCTCACCTTCCTGGCTTGCGTCATCCAGTGCATCGACCGCCACGCCGACCTGCTGCGCGCCTCCATCTCCAAGGCCGGTAACGACCACCGCCTGGGTGCTGCAGAGGCTCCGCCCGCCATCATGAGCATCTTCCTTGGCGATGAGCTCACCGATATCGTGGAGCAGATTATGCACGGCGGCGCCAAGTCCTCCTGCGCCAAGACCACCATGGAGCTTGGTGTGGATACCCTGCCGGAGCTGCCGAAGGATACCACCGACCGCAACCGTACTTCTCCCTTTGCCTTCACGGGTAACAAGTTCGAGTTCCGCGGCGTAGGTTCTTCCCAGACCTGTGCCTGGCCCATGACGGTGCTCAACACCATCATGGCCGAATCTCTGGATGAGGTGGCTACCCGTCTGGAGAAGGTGGCCGGCACGCCCGCCTTCAAGGAGGAGGTGCAGAAGCTCATTGCCGAGATGATTACTGCCCACAGCCGCATCATCTTCAACGGCAACGGCTACTCCGAGGAATGGGTGGAGGAGGCTGCCCGCCGCGGCCTGCCCAATATCAAGTCCACCCCCGAGGCTCTGGAGGTTCTCTCCCGTCCGGATACGCTGGAGCTCATGCAGAAGTATGGCGTGCTTTCCAACGCCGAGCTGCTGGCCCGCAAGGAAATCCAGATTGAGAACTACGAGAAGCTCATCGATATCGAGGCCAAGACCTGCCTCAACATGCTCCAGACTATCTACATGCCCGCCGTGGCTGAGCAGATGACCCAGATCTGCAACACCGTGGCCGCCATTCAGGCTTCCGGCATCTCCGCCGGTCTCAAGGCTGCCACCGGCAAGGCTGAGGCCGTGGGTTCCCTCTACGACCTGCTGCCCGACCGCATTGAGGACCTCTCCGCCGCCATTGCCGAGGGCAACCCCGCCCACATGCGCAGCGCCATGGTGGCTGCCCGCGAGGTGGTCGACAAACTCGAGACCATGGTGGACGCCGACCTCTGGCCCGTGCCCACCTACGCCGAGATGCTGAATATCCACAGTAAGTAAGCTGAGCGATACCGCACGTTTGATGCGCCCTCTGCCCCGGAATGAATCGGGCGGAGGGCGCATGTGTTTTATGGGGCCGGCGCTGGTTCTATTCGAAGCATGGGACTTCAGTCCCGTGCTCCGATAAACTTGCGGTTCGCCAACTCGCAATTATCATGATGGCGCTGGAGATATGATTTTCCTGCTTGCTATTGGGTGGAAAATGAGTTAGAATACGGCTGCGTAGAGGTTTACGTATATTAGAATCATGGCTCACGAGACAGCATTCCTGGGTGCAAGCACGGTTTTCGGCAAATACTGGACGAAGCGTCGCTATTTTGACTACCTGATTGATAAGGATAACTTTAAGTTGACCTTCGGCCGTTCCTTCCGCATGATGGTGTATCTGGATAATGCTGTGGCCAATGGTCCCGCCAAGGTGCGTGCTGATGTGGAGGCTGATACCCGCGCCACGAACTATCTCATCAATCACTTGGCCGATATCAAGCCGGAGCTCACCGTCTTTGTGACCACCTGCGATATGCTGCCCGAAACGGCGGATGAGAATACACCCGCACTGGAGACCAGCGATGATCCCTACGTGCAGAACCGCATCAACCTGTACCGCGAGCTGAATCGCCAGTATGGTCGCGTGCTCAATGTGCACCTTACCGAGATTGCCAACCATTCGCCGGATTTCAACCCGCTGCTGGCTACACTGCTCAACCCGGATAAGTCGAAGGAGCCGCTGCCCTTTGCTCCGCTGGAGTACCACCAGCTCTATGTTCCCCAGCGAATCATGGGCGATGTAGAGCGCTGCATTCCGCTCGGTATTTCCTCCATCATTCCCGCCATGCCTCAGCTCACCACCACCGAGCTGGTGAAGCTGCTGAACCCCGGGCTGGAGAGCCGCCTGCGTGCTCCCGAGACCTCTGATCCTCGTGGCTCCGACCGCAAGAGCATTCATTCCTTCCAGTGGCTCGACCCGAAGGATGGCTACCTGGTGACCAAGGAAGACCAGGAAGAACTGCTTAAGTTCTACTTTGCTCCGCATCTGGTGTAATGGCCGCTGCGCTGAAACAGACGGGTGGCGAGTTTGCCCGTTTCTTTGTGGTGGGCGTGGGTGCCACGCTGCTGCACATGGCGGTGTACATGCTGCTCAACTGGGTGTTCGACTTTTCAGATAAGGATGCCCTGGGTATCACCATCACCTATGCGGTGGGCTATGCCGTAAGCTTTGTGGCAAACTACTTTGTTTCACTGCGGTGGACATTCAGGACCGAAGGCAGCGTGAGCAAGGGACTGGGCTTTGCCTTTTCTCATCTGGTGAATGCGGGCATGCATCTCGCTCTGCTCAACTTCTTCCGCTGGCTCGGGGCAGGGGATGCACTGAGCATGCTCCTCATCTGGCTCACTCCCTGGCTGGTGGATATGCTGCCCGTCCTCGGTCGCCCCGAATCCCTGCTGCCCCTGCCGGTGTATGTGATTGTGGTGCCGCTCAATTTCCTCATGGTGCGTTTCTTCTTGAAACGCTGAGTTGCTTTTTTTGTGGTGCGGAAAAGAGAAAATGCTTGACTATCAGGGGTGACTCTGCTACTCTGCGCGCGTTATGGCAAAAGTTCCCGTTATTCAGCTCCGCAAAGGTCACGCCGTGAACTACAACGGCGATATCTGCGTTGTGCGTGAGAGCCAGCTCAAGACTCCCCCCCGCATGGCCTCCTATGTGCAGATGACCATCCGCAGCATCGCTTCCGGCAAGGACTACAATCTGCGCCTTACCTCCAACGACTTCCTTGAGGGCGTGATGCTCAGCCGCGAGGAGATGGAATTCTCCTACGTGGACGGCATGGGCTACCACTTCCTGAACACCGAGACCTACGAGGACGTGTGCGTGGGCGAGGATATCGTGGAACCCGTTAAGGATTATCTCATCGAAGGCGGCGTGTACGTGCTGCTCTTCACCGATGAAATCGTGTGCTCCATCGAGCTGCCCGCCGCCATCACCATGGAAGTGGCCGAGGCTCCCGAGGGCGTGAAGGGTAACTCCGCCAACAACGTGTACAAGAGCGCTACCATGACCACGGGCCTCGTGGTGCAGGTGCCCCTGTTCATCACCGCCGGTCAGCGCATCTCCGTGAAGACGGAAGATGGCACCTACCTTGGCCGTGTGAACAACTAATTGTCCACAAAATCTGTTTTTCTACCGCCGTGGAGCATATTCCACGGCGGTTTTTTATTGCAGGGCAGGGCGGCTTGTGATAGAATGGCAGCACTAAAACAGCTTTTACTATTATGATCAGCCATATCGTCCGCGGTAAGAAGGTATTCGAAGATGAAATCGCAGCTCTCAAGGTTCTTTGCGATGAGCTCGACAACTCTTTCGATGAAGCAGTAGAGGCCATGCGCAAGGCCATCAACTCCGGCCACAAGATTGTGATTGTGGGTGTGGGTAAGAGCGGCCTCATCGGTGACAAGATTGCCGCCACCCTCACTTCCACCGGTGCTCCCTCTGTGGTGCTCGATACCATGAACGCCCTGCATGGCGACCTCGGTATCGTGCAGGACGGCGACGCCTGCATCGCCATGTCCTACTCCGGCGAGACTGCCGAGCTGCTCACCCTCATGCCCTTCCTGAAGCGTTTCGATATGCCCATCATCAGCATGACCGGCAAGCCCGGCTCCACGCTGGCCCAGCTTTCCGATGTGGTGCTCAACACGCATGTGGAGCGTGAGGCCGACCCGCTGAACCTGGCTCCCACTTCTTCCTCCACCGCCATGCTCGTGATGGGCGATGCTCTGGCCATGGCTCTGCTCGAGGCTCAGAACTTCACCAAGGAAGACTTTGCCCGCAGTCACCCCGGCGGTTCCCTGGGTCGCGCTCTGCTTACCCGCATCAGCGACATCATGCGCACAGAGTTCGCCAAGCTGCCTGAATCCTCCAGCATCATGGATTGTATCATCGCCATGTCCACCGCCCGTGTGGGTGCCTGTATTCTGGTGCATGAGGATGGCTCCCTGGCCGGTGTGTTCACCCACGGTGACTTCGCCCGCGCCTACCAGAAGGATCCCTCCTGCGGTGCTCAGCCCGTGCGCGACATCATGACCAAGAACCCCGTCTATGTGGAAGCCGACAAGCTCGCCATCGTGGCGGTGAAGACCCTGCGCGACCGTCGCATCGACGACCTTGTGGTGCTCGATGAAGATAAGAAACCCGTCGGTCTTATCGATACTCAGGACCTCGTACGCCTCAAACTCATCTGATTTAAGGTGCTGAAAGCAGAAATTTTAGCCTTTATCACACTTTAGGCTTGATTTCTTTGCAGAAAAGGTGCATCATACGCCACCGCATTTGCGAAAGCAAGAGATCTTACAACAAAAAAAGCTATGAGAAAGTACGAAGCACTGATCGTTCTGAACATGAAGGGTTCTGCCACCCTCGATGAGCTGACCGCCGCTATGACGGAGAAGCTTGAGGCCGCAGGCGCCAAGGTGACCGGCACCACGAATGTGGGTCGTCGTGAATTCGCTTATGAGTCTAACCACCTGACCCACGGTCAGTACATGCTCTTCCAGTTCGACGCTGAGCCCTCCGTGATTCGCACTGCCCGCGAGGCTCTCGCCATCGACGAGCGCGTACACTACCAGTACTACCGCACCAAGTAAGGTTGTCGGTTATACGCGATACACCTTTTTATTTCCGGAAACCTGCCTGAACAAGGCAGGTTTCCTGCTTTTTTGCGGGGGGAACGCTATCCATATCCCCCAATCGCCTTTTTTTGCGGGGGGAACGCTATCCATATCCCCCAATCGCCTTTCATTTAAGCGCCTCGAGCAGCTCGGGACGGCCGGCGGGCAGGTGTTGGAAATGGCGGAGCAGGGCGCTGTGGGGTGCCTGTGTGGGGGAATAGAGGCCGTGCAGCGTGGCCAGGCGCTTCTCAAAGTGCAGCAGGATGGCGCGGCGAGGTTCACTGGTACACACATAGTCCAGCGCGCCGGAGATGAGGGTGTGCCAGGCGGAATCCTGCGCGCCGTTTTCCACAGTGGCGAGCAGCAGGCGGCTCATGTAGCTGGCGAGGCGCAGGCGCAGCAGCTGGCTGCGCAGCTCGAGCCGCGGGGAAATCAGGCTCACGGAACTGAGCGTATGCAAATCCCCTTGCGTGGCCGGGCGGTAGAGCAGCTCGCACTCATGAAATAAATCCACCTGGCCGCTCAGTTCACTGCCGGGCTTGCGGGCCAGACGGGCAGCGGTGCGCACAATGCCGTGCTCCGCGGTGCACCAGGTGATGATGAGTCCATGCTCACCCAGGGGCTGCTGGCGCAGTATGGTGCCCGTGTCCTTTTCCATTTAGCGGGGAGAATCGGTAGCGGCCAGACGGGAGAGCTCAAGCGCGCGCTGGTAGGACGCCAGAGATGCGCTCTTTGCAAAGATTTTGCCGACGGAGCGGAGACTGCGGGCGGCTTCCACCTTCTTGTCTTCGGCCAGGTAGAAGGCAGCCTGGCTGTAGTAGTAAAGCGGTGTGTCGGAGAAGGCATTCAGGTGCGCCACAAGCTTCTTCGCTTCCGGAGTTTTGTCTAGAAGGACGAGTGCCAGAACCTTACGGTAGGTCAGCACATCGGTCAGCTCATTGGGCGTATCCGGCGGAAGCGCCTGCAGCAGGCGGTCAATCACCGCGATGCTCTCAGCATAGCGCTCTGTGGCCAGGTAGAGGTTGGCCTGGTTCATCACCGCCACGGAATCATTCGGCATGACCTTGAGCACCTTTTCCAGCTGCACGGCGGCTTCATCGAAATACTTCTGCTCAATCAGGCAGCTGGCGCTCAGGTTCCACACATTCGGGTTGCCGTTGAAAATCATCTCACAGTCGGCCAGGTAACCATAGCAGGCAACCCACTCGCCCCTCTGATAGGCCTGCTTGGCCTTGTTGAAGGTAGTCAGGTAGGCTTCTCGTTCTTCTCGGGTAAGGTTCGAGAAATCGAGGAGCCACTGGGGCATATCGTGAATAGTCGGCTCGTCCTCCACCGGTGCTTCCTGGGCGGGGGCACAGGGCAGGAGCAGCAGCCCGAGCAGAAGGATGTAGGCGCGCTTCAGCATTTGTTCAGAGCCTTGAGAATCGAATCGGCCATGGCCTGCGGGGTGAGCCCGTATTTCTCACGCAGCTGGGAATCGCTGCCATGCACAATGAACTGGTGAGGCCAGCCGAGGCGCAGCACGGGAGTGGCGCAGCCGCGCTCGTTGAGCAGCTCCATGACCGCGCTGCCGAAGCCGCCCGTGATGATGTGGTCCTCCATGGTCACAATCAGGCGCGTAGTGGCAGCCTGCTGTATGATGCAGTCGGTATCCAGCGGGCAGATGAAGCGAGCGTTCACATGGGCGCAGGAGATGCCCTGTGCGGCCAGCAGCTCGCGCACCTTGGTGGCGTAGCCGTTCATGTTGCCCAGCGCCAGCAGGGTGATATCTGAGCCCTCCTGCAGCATCTCAGCCTTGCCGATGGGCAGGGGCTGCAGCTCGGTGGGCATGGCCACGCCTTCGCCGGCGCCACGGGGGTAGCGGATGATGCTGGGGCTGTCGTCGATGTTGTTCATCGTGGCGAGCATGTGGCCCAGCTCGGCCTCATCCTTAGGCTGCATCATCACGATGCCGGGGATGCAGCGCATCATGGCGATATCGAAAAGCCCGTGGTGCGTGGGGCCATCGTCGGGGGAAAGACCGGCGCGGTCCATGCAGAAGCGCACGGGGAGTTCCTGCAGGGCGGCGTCGTGCTGAATCATGTCGACACAGCGCTGCATGAAGGTGGAATAAACCGCCAGATAGGGCTTGAGCCCCTGGGTGGCCTGACCGCAGGCAAAGAGTGCGGCATGCTCCTCGGCGATACCCACATCGTAGTAACGCTTCGGGAAGTGGGAGCGGAAGATATCCAGCCTGGTGCCCGTGGGCATGGCTGCGGTGATGGCAGTCACATCCGGATCATTTGCTGCCAGTGTGGAAAGGTGGGTGCCGAATGCCTCGGAGTAGGTGATGACTCCACCCTTGCTCGTGCTGCCGTCCTCCACGTTGTACTGGCCGATGCCGTGGAACTTGGTGGGATTGCTCGAAGCAGGGGGGTAGCCGCGGCCCTTTTCGGTAATCACGTGGATGATGGCGGGGCCATCGTGTTTGGAGGCTATGCGCAGAATCTTCTCAAGCCGCTGGGTGTCATGGCCATCCACGGGCCCGTAGTAGCTGAGACCGAGCTCCTGGAAGAAGCTCAGCGGGGTGATGAGGCTGTGGGCAGCGTGCACCAGTTTCGAAACCTGCTTGCGGGCGTTTTCCCCTGCGAGCTTCTCGATGATGGACTTGGTGCTGGCGCGGAGCCAGGAGTAGGTATCCGTTTCCTGCAGCGAGGAGAAGTAGTGAGAGAGCGCGCCCACGTTGCGGTCGATGCTCCACTCATTATCGTTGAGAATGAGTATGAACTTGCGCGTGGTGGTGGCTATGTTGTTGAGCCCCTCCAGAGTGGTGCCGCAGGTGAAAGCGCCATCGCCCACCACTGCCACCACATGGTAGTCATCGCCGACCAGGTCGCGGGCGGCGGCCATGCCCAGCGCAGCAGAAAGTGCCGTGCCCGCGTGGCCTGCACCGTAGGCATCGTGCTCAGATTCGCTGCGCTTGCAGAAGCCGCTGAGCCCTTCAAACTTACGGATAGTGTGGAACTGCTCTGCACGCCCTGTGAAAAGCTTGTGCACGTAGCACTGGTGGGAAACGTCGAAGAGAATCTTATCCCGGGGGGTGGAGAATACGCGGTGCAGGGCGATGCTCAGCTCCACCAGCCCCAGATTCGGTGCCAGGTGGCCACCCGTTTCCGACAGCGTGTGGATGAGGGTGGAGCGCACTTCGTCGGCCAGCGCCGCCAGCTTATCTGCGGGCAGGTTCTTGACATCCTGTGGGCTGTGAATGCCGGAGAGGATGGGCGGCAGGTCAGATGAGGGAGAATTCTGCATCGTCGTGGGTGTTCCTGGCCGGTGCGGCGGGGGCATCGGCCTGTTCAAGTTTCTGTATTTTCAGCTCAGCCTCGGCCAGCAGCTGCTCACTGCTGCGGATGAGCCCGAGCCCCTCTGCTGCCAGTTCAATCATTTCTTCGAGCCCGGTTTCCGGATTATTGACCCTGGAGACAATTTCCTCAAGTCGGGCGGTGGCTTGCTCGAAGTTCAGCGTCTTGTTCTTGGTGCGTGGGGGCATGGTGGGGAGAGGGGGTTATTTATTCTTGCTGCTCACGTCTTCACGGCTGTAGTAGACCATTTCGGCACCCAGCAGGAAGTTGCGGTGGCGGTATGTGCCTTGCGAAGATACCAGCGATGCCAGCGGGCGGGCGGTGGATTTCGGGTTGGCGTTGGTGGTGAAAAGTTCTGCAAAGGCCATGTTGTGGCGGGGAGCCAGCAGCAGCAGCTTGCCTTCCAGTGCCAGCGGGGCAAAGTCGCCCGCTTCGCGGATGACGCCGCTCACGCCGCCGGCCTGCATGGAGTGCGAGGACGGCGTGATGAGGAAGCCCTGCACATCCTGCCCGGCGCGGTTCATGATGGGTTCCAGGTTGCGGGTCAGCTCTTCCAGACTGCGGGGCATCCACAGAGCCTTGCGGTCGGCATACCAGGCTACACCCCAGGGCTGGTCAGTCACCACGATGTCCTTTTCATTGGTCATGTCGTGCAGCTTGCCGTTCATGGCAGCGGGGTAGTACGGCGGGAAGTGGGGGATGCCGCGGGCGCTGGTCCAGATGCCGATGTAGAGCTGCTTGGGCAGCTGGAACAGGAAGAGACCGGAGGAAATCACGAGCATGGTGGCAATGGCCAGACCACGGATGCCGTTGAAGGCGGCCCCCAGCTGCATGCGGGCCAGGAAAATGAACACCATGGCCGTGCCGAATGCGGTGAAGAAGGGGGTGAAGAGAATGGCCTGCTGGCTTTCGCTGATGGTCTGAGCCTCGCCGAAAAGAGCCATGCCCAGACAGGCGCAGAGCCACATGGCAAACACCGCCCACTTGGTGGCTTCCACCGCCGGATTCTTGAACTTATTGAGCAGAGCCAGCAGGAAGAAAGGAGTGGTGATGATGGCGCCCATGTTGATGTACATGCTGTTGAACTGGGCAAAGGTGTAGCCCAACAGGCGCAGGAAGAAGTTGGCGCTGTTGTAGCTGATGGCCGTGGTGCTGGCAGAGCGCATGAGTCCCTCGGCCCCATCGCTGCCGAAGCCATTGAAAATGCCGTACATCAGCTTGTTTTCCATGCCACCCGTGGGTGCCAGCAGCAGCACCGTGGGCAGAATGACCAGCACGGCCAGGATGCCGCCGCCGATGGCGGTGTGCATCCCCTGCGGACGGAAATAGAGGCCGGTGAATACCAGCATGCCGATAGCGCACCAGATGCTCATGCGGCAGGTGAGACACAGCAGCGCCAGCAGCACAAACATACCGCAGCTCCACGCGATGGTGGCGCCGCTGCGCTTTTCAGTGTTGGCATTGACTGCAGAAACAAGGCAGTGCCCGGCGCCCAGCAGGAAGCAGAGCATGAGCATCTGCGGCAGCCCGCTCAGCGCATATTGCAGCACCAGCTCGCTCAGCCCCATGAAGGCCACCGTGGTGGCCGCCACCACCTCATCGAACAGGCGGGTGAACAGGGTGTAGGCCAGTACCAGGGCAATGAGGAAGAACAGGGTGCTCGCCCCTGCAATCACGCGGTCACCGGCATACACATTGGTCTTCTCGGTGTCCATGCGTTTGGCTTCAAAGTCATCAAATCCGGTCACCTTCAGTGCGCCGGCCAGCACATAGGGATAGAGCGGTGCATGGTTGGTATCGGCAAACTGGTCAAAGTTCAGCGGCTTCTGGCGGTTGATCTTGTTCTGGTCCCATACATCGATGGGGCGGATGAACTTGGAGGTGAATCCCTCGCCTCGGGCAATCTGGCGGCCAATCTGAGCCATGTCCATGGCAGCGGGCTGATCCATGCCGCGGTAGGTGAGGCAGAGCTGGAAGACGCTGATGCTCACGATGAGGAAGGCAAGGAGGAAACGCATGCCCATCAGGAGATTACGGCCTTTGCGTTCTTTGGCGGAAGTGGGATCCATAGTGCTGAATAGATGTTAGGTGAAATCTGCGAAATCTGCCGGCGATTCGTTCATCTTGCGCTGCAGGGTGCGGCGGTTGATGCCCAGCAGTTCTGCCGCGGCAGACCTGTTGCCCCCTGTGCGTTGCAGCGCCAGCCGTATGGCTCTGCGCTCGATGTATTGTAGATTAAGAGAGGGGGCTGTTTCAAGCTCAAAATCAGTGCTGCCACGCATAATCTCCGCTGTCTGCGGGGCGGGGGCAGGGGTGCTCAGATATTCCGGCAGGTCGGCGGGTTGCACCTCGGTGCCTGTGCTCATCACTACGCCGTGCTCCACTGCGGTGCGCAGCTGGCGTACATTGCCCGGCCAGTTGTAGCCGCGCAGCAGCTCCAGTGCAGGGCGGCTCAGTGTGGTGCCGGGCTTGCCGTTCTGCTGCCCCAGCTCGCGGGCAAAGGCATTGGCCATGAGTACGATGTCTCCCTTGCGCTCCCGCAGCGGCGGCAGGTGCAGCGAGATGACATTCAGGCGCTGGTAAAGGTCGAGTCGGAAAGTGCCTTCCTGCACCATGGCGGTCAGGTCGCGGTTGGTGGCAGCTATCACGCGCACATTCACGGGAATGCTCGTGTTACTGCCCACGCGCTCGATGCTGCGCTCTGCCAGCACGCGAAGCAGCTTCACCTGAGTGGGGATATCGATTTCGCCGATTTCATCCAGGAACAGTGTGCCGCCGTCGGCCTCCTCAAATCGGCCGATGCGGCGCTGCATGGCGCCTGTGAAAGCCCCCTTCTCGTGGCCGAAAAGCTCACTTTCCATGAGCTGAGGCGAGAGAGCGGCGCAGTTCACCGCTACGAACTTCTTATTGCTGCGGGGGGAGAGGCTGTGCAGCGCGCGGGCCACCAGTTCCTTACCCGTGCCGCTTTCGCCTTCGATGAGCACGGTGGCCTGGGTGGGGGCCACGCGGCGGATGCGGTTGAAGATATCCTGCATCTGCGGGCTGTCGCCCAGCATGCGGTCGAGCCCGCCCGTAGGCTCCAGTCGGGTGGTCAGCTCGCGGTTCTCGGATTCCAGCCGGCGGGTCTGGGTGGCGCGCTTGAGCAGCAGCTCCACCTCATCCAGGTTCAGCGGCTTTGTCAGGAAATAATACGCACCATGGCGCTTGGCTTCGGCGGCCACATCGGCGCTGCCGTAGGCCGTCATCATGATGCAGAGCGGCGGCTGCGGCAGCGAGACGGCATGGTCGATGAGGTCCATGCCGCTCTCGCCGCCCAGTCGCAGGTCCGTCAGCAGCAGATCCACGGGTTCTGTTTCCAGAATGGCCCGTGCGGCCTTGCCGTTGGCGGCAGGGTACACCTCGTAGTCGTCCTCCAGCGCAGCGCAGAGGACAGAGCGCGTGGACTTTTCATCATCCACGATGAGGAGTACCGGTTTCATCAGTTTAAATCAGCCAGAGTCCTTCGGTCTCGTCGAAACCGAACATGATATTGAAAGCGTGCACACCCTGGCCGCCGGCGCCCTTGATGACGTTGTCTTCGGCGCTCATGAGTACCACGCGGCCCGTGCGGGAATCGATGGCCCAGCCGATGTCCACGAAGTTCGTGCGGGTCACGTTCTTGGTGTCGGTCGGCTTGTTCGGCCCCTGCAGGCGCACAAAGGGAGCATTGGCATAGGCCTCCTCGAAGCAGGCGGTAATCTGTTCGATGGTGGTGCCGGGCTTCAGCTTGGCCACCGTGGTGGTCAGAATACCCGTGTTCACCGGCATGAGGTGCGGGGTGAAGGTGATGGTTACCTTCTCACCTGCAGCGGCGGAAAGTTCCTGCTCGATTTCCGAGAGGTGGCGGTGGCGGGGCACGCCGTAGGCGCGCATGCTTTCGTTGCACTCGCAGTAGAGCAGGCTCACATCAGCCTTGCGACCGGCGCCGGAAACACCGCTACCGCTGTTCACCACGATATCCTCCGGCAGCACCAGACCTGCCTTCAGCAGCGGCACCAGCGGCAGGATGATGCTGGTGGGATAGCAGCCGGGGGAACCCACGATGCGGGCCTTCTTAATCTCTTCGCGGTGCCATTCGGGCATGCCGTAGGGAGCTTCCTGCATCAGCTCCACATCCGGGTGCGGCTTGCCGTAGAATTCTTCGTACACCGCCGGGTCATTCAGGCGGAAGTCGGCAGAAAGATCCACCACGCGCACACCGGCTTCTACCAGCCCGCGGCCATAGCTCACCGATACACCGTGCGGCAGCGCCAGGAAAGCCACCTCGGCACCCGTGGCGGCAATCGCCTCCACGTCAGAATCTGTAAAGCACATATCGGCGCCCGGCACATGCCGGAAACGCGGGAAAAGATCACTCAGTTTCTGCCCCGCATACTGGCGGGACGTAGCGCACACCAGCTCCACACCGGGGTGGCGCAGCAGAATGCGCAGAAGCTCCTGGCCAGTGTATCCACTGGCTCCGACAACGGCCGTTTTCACCTTTTTCATGGCAGAAAATATCATATCATGAAAAAAAATGGTTGACAATCCTAAAAACTGCGTGTATACTCCGCCTGTCGCCACGCTGCAAGGCGAGCGGCAGACAAAATCTCGGGCAGTAGCGCAGTCTGGTAGCGCACTTGCATGGGGTGCAAGGGGTCGTGGGTTCGAATCCCGCTTGCCCGATGAGATAAAAAGGCTCAGCAATGGTTCATCCGCTGCTGAGCCTTTCTGCTTTGTAATCCAAATGCGGGATTCGAACACACGACCCCGCAGCAAAGGGGGATTCGTCTTCGCCTGTTTCACAGGCTACGCCGAGACAGGGTGGGCGGCGAAACCTGCCGACGGATGAGATTTAGGTTGAAATCTTTTACTACTGCCCGTGGAAGTGGTTCTGCCATTCGTCGGGCAAGTGGGATACAAACCCACGGAAGGAGGGAAGGGAAAACAGTGCGTCGAAATCAGCATCGGGCAGCTGGAGTTCATCCAGCGCGTGTTCCGGGACTGCAGCTTCGGATTTGCGGCAGATCCGGCAGAGGTGCAGATTATACAGATGAACTTTGCTATCCCCGCTGTAGAAGGTGAGCAGGAAAGTCGGCGGTACCTTGTAGGTGAGTTCGGAGGCGGGGAAGGAGCCTGTGGCAATGACTTCTCCCTGATTGTCTAATGAGTAATGCTCGTATGAGTCCGGTACGACATTCGGTCGGTACGGGGAGGTGCAGGGCTCTGCTCGGAGCAGTATTTCTTTCACTCGGGCGAGTTCTGCTTTTGTGAGTTGCACGGTGGGAATCGGGGCGGTTATCCGGGCATCGCCAATGCTGCAGTTGTGGTGCCACAGCATGGCGCGGGAATCCTGAGCCAATGCGGACTGCAGTTGCCGGTGTTGTTCACGGTTGCGCTCGATAGTCCACAGGTAGGCGGTGTCGCGGTATTGGGCGTTGAGTTCGTCAATGTCGACTCTGGCTGATTGGCAGGCGGCCAGAGTCGCGACGAGGGCGAGTAGGAAGGCGCGACAGCGGGTCATGAATCCTGAGAAAGTTCGCGTTCGATATCTTCTACGCTGGGTAAGCTGCTTTTCCATTCGTGGGAGAGAGCAGAGGTGAGCTCGTACTTGGATATACCGATGGGGCGGTTGGCATCGCGCAGGGCATATTCTGCCACGACCCGGTTCTTGTTCTTGCAAAGGAGGAGTCCGATGGTCGGGGCATCTTGTGTGGAGCGCATTTGTTCGTCAACTGCGGTGATATAGAAGCCCAGTTGCCCGAGATGCTCAGGTTTGAAGTCTGTGGTTTTCAATTCAATGACCACGTAGCAGTGTAAGCGGATGTGGTAGAACAGCAGGTCAATGTAAAAATCCTCGCCACCTACGTTCAGATGTACCTGCTTGCCGACAAAGGCAAAGCCCGTACCTAGTTCCAGAAGAAAATCGGACAAGCGGGAAACAAGTGCCTGCTCCAGTTCCCGCTCCTTGATATCGGTCGCGAGCTCCAGAAACTCCAGCTTGTACGGGTCCTTGAGGGTTTCGCGCGCCAGATCCGATTGCGGAGGTGCCAGGGTGATGGCAAAATTATTCTGTGCCGCCCCTATGCGGTTGGCGGTTCCCAGTTCTATCTGGTGTACCAGTACATTGCGTGACCAGCCGTTCCGGACGGTCAATGCTGCGTATCGCAGGCGTTCTTCCTTGGTGGAAAGTTTTGTTTGTAAGGTTATTAGATGGTACCATGGTAATTGCGCAAGTGGCGCTTGCGTAATTTCTTCCCACGTCCAGGAACTCGCGAAAAGGCACATATAATCAAGATTCCGAACCGAGAATCCTTTTATCCTGGGAAATTCTCTCTGTAAATCTTCGGAAACCTGTTTTATCACTTTGCTTCCCCAGCCATGCTGCTTTTTTCGCGATATGATGCTATCGCCTATATTCCAATAGAGCCTCACCAGCTCGTGGTTGACGGCCAATGCGGCACGCTGCTGAGCGACATGAATCTGTTTCTTGAGCGAGATGAGCCACTCGCTGTATTCCTGGGTTATGGGTTCGATAGATGACATCGCGGTTCAGATTTCAGGGGTATTGGTGGCCTGCAGCAGAATCAGGCAGGATTGCTGCGGGCGGGTCCAGCGGATGGGGAGGCCGGTGGCCAGCAGGGTATCGCCGCCGAGGGTGTGGCCCTGAATGGGGCAGTGGTAGCCGGTGGAGTCGGGCGCGAGCTCGGTGATGCTGTAACGGGTGCCGGGGTCGAGCCCGCGCAGGGGGATGCGGGTGTGCTGGTCGGTGTAGACGCGCTGGGTGGTATAGGCCAGCAGCAGGGCACGGTCTTCGTGGGTGTATAGCAGGGCACAGTCCGGACCTTCGTAGGGGGAGACCAGGCGGTGCAGCTCGCCCAGCTGGGTGATGGGGCGCAGCTCCTTGGCGAGCTCCACGCGGGTGCGGATTTCCTCCATTTCTGCTTCGGTGAGCTTGCGTGGGTCGAGCTCCAGCCCCAGACGGCCGGCCAGCGCCACATCGAACCGGAACTTGAGCGAGGTTTCGCGGCCCGTGTAGCAGTTCGGCACAGCTGTCACATGGCAGCCGATGGCGTTGGCGGGGAAGAAGTAGGAAGCCGCCCACTGCATGCGGAGGCGGTCGCAGGCGTCGGTGTTGTCCGACAGCCAGAACTCCTCGTGGAAGGCGGCAGCGCCGCAGTCGAGCCTGCCGCCACCGGCAGAGCAGCACTGGAAGGTGACCTGCGGGAACTCCTGCCGCAGGCGGCGCATGATGGCGTAGTAATTGCTGATGTAGTCGAAGAACAGGTTGCCCTGCAGCTCCGGCGGCAGGTGGGTGGAGCCCGTATCGCTCATCTTGCGGTTGCAGTCCCACTTCACATAGGAGATGCCGGGGTTGGCGCTTAACGTGCGGCGCACAGGCTCATCGATATGTGTATCGGGGTTAGCAAGGTCGAGCACCAGCTGGTGGCGTTCTTCGCGCGGGGTGATGCCGGGCAGGCGGATGGCCCATTCCGGGTGGGCAGTGTAGAGGTCGCTGCGCGGGCAGACCATTTCCGGCTCCATCCACAGGCCGAAATCGATTCCGCAGCTGCGTGCAAAATCGCACAGCGGCTGCAGTCCGCCGGGGAGTTTGGCGGCATCGGGTTCCCAGTCGCCCAGGGATGAGGTGTCATCGTCGCGCTTGCCGAACCAGCCGTCATCCAGTACGAAGAGCTCCACGCCCAGCTCGGCGGTGCGCTGAATCATCTCGCGCAGGGTGCTTTCGTGCACATCGAAATGCACGCCTTCCCAGCTGTTGAGCAGGGTGCGGCGGGTTTCCTGACCATGGGGTAGCACATGGCGGCGCAGGTAGCGGTGCATGCAGCAGCTGGCGTGGGCGGCTCCGCTGTGGCTGTAGGCCAGAATGGCGCCGGGCAGGGTGATGCCGGCACCCGCGACCAGTGTATACGGACTGTGGGCAAAGTCGTGCCCCATGCGCAGGTAGAGGTGGCCATAGCTGCTGTGCTTGAAGCTCAGCTCGTAGTTGCCGCTCCAGGCCAGGGCGCCGAGCAGGCAGGGGCGGTTTTCTTCCTGAGCCGGGCCGCCCAGCGAGAGCAGGAAGCCGGGCGTGCCTTCCTGCGCAGTCTTGATGCCGGTGGTGCTGCCCATGGTGATGGTGTTGCCGCGGGCGATGTGCTGCTCCTGCAGGTAATTTTCACCGCTCCATCCGCCGCGGAAACTGCTCAGGTGGTAGGCTGCGGCCTGCAGGGGAAGGGCTGCAGAGTCTGCCTGCAGGATGGTGATGCTCCCGCTGCCTCGATTGGTCAGCGTGGGGGTGAGCACGTAGATGTCCTCCTCCTCAAAGACGCGGATCTCCAGCTGTACTTCGAACTCCGGGTGGCGCGGATCTGCCAAGGTGAACAGGGCTCCGTTTCCCTGCTGTTCGCAGGAAATGAGCTGCAGGTCGCAGCCCTGGGTGCCGTCGGCATAGCGCAGGTGCAGGGCATACTCGCCCGAGTGGTTACCCCAGCGCCCGCGGGAGTCGAAATCGGTGGCCATCAGCGGCCATTCGGCGGCGGGGGCTGCCAGCGCATCATCGGCGCAGGTCAGGCGCGGCCCCAGGTAGCAGAATTGCAGTTTTCCCGCCTCTGTCACCTTCAGCGAGAGTTGATTCTGTTTCGTAAAAAAGTGCATGCTGTTCATTTTACTATGCACTATGTGTTATGCATTTATTCCATGGTGCGCGCCTGGCGGCGGGCGGCGCGGAGACGCTCGCGCTCGGCAAAGGCTTGCTTGCCGATGCCGGTGTTGCGGTCGAGGTCGCGGGCGGCCTCCAGCGCGGCAATGGCCTCAAGCAGCTTGGCTTCGGAAGCCGGGGTGTGGGCACCCTGGTACATGCAGGTGTATTCCTGCATAAGCAGGGGGTAGAGGCAGAGATACCCCAGCCGCTGCTTATCGGCAGGGGTGGCAAAAGGGTGCTCCATGAGTGCCCTGCAGGTGCCGATACACTGCTGCAGCGCCTCGCCCTCCAGCGGCTTTACCAGCGCCATGCGGGCAAAGAGCAGGTACTGCTGCGCATCGAAATTGCGCTTGCGGGCAAGCTGGTCGCGGTCGGGCGCGGTGGCGGAGTGGCGCACGGCTTCCAGTGCAGCGGCGCTCACCTGGTTCACGGGCAGCACGGCGTAGGCCCCCTGGGCATCGGAAATCACCAGGCTGGGCAGCTCGGTCACCCCAGCCTTGATGGCATTGGCGGAGTTGATAGCATCGGCCATGGTGCGAGCCTCGTCTACCAGCACCACGTAGCGGCACTCGGCTGGCTTCTCGCCCTGACGCAGCGGTGCCATGCGGCGGGCGATGGTGGCGGTGTCGGTGCCGTGTCGGAAATAGACAGTGTATTCCTCCCCCCCCGCGTGGAGGGCGCAGACGGCCAGCAGGGTGGTGAGGATACGCTTCATACTTCTTCTGTGCGGCTGATGGTGATGCGTTTGAACCGCGAATCGGTCTCTTCTGACTGGGTGGCAATGCCAGGGATGGTGGCCAGGAAATTGTGCACTAGTCGGCGCTGGTAGGCATTCAGCTTCTCCATGAGCAGGGGCTTGCCGGTCTTGAGCACGCGCTCGGCTCGCGATTTGGCGCGGCGCAGCAGCTTGGCCTCGGCGCGGGCGCGGTAGTTATCGCAGTCCACGCGCACTCGGGGGGCATCCTCCCAGCGGGCCTGCACCAGACGGTTCACCATGTACTGCAGGTCATCGAGGCGGTCGCCCTCTTCGCCGATGAGGAAGCGGGCATCGGTGCTTTCAATCATGAGGGTGATGCCATCCTCATAAGGCTCGGTGGTGATGGTGAAGGTGAAGCCAAGCGGAGTGAGCAGCGATTCCGCTGCTTCGCGGGCAAGAGTAGAGAGACGTTCCATGTTGCCTGTGGGGAGGGGTTATTCGTCGCGGCCGAAGAGGCGCAGCAGCATGAGGAAGAGGTTGATGAAATCCAGATACAGGCTCAGCGCACCCAGCACAGCGCCCTTGCTGCGCACTTCCTCGTCCTCGCAGGTGCCCAGCTCAATGAGACGCTGGGTGTCATAGGCCGTGAAGAGGGCGAAGATGACCACGCCTGCGCAGGAGATGCAGAGGTCGAGCATGCCGCTGCCCATGAAGATGTTCACAATCATGGCTACCAGCAGACCGATGAGCAGCATCATCAGCGTGCGGCCCATGGTGGACAGGTTACGCTTCGTCACAGCGCCGTAGATGGACATGCCGCCGAACATGGCAGCGGTGCAGGCAAAGGCCTGGGCGATGGAATCCATCTTGTATACCACAAGCATGGGCCCGAAGAGCAGCCCCTGCACGCCTGCAAAGGTGAGCAGCAGCACGGTGAGTGCGCCGTAGGAGAGGCGGTTGGCGCCGAAGCTCATGAAGACCACGATGCCCAGCGTGCCGAGAGCCACCAGCCAGTGGTTTTCGGCTACCCACATGAGAGACTGCGTATCCTGTGCCGTGAAAGCGGCCACGCCTGCGGTGATGAGCATGCACACCGCCATCCACAGGTAAACCTTGTTGAGGAAAGATTTTGCGAGAGCTGCGCTGTTTGCGGCCTGCAGCTGGCCGTTCTCAGGGTATGACTGTTGTTCCATACCGCCATTCTAATGGCTCACGGTCTGCAAGTCAAGCTGTCTCTGCCGGCTGACGCAAATGAAAATTGCGGAGATGAACTTGTTGGCATCATATGGGGATGCTCTGTTAATCAGCTCGCTAAATCCGAGTTTGTCGAGCTGCAGTTTTATTCGGAGCGGGGGACTTTAGTCCCCAAAATGCTTATATTTTCGGGACTAAAGTCCCGTGCTCCGACAGATATGCACCCCGCCAATTCCCGATTTGTCGATGATTACCTGATTATGCCAGAGCGTTATAATTTTCAATGTTCGAGGTACCGAAGGCGTATGACTGCCCGTATTTCATTTTTTACTCGTAGCAGCGATGACAAATCGGCACACCGGATAGGCCGATGTGCCGATTTGAATGCGATTTAATTGTTCAGATTATCAGAACGTGTAGGCAGCGCCTGCGTTGATGCGGTGCTCCTTGGAGTCATCCATGGCGTTGAAACCGTAGTTGGCGCTGGCGCTCCATCGCTCGTTAATACGGTAGGTGGCGCCGGCTTCAATACCCATGCCCTGGCGGCCGGGGTTAGTGCTGCCACCGCTCATGCCTTCCATACGGATAACCGGGTTGCTGCGCACCATATCGTTCATGTAGCGGATTTCGCCGTTGAACACGAGCTTCTCGCAGCCTTGAGCCAGCACCAGGCCGCTCTTACCATCGGTTACGGCCGGGGTGCCCCAGGCCACATAGCGGGCGGCCACGCCGACTTCGCCGCGCAGGTTCTGGACGGAGCCGGTCTTCATGCCGGCCACCGTGTCGGAATTGCTGGCGAAGTATTCAAGGCCACCGAATGCGGTTACGCAGACCTTGTTGTTGATACGCTTGTTCCAGTTCAGGCGGGAGTTGAGCTGCAGGCTGTCCTGCTCCCAATCATGACCATTTACGCTGGATTCGGTATTGCCATAGGCGGCTACCCAGTCGAGGCTCAGGCAGCTGGTGGCATCCAGCTTCTCGAGACCATGTTCACCATAGAATGCCAGGTAGGCGCCGTCCTGGTCCACCGTGCGCAGGGAGCCCGGCTTCACATCGCCATCAACATAGCCCAGAGCAACACCCACGCTGCTGCTACGGCCTACCTTCATATCAGCACCCACTGCGGCGCCGAACAGGTTGATATCGGAGCCGGCAATGTCGTGGTTGCCTCCCATCACTGCAGCCCAGGCCGTGCCACGGCCATTGGCGATGCAGCCAACGTTGGTGCGCTGACCGCGCACGGTGTCCACGAAGGCGCGGCTGGCGGTGATGATGCCCCAGTTGCCCATGGTGAAGGTATCGGCATAGTTCTGATCGAAGCGGGAAATCAGCCACACGCCACCATTCTGCACCACTACTTTGGTCTCGCCAAAGGTGATTTCGATGTTTTCTTCCTGGTTGATGTCGCCGCTCACCTTGATGATTTCGGTGCCCACTGCGTAATCATCGCCTACCACGATATTCACGCCGGAACCCAGGGTCAGACTGCCGTCCACATTCAGCACAGCACCGCCGGAAAGGGTGATGGTGCCGTTATCGGCAACTGTCAGGTCGGTGTTGATGTCGGGCTGCTGGGCGCCATCATTGGCGCCGATGAGTTCTACCTTATTTGCAGCAAGGGAACCACCCGTTACAGATCCGCCGTTTGTCACCGTCACCTTATCGGCGCTGGTGGGTCCGGTCAGCTCCAGTTCGCCGCCGTCCACAATCAGGTGGCCGGAGAAACTTTCTGCGCCCTTGATGGAGCAGCCATACACCCAGATGGTGTTGTTTACTGCGGCGCCGTTGAGGTCGAGAGAAGCGTGCTTGTCGAGCACCACGTCGCTGGTCAGCTTGCTGTCGGCGGAGCTGAGCTCGAAGTTCGCGCCATCCACATAGATGGTGCCACCGGTTGCATTGCCGGCGGTGTAGGTCTTGTCGCCGGTCAGCTTGAGGGTCTTACCCTCGGCGATGCTGATATCGGTGCCTTCCTCGGCGGCGGTCATCTCAGCCAGTGTAGCATCGGCGTTCACGGCAATGTTCGTGAAGTCTGCCACCTTGTAGGCCTGGGTGCCGGTGTAGCTGCTGTCTACAGTGAGGGTGCGGGTGCCGGTGACGATGGCGTCATCTGTGCCACCGCCATAGATGGTGCCATCAACTGCTGCGCCGCCGGCAGAGAGGATGACCTGTGTGCCGTTATCGACTTTATCAGCGATGCCTGCGCCGTATACATTGCCGGTAATGGTGCCGCCGGAAAGTGTCACCTTGGTGCTGCCCAGAACAGTGGGAGCCACTTTACCCTTCACGCTGGTTGCTGCTTCGTCGCGCAGGCCACCGCCGTATACACTGCCGTCGATATAGCCGCCGGCAATTTCAACTGCGGTAGCGCCCACCTCTGCGTACGAGTTGCTGCCACCTGCAATGATATCGCCGAGGATATTGGTGGAGCTACCCGTAACGGTGATGGTGACGGTGCCATCTACAGAGTGACCGGAGCCGCCGGCGCCAAGGATGGCAATGGTGCGGCCAACCTTGGCGGGGTCAATGGTGCCGCCTGTTACGGTGATGTTCACATCACCGCTGATGGACCAGGGCTTGTCGGCCATCAGAGCTTCGTAGGAGCCATCGTTCTTCTGCTGGGCATTGTTGCAAACATTTGCGATGTAATCTGCGTGCTTGTTGTTGTTACCACCGCGAATCTGGCCGATATTGCCGCCGTTGACGGTGATGTTCACATCTGCCGGATTTGCGGAGTCCTTGTAGGAATACATATTGGCACCAAGCTTATTTTCAATGAAGCTGAGATTGCGCGAGTTGTATGAGATGTAATTCGTTCCGCCCACGATGGTCTTGATGTCGCCGCTGTTTACGGTGATGTTGCGGTCACCGATAACGCCGTTCACGGTGTCGCCATCGCCTACGACGGTGTCAATGCCGGTGGGGGCGGTTTCCTCTGTGTCGGTCAACGAACCGATGACGATATTGTTTTCCGTGTAAAGAGTGTCCGGGCCGCTGGCCTGGGTGTTCAGCACGCCGCTTTCTTCCATGTGCGTGGAACCAATGATGTGACCATTCTTGGCATTGGAAGATCCGGACTGGTACATGTTATATGAAGAGTAATCGCCAGATCCGACAGTGATGGTGGTGGTGCCTTTTGTGGTTATGGTCTGGCCATTCGACAACGTCACCTTTGTTGCGGTGGTTGTGTCCAGTTCGCACTTGATATCGGCAGCAAACGCCTGTGTGGAAATTACCGCAGCCATGACAGCTGCGAACAGTTTTTTGGGTAAATGAAATTTCATAATCAGGTTAGAATCAGGGTTAATGGAGCGGGCAACATGTTAGTTGCCCGCATCCGAATGTCACTCTACTCTTTTCTAATTGTTTTGTAAAGTTAAATATAGTGCATAAAATACAGAAAATGAGAGTTTAATATCATACTGAACAGGGGGGGTAAAACAAAGCGGAAAGATCTGAGTCTTTCCGCTTTGTTATTTCATGGGGAAAAGGGTTGGTCGTGGAGAGCTCAGGGCTCGGGGTTCCAGCCTTCGGCCATGAGTTTATCGTAGAGTGTCTTGGCTTCTTCCTTGAGGTCGAGTGCGGCCATGCGCACGTAGCGTTCGGCCATGCGCGGGTCGGCGGTCATGTTGCTGCCTCCCTTGGCGGTGATGTAGGCCATGTAGACATAGGCTCGTTTCTGGCCCATGGCGGCGGCTTCCTGCAGCAGCTTGAAAGCTGCATTTGAATCTGCGGGCAGGCCCAGGCCTTCGTGCTGGGCATAGGCCAGCAGGATGACAGCGTGCGGCACGCCGGCATTGGCGGCTACGTTCAGGTAGTAAAGACCCTTGCGGGTGTCCTGCGTGGTGCCCAGACCTCGCAGCAGCATGAGACCGGCGGCGGTGCCGCAGGTGGCATTGCCTGCCAGGGCTCCCTGGTCGAAATGGCGGAAGGCGCGTTCCTTATCCACGCTGAATCCGCACTTGCCGTGGTAGTTCACGCTACCCAGCCAGAAGCTGGCGGAGACATTGCCCATCATGGCAGCGAGCTTGATGAAGGCTCGGCCTGCGGCATCGTTGTGCTGCACGCCGGCTTCCTTGAGTACGGGATTTTCGGGGTCGCCATCGGTCATGGCAGAGCCCAGGGCAAAGAGGGCATCGGCGCTGTGCAGACGCACGGCTTCCTGCAGCAGGGTGTAGCTGTCCTTGGGGGCATTGCGGGAGCTGAGGGCCGAGAGGGAGTAGAGAGCTTCGGGATTCCCCTTTTCGGCGGCAAGTCGCAGCATGGCTATCTGCTCGGCTGCTGTAGGGGCAGTGTTCGAGAGGTAGTAGATGACGTGGTGGTTTCCACGCTCAATTTCTGCTTTCACCTCGGGGCGTTCGCGGTCGGCCCAGTCGCGCAGGCGGCCGCTCATCTGGAGCCACTTGTAGCGCGGAATCATATTGCCGCTGCGGCAGGCTTCGAATATGTAGGCATCGGCGCCTTCTTCGTCCTGTTCGGTGCCGATACCCATCTTCATGCACATACACACGTTGATTTTGGCGGCATCGTAGCCGGCATCGGCCGCTTTGCGCACCAGATCATAGGCGGCTTTCACCTCGGGACTCTGCACTTCCGTGCGAGCTACACGGGTGAGCTTGCGGTCGCCCACAAACTGGCAGGCGGCAGGCTTGCCTTCAGCGGCGGCTTTCTCCATCCAGGACATCACGGCGAACTCATCGTTGGTGGCCTCAAGAATTTCCTTCAGCGCCAGGCAGAAGTCGTAGGTGTTGTCCTTGAGCTGCTGGTCGAGGTGACCGAGGAAGCGGGCGTAGGCCTCCGGGTGAGCCTCGGGTGAGGAATCGGCCGCGCGGGGGGCATCGGGCGTGAAATTGAGCTCGGGTTGCTTGGCCGGCATGGCTGTGGCTGCGGGAGGAAGAAATTTCTTTACAGCCTCGGCAAAGGCCTGGTCATCGGTCGCTGATTGCGCGGCAGCCGGCAGAACGGAAAGAGCAAGAATGGGGAATAAACGCTGCATGTCGGTATGCCTGTATTCTACATAAAGCATTCGCAGGGTGCAAGTGTCTTTTTTGTTCGTATTACTCCGGTATACATCTGTTATCATACGGATGGATTCCCGGAAAATACTCTTTACTGTTTGTAGCATAAATAATCGGGATTTAAGCTAATTTGATATCAGTAAATACCCCCCCCGTAGTAGGGAATTAAAAGATGTGAAGCCAAGATGGTTGTTTTTTCTTTTATATAGCCTTTTGTTATGCTTTATTAAAGGATAAAACATATTAAGTTATAGCCCTAACAAATTTTGCAAAAATGCCTATTTTTGGGCTGGACAATAGATGGAAAAATATGTACCATGGGGTCATGCCGCAAACGAAAACGCCTCACTTCCTGTTCCGTCGTCTTCTCGATATTCTGGATGAGTTCCGTCGTGAAAGCATCAAGGCGCTTAATGACCCGACCAAGAAGAAAATATACGGCTTGACCGTCCGCCAGGGGACGTCAATTTCCCAGCTCAGGCTGATGCTGGAGAACGAACCCGAAGGTGTAGCGCTCAAGGATCTGGCATCGCGCATGCAGATGACGATACCGGCTGCTTCTATCATGGTGGACACGATGGTAACCAAGGGGTATATGCTTCGCACACCCAATCCTGATGATCGACGAGCCGTGCGCATCAAACTGACAGAAAAGGGCGAGGAGTTGTTTAACGAGGTGTACGCCCGTTTTCACGATGAAATCGACCGCCGCGCTCAGGTGCTCAGCGAAGAAGAGCTGAAGACCTTTGCCAGCGTCGTTGAAAAATTGCTGCATTGAGCAGCTGGCATAATTAGAAAAAACAGTTATTACGCTCGCTAAATCGGGAATTGGCGGGGTGTATATCTGTCGGAGCACGGGACTTTAGTCCCGAAAATATAAGCATTTAGGGGACTTCCGTCTTCGGCTTCGCCTACGCCGTGACAGGAAAGTCCCCCGCTCCGAATAAAACCAACTGCTCGCCAATCTCGGATTTGTCGCTGCGGTTTAATTATGCCAATGCATTGCATTGATTTGCGGACTGCCTGAATTTTCCGCAAACTCCATTTGAAAAGCCGGGGTGATTCATCCTCATATCAACCCTACGGCGATTTCATCGGCCACGAGTCGGCCATTGCGGGTGAGGATGAGGCGACCATCTGCTGCCAGAGTGGCGAGGCCTTCCTGCTGCAGCATGGTGGTGAAGGCTGCATCCTGCGGGCGGAGCATGTGGGGCGGCAGTCCTTCATCGGTGCGCAGCATGAGCCCGAGCAATTCGGTGCGACGCGTGGCGGGGGCGAGCAGCTCGGCGCTGCCGGGGGGCAGGGCGCCAGTTTGCAGAGCGGCTGTATAGGCGGCGGTATCGCCTGCGTTGCAGTAGCGTGTGCCGTTCATGGTGCCCACGGCTCCGGGGCCCAGGCCGCAATAGTCCTCGCCGTGCCAGCAGGCCAGGTTGTGCAGCGATTCGCAGCCGCTGCGGGCGTAGTTGGAGATTTCGTAGTGCCGATAGCCGGCGGCGGTCAGCATCTCATCGGCCATGGTGAACATGGCGACGTCGCTTTCTTCATCTCCGGCCTCGGCGCCGTAGTGGCGGAAGAAGTCGGTGTCTTCCTCGTAGGAGAGGTTGTAGGTGGAGATGTGGTCGGGCTGCAGGTCGATGGCGCTGCTCAGGGTGTGTTCCCACTGCTGCAGGCTCTGCCCCGGCAGGGAGAACATGAGGTCGATATTCACCTGGGGTATGCCCGCCTCTCGCAGCAGGTGCACGCTTTCTGCCACGTCATCCGGGCTGTGTTCGCGACCCAGCAGCTTGAGCAGGCCGGGGTCGAAACTCTGCACGCCCAGAGATACGCGGTTGATGCCCAGGCGGCGCCATTGCTGCACCTTGGCGGCGGTGAAGGTGGCGGGGTTGCTTTCAAAACTCCATTCCTGCACCTGGCTCAGGTCGAGCCAGTCGAGCAGACCGTTCACCAGCAGCTCCATGTGCGTGGGCGAGAGCATGCTCGGCGTGCCGCCGCCGAAATAGATGGTGCGCGGCGCGGTGCCCTGCGGCAGGCGCAGCTGTGCCTCGATTCCTACCGCCTGCGCATAGCCGCGTATGTCGCTCCGCCCCGGGGTGTGCTTGAAGAAGGCGCAGTACGGGCAGATGCGGTGGCAGAACGGAACGTGGATATACAGATGCATGCGGCAGGAAAAACGGAGGGCCGGGTGCTTGCCCCGGCCCTCGCGGAAGTTGGTGTTGCGCAACTGCGTGCTTTACAGCTCGGCAGCGGCGGGGATGTCAAGGAAGTACTTGGCGTCGGCGTGGTTCTGCAGGTAGGAAGCAGCCACCTCGATGGTCACGGGGCCGTTGATGGCCTTGTTCACGATGGAAGCCTTCTTCTCGCCCCAGGCCATGAGACGCACCTTCTTGGCGCCCATGATGGTGGCCACACCCATGGTGATGGCGGTGCAGGGCACGTTCTCGAAGCCGCCGAAAGCGGGGGCGGCGTCGGTCTTGGTCAGGTCGTCGAGGTGTACCTGGCGGGTGATGGTGGTGTCATCGGAGCCGGGTTCGTTGAAACCGATGTGACCGGTGCGGCCGATGCCGAGAATCTGGAGGTCGAGACCACCGCAGTCCTGAATCTTCTGCTCGTAAGCGGCGCAGTGGGCGGGGATTTCCTCAGGCGCCAGCGTGCCGCAGGGCAGGTTGATGTTCTCGGCGGGGATGTCGATGTGGTTGAAAAGGTTGGTGTGCATGAAGTACCAGTAGGACTCCACGTGGTCGTGGGGCAGACCGGTGTATTCGTCAAGGTTGAACGTAATCACGTTCTTGAAGGAGAGACCCTCTTCCTTGTGCAGGCGGATAAGCTCAGCATAGAAAGGCAGGGGGGTAGCACCAGTGGCCAGACCCAGCACAGCGGTCTTGCCCTCGGCGGCGCGGCTGCGGATGAGTTCGGCTACTTCGGCGGCCAGCTTCTTAGCAGCTGCTTCCTTGGTTTCGAAAACTTCGTATGTCATAGCGCGCCTATTTTATAGGCGCTACACGCGAATTTCAACCCTAAAATGTACAAATAGCCCCAAAATATGCCCGAATTTAAAAAAAATCTGCTTTTTCTAAAAAAAGGCTTGCATTGGTGAGCGGCGTGTGATAAGCTGCCGCCGCACACAGCATCTGCCGCTGTAGCTCAGGGGTAGAGCAACGCATTCGTAATGCGTGGGTCGTCAGTTCAAATCTGACCAGCGGCTTCCCCTCTGAGGAAAAGCAGATGCAGGGTGCTCACAGACATAATGCCTCCTTAGCTCAGTTGGTAGAGCAGTTGACTCTTAATCAATTTGTCCGCGGTTCGAGTCCGCGAGGGGGTATCAGTCTGTGAGCAGCCGGGTGATGCAAAAGCCTCCTTAGCTCAGTTGGTAGAGCAGTTGACTCTTAATCAATTTGTCCGCGGTTCGAGTCCGCGAGGGGGTACTCCCAGTTTTGTATGAGAGGTAAGGGGTGACCTGTAAGGCAGGTCGCCCTTTTTATTGTTCTCGATTCAGCACTTTTTTATAAGCAGGGCAGAATGAATCCTTGCAACGCCTGTGCGAAAGGAGTAGAATGCTCCGAGTTGCCATGCGGTACTATATTCTCAGACGCCTGCTCATGATGCCTATCACGCTGATAGGCATCACTTTGCTGGTGTTCTTCCTTACGCGCATGGTGCCGGGTGGCCCGGTGGAGCGCATGCTGCAGGAGCAGGCAATCGGAGCGCTGGCCGGTGAAAAATCGGTGGGGCAGGTGGGTTCCCGCCTGGGAAATGATGACCTTGAGCGCCTGGAGGAGCTGTTCAATCTTCAGGAACCCGCGTGGAAAGCCTATCTTCAATGGCTGGGTGTGCTGCCCCGTGAGGTGGAGATTGCCAAGGCTGAATTCAATGACGAGGGTCAGGCAACTATCACCATTGCTTCCACCAGCGGCAATGCCACCGCCATGGAAGTGACCCGCAAGGGAAGCTCGCTGGAATGCAATCCCCCCGCATGGCTGGCTGAGGAGGGCTGGGAAATGCGCCTTGAATCTCCCGCCGACCGGGCGCAGCGTCTGGCTAAGCGCCAGCGCATTACCGATGCTAAGGAAATTGCCGCCTTGGAAAAGACGCCTGCCTGCCGCCGCTGGCGTGTCGTGGCCAGCCGCCGTGCGTTCCAGGGTGTGCTGCAGGGGGATTTAGGGCTCTCTTATAAATACAGCGAACCCGTGGTGGACATGATGCTCGACCGCCTGCCTGTTTCCCTGTATTTCGGTCTGCTCGGTGCATTCATCACCTATCTGGTATCCATTCCGCTGGGTGTTTTCAAGGCACTGTGGCACCGCAGTACCTTCGACAGCCTGAGCAGTATCTTCATTTTCATGGGCTATGCGGTGCCGGGCTTTGCGCTGGGTGCTGTGCTTCTGGTGTATCTGGGGGCGCGTCTGGAGTGGTTCCCGCTGTATGGCCTGGTGAGCCCCGGTTTCGAGTGGATGCCTTTCCGTGAGCAGCTCAAGGATTTGTTCATGCACAGTGTGCTGCCGCTTTCCTGCTATGTGGTGTCCACTTTTGCGGTGACCACCATGATGATGAAAAACAACCTCATGGAGCATCTGGCAGCAGATTATGTGCGCACTGCCGTGTCCAAGGGTGTGACCTTCCGCCAGGCGGTGTGGCGTCATGCTTTCCGCAACTCCCTCATCCCCATCGTATCTACGCTGGGCAGTGTCATCTGCACGGTGGTGGGTGGTTCCATTCTCATTGAGCGCGTGTTCGATATCCAGGGCTTCGGCATGCTCAGCTTCCAGGCCCTGCTCGATAAGGACTATTCGCTCATCATGGGCACACTGCTGCTCACTTCGGTGCTTATCATTATCGGTAACCTGATTTCTGACCTGCTGGTGGCGCTGGTCGACCCGCGCGTGCGTTTTGAGTGATGAATAAGAATCGCATAGCTTTGCTTCTGATACTGGCCTCCCTGCTGAGTGCTCTCGGCGAGTTGCAGGGATGGCTTCTGCCTACGCTTTCGTGGCCGTTTACAGTGAGTCGTGAGGTGCCGCTGCTGCGTTGCGATGAATCGGTGGCTCCCTTGCTGGCGGCAGATGGTGCGGTGCACTGGTTTGGATGGTTGTGCGTTATTCTGTTCATGCTGGCTGGCGTGTACCTGCTGGTTCGCCGTACATCCAGTCTTCGCCTGCCTCCGGAATATGTCAAGCGGGTGGAGCGGTTCAAGAAAATCCGCCGCGGCTACTGGTCGCTCATTGCTTTTGGCGTAATCCTGCTGCTGGCCTCTTTCGACCAGTTGCTGGTGGGTAACCGCGCCCTGTTCGTGGCGTACAATGGCAAGTGGTACAGCCCGGCGCTCACGCGTGCCGTGCTGCCCGGTTCCACCTTCGGCCTCAAGGGGGCAGCCGGCAAGGCCGAGACAGACTATGCGCTGCTCAAGGAACGCTCGGGCGAGGAAGGCGCAGCCTGGCCGGTAATCATGCCGCTGGTGCCTTTTGCTCCCACCATGGATGCCGCTCCGTTCCCTTCTGAACCCTTGGAGTGGCACGATGGCGTGCTCTGCGAGGACGATGGCGAAACTCCCTACAACGGTCTGGCCTGCCGTATGTATAAGAACGGCCAGCTGCACCTGCGCCAGCGCTATCGCAAAGGCCTGCCCGATGGCCATGTACAGGGCTGGCTGCCCAACCGCACGGAAGTCTATTCCGCAACATACAGTGCCGGTAAGCTGGTGGAGGAGCATTACCACGGGCAGGGCACAGCCGAGAAGTTCCTGAAGCTCACCGAGCCCGGTACCGAGCGCAAGGTCTATTACCACCCCGCGCCGCCGCTTACAGGTGGTCACCTGCTGGGCACCAACAGCCAGGGTGCGGATATTCTGGCCTATCTGTATGGTGGTCTGCAGGTCAACATCAAGGCAGCCTTGCTCTATCTGCCTGTTATCTACGCTATCGGTCTCACCATGGGTATGCTCATGGGGTATTTCGGCGGGCGTTTCGACCTGGTCACCCAGCGTATCATCGAGATTCTGTCGCAGTTGCCCTTCCTGTTCGTGGTCATGATTGTGTCGGACTTCGTGCCGCTGGAGCTGCGGGGGCTTTTCCTCATTCTGAGCCTGCTGGCCCTTTTCGGGTGGATGCACATGACCTATCTCGTGCGCACGGCCACCATGAAGGAAAAGACGCGCGACTATGTGGCCGCCGCCAAGGTGATGGGCGCGGGTACCACTCATATTCTGCTGCGCCATATTCTGCCGAACCTGCGTGGCATAGTGGTTACCCTGTTGCCGTTCAGTGTGGCAGGTGTCATTCTGTCGCTGGCTTCGCTGGACTACCTTGGTTTCGGCCTGCCTGAGACCTACGCCAGCTGGGGTCGCCTGCTGAACGATGGTCTGGCAAAACTTTCCTCCCCCTGGGTGGTGTCCAGCGCCTTCTTTGCGCTGGTGGGCACGCTGCTCATTGTCACATTCATCGGTGAGGCTGCCCGAGAAGCTGCCGATCCGCGCCGCCATTCCTATTACGAATAAAATCTGCAGCATGAGCATGAGAAAATACAGCTTTTCCGGTGTAGCACGTCTGGCTCTGGCCGTGCTGGGGGCGGTGTTGTTCTCCGGCTGCGATGACGACGGTGGCACCCGTGGCCTGGGCTGGCGTCATCCCAGTGACCTCACGCTGCCCATGGGCTTTGCCGAAGATGCCGATGTGCCCATGTACACCAAGCGCTGGCAGATGCCGCCCGGTTTCCGGGGGTTCCCTGAGCGTTGGAATGCTCAGGTGAAGGAATATGTGGAGCGTAACCTGGAGGAGAACCGCACCGCCTGCGAAAGTGCCATGGTGCAGTATCTTACCTCGGCTCCCGGCAGCAATCGCCAGCAGAGCGCCAAAGTGCGTTTCCTGAATATCTGGCCCAGCCTGCTGAACATGTGCCGCCGCAGTGTCTCCGGCGATTATCTCGTGTTCCTGCGCGAAAATCAGCTGCCCGAGGACCTGGAGTGGCACGATGGCCAGGACCAGCCCGAACTCGGCAGCCCCAAGGCAGTGAAGGGCGGCACCATGCGCCTTGCGCTGCAGCGTTCCTTCCCCAGCACCTTCCGTGTATTCGGCCCCAACAGCAACAACGCCTTCCGCCGCTATATCTACGATGATATCGACCTACCGCTCATCCGCCTGCATCCCGGCACGGGTAAGCTCATTCCCGGCACGGCAGACCGCTGGGCAGTATCGAAGGATGGCCGCACCGTCTATTTCCACATCGATGAAGCTGCCCGTTTCTCTGATGGTTCCCGCCTGACCACGCGCGATTTCATCACCTCGCTCTTCGTGCGCACTTCGCCCCACAGCCGCGAGCCGTTCTACAACGAGTATTACATGGGCAATTTCTCGCGCATCGAGGTGTATGGCAACCAGTATATCGCCGTCACCCTGGCCTCGGCTCGCCCGTATGCGCCTTTCTATGCCTCGCTGCCGCCGAGCTGCACCGCGTTCTATGCGGAGTTCGGGCCGGATTACCCCACCCGCTACCTCTGGCGCGTGGCCCCCACTACGGGTGGCTACACGGTGAACCCGTACGATGTCATCATGGGGCGCCAGGTGAGCCTCATCCGCGTGCCCGACTGGTGGGCTGCCGACCGCCGCTATACGCGCTATTCCTGCAATGTGGACCACATTGTGTACCAGTTTGTTTCGGAAAACACGAAGATGCGCGAGCTCTTCCGCCTGGGTGAGCTGGATGTCTTCAACGCCCGCGAGGCCGATATCTGGTACGAAGGGCTGGAGATTGAGCCTGTGCACCGCGGCTTTATCCAGCGTGTGCATTTCAGCAATATCTGGCCGCGCAGCTGCTTCGGCTTCCATCTGAACTGCTCTCAGCCCCCCTTCAACCAGAAAACGATGCGCCGTGGCTTCCACCATGCGCTCAATGTGCAGAAGGTGCTCGACCTCGTGTTCCGTGGCGATTACACCCGCATGGGTTCCTACTTCTCGGGCTTCGGGGAGTATACCGATGAAACCATCAAGGCGCTGCCGTTCTCGCCCACCAAGGCCCGCGAATGCTTTGCCCGCGCCGGCTACACCGAGGAAGGCCCGGATGGTATTCTCTGCAAGCCGGATGGCACCCGCCTGCAGGTGGTCATGAGCAGCCGTATCGACCCGCTCTATACCAACTGCATGAACATTCTCCGCGAGGAAGCCCGTCGCTGCGGGCTTGACCTCCGCGTCGATCAGGTGGATGACACCGTGCACTATTCCCGCGTGATGGCCAAGAAGTACGAGGCGGCCATCTTCTCCTGGGGCTTCTCGCCCCCGCTGCCGGACCCCGCGCCGTTCTTTGATTCGTCCTATGCCTTCAAACCGGATGGTTCACCCATGAGCGGTACCACCAACATCACTGCCACCAATTCGCCCTCGCTCGACCGCGCCATCATGGCCTGCAAGGCTGCCACCACGGAGGCTGAGGCCGCCGCTGCCCACCACCAGGCGCAGCAGCTCATTGCCGCTACGCTGGCCTGGGTGCCGGGATGGACTACGTCGTACTGGCGTTTTGCCCAGTGGCGCTGGGTCTGCTGGCCCGATGAACCCGATTGCCGTTTCTGCCCGCCCCGCTACTACGACCCGCTGGACAGTCACCTGTACTGGATTGATGAAAAGAAGAAGGAAGAAACGCTCGATGCCCGCAACTCCGGTGGCGCCTTCCCTGAAATGAATCTGGAAATCCCCCTGCCTGCCGAATCATGAGCACCTCTCCCAATCTTCTGGAAGTGAGCAACCTTTCCATCGCGTTCGAATCCGAGCGCGGCCTCTCCCTCGCGGTGGATGACATCAGCTTTGTGGTGCCGCGCGGCAGCTGCGTGGGTATTGTGGGCGAAAGTGGCTGTGGCAAGAGCGCTACGGCCATGAGTCTGGTGCGCCTGCTTCCACAGCCCACGGGGCACATCGTTTCGGGTAAGATTAATTTCGATGGCGAAGACGTGGTCACCATGTCGCCCCGCCGTCTGCAGGCGCTGCGCGGTGGCCGAGTGGGCTTCATCTTCCAGGAGCCCATGAGTGCCCTGAACCCCGTGCACACCATCGGCGACCAGATTGCCGAAACCCTCATGCTGCACCGCGATATGACCGCCGAGGCCGCCTGGGTGGAGGCTATCAACCTGCTGAACCGCGTGCGTATTCCCAGCGCAGCTGTGTGTGCGAACCAGTACCCCGGCTCGCTTTCCGGCGGTATGCGCCAGCGCGTGGGTATTGCCATGGCACTGGCCTGCCGCCCCGAACTTATCATTGCCGATGAACCCACCACTGCCTTGGATGTGACCGTGCAGCAGCAGATTCTGGCGCTCCTCCGCGAGCTGCGCGAGGATCTGGGGGCATCTTCTCTACTCATCACGCATGACCTTGGTGTCATTGCTCAGAACTGCGACCGCGTCATCGTCATGTACGCCGGGCGTATTGTGGAAAGCGCCCCGGTGGAGGAACTCTTTGCCAACCCTCGCCATGCCTACACCAAGGCTCTGCTGGCCGCCATGCCCCGCCGCGAATACGAGCGCAAGACCATGCTGCCCTCCATCCCCGGCCATGTGGCCTCCATCCGCCACCAGGTGAAGGGCTGCCGCTTCTGCCAGCGCATGGGCATATCGGTCGATTTGCTTACTGACCGCCCCCCCATGGTGGAAATTGCCCCCGGCCACCGCGTCGAGGCCTGCCCCCGTTGCTTTGCTCAGTCCGAGTGAAACGAGGATTTCGTCACGAAGTGATATCGTCTTTGCCTTTGGCAAAGATTTCGTCCTGACCGCAGGTCAGGATTTCGTTTTCCTGGATACTATAAAGCCGCCGGTATCATGCCACAGGAGACGCTAAAAACGGCTTGACAATTAAGCCGGAAAGCGTAGAATGAACGCCGCTGCGTTCTGCTCTCGGAGCGTGGATATTACAGATTTTACTTATACTTTCATTATGAACAGTTACCGTACCCATACGTGCGATGAGCTCCGCCCCGCTCATGTAGACCAGGTTGTGACTCTGGTTGGCTGGGTGGACACCGTGCGCGACCACGGCGGTGTGATTTTCATCGACCTCCGCGACCGTGCCGGCAAGACCCAGGTAGTTTTCCACCCGGAAATTGACGCTAATCTTGCCAATCAGGCCGAGGCTCTGCGTGTGGAGACGGTGATTCAGGTGACCGGTAAGGTGGTGCGCCGTCTCAAGACGGATGAAATCGACGCCACGAACCCCGACCTGGCCACCGGCGAAATCGAGGTGGAGGCCACCAGCCTCACCGTGCTGAACCCCGCCGCTGTGCTGCCCTTCCAGCTGGATCGCAACATCGCCAACGAGGATATCCGCCTCAAGTACCGCTTCCTCGACCTGCGCCGCCCCGCTATGCAGCGCAACATGATCCTGCGCCACCGCATCACCAAGACCATGCGCGACTACCTCGACGAGCAGGGCTTCCTGGAGATTGAGACCCCGATTCTCTCCAAGAGTACTCCCGAAGGTGCCCGCGACTTCCTGGTGCCCAGCCGTCTGACCCCCGGTGCATTCTACGCTCTGCCCCAGGCTCCCCAGCAGTACAAGCAGCTGCTCATGGTGGCCGGCATGGAGCGCTACTTCCAGGTGGCCCGCTGCTTCCGCGACGAAGACCTTCGCGCTGACCGCCAGCCCGAGTTCACCCAGATTGATATCGAGGCTTCCTTCATCACTCCCGAGGACATCTACGCCTGGATCGAGGCTATGCTCAAGCGCGTGTTCAAGGAGAGCGTGGGCCGCGACATCGTGACTCCTTTCCCCCGCATGACCTGGCGCGATGCCATGGACCAGTACGGTTCCGACAAGCCCGAGCGTCGCTTCGAGATGAAGATTACGGATTGCTCCGACATCTTCGCCACCAGTGATTTCCGCGTGTTCTCCGGCGCCATTGCCAACGGCGGTGTAGTCAAGGCCATCAACGCCAAGGGCTTCAACCCCTCCGTGGGTCAGGTGGATTCCCTCACGCAGACCGCCATCGAAGCCGGTGCCAAGGGCCTGGCCTACATCAAGGTGCGCGACGTGAACGACCGCGACGGCTGGAAGAGCCCCATCACCAAGCGTCTGACCGATGCTGAGATTGACGCCCTGAAGGAACGCCTCAACATCGAGAGCGGCGACTGCATCTTCTTCGCTGCCGGTGCCTGGGAGCAGAGCTGCACCATCCTGGGCCGCGTGCGTCTTGCCTGCGCCGACTTCATGGAGCTGCTCAAGGACAATGACGAGGTGGACCTGTTCTGGGTGAATCGCTTCCCGCTCTTCGGCTGGGACGAAGAGGAGCAGCGCTTCTGCGCTATCCACCATCCCTTCACCCGCCCCGTACCCGAGGACGTGGAGAAGGTGCTCAAGGGCGAGATTTCCACCGATATCTGCGCCGAGGCTTACGACGTCATCTTCAACGGCAACGAGCTGGGCGGTGGTTCCATCCGTATCCACGAGAAGGATCTCCAGGATGCCACCTTCCGCGCCCTGGGTCTGGACGACGCCACCATCCAGGAGCAGTTCGGCCACCTTCTGGCTGCCTTCTCCTTCGGTGCACCGCCCCACGGTGGCCTGGCCCTGGGTCTGGACCGCGTGGTCATGCTCATCGGCAAGTGCGAATCCATCCGCGAGGTGATTGCCTTCCCGAAGAACAACCGCGGCGCCGACCTCATGAGCGAATCTCCCGCTCCTGCCGAGCCCAACCAGCTGCGCGATGTGCACATTCAGGTGAAGCTGCCTGAGAAGCTGCGCCAGAAGCTCGAGGCCGAAAAGGCAGCTGCCGAGCAGCAGGCCTGATAAGCCCGGAAAGTTGATTTTTTCCGCCACGCCCGCAGGTTTCACCCCTGCGGGCGTGCTTTTTATGTCGAGCGCCGGCGAGCACCATTCGAAAGCCCACGAAAGTGGGCGCAAGATAGTAGGCAGGGGCCAGTCCGCGATAGCGGGCGCAGCCCCTGCTAACAAACAAAAATAGAATGAAGCCCGTGGAACGGGCGACAGAACAGCAGCAATGAGTTAAGTCTTCGCTCTGTCACCCGCTTCGCGGGCTTTACAGATATTTTATGAATTAGCTGGGGCTGCGAGCGCTGGCGCGCTCTTACCCCGGCCTGCTATCTTCCGCCCACGTCCGTGGGCTCAAAGTTCCGCTCGCACGCGCTCGCAAAAGATTGGGAGAAATGACGCATCAACCGAGTTTAACGGTGCCTTGTCAAAAGTTGATGCATTACTGAAAAATCACTGATATTGATATGTTTTTTTCTGGAAAAAAGCCGTGGGTTGAGATAAAACTAATGCCAACAGACGCTAATACAATGACGGAAATGAACCTACATTCCCCCACAGATGCCGGAAACGCCGCGGCAGGGCCAGTTGACTGGTCTGCCTGGCTGGCGGAGTACGGCCCGCAGTTGCTCCTGTACGCCCGCCAGCAGTGCCGCAGTCAGGCAGATGCCGAGGACGTGCTGCAGGAGGCGCTGGTGCAGCTGGTGCATGCGGTGGAGGGTGGTTCATTCACCGGCGCCCGCAGCCAGTGGAGCGCCTATGCCTACACGGCCATCCGCCACCTGGCCATGGATCGCGGCCGCCGCGAACAGGTGCGCCGCAATTACGCCACCGCCCAGCAGGAAACGCTCAGCGAAGGCGTTGAGGAGACTCCGTGGCTGAGCAGCGCGGCGGATGATGAGTACCTGCGCGAGCGCCTGGAGTCCATGCTCCGGCAGCTGGCGCCTGAGTTTGCCGAGGTGGTGGTGCTCCACATCTGGGGCGAACACACCTTTCAGCAGATAGCCGACATGACCGGCAACAAGTTATCCACCATCACCTCCCGCTATCGCTATGCGCTGCAGAGCCTGCGACGCGAGCTCGAGGCCAACCCTATCGAACGCTGATTTTCTCATGACTACACCGCCTGATTTCAAGCCCATGAGCACCACACCTGCCGCGCTGCCCGAGGCACTGCAGGCCCGTCTGCTGGGCGCCATGCAGCAGGCCTCGGCAGAGGAGCGCGAGTGCCGCGAAATGGAGCAGTTGCTGCGCCGCCTGCGCCCGGCGGATCTGCCCTGCCGTCTGGCGGGGCGCCTGGGTGGGCAGATGTATGTGGAGGCGCAGCAGAGCCGCCAAGCTCCCCTCCGCCGTTCCTACTGGTGGCGCGGCAGTGCCGCTGCTGCCGCCGTGGCGCTTTTTGTGGGCGGTGGCGTGCTGATGATGCCGGGCAGCGCCGTGGCCGAGGGAAATGACCAGGGACTGGTGAGCCGCAATGTCATCCAGTCCTCGCGCACCAACCGCGTGGAGTGGCGCCATGGCGAGGCTCCGGTACGCCATTACCAGGTGATTTATGAGGATGCCTTTGTGCTCGATGCCGATGACACCACCACCGTCATCCGCGTGCCGAATACCACCGAGGTGGAAGTAGAGGAGGATTACCTGTGAAGACCTGTTTCATAACATTCCTGCTGGCCGGGCTGGCTGCAGTTGCAGGTGCTGCAGAAGCACCCCGCGCTATGTTCGGCGTGGTGGCTGAGGATAATGCCGCTGCCCCGCAGAGCGGTGTGCTGGTGCGCGCCGTGCGCCCCGGCAGCCCTGCTGAAAATGCCCGCCTGCAACCGGGTGACCGCCTGGTTTCGCTGAACGGGCAGCCTGTGAACTCCCGTGACGATGTACGCGCTGTGCTGAGCTCACTCGCCCCCGGTGCCCCCATGGAAATTGCCTATTATCCCGTGGATGCCACCTACCTCAGCACTGCCACGGTAGTGCTGGGCGAGCGACCGAAGCAGACGCGCGCCGTGTCCACCGCCGACAGCCCCGATGCCGCCGTGGGGGGCGACCGCAAGCTGCGACCGCTGGTGGTGACACCTGCCATCCGCAAGGCCATGCGCGAGAAACGCAAGGCCGTGGTGGCTCAGCTGGCTGCGCTGCCCGGTGGTTTTGTGCCTGCAGAAGTTTCTGATTATCTGCAGGCTATCCGCCACCTGGCACGCGATGCCAATCCGCAGGGGCGTGGCTGGATGCTGGGTGAGGCCGGTGAGGTGACGCTCCAGTTCAAGGATGCGGAGGGTGTGCTGGTGCTGCATGGTGCCAGCAACAAGCTTACGCTCACGGTCTACGATGCCGAGGGAAGGATGACCGCTGTGCTGCCGCTGGATACGGCAGAGGAACGCGCCGCCGTGCCGCAGGAAATCATTGAGCGTCTGCTCCGCCTGCGCTGAGCAGCTGTTGCACCAGCTGCAGGGTCATCTGCCCGCTTTCATGCAGGGAGCGGGGGCAGATACGGCTCATGTTGTCGCGCGGGGTGTGCCACCAGTTGCTGCCGCTGAACACGGCTATGAGGTTCAGACTGTCCACACCTGCCTCGAGATAGGGCAGGTGGTCATCCAGATAAGCCCCCGGCCATACCGTCCATTTCTCTTCCGAAAAGCCCAGTCTGCGCACAGCCTCCTGATACTGGGCATACATGAAATCCGAGGTGTCGAGCGAGGGAACGGCAATGGTCTTGTTGCGCCCGCCCACCATATCGAGGTTAATCTGCCAGCGGGGCAGCCGGCTGCCGCGGCGGGCCACATCGAACTTCGAGCCGTACAGGCCATCCGTCTCGCTCATGTGGCGGGCAAAGGCTTCCTCGCCGTCCAGGAAGATGAGTTCCACGCGCTCATCCTTGAGCACGCGTGCCAGCTCCAGCAGCACCGCGGCACCGCTGGCGCCATCGTCTGCGCTCTGGAAATCGTGGGCTACCTTGATTTTGGTGTCAATGTGGCAGCTGAGTAGCAGTGGTGCGGGATTCCCGCTGCGGAAGGCGCGCAGGTTGCACATCTTCACCCCGTTCGGTGCGGCAAAGGTATCGCGTGCGGTCTGCCAGCCGGCGGCATGCAGGTGTTTTTCCAGCAGCTGAAGCTGGGCTTCGTAGGCGGCAGATCCACTGTAGCGAGGCCCCAGCTTGCAGATGGCATCGCAGTGGGTGTAGGCATTGTGCCCGTTGAAAGTCGGGCTGTCTACCAGTTCTGCAGGCGGTGCAGGTGCTGGTGCCGCAGCAGGTGCTTCCTGCGGGCGGTCATCGCAGCTGCACAGCAGCAACAGAAGGGGCAGAATGCGGCGCATTACAGGCTTTCGCTGATGCCGAAAATCTGAAGGATGCGCACCAGATCCTCGCGGCCGGCGTAGGGGATTTCGATGACACCGTTGTTCTTGCCCTTCATGGCAATATTCACCTTGGTGCCGAAATCCTGCGAAAGCTGGGAGCACACGCGGGCATAGGCCTCGGGCAGGGCGGGGGCGGGCTTCTCCACCTTCGGGGCAGGGGTAAGCAGATCGCGCACGAGCTGCTCGGTCTGGCGCACGGTGAGGGTGCCGCGGGCCACACGCAGGGCTGCGTTGGTCTGCATGGCGTTATCCTTGAGCTGCAGCAGCACCTTGGCGTGGCCTACGGTAATCTGCTGCTGGTTGAGTAGGTCGCGCACTTCGGGGGCAAGTTCCAGCAGACGCACCATGTTGGCAATCACCGCGCGGGACTTACCCACGTGCTGGGCGATGGTTTCCTGCTTCATGCCGAAACGCTCCTGCAGCAGGCGGTACTGCTCGGCCTCTTCCAGCGGAGTGAGGTCAGCGCGCTGCAGGTTTTCAATAAGGGCAAGTTCGGCCACTTCCTGGTCGGTGGCTTCGTGCACCACCACCTTCACTGTGGTCTGGCCCAGGCTGGTGATGGCGCGCAGACGGCGCTCACCAGCGATGAGCTCGTAGTGGCCATCTACCTTGCGCACCACCAGGGGCTGGATGAGGCCACGCTCGCGGATAGAGGCGGCCAGCTCTTCAATCTGCACCGGGTCAAAATGGCGGCGGGGCTGGAACGGGGAAGCCTTGATGTCTCTGACATTGGCCTTGATGACGCGGTCACCATCTGCCACTACATTCACAGGAGCTGCTGCTTCCTGTTTCTTCATAATGAGGGCTCCCAGCCCTTTTCCTAATGCTTGCCTGGCCATAACGTGTGCGGCGGATTCTACCTGATTCCGATTCGGAAATCAATCATATTATGCCGATTTTGACGTAGTAGGACACAAATGTTCCACAATGTTCCCCAAAGTGGGCAAAGAAGTGATGCATCCCCGGAAAAATCGCTTTATTCTTCCTCAAACTGCAGCGTTTTCACCCAGCCGTCGCGGGGAATCTGCGTGTTCGGGAAGATGGCGCGCGCCACATCGCGGTAGGCCTTGGGATTCGGCAGGCTGGGGCTGAAGTGCGTGAGCCAGAGTTCTTTCACACCACCGGCATCAGCGGCCAGGCGTGCAGCCTCGCTGAAAAGCATGTGGCGGTTCTCCTTGGCCTTGGGGAGCATCTCGTCTTCGCCATACATGCCCTCGCAGATAAAGAGGTCGGACTCCGCTGCTGCGGCGGAAATGGCGGGCACGGGGCGGGTGTCGGTGCAGTAGGTGAGCTTGAGTCCCTTGCGGGGCGGACCCAGCACCATGTCGGGGGTGTAGATGCGGCCTTCGTGCTCGATGGTTTCGCCCTTTTTCTGCAGGCGCCCCCAGAACTCCATGGGAATTCCCTGTTCGCGGGCGCGTGCTGCGTCGAACTTACCACCGCGGGGCAGGGTGAAGCTGTAGCCGTAGCAGGGCACGCCGTGCTGCACCTGGAAAGCGTGGATATCGCAGTCGCGGAAGAACATGGTCTCCTCCGGGGTGTCGAGCTCGCTCACGCGGATATCGAAGGGCAGATTCGGCGCGATGGTACGCAGAGCGTTCACCACGCGTTCGGTGCCCACGGGGCCGATGATGGATAACTCTTCCTCGCGCCCCATGTTGCCCATGGTGAGCAGCAGCCCCGGCAGACCGGAAATGTGGTCGGCGTGCAGGTGGGTGATGAGGATTTTGTCCACCGGCTTCAGGCTCATACCGGCGCGCTGGGCGGCAATCTGGGTGCCTTCGCCGCAGTCGATGAGCACGCTATGCCCCTGGTAGCGCACCATGAGAGAGGTGAGCCAGCGATTCACCAGCGGCAGCGTGCCGCCGGTTCCCAGAAGACAGATATCGAGCACACAGCGAGTTTCGCACACACCGCGCCCGCTGTCAAGAACAGAGAACGTGCGCGCCCGTGCGTCATCGGCTCAGAGCCACAGGCAGATGCCGGATGACATCGGTGGCGCGGATGGCGTGCGGATATCCCGCTGCAGACCAGGCGGCTTCTGCAGCCAGCCCGCAGACCAGTGCGCCGGTGGCAGCGGCGCGGAAGGGGGACAGCCCCTGCGCGGCCAGGGCGCCTATGGTGCCTGCCAGCACATCGCCTTGTCCGCCGTTGGCCATGTAGGGCCCGCCTGTGGAGTTGTAGAGCGTTCCGGTGCGGTCGGCCACGATGGTGCGGGCTCCCTTGAGCAGGAGGACGCAGTCGTGCTGCTCCAGATATCGCGCCACGGTCTCGCGGCGGGTGGTGGCGGGGCGTGGGTCGAGACGGCGCATCTCGCCCGGGTGGGGGGTGAGCACCCAGTTGGGCTGTGCCTGCCATCTGTTGGCCGCAGCGGTGTTCAAGCCATCGGCATCGAGCACCACGGTGCCTGTAAAGTCGCTGGCGAAGCGGCGCAGGGATTCTGCGGCCACGGGTTGCACCTCGCCCAGACCGGGGCCGATGACCAGTGCCTGGGCATCGGGTTCGTGAATGTCGGCATACGAACCCACGGGACGCACCATGATTTCCGGTGCCACGCGTGCCGCAAGGATGGGGTACACAGGCGGCATGCAGTAAAGCACCACCAGCCCTGCACCTGCCGCCAGTGCAGCTTCGGCACACATCTGCGCCGCGCCCGCCATGCCGACACTGCCCGCCACGATGGCCACGCGACCCGCGCGGTTCTTGAAGCAGGAATAGGCGCGCCTCGGCAGCAGCGGGGAAAGGGCTTCTGCCGTGGCCACGCCGGCGGAGTCTGCCGCAGGCAGCTCGCCCACCTTGGGCAGGGGAATGCAGAGCAAGCGCCCCACGGCATCCTCGGCACCATCGGCCAGCAGCCCGGGTTTCACGCAGCCGATGGCGGCGGTGGCATCGGCCAGCACCACCTCAGCACCGTGGGCGCCGGTGGCGGCATCGAGTCCGGTGGGTATATCGATGGCCAGGGTGAGACTGTGCGGGCTGGCCGCACGCAGGGAGTTGAGCTCTTGCACCAGGACGGCGTATGCGGGACGCAGCTCGCCCACCGCGCCGCTGCCCAGCAGACCATCGATGATGAGCAGCCCCTCCTGCGGGGAAACAGGCTCGTATTCCTCACGCCCGCAGAGCTGGGCCTGTGCATCGGCAGAAAGATTCCCCGCACAGCGGAGGGTGACAGGGCAGCTCCAGCGGGCAGCCAGACCAATGGCATCGCCCGCGTTGTTGCCGGTGCCGGCATAGACCACCACCCGCTGCGGGTCAAAACCGCGCAGCAGCGGCTCACTGCGGCCGGCGGACCACATGCGGTCAATCACGGCATTCATGAGCTGCAGCGAACTCATCGCCCCGCTGGCAAAAAGTTCCTGCTCGGCTACCCGCACACTCTGGCTGCTGCATATCTTCATGCTCCCAGTGTACCGCGAATCGCCGCGCGATGCAATTTTTATCTCGCCGCGTATGAGGAAAATCGCTCGTAACTCATGCTGCGAAATTAACTCTGTTTTTCGCAGAAAACAGATGAATCTTCTGGGCTATGTACAGAGGCGGCTCCGGTATTTGGGAAAACATGGCGCATCATCTTCCGCCACAGGCGGAACAGATAATTTCCCGGCAGAAGCCGGGAGATAATTTCGCAACGATGTTGCGAGAGAACTTCCGCATGCGCGGAGATAATTTCGCCTGCGGCGAGTTGGCATCCTCCTTGTACCATATATCAAACACCCGCGCCCGATTCCCGGTCTGAGCCTGTGAACCCGCATCGGGTTCGTGTAGTTATTCAACCGACCCAGTCATTATGAAAAACGAACCAACATCCCCGGGCAGCAGTGGCCGCGCTGCAAAACTGGGTGTATTTACCCTGGCCATGATTAATGTATCTGCCATTGTGAGCCTGCGAGGCTTGCCGGCAGAAACAACCTACGGACTCAGCTCGGCATTCTACTATATCTTTGCCGCTGTGTTCTTCCTGATGCCCGTGTCGCTCGTGGCGGCAGAGCTCACCACCGGCTGGCCGCAGAAGGGCGGTGTGTTCCGCTGGGTGGGCGAGGCCTTCGGCCCGCGCCTCGGGTTCCTGGCCATCTGGCTGCAGTGGATTCAGACCACCATCTGGTTCCCCACCGTGCTTACCTTTGCGGCTGTGTCGCTGGCCTTCATGGGGCCTGACCAGCGCTGGGATCAGGCTCTGGCCGCAAACAATATCTATGTTATCTGCATTGTGCTGGTTGTCTATTGGGCTGCCACCTTCCTGAACATGAGGGGCATGCAGACCAGCGGCGGCATCACCAAGTGGGGCGCCCTGGTAGGCACCGTGATTCCCGCCGCGCTGCTCGTGCTCATGGGCATGATTTACTGGGGGCAGGGGAATCCCATCGATATCAGCCTTGAGGCCCGTGAATTCGTACCCGACCTCTCGAACTTCAACAACATCGTACTCGCCGCCAGCATCTTCCTCTTCTATGCCGGCATGGAGATGAGTGCCGTGCACGTGAAGGAATGCGAGAACCCCAGCCGAGACTACCCGCTGGCCATTGCCATCGCCTCTGTCCTGACGGTGTGCATCTTCGTGTTCGGCACGCTGGCTATCGGCTTCATCATCCCTCACGACCAGATTACCCTCACCCAGAGCCTGCTCATCGCCTTCGATAAGCTCTTTGCCTACTTCTCCGCCTCGTGGGCAGCACCTATCTTGGCATTCTGTCTGGCTTTTGGTGTGCTGGCTCAGGTAGTGGCCTGGGTGGGTGGCCCGTCGAAAGGTCTGCTGCAGGTGGGCTGCGCGGGTTACCTGCCGCGCTTCATGCAGCACACCAACCGCAACGGCGTGCAGGTGGGTATCCTCATCGTGCAGGGCTGCATCGTCACGCTGCTTTCCGTGCTCTTCGTGGTGCTGCCCAGTGTGCAGACCGCTTACCAGATTATCTCGCAGCTCACCATCATCCTGTACTTGATTATGTACCTCCTCATGTTCGCGGCCGGTATCTACCTGCGCCTGCGCGAGCCTGATACTCCCCGTGCCTTCCGCATTCCCGGCGGCAAGACCTTCGGCATGTGGATTATCGGAGGCCTGGGCATGCTGGGCAGTCTGGTGGCTCTGGTGTTCAGCTTCATTCCTCCCGGCCAGATTCCCGTGGGCAGCCCGGCGGTGTATGTGGGCATCCTCATCGTCGGCACCATCATCTTCGCCGGCATCCCGCTCGTCATCTACTCCTGCCGCCGCAAGTCCTGGGCCGACCCCAAGGCCGTGGCCGAATTCGAGCCCTTCTCCTGGGAGCAGAAACGTTGACGCCATAAGACAGAAACGCAGTGCGGCCAATGAGTCACCCCCTCGTTGGCCGCGCTTTTTCTATCTGAAAATCCGAAAAAATGGAAAATAGGGCATTAAAGTCAATTGTGAATTTGAAAAATCTGCACAAATGTCTCATTTATGCAGATTTCACCCTTTTGGTGTACAGACATGCTGGGGAGGCTGTCTGCCTCCCCTATCCCCTCCGACCACGGAGAGAGCTTCTCGCTCTCTCC
>JBGVNQ010000028.1:0-44030 GCA_045125705.1 Akkermansia sp. | reverse complement strand
AGCTCGAAAGGTTTCCTTTCTATCCGATTTCCGGGCGTCCTCAACCCAGGAATGAGTGGTAGCTACCCACTCATTCCTGCTCCGTACTCGCGGCTATTTTACCGCGTGCAGGTTCAACCTACCACAAAATTTGTATAGATTCACGATTTGTCGAACAGAAAAACGCCTTGCGGCGGGGAGCTGCAAGGCGTGTAAATGTACTGGAAATGGACTCCTCAGAGCGTGGTGCGCATGCCCAGGGTGGTGAGCAGGGCAGTGAAGCGGGAGTAGTCGCTCTCGCGGTCGGCAGAGACCAGGGCAAACTGGTACTCGCCCATGCGGGCATCTTCTGCTGCGGCATTGCGCAGGCGGAGCTGGATGACTTCCTCCGCATCTGTCTGGCGGCCGCGCAGGCGGGCTTCCAGTTCGGCAGAGGGAACGTGGATGTACACATCGGCATAGGCGCGGCGGATGGTGGCATCGTCGCAGGCGCGGATGGAGGCTGCACCCTGCACGTCGATGTCCATGACCACATTCTTGCCGGCTTCGAGCAGCTGGATGATATCGCTCTTGAGTGTGCCGTAGCTGTTGCCGTGCACGGTGGCGTGCTCCAGGAACTCGCCGGCGGCTACTTTGGCAGCAAATACCTCGGGGGTGAGGAAGTGGTAATCCACGCCATCCTGCTCGCCCGGGCGGGGCTGGCGGGTGGTGCAGGAGATGGAGTAGGCGGTGAGCCCGTCCTTTTCAGCGCGGCGGCAGAGTGTGGTTTTGCCACTGCCGGAGGGTCCGGAAACGATAAGAAGAGTACCAAGCATAGTGAGTGAATAGTGAAAGTGTGAATAGTGCCGAAGTGATTATTCGATGTTCTGGACCTGTTCGCGGATTTTCTCGAGCTCGGTCTTGGCGGTGACCACGAGCTGGGCGAGCTCGGCATCGTTGGCCTTGGAGCCGGTGGTGTTGAGCTCGCGGAAGATTTCCTGGCAGAGGAAATCGAGGGTGCGCCCCACGGGCTCGGACTTGTCGCAGATGGCTTCGAACTGATTGAGGTGGGATTCGAGGCGGGTCATTTCCTCGGATACATCGCAGCGGTCGGCAAAGAGGGCGATTTCCTTGATGATGCGCTCGTCATCTGCCGGGAGGGGCAGACCGGATTCTGCCAGACGCTTGAGCAGGACTTCGCGGTGGCGGGTGGCCACGCCGGCGGCACGTGCCATGAGCTGGTTGCGGAACTCGCGCAGGGTGCCGATACGGGCGAGAAGGTCGCGCTTCATGTTGGCGCCTTCCTGGGCGCGCAGCGTGACGAAGGCGTCCAGTGCCTCGCGCAGGGCGGGAACGGCGGCAGCCTCCACAGTTTCAAGCGGGAGGTCGGTTTCCGTTTCCTCTGCGATGATACCAAGGCGGAGCAGGGCATCGAGCGACGTGTCGATGCTGCGGCCCAGAGTGGCCTCTGTTTCAGAAAGGGTTGCGGTGAGAGCTGCGAGCTTGTCGCGGTTCAGCGCTAGGGCGCCTGCAGCTCCGGGAGTACTCTGCAGGGTGAAGGTCACATTCACACGGCCACGTGAAACGGCGGTGGCCACGGTGTCGCGCACGGTGGTTTCGAGAGCTGCCCAGGCGCGGGGCAGGGCAACGGCGATTTCTGTCTGTTTGCGGTTGACACCGCTGATTTCAACCCGGATGGAGGAACCACCCAGGGGGGCTGTGGCAGCCCCGAATCCGGTCATGCTGTTCATAAAGTGTTATTGCCGATGATGTTGAGCAGGTGTGAATCGAGGGTGAGAGCCTCGTTCACGTTGAAATTGAGGTCGGTCCGCAGGGCTTCGAGCGCCCGCATGCGGCGCAGCAGGTCGGCCACGGGGCGGGCGGTGGAAAGCGCGGCAATCTCGGGAGCGAGGGGCTGCACATCGGGTGCATGCGAGGCAAGCAGCACCGCCTGCCCGAGGCAGAGGGAAAGCAGTTCGAGCATCTGCTCGCGCTCGGCGAGGTACTCGGTTTCGATGAGTGCTGCGGTGGCATCCTTCTGGCGGGCTTCCCAGTCGCGGATATCAGTGCCTTCGGCAATGGCCTTGGCCTCTGCCTTGATGGCGGCGGTGAGTCGCTTGGTAATCTGCTCCTTGCGTTCGGCCAGCAGTGCCTGGAAATCGGCGCGCAGGGCCAGGGCTGCCACATCGGAGCCGATGAGGGGGAGGGCTGCTGTGACTGCGGGCAGGAATGCCTGCTGAGCCTCGGAGAGGTGCAGGGCATTGCCTGCCTCGTGCAGGGGAACGCGCACGCAGCGCGAAAGAATGGTGGTAAGCAGGCGGCTGGGCTGCTCGGTGATGAGGATAATGACGGTCTGAGGCGGGGGCTCTTCCAGCGTTTTCAGGAAGGCGTTGGCCGCTTCTTCCATCATGCGGTCGGCTTCCAGGATGATGACCAGCTTGGTTTCTCCCGCTGCCGCTCGCAGAGCCAGGAAGGGCTCCACGCTGCGGATATCCTCGATGAGAATCTTGCGGCTCTTGGAGCCGGGACGCAGCACTCGGCACATAGGGTGGCGCAGGGATTCGAGAGAGTCGGCCCGGGCGCCGTTCAGCTCTGCTGCCATGGCGAGCGCCAGCTGGTGGGTGCCGGAGGTGGGGCTGCCGGTGATGAGCAGCGCGTGGGGCAGACGTCCGCTGTGGCGGGCGTGCATGAGAAGCTGCTGGGCCTGTGCCAGACTGAAAGACATGGTGAGCGGTGGTTGAAATCGTTATTTTTCAGGGTAGGAGCCCAGCACCTTGAACACGGGGCACTCGGCCTTCAGCTCGGCCAGGCAGCTGCGCAGCGGCTCTTCCGTTTCGTGGCCGTCCACATCGATATAGAAGAGGTATTCCCATGCGGTGTCGCGGGTGGGGCGGGAATCGAGTGAGAAGATATTGATGCCGTGGCGGCGGAAGTGGTCGAGCACCTCGACCAGCGCACCGGCGCGGTGGGGCACAGTGAAGCAGATGGTGGTGCGGTCGCGTCCGCTGGGGCGGGTGCTCTGCGTGCCGATGACCACGAAACGTGTGGTGTTGGTGGCAATGTCCTGCACCTGTTCGGCCAGGATTTCAAGCCCGTGCAGTCGGGCTGCCAGCGGGCTGCCCAGTGCTGCGGCGCCATCGGCGGCTTTTTCTACTGCCAGACGGGCAGCGGCCGTGCTGCTGGCCGTGGGAATCTGGTCGGCCTTGGGATAATTCTGCTGCAGCCACTGGCTGCACTGGCCCAGCACCTGCGGGTGGGAATAGATGGTGCGGATTTCCTTGGCCGGTATATTGGACATGAGGCAGTTCTGCACGCTCTGGTGCACCTGGGCGCAGATGCGCAGGTGCGTGTGGGCAAAGAAATCCATGGCCTGCACCACGTTACCATGGGTGCTGTTCTCCAGCGGAATGACGCCGTAGTTTACTTCGCCTCGTTCCACGGCGGCAAAAATGTGCGCAAAGGAAGCATAGGGCACGAGCTCCACGCTGTCGCCGAAGCGGCTGAGAGCTGCCTGGTGGCTCCATGTGCCTTCCGGGCCGAGATAGCCGATGCGCATGTTGCCTTCCAGGTGGAAAGAGCAGCTCACAATCTGGCGCCAGATGCTCAGCACGCTCTTCTCCGGAAGTGCTCCGGCATTCAGCTTGAGAATTTTCTCGATGAGGGCGCTTTCACGCTCAGGTACAAAGGTGGGGGCTCCGGATGCATGCTTGATTTCGCCCACCTCGTGCACGCATGCTGCACGCTGTTTAAGCAGCTCCACCAGCTGTGCGTCGATGCCGTCAATCTTGTCTCTCAACTCGTCCAAAGTCATACCCGTGCGCGCATTGTATCATACTGGCGCCGCGGGTTCAATCCTGATTTTGAATTAAGGCGTAAGTGTGCGCGGAAACACCTCGAAAAAGGGGTGCATGATAGGCGAATTTGCTTGACTCGAGGGGTGGCTCGTGTATAGTTACAGAGTACTCGCATTTTGTGCTATGAAATTGAGACACACTCAAAAACTCTCTTCCTCTTCCCGCAAACGCCCGAAGAAGGGCTTCGCGTTGATTGCAACTCTTACGCTTATGATGCTGCTGGCCATGCTGGCAGTGGCTATCATGGCGCTGGCTGCCTCGCAGAACCGAATTGCCCTGCAGACCATGCTGCAGGCAGAGGCTCGCCAGCAGGCTTTGGTGGGGCTTGATGCCGCCATCGGTGAGCTGCAGGTGGAGCTTGGCCCGGACCAGCGTGTGTCCGCCAGCTCTGGTATCATCAACGAAAACGAAGGTAGCACCGCCCAGCACCTGCTCGGCGTGTGGGACAGCTGGGACGGCCCCATCTATGGCCGCAGCGTGTCCGGCAAGGGCAGCAAGATTTCCGGTACCTACTCCCGCGGTCGTGCGGATATGTTCCGCCGCTGGCTTATCTCCAGCCGCGATGTGAACACCACCCGCTCGATGAATGCCGCCAACCAGCTTTGTGACCGTGACCCCGGCCGCCGCATCTGCCTTGTGGGTGAGGGTACGCTGGGCAAGTCCCTGTCCGCCCAGCACTATGTGTATGCCGACCTGCTGAGCATGCCGGCCACGGGTAAGAACGAAGCCTGCTTTGCCTGGTGGATTGGCGGTGAAAACCAGAAGGCCAAGATTTCTGTGCAGAACCGCAAGGAGACGGATGACCCCTACGAGATGCTGCACCGCACCTGGGATACCCCGGCCCCCCGCTTTGTGGACAATCGCGACCTCGATTTCATTCCCGGCGATATCGAAGAACCTGCCCGTCTGGTGACGCTGGCATCCCTGCCTCTGGTCGGTTCCTCTTCTCAGGCTGCCGGTATGCCGTATTTCTTTGACGTGACCACCACTTCCTACACGCTTCCCATCAATGTGAGCATGGGTGGTTTCAAGCAGGACCTTTGCCTGCTGCTGAATAAGAAGAACCTGAAGGAAACGGATTTTGCTGCTCGTCGCAATCAGGATTGCCCCTTGGTGGAAAACCAGGACGTACCCAAAGGCACAGAACAGGATATGCCTATCGGCTCCTGGCAGAATCTGCATGCCTACTATAACTGCTGGCCGAATGGCGAAGCCAAGGATAATATGAACTTCACGGCTCGCCTGCTGGGTAACCTGAAGGAGCCGTATACTCGTATGAGTGGTTCGGTGTTCGACCGTCAGATGAATTACTCTGACGACCCTGAGAAAATGCGCAACGCTGAGCTGGGGCAGACTTACTTCGACACCCGCTCCATGCTTGAGGAAGATAGCGAGGCTGCTGGTTACGCCCGTACTCCCGTTCTTCTTGCTTTTGTGTCGAACTTCGGTCTTGTCTCCACACCCACAAAGAATATGGCAGGCGAGGATGTCACTTATGACCTCGACATGTGTTTTGCACCCATGTTCCTGTGGTGGAATCCGTACAATGTGCCGATGAAGATTCGCGGCAAGCAGCTCTGGGCTCAGTCTCTCCCCTATAAGACGACCTGGATTGATACTTACTGCGTACAGGTGTCTAACACCTGGCAGTATGGCTGGAATAATTACCTCATGCAGCAGAACCGCTATGGTCAGGACTATGGCGATTATTTCATGGCCAATAATAACGGAGGTGAGGAAGATATCGTGTTTGAACCGGGCGAGGTTGTGTTCTTCTCTCCCGGCAAGGCCCGTGTGACGCAGGATTATTCCAAGCCTTTCTCGAATCCCTGGGTGCCGGGCTATAATCCCAGCTCTGTTTCCGGCTACAAGGCTCGCTTCTATAGTGGACGTGGTGCGAGTACCGCTGATTCTGCCGGTATTCCTTCACAGACCAATATCGATGCTGGTAAGTTCTATGTGAAACTGCGACTTGGTCAGGGCTCTCCTGAAAGTGCCGGTACTGACGGTAAATGGTTTGCCCCCAAGCATGCTGAGTGTGTCACGGTGTTCTCCGGTTACAATAGTGCCGGTGAAGGTAATAGTGCAGATACTGGTTCGAACAAGCGTGGTATTTCACCGCAGCGCTTCGTGCTTGGCTGGTATGACCCGCAGGCCATGGAGGAGACGGAGACTCAGTTCTGCGGCGGTTCCGATGCTGAGTGGAAGACCGACGGCTCCCAGGAAGACCCCGATGTGCCGTATTACATCGGTGCTGTGGGTGTGATGGCAAAGTCTGCAGGTTCTCACACCAACTCTGTGATTTTCCCGGGTGACTACCGCGGCAAAATCTGGCAGCACTCCAGCCCGGCTTTCTGGGGCAGTGCACTCATCAACCCTGATGACCAGATGCGCAAGTATCATCCCTACCAGCTGGCAACGCTGCGCGTGAGTGCCGGTATGGATAGCGCTCCCATGGATAACATCGGCCGCAACGGCTACCTGGGCGTGACCAGCGAGGGCGAGCAGGTATCCTTTGCTTCTGTGCTTGAGCTGCCTGTGCATCCTCCCTTCTCCCTGGCCGGTTTTGCCGGTATGCGTCTGCAGCCGGGTTGGTATCAGTCCAGCACGTCCGGCGAGTATGTGACTCAGGGAGCCCTGCGCCGTATGCAGTATCAGGCTGGTGTGCCCGGTGTGGGTATCGGCAATGCCTTTGCAGACCCCTGTCTGCCGCCCGATGATGTGTATACATACTTCGCTAACAAGACCGAGGCTCCGGACTTCTCCTCGAACTCCAAGTTGTTTAGTGATTTCTTCGACCACGGCCTGCTGATTAACGATGCCATGTGGGATCGCTGGTTCTGCTCTTCCGTGTCTGATATGCCGGAGAAGGGTGGGAATAAAACAGAGGCTCGCGATGTGCTGACCAAGTTCCTCAAGGGTGAGGAGGAGCTTCCTGTTTCCCGTTACAAGCGTGTCAATACACCCTATAATGACGAGCAGATTATCAAGCGCATCATGTCTGGCGATGGCTGGAAGCACATTGCCCAGTATATCATGATTGACGGTGGTTTCAATGTGAACTCCATCTCTGTGGACGCCTGGGCTGCCACCCTGCAGGGACTTGCTAAGCGTAAGCTGGTGACCATGAAGGATCGTGAGCTTCGTCAGGTTGAAGAAGGAAAGAATGATAACCAGGTTCTCTTCTCTCGTTTCATGCTTTCCACGACTGATACCAGTGTGGATTCTCAGGGTGGCTACAGCATGATGCAGGGCTCTACCAATTTCCGCAGCAGCGGTATGGCTTCTGCCTGGGGTGAGGTGCGCATGCTGGAGGCTGAGTCCATTCGCAAGCTGGCAGAAGAAATGGTGAAGCAGGTGCGCAAACGTGGCCCGTTCCTCAGCCTGTCCGACTTTGTGAACCGCCGCCTGCAGGAAGGTGAGCTTGGCCTGAAGGGTGCTCTGCAGGCTGCCATTGATGCCACCGATATCAACCGCGATTTCGATGAAGTGCGTGTGCCCGAAGCCCGCGGACAGATGTTCAAGAACCCACAGGCTGGTATGGGCTCGCTGCATACGGCAGCTCCCGGTTACCTGATTCAGAGTGACGTGCTCGCCTCTCTTGGCAATATCCTTACCGTGCGTGACGATACCTTCACCATCCGCGCTTATGGTTGCGTGCGCAATCCGAACAAGGCTATTCTCGCCCAGGCATGGTGCGAGGCCGTGGTGCAGCGTACCATGGACTATGTGGATCCCTCCAATAATCCCCAGGATTCGGAATACAACCCCGATGGTACCCGAGGCGAAGGCCTGAGCAACACCAACAAGGTGATGGGTCGCCAGTTCAGGATTGTTTCCTTCAAGTGGCTGGATAACTGGGATATTTAACAGTCCCTCACAAGATTCTCACAGGCGGCTCCGAATACGGAGCCGCCTTTTTAGTTGGGGCGGTACATATCTGTCGGAGCACGGGACTTTAGTCCCGGTTATGTTTTCGGGGCTAAAGTCCCGTGCTCGGATAGAACATGCGGCAGTCTCAAATCTCTAATAGCTAGTGCTAACAACTTGCAAACTGGATATATCGGGGATAAAGTGCGCGCTATATGAAACTGCACTTACCCTACATGCTTCGTTGTGCCTTGCTGTCGGCTATCTTGCTTCCTGCTCAGGCTGCACTTACCTGGAACTCCGGTTCGTGGAATACGACAGATGCTTCCTGGTTGAATGATAGTGCGTCTTCGGTGTTTAGTCAAGGTGATGCGGTGGAGTTTACCAATGATGCAGAAGAATTTCAGGTGTCTATAACGGAAATGGTGGCACCTTCGAGCGTGGTAGTGAGTGGGCAGGGGTATGTTTTTGCTGGGTCAGGCAGTATCAGCGGCGAAACCTCGCTTGTTCTGGAGAACGAAGCCTCATTGGAGGTGCAGAATACGAATGCCTTCACAGGTGGTACAATAGTGTCTGATGGGGCAGTGCTGACTTTGTCACGATACGACAGCATTGGCTCGGTGAATGCGGGTGAACGCGCTCTTGGCATGTTAAGCGGTGGTGGTGAGGTGAACCTGATGCTGGAAAACGCCGGAACATTGACCAGTATCACGGGGCAGTTGTTCCAGGATTTTACCGGTGTATTACGTATCAGCCGCGGTAACCTTGGGCTTGGCCGCAAAAGTGACCACTCCGGCCCCGGTGCAGTGGCTTCGTTGAATGCCAGCCGGGTCGAGGTGGGGGCTGAAGGAACATTCATTACCAGCATGGGGGGAGGAACGGCAAGCCTGTCTACAGGGCGGACTGTGACTCCCGATATCAGCACCGTCTCCGGTGCAACTATCGGCAATCGTGATGGCCACGTGAACTGGACGGGTGATATTACGCTCAACCTGCAGAGCCTGGACAGCACAGAATCCGACACTTCGGGTACAACATCTCTTAGCTTGTACTACGGCAAGTATATGGTATGGAATGGTCAGGTTTCCGGCTCAGGTGTGTTGGATATACGTGCAGGAGTGCCCGACACGGGAGCAGACCACCGCCTTGTCCTTACTAATGGAGAGAATACGTTTAGCGGGACATACCGCATCAGCGGCGATTACCTGACAACCCTTGCGCTGACAAGCCCCGGTGCAGCGTCGGCTGCATCTGTGCAGCTGGATTCTGCCAATGCCCGACTCCTGCTCATGGACAGCAGCGCCTCTGTAGTAGCTCTGAACGGCAGTGCAGGCTCAGTTCTGGCATCGGGTAGCGGAAGTTTTAACCTCAGCGTGACTAGCGGAATTTTTTCAGGCAGTATCATGGACGCAGCGTCCGCCACGCCCGGGCTCTATCTGGGAATTACCAAGACAGGGACTGGTAACCTGAATCTCTCGGGTGAAGGATGCACATACACCGGCAAGACTGCCGTGCAGGGTGGTAAACTCTCCTTTACCGGCAATGTTACGCTGGGTAGTATTGCTGTTGCTGCAAATGGAGCCCGGCTGAGCACTGCAGGGAACCTGACTTTGCGCAGTGGCGCTACTCTGGCGTTTGATGTGGAGGGAACGCAGGATGCCGCCATCTCCGTGGGTGGAGCATTCGAGCTGACCGATGCGCAGACAACCATATCACTGAGCGGCTACGAATCTCTCGGCATCGGTAATTACGACCTCATCACCTGGGGCGCAGCATCGGCAGTGGAAACCTCGCAATTCTACGGCACTGGTATGAATGATACCGCTGAGATGGCCTACAGTGTGCAGGTGCAAGGAAATGCACTGCAGCTGGTGGTGGGCAGCATGAGCGATGTGCCCTGGCTGTGGATTGGCGATACCGGGACATGGAGCGATACATCCTCTGCCGAGTGGCAGAATGCGGACGGCAGCGGTCCGGCGGGGCAGGTGGTTACCTTTGCTCCCGGGCATGACGGCACGGTGACGGTTTCTCAAGTGACTCCGGCGAGTATACGAGTGACGGGCGGTCAGTATCGTTTCGAGGGGACATCGGCTGGTATTATTTCATCTGGTGATTTCATCGTGAGCGGCGATGATACGCTGGTGCAGCTCGCTCTTGCAAATCCCGATTTCTCGGGGAATCTCCGCCTGCAAGGTGGTACTCTGGAGGTGGATGCCGAAGGGGCTTTAGGTACATCGTCTATTTATTTTAATGGCGGCCAGCTGCGCTACGGCAGCGGCGTGACTCAGGACCTGAGCTCCCAGTTGAATCCCGCTTCCTCTTCAGTGGTGCGAGTGGATACCAATGGGAACGCTGTCTCCTGGGCGGATGATGCGGGAGTGAAACAGACCTTATCGCACGGTGTGGAGAAGGGCGGCGCGGGAGAATTAGCACTCAACTGGGCCGCATCGGGTGATACGCAGAGCGGGAATCTCGCCGTGAATGATGGTGTGCTGCGTATCAACAAAGTGAGCGGACAAGGTACGTTGACAGGTAACTTTGGCGGCGATGGTACATTGGTGCTCACCAGCGCGTCAGGCCAGCTAACGGTGCAGGGAAAGCACACCGACTTTACCGGAACGCTGGAACTTGCGGGCGACGGCAGTCCCAGCAGTGGCTCGGTCTCGTTCTATGATGGAGCCGCCATGGGTGGCAGCGGCACCCTTGTGCGTGTGGCAGGACAGCGTTTCTGGTTCAGTCGCGCCACAACAACTGCTGCGAATCTGGAGATTGTGGATGGCACTACAACCTATCTGGATGGCTCCACGGGGCAACACTATACCTTTACGGGTGCTTTGAGTGGGGCGGGAACGATGATTCTCAAGCCGTCCTCACACATTACCATGAGCGGTGATGTGAGTGCGTTTACCGGCACCCTGGTACACCCCGGTAACACGGCCGTCAACTGGACTTTCGGCGGTGAGAATGTGGCGGGCAGCGTGCTGGTGCAGGCAAATCTTTCCAGCACCGGCGCGAATATGACCTTCAATTTCCAGTACAGTTCGCCCACCACGATGAGCGGTGCGGTGGGTGGCACGGCCATGCTGAGGCAGAGCGGCAGCGGCGTGCTCACCCTGACGGGGCAGAATACCACTACGGGCAGCCTGACCATTGATACGGATTGTGAGGTCCGACTCGGCAGCAGCGAAGCAACCGCCAGCTGGGCAGGGACTAGTCTGCAGGGCGGTGGCCGGCTTACCCTTGTGAATGGCTCACTGACCGCCGGCCTCAGTACGCTGGAGGGCGAGCTGGTGGCCGATGTGGCGGAAGGTGCCCGCGTGGATATGGGTGGCATGGATGCCAACGTGCTTGAGAGTATCAGCATTGCCGCTAATGGTCAGTTGGGTGGGATTATCGGGAATCTCAACATCGGCTCAGCTGATGGCGTGGCCGAGATGAATCTGACTCTCGGTTCGGCCAATGTGGGCTCCAGCTCCTCGCTCGGCTCAGAAAGCCAGGTGATGCTCGATATTACCAACGGCAAGCTGGTGATTCATGATTTCACCACCGTGGAGCTCGACATGGAGAGTGTCCGCAGCCTTCTGGAAGGTAAGCGCCAGGCGGTGTATCTGTATATTTCCAATGCGGAGCTGGGTTTGCAGAACGGCATCACCGCCGCCGATTTGTTTGCCAACAGCGGCATTTCGCCCGCTGCGCTCGGTCTGACTGTGCTTGGAGTGCAGGGCGGTAATGTTGTGCTGGAGGGGGCGGTGCGCGATGTGTACATGGTGATGCAGGATGGTGACTATGATACCGTGACCAGCTACACCCGCCTGCAGGACTACAAAGCAACCTTCGTGGATGCCGGCTACACCCTGTCCCTGAATCTTTCTGGTGATAATACCCAGGAAGCTCAGGTGAATAACCTGCTCGGCAGCGGCGATTTCCGCGTGACGAATACGGATGAGTCTTCCGGAGTGGTGCGCGTTGTGCTGAACAATGAAGCATGGGGCTCAGAACCTGCCAACACGCTGCTGGAGGGCAGTATCAGCGCCGGAACGGCGGTGCAACTGGTCAAGACGGGTGACGGGACGCTTACGGTGGGAGGTTCGCTTACGGCGGATTGGCTTGAAATAGATGACAGCACCCTGCGTCTGACCGGGCAGGGGAATCAGGTGGCATCCCTGCATGGTGATGGCTCGCTGGAACTGGAAGGTTCGCTTGAGATTTCCGGTAATTCGCTCGGTTTTTCAGGAACGCTGAACGGTAGTGGTTCTCTGGAATTGAATGGTGCACTGCCTGCCCGTGGGGAGGTAGGTGCGCTGAGCGGAAATGGTAGCCTCATGTCCACTGGTGAAACCTTTACTGTGCAGAATGTACAGGATTCGACATTCTCAGGCTCCCTTTCAGAAGGGAATGGTGCGGGTGTCCTTACCGTGATGCAGGGGGCAGGGACTTTCACCTTGCAACAGGTTCAGACCTCACCCGCATGGAGCTTGCAGAATCAGGGGGATTTGATTCTGCATCAGGCAGACAGCGTCCTTTCATTGAATAAGCTGGAGCTTCTGGATGCTTCGTCTACCACTATCGTTCTGAACACAGACGGAGATGTGAAGGTGTTCGGCCTTTCTTCTCTTCTGGTGCAGGATGGTGCTGCGGTGACCTTGCAATCCACGGGTACGCTGCCGTTGGAGCTGTCTGAAGATGGCACCATGGTTCTGGGACAGGTGGAAAGTGCAGACTTAGGCGCAGATAATCAGGTTCCGCTTACGCTCGGGAGTGGTACGGTATTTCAGGGCATAGATGCAGCCTGGCTGAGTGTGGTGAATGGTCTGCTGCTGTTTAACGCCTGGCGCGATGAAACGAATCTGTACGAAACGGTGGCAACATCTGCCAACGCCAGCACGGGTGCTCAAATGCTGTGGCGGATTCCTAACGAGGTGCTGCGGGAATCGCCCGATTTACGCAATCTGACCGAGACGCTGGATATTCTGGCGGCGGAAGGCAATGCCCGCACGGCAGACCAGGTATTGGCCGCGGCAGCAGGTGCCGGCACGGCAGCTTTGGGTACTGCTCTGGTGGGTGATGTGGAGCGCCAGTTGCAGTCTATTCGCAACCGCACTACCAGCATGGGCGTGAATCCTGCCATGGAGCATGATTTCCCGTTGTTCAATGCGTGGGTGAATGCCGAGGGCGACCGCAGCGAGCTGGATGCTTCGGGCACCGAGGCTGGCTACACGCTGAGCAGCTGGGGCGGTACTGTGGGATTTGATGTGGATGTGAATGATTACCTGACTGCGGGCATGGCCTTCTCTGCCATGTATGGCGATTATGAATCCAAATCTCCCGACCATGCCAAAGGCGATATCGATACATGCTATCTGTCGCTCATCGGTCGCTATGCCGCCCGCAGGTGGACGCATACGCTGGTCGGTACCATCGGCTGGGCTGATGTGGAGCTGAAGCGCAGCGTGGACTATGGCGCAGGCAGCTACAGCACCAGCGGCAGCAGCGATGGCCTGGGCTTCGGCATACTCTATGAGCTGGGCTACGTGATTCCTCTGGATGAAGATTCCTCCTCATGCCTGCAACCCATCGTGAACATCAGCTACCGCCACGCCGGGATTGATGCGTACAACGAAAGCGGCAGCGATGCAGGTCTGCATGTGGGACGGCAGGATATGGATGTGGTCACCTTCGGACTTGGTGCCAGAGCTCAGACCTACGCCATGGAAGATGTCTACAACCGCCGATGCTTGCTGGAGGGGCGAGTGCTGTTCAAGCTCGATGCGGGGGATGTGCGCAGCCACAGCAATGTGTCGCTGCTGGCCGACCGAGCTCGAGGCGGACGTGTGCGCTCGGCGGAGATGGGGCGCTTCGGCGTGGAAATGGGAGCGGGGATGACCATCCCCCTTGGCGTGGACGCCGGCAGCCTCTTCATGGATGCCGGGGTGGGGCTGCGCAGTCGGGCTTATGAAGTGAATGGCACCGTGGGCTACCGCCTCAGTTTCTGAGGTGGTAGCGCCCGTCGGAGCGTCGCTCGTAGGTTTCGGTGCCGTATTTGTCCCACTTCAGGGTAATGGAATCGTTCGTGTAGCGCAGCACCTCGGCGGCATCCTGTGCGCCGCCTGCGCGCACGGCGACTCGGTGCTGTTCATTCAGCTTGAGCGTGTCGGTCCAGTAGGGGTGCACCAGCTGCAGGCGCGTTACCTTGAGCTGGTGACTGTTCTCGCGCAGCTCGCGGCGCACACGGTCGCGCTGAGCCATGGGCATGCTGTCGCTGTAGTACTTGTTGTCTGCGCGTCTGGTGAAGTTCTCTGAGCCCCAGCGGTCCCACTGCAGCGTGAGCTGGTCATCGGTGAACTTGAGCACAGCGGCTGTATCGCGGGCGTAGGAGGCGCGGGCGGCTACATTGAAATCGGTGGAAATACGCAGCGTGTCGTCCCACTCGGTGCTCACGCATTTGATTTCGCGGTGAGCAATGCCGGGCCGGCGTTCGCGCAGCAATCTGCGCACGCTGTCGGCATTGAGAACCTGCAGCTTGTTATCGAGGGTGTAGAGGCGCTGTTCGCGGCCATCGTCCAGTCGCAGCTGGATGGAGGCGTTCCCTGAGCCTCTCGTTATGCTGAGAATGTCGGCGTACTGGTTATCGCTCACGCGGCGGGCATGCTGGCAGCTCGGGTGAATGCGCAGGGTGTCTTCCTCGTTCTTCTCGTTGGTGAAACGGACGAAGTAGTAGGGTGCTGCGACCTTCTTGTGCTTGGCTGCCTTGCTGCGGACATGTTCGCGTGTCTGGTGGTAGCGGCCATCCTCCTTGCGAATCAGGTAGTTGAAGCCCCAGCGGTCCCACTTCAGACGGATGTGCTTATCGGAGAACTCGAGCACGTTGGCGGTGTCGGTGTTGCCTGAGGCGCGTGCCATTACCATGGCCTCGCGGGAAACGCGCACGGGGCCGCTCCAGTCGGGGGTCACGAACTCCACCGTTTCGTGCTTGAGTGTGGTGTCGTGCTTGCGGAGTTCCTGCTTGAACTCATCCATTTTCGGATGCTTGTCGGGCGTTCCTGCCTTTTTCAGTACCTTGTAGACCTCGTAGTGGTTCTTGAACTCGCGGAAGGTATCCGGGTCGGGATTCTCCGAGTGGAGCAGGGCTGCATTGCGCATCTGCTTGTGGCGCAGGCTCAGCAGCGTTTCCCCCTTGGGGCTGCGCCAGTCTGTTTTTGCTTTGTGCTCCACCAGCAGCTCTGCTATTTCAGCATTGTTGGTGAGGGCGAGCAGGGATTCGGGGTATCCGTTTGCTGGGGAACCTGCTTCCAGCATGAGGGCGGTGTTCACCACATCGCCGCGTTTCACCACGGCTTCCATGGGCAGGGCGGGCAGGCTGCTGCGGGTCATGTCGATTTCGGAGCATTCCAGCAGGTCGCTGCGGCGCTTGATAAGGTAGCTGAGCACCTCGGTGTTCTCAATATCGCCCAGCCCGGGCGGATTCACGCCTGCCTTGAGGAAGGCGGCGGCCATGGCGGGCGTCTGTACGTCATTCCAGTAGTTGCTCAGCACGCCGGCCTTGTCGTTGGCGGCAAAGGCGTGCACAACTTCGGGGCGACCATAGCGCACCAGCTGCTCCAGGTTATGAGGCCGGGCACCTGCCTTCAGCAGCATATCGGCAGCGGAGGCGCTTTGTGCATGCTGCAGGCACTTGGTCAGGAAGTCGCGGTCGTGCATGTGCCCCAGCATATTCTGCAGGGTGGCGGTGTCATTGGTGAGCACGGCCAGCATCATCTGAGCCTCGTCCCCCGTGGGCAGGGGACCGTGGTCCTTGAGCAGCGTGGCTACCTGGGCGCAGCGCGGGCCTGCGGGATTGCGCAGCATGGCCTCCAGCGCGGTGCGGCCGAACTTGTTGCGCACATCGGTCTTCACGCCCAGCTTGATGAGGTAATGAAGCACCTTGTCGGTGGCGGGACCGGGGCGGATGGCTGCCAGATGCAGGGCTGTGTTGCCGTTGCGGTCGAGCGCGGCGGGGTCGGGCTGCGACTGCTTCACGATTTCCAGCAGGGTGTCGAGCATCTCGCGCGCTTCTTCCTTCGTCTTCTTGTCGCGCGAGATGATGTCCGGCTTACACAGGGTGGGAATGGCGTAGAACAGGAAGGATTCGCCCTTATCATCCTTGTGGGTGAGGTCTACCCCGGCCTTGATGATGTCCTGCAGAAGCTCAATCGTCTCAGGCGTGGGATCCTTGTACACCGTAATCTGTGCGTAGTTGGCACCACGGTTGTTCAGGGCATTCACATCGGCCCCGGCATCCACCAGCAGGCGGAGACACTCGGGCAGGATACTCATGCCACCGGGAGAAATCGGGGAAAGCAGCCGCCCGTTCTTGCCCGGTGTTTCGGTGGCGGCGCCGGCTTCCAGAAGCAGGCGCACACAGTCGGGAATGCCTTCCTTCACGTGGTTGCCGCTGAAGCGGTGCAGGCCGCGCACGGCACTGGCCAGCACGCTGGTGCCGTCTTCCATCACGCCGTTGGCATCGGCCCCGGCCTCGAGCAGCATCTCGACTGTTTCGGCATCGCCTGCACCTGCGGCCTTGGCAAGCACACTGGCGCCTTTCACCGATGCGCCTGCGGTGAGCAGGTTGCGCACATTGCGCGGTGATTCATTGATATACCGGGCCAAGGCAGCGCTGCCGCCCTGTTTGTCGGGCTGGGCATTCGGGTCGGAGCCGTGGCGCAGCAGCAGCACGATGGTGTTCGTGTTGCGGTGGCGGAAGTTGAGGATGTGGGTTCCCTCGCTGTTGATGGCATTGGCATTGCCGCCCAGCGCCAGTACCTGTGCGGTGAGGCGGGTGTTGTTGCCTCGCCAGGTGCTCACTGCATCAAAAAGAGCCTGAGTCAGATTGTCGGGATTGATGCCGGCGGATTTCAGACTCTTGCGCATGCGCTCCCTGTCCTCCGGGCTGGGGGCGGTTTCCGCCTCCACGCAGGCGGCCAGCAGGTCGCGGGCTGTTTCCGTGCCTGCCACATCGGCGGCACTTTGACCCTTGGGATTCTGGTGATGCAGACGCGCTTTCTTGATGAGCAGGTAGTCCAGGTGCTTCAGCGCCCCCACGCGGGCTGCATTCATGAGCGGTGTGTCGCCAGCTTCGTTGGCCTGGTTCAGGCTGCCGCCATCGTGTATTTCATCCATCTGGCGGCGCAGCTCGATGAGATGCTCGGAATCCGGCGCACGGAATTCCTTCATGGCGCGTACCACGTCGTCCTCGCCAGTGAACAGACTGGCCGTGAACCCTCCCAGCAGAGCGAAGAGGAGGGCGGCAAGCATCACGCGGTACTTTCGGGAGAGACGCAGCTTCATGCTCTATTCATTATAGCTGCTCCCCCCGCGCGAGTCAACCGGAAAAACCGTTAGTTTGCACTTGAATTCCGCGGTTTTCGTAGCTACAATAGGCTCAACTCTATGGATGATGTTTCTCTGGAAGAAGTCTGTGACTGGGATTTCGAAACCTTGCTGCACCATGCAGAGGCAGGGTTGGCTGTGGCTCAGCACCACCTTGGATGCTTGTGCGACTTGCAACCCGATGGTGCAGAGGATGCCGTATGCTGGTGGCAAAAGGCTGCCGCACAGGGCTATGCCGCTGCCATGAATGACCTGGGTGCCAATTACGAGGAAGGTCGTGGCGTGGAAAAAGATGAGTCCGTGGCGTTGGAGTGGTATCGCCGCGCAGCGGAGCAGGGAAACTGTCTGGGAATGCTGAACCTGGGGCGCGCATATGAGCGGGGAATCGGGCTCCCAGTGGACGAGGAACGCATGGTATTCTGGTATCGCAAGGCTGCGGAGCGGAATTGGAGCGATGGGGAGTTTAACCTGGGGTATTGCTATGAACTCGGCCATGGTGTGGCGCAGAACTACGCGCTGGCGGCCTATTGGTATGGCCGAGCCGCTGCCCACGGACATGATGAGGCTCCGCTGCGGCTGGGATGCCTGTATGATTTTGGACTCGGCGTGCCGAAAGATGAGGCAAAGGCCGTGCATTTCTACCGCATGTCAGCAGAGCAGGGGATTCCTCTGGCGCAGTATAACCTGGGCTGTTGCTGTGAGCTGGGTATAGGGCTGCCGGTGGATATGGAGGAGGCGCACCGCTGGTATGTCCTCGCTTGCGATGCCGGCAATGCTGATGCTCAGTACCGTATGGCTCTCGCCTACCGCGATGGTGATTTCGGTCTGGTACCGGATGCGGAAAAAGCAGATTACTTGCTGAAGTCTGCCGCCGCACAAGGATTTGAACCCGCAATGAATAGAGAGGAATGACGATGTTGAGCTACTTGATGCTGGCAGAAGCCGCGCATCCCTGGGCATTGGGTGTGTTGGTTTTTATTCTGGGCGTTATGGGCTTGTTTTTGCTGGTCCGGACTGGCTGGGAAAACGAAAAGGATTCGCAGTCGTGGAGAAGTCAGCTGCTTGAGGGAGGTATCATTATTTGTGGCCTCATGGTAGCGGTCCCTGTTCTTCTGCTGCTGCCGGAAGAGACACGAAAGGCTCTCCTCGAGGATGAAACAAGCTATATTGCCCCACACAAGGGGGCTCTGGTTTTGTTTGCTCTGGTATTTGGCGGCGGTATCTGGCTGTTTATGCGCCTGGGACTTCCCTATCTGCGCCGATTCCTGCGCGAGAGCCCCCGCAAACAACGCCAGGGTCGCCCCAGTCCTCCAGGTAAAGGCCGCCGCAGTAAAAAGGGGAGGAGATAGGGATTAGTCCGCCGTTTTTGTCTTGCTAGCCTTTTGCTGGGTGATGCTATCTACCTTGTAGCATTTTGCCGCAATGAAGTTGGGGTATTGCTCCGGCTTGTCATGAATATCCATGGACATGATGAGCCCCAACTTGTCCTGCGGAATGACATTAAATTGCGGCGGAAGTACGATGTCTTTTCTGCCTGCGTCTATTTGCCTGTGAATTTCAGCAAGCCGTTGCTCCTCATATTTCTTGTATTCAGCCGCCTCCATCACCGATGGCGCTATTTTTATGCAGGACGTTATGATGATGCCGGCCGTCAATACCACTTTCAGTATGCCATAACCTTTGCCTGAAGAATGCAGGAAGAGATATGCGCCGCTCAGCAGGATGATGAATGCAGGCGGAAGGAAGCTCATGTTTGTAGGAATGCATGAGGCAAGGTAGGCGCAGGCACAGACCATAGCGAAAATAACACCCATGCAGCTCTTCAGCAGAAGTTGCTTCCATGCTTTGCTGCGTTGCATGGCTGTACCCAGCGCCAGTATGCCAAATGCGCCAAGCCCGGCGGCACAGCACGGGAGGAATGCCTCCATCAGTTCCGGTATGTAGAATGCGTGTAGGGGAAGGGGAATGCCATCAAAAAGATAGGCTACAGTGCTTCCTCTCAGTTGAGCTAGATTTTCAGGCGTTTTATTGAGAACGAAATCCACCATCTGATGCCAGTTGTACTGGTCGGCTTTGAATGCTCGCTGAGCCAATTCTTCTGCTGCTCTTCTTTGCAGTGCCGGTGTGGCCAGCAGGAAGAAAGACCCCCATATTACACCCAGCAGCCCACTGAAACATTGGATGGGGATGTGCCTTTTCTGTTTTACCTTGAGCAACGCCCATATAATGATACCCGGCAGAAGAAAGAGTGTGACGCATTCGAGTGACCAGGCGCTATACAGACCAAGCAGAAAAAGCAGGGGAATAGATATCTTTCCTGACGCTGAAGTCAATCTGTCTTCCCGGAAGAATGAAAGGAACAGGCATATCACCGGCATGGGCCAGATGTAATTAACCGCCGCTGCGTAGCACCAGAAATTGCGCCAGGGAGTCAGACTGACATTGATGGTGAAAAGAAAGATGAAGAAGAGAATGAATCCGGCTCCTTTTGCTGAAAAGATGCTTTCGTTCCGAGGTGCCAGTAATCGATGTACTGCAAAAGGTGTGGCAATGATGAAAAGCGGCGTCAGCAGAATATGTTGCCAACGGTTTTCCGAGATGGCTAACAAGGATGCAATGACATCTCCCAGTCGGCTGACCCAGTTGATATATCTGGCTGCAACAAATACCAGCTTCTCTTTTAGAGTGCTGTCACAATGTTCAAAAAAGATATAATCGTCACCTTTCAACCAGGCAGTGGAAAGACAGTAGGCAGACAAACAGTATAGAAAGGAGCATTCCAGCCCGATAATCAGTACCCAGAGATGGTGCTTTTTTGATGACGTCGGGGCAGATGGACTCTGAACAATATTTTGAGTATTAAATTTTTTATACAGTAATATAATGATAATAGATATGCATGAAGTGGCGAGAAAAAGGAGAGAATAACGAATCATAAGATGGGAAAATTCGAACTCAGTGTAATTGCGTGTTCACTATAACAGAAGAGCAAGAATAAGGAAAGAGCAAATGCATATTGAACCCTCATATGCGTCACGAGAAAGATGAAGTATCACTACATGAGGCTTGATTTGCTTCATTTCGTGTGATAAAAAATTCTGTCTACATTTTTTTGAATTTGATAAGCAGATGAATACTCAGAACTCCGCACAGCTGGCAGGTAGTATGGCATGGGCATTGATGAAGCCCATAGTGATTGTGTTTGGTGGGCTGTTGATGCTGGTGATGCTTCTGTTGCTTTGTGTGGAGACAGGTATGTTGCTGGATTACTGGCACAGTGAGCGGGTGTATGCTGGCCGTACTGATCAGATTGACCCTGCTAACGAGGGACGCCTGGTGCGGGTGACGGGGCCTTTGCAGGCAGAAGCTCCGCTGAGCGCCGGAAATCTCGGCACCTGGTCTGGTGTGATAGAGGTGCAGCAGTGGAATACCGTGGCATACGCCGATGATATCCGGCTGGGTGCCTGGCAGGTAAGTGATCTGTATCCTGGCCGAATCTGGCCTCTGGGACTTTTTGGTATCGATACGCCCGGTGTGGAAAGACTTGAGATTGGTGATAAACGCGTGTCATTGCTGCGTAGTGGCGCAGTTGCCACTCTCGTGGGGCGGCAGCGTGGTCAGGTGCTCGATATGTCGGACCCTGTTGCCTGTGCTCATCTTGGCACCGCTCCGGTAAAATATGCCCGGCATATAGATGTCGGTGGCGGCGATTTCTCGCTCCATAGTTTTGAGGGGATAGCTGTTTTCGCGTTCATTTTCTATTTCTTCTTTTCTGCGCTGCTTGGGTTCGCCATCTGTCGTTCCTGGCTCCGGGGCATGGCCGCCGGTGCGGTGTTGTTGCTCCTGGTGGTCCTTTGTCTCGTGCTTTGCTGCTGATTATCTGCTTATCCGTTGACTTCCGGGGGCGGAAGTGGTAAAACAAGACTCATGAAGACCCTGCGTACATTTCTTCTGGTGGCACTGGCAGCGCTGCCGGTGCTGGCTGCCGATTCTGTGGATGTTCCTGCGCCTGTGGCGCTGCAGGTGGGGCAGAAGTGCACCATGATGCTCAACAGCAACGCCGGCACTGGCTACACCTGGCAGGTGGCTGAGCCTGCTGCCTCGAATAAGGTGGTGAAGGTCGAGCTCTTCGGTACCTCCCCCGATGATTCATTCTGCTGCGGTTTCCCTGTGCCGGTTACCCTCACCATCACGGGGCAGAAGCCCGGCAAAGCGCTGGTGCGCGTGGTCTATGTGCGCCCTTGGGAAAAGGGTAAGGCTCCTGCCCGCGAACAGAGCTTCTCGGTGACGGTGAGCCCTGCAGCAAAGTGATTTTTCCCGTGAAAAGAACTCTTTGCACTCCTCCATTCGTTGCTTCGGAAAAGCAACTGCCGGCAGAAGCTCCGGCTATGCCTGTGGAGGAGCTGCATCCCTGCGTGCTGCCCCGGCGGCGCTTTATCCGGCTCTTCCTTATCTGCTGTGCCTCGCTGACCGCCGTGGGATTGGCAGTGGCGGCAATCCGCTTTGCTCGTTCCGCTTCCGAAATCTGGTGGGCAGTTCTCTACGTTCCGTACATGCTCGCGATGGCTTCCCCTGCATATCTGTCAGCCATTCCGGCTCGGACTAAGAGGGGAACCTTGCTGCAGCTGGTAGGGCTGGTGCTCCCCCTGTTGTCTGCGCTGGCCGCTTGTACTCTTTGCTGGAGGTATTCCAATGATTCAACCTCGAGCCTTGCGTATGTCATGTTGGTGTGCCTTCCCGGGATACTCGGTGCTGTGTACCTGTTTCTTCCCGGCTGGCTGCTGCATCTTGGCCTCTCTGCTCTGGAAAGGCGTCGGAATCGTTAAGCATCATCCCGCTGCCTTTATTTTTGCTCGACACAGTGTGGCCGCGGGTGTTAGAGTGGCCTGGTGATGAAGAATTACGGTAAATTGTTGAAGCTTTGGGTTGTGGCGGCCATGCTGGTGCTGCCGTCCTGCAGCTGGTGCTGGCAGTCTCTGCATACGGCAGAGACCTTGTGCCACCAGGAGCGTGGCGTGGTGGTAGTGAATACCGAGGATTGCGACAAGCAGTATGTGTGGCAGGGGAAGACCTGGCTGCAGGTGAAACTTGCCTGCGCCATCGATAAGGGGCGCGGCATCTACCGCCGTGGTAATTCGTCACCCCTGTGCACCCCGGATACTTCCGAACGCTACGAAATTGTGCCGGGTAGCGAGCGCGTCTATTACCTTGGTGTGGACCGCCGCGAGCCCGAGGGTGAGTGGGATCTGCTTCCCGAGTCAGAGTTCGATGTGCTCACCGCTCTGCCCATTGCCGCAGGCCCGGAGTTCGCTGAGCTTCAGTTCATGAAACTGCGCGGCACTCCCTATGCTGAGGTGTGGATGCCCGTGGAGGGCATGCCTGTGGCTAAGGAACCGGGTAGCCCCGCCATCTGGAAACAGGCCGCTGCTGTGCCGCTGGTAGTGGTGGATGCCACGGCCACGGTGGGTATGTGCGCTGCTGAAATGGCTGCCGGTGTGGTGATGGTGCCCGTGTCTGCCCTGTACCACCTCATTGTGAAGCCTCTGGCCAACTGCCACAAGGGGCAGGGCTGATAATAACGGAACTCTGCGCCTTCTCTTTATGCGGAGAGGGCGCGCATTTCTGTCGGGGCACGGGACTCAGACCCGACAACATAACCGGGGAGAGCCCAAAGTCCCTTTCCCCGGAAATTCAGCCCCTGAAATGCCCTCAAATATCTACAGAAAATTGGCATATTTAGAAATATTCTAAATATGCCATATAATCAGCTTGATTTTGTGTTGCGAATCTGTATAGTGAAGTTTCCGTTAACCAACCATAGAAACGTCTAGTATGAGCGACAAAGTATTATTCTTCGACACCACGCTTCGCGATGGTGAGCAGTGCCCGGGAGCTTCCATGAATCTCCGGCAGAAGCTGGAGGTAGCACGTCAGCTCGAAAAGCTAGGCGTGGATATCATCGAGGCCGGCTTCCCCTGCATTTCCGATGGCGACTTCGAGGCTGTGTTCACCATTGCCAACACGGTGAAGAAGTGCCGCATCGCCGGTCTCGCCCGTTGCGTGGAGAACGACATCCGCCGCGCTGCCGCTGCTGTGGCTCCCGCCGGCGACCGTGGCCGCATTCACACCTTCCTGGCCACCAGCCCGCTGCACCGCGAGTTCAAGCTCAAGAAGAGCAAGGAGGAAATTATCGAGATGGCCGTGGCCGGTGTGAAGCTGGCCAAGAGCCTGGTGAACGATGTGGAGTTCTCCGCCGAGGACGCCAGCCGCACCGAGCACGACTACCTCGCCCAGGTGGTGGAGGCCGTCATCGAGGCCGGTGCCACCACGGTGAACCTGCCCGATACCGTGGGCTTCACCACGCCTCAGGAATACATCGCCATGATTGACTATGTGGTCAAGAATGTGAAGAATATCGACAAGGCTGTCATTTCCGTGCACTGCCACAACGACATCGGCCTGGCCGTGGCCAACTCGCTGGCCGCTGTGACCGCCGGTGCCCGCCAGGTGGAAGGCACCATCAACGGCATCGGCGAGCGCGCCGGTAACGCCGCCATCGAGGAGGTGGCCATGGCCCTCTCCACCCGCCCCGAGGCCTTCGGCTTTGCCGCCGGTGAGAAACCGCACAACCTCGAAACCCGTGAAATCGTGAAGACCAGCCGCGTGGTGGCCAGCATGAGCGGCCTTTCCGTGCAGCGTTCCAAGGCCATTGTGGGTGAGAACGCCTTTGCCCACGGCTCCGGTATTCACCAGCACGGCATCCTGGCCAAGCGCGAGACCTACGAGGTAATCGACCCCGCCGAAGTGGGCTGGGGCGAGACCGAGCTTCCGCTCACCAAACACTCCGGCCGCGCCGCCGTGAAGGCACGCCTCGAGAAGCTGGGCTACAACCTTTCCGACACCGAAATCACCCACGTGTTCGAGCGTTTCAAGAAGGTGGGCGACAGCAAGAAGTTCGTGTATGACGATGACCTCGCATCCCTCGTGAACGACTCTCTCGACACCTGCGACGGCACCTGGAAGATGGTGGACATCCAGTTCGTGGCCGGCTCTGCCGCTCGTCCCACGGCCACCGTGCAGCTGGAGAAGGATGGCAAGCTCTACATGGACTGCGCTATCGGCAATGGCCCCGTAAACGCCTGCTTCAAGGCCATCGACCGTATCACGAAGAGCAAGGGCTCTCTCGTGGATTACAATGTGCGCTCCACCTCCATCGGTCAGGATGCCCTGGGTGAAGTGACGGTGAAGGTGCAGTTCGGCGCCTGCGAATGCAAGCCTGTTTCCGGCAAGGGTGCCGCCACGGACGTTATCGAAGCTTCCGCCCGCGCCTACCTCAACGCCGTGAACCGCAACATCTCGCTCGAAGCTCTGGCCGCTGCCACGCAGGGTTGAGGATGATGAATGATTGCTCAATGGTCATTCGTCAATAGTCAATTGTCAATCCCATGGATTCTCCCATTCGTATTATCGTCGGCCTGGGTAACCCGGGCCGCGATTATGCTGAGACCCGCCACAATGTCGGGTTCATGGTGCTGGATCGCCTCGCGCGCCGTTTCGGGGCTGAATGGAAGCTCGATAAGGCGCGCAAGGGCGAGCTGGCAGCCGGGCCGGGAGTGCTGCTTATCAAGCCGACAACCTTCATGAACTGCAGTGGCGAGTGCGTGGGCCCCATCATGCGCTACTACAAGTTCGAGCCAGAGCAGGTGCTGGTCATCTACGACGATATCTCTTTCCCCGTAGGCACCATGCGCCTGCGCGCCAGCGGCTCTGCCGGCGGACACAATGGCATGAAATCCCTTATTGCCCACCTGGGCGGCGAGAAGTTCCCGCGTATCCGTGTGGGTATCGGTGCTCCCGGCCAGAAGGAAATGGTGGGCCACGTACTCGGCAAGTTTGCGCCCGATGAACGCCCGCTGCTTGAGGATTGCCTCTCCAAGGCCGAAGAGGCCACAGTCATGATGCTCCGCGAAGGTTTTCAGGCCGCCGCCAACAAGTTCAACGTGAAGAAGGAAAAGAAGCCCCGTAAGAAGCCGCAGCCGGAGGCCGCTGCAGGGGAAAATGCCGAAGCTGCCTCTGAGCCGCCGCAAACGGACAACGCCTGATTTGCTCCCATTTTTTCTCCACGCTGACCTACGGATGAGCGGTAGATTTTTTTACCTTCGCCAGCGTTTTCTGCGCCGATATTTCGGACGGTTGCCGCGAATGAGTCGGGCAACAATGAAGATGAAGATGCACGCGGTCACCACTGTGCCGGCGGTCATGACGATAGTTAGAGACCAAAGCTCGGCAAAGCGGTTCAGCGTGCTGCGCTCGGGAGCATCCGGCATATAGAGCACTGGAATATCTGCTCCCAAGCGATTTTCCGGCTCTATATAGCCAGGTTTTCTGAACAGAGTGAAGGACCATGTTTTATCCACCTGCCGTCCCCGGAGAGTCAGCCCATCGGTAGTGCGATACTCATATATCAGGATGAGGTTACTACGTCTAGAGCGGCTGCGACGGGTATGATCATGGTCAACAATGCGCCCCGTGACCGCGATGCCGGAATCGACGAAGTTCCGGCTATCTGTATACGAACTCCACGCACCCCAGCCCAGCAGAAGCACCAGTACCACAACCACGCCGGAATCCGTGCTTTCATCGTGATGCTGTTTCCACGCGGCATAGGCAAACAGACCGAAGAACAGCGTCCCCAGCTGCGCCAGAATCAGCGCCAGTCCATTTTCCTCCTAGGTGGTGAGTCCCATCAGCATCCGCCCACCCTGCCACAGGGTGATGCCCAGACAGGCCAGTGCGAGCACCGCCGTGCACACGCTCACAAACCAGGGAGAAATGTAATAAACGGTATACCTGCTCATTTCATACAGTAAAGTTGAGCCACCCATGCGCCAAAAGTAATCAGGGAATAGAGGTGCGTCCCGTGGCTTCAGTATACACAAGCCTGCCGTGTGTGGCAATTAAATTGCGTTCGGTGGCGTACGTCGGCAGGCCAACATTGTGTATAATTCACTTGAATCGGCTCTGGCGATGGTATAGAATGCGCTTGCAACATATTACTAACCTATGAGTTTACTTGATTGGAATCTTTCCCCGAAGGACAATGCGCGTGTTCAGGCTGTCTTGCGGGATGATGAACGGGTGGTGCTGGTGACGCGTCCGCGCCCGCAGATGGATATCGTGGAGGCGGCAGGTCGCGTGTTTTCCGGAGTGGTGCTGCTCGTGATGCTGGCCTATGCACTTTGCCAGATGGCGCAGGTATGGTGGCTTGTGCTTGCCTTGGTTTCGCCTCTCATCTTATTTGCCTTGTGGCTCATCAGCGCTCCTTTCCGCTATCGTAGGCAGAAGGAGCGTACGCTGTATCTGCTTACCGATAAGCGCGTGCTGATGCTGGAGCCGAAAGGTATCTTTGGAGAGCGCGTGGTGGCTTATCCATTGCTGCCGAACCCTGTAAAATCGGTGCAGCATGGGGATGATGGCTATGGCGATATCATCTTTGCCTATGAGCAGCACTGGGGGTTCTTTCCCAAGATGCGCCATCGGACCACTCCGGTGGGCTTCATTGAAGTGCCGGAGGTCGGGCAGGTGCAGCAGCTGATTGCAGCACAGGTGGCGGCCACCCCGCCCGCTGAGACCCTGCCTGCAGCCCAGCCGCCTACCATGGGCGGGCTGCCCACGGAAACAGATTCCTGGGGCAACCCTGTGGCAACAACCATGCAGCGTCCCGTGATGATGACGCTGGGTATTCTCTTTCTGCTGTTTGATGCGGTGTTTCTGACTATCGGGATTCTGATGCTGCGCAGCGATGCCCGCTTTGAGAAAGAGGGTGTGCGCACCATGGCCACCGTGCTGAGCGTGCGTAAACAGGAAAGCTCTTCCTCGAATCACCACCGCCGCCACCGCTCCGGTGCCCATGTCCGCATCCGCGTGAGCGATTCCTCGAACCGCAGCTCCGGCTATTGCTATTTCCCCCGCCTGCAGTTTGTGGATGCCGCCGGGGTGGCTCACGAATTTGATTCCTCCACCGGCAGCTCCGGCTATAATTTTCCTGTCGGGCATCAGGTGGAGGTTATCTACATGCCACATGATCCCACTCAGGCACAGATGGTGGATAAAGGCCCTACCATGGGGCAGATTTTTACCCTGATAGGTGGTCTCGGCTGCGTTATCGGCGCCGGGCTCCTCGCCGGCGGGCTGATGATGAAAAAGACTGTAATTCGTTCCTGATACGGTCATACAATGATGTGTACATCTCGCTGCCAATGGGTGAACCTGAAGAACCCGCTCTATGTGAAATATCACGATGAGGAGTGGGGTATCCCTTCGCGTGATGATGCGTATCTGTACGAAATGCTTCTGCTGGAGATGTTTGTGGCAGGTCTTTCGTGGGAGTGCGTGCTCAACAAACGAGAGGCCTTTCGCGCTGCCTTTGCGGGGTTCAACCCGCACGCCGTGGCTGCCTTTGGCGAGGCTGAGGTGGCCGGGCTGCTGCAGAATCCCGGCATCATCCGCCACCGGGGCAAGATAGAAGCCGTCATTGCCAACACTCGCATCTTCCTGCAGATTCAGGCGGAGTTCGGCAGCTTCGCTGCCTATGCCTGGGGATTCTCCTGCAATGAAGTGCTGCATGAACCCTACACCCGGCGCACCACCTCACCCTTGTCCGATACCATCTCCCGCGACCTGCGCCGCCGCGGTATGCGTTTCACCGGCTCAGTCACCATGTACTCATGGCTTCAGGCTGTCGGAATAATCTGCGGCCATGGGGAAGAATGCTTTCTTTGCCATGAACATGCCCATGGCTTGTAAGTTCGTATTTGTGAGTGCTGCGCACTTGCTTTAGGCTTGCGTGGGCATGGGTGCGGGTGGTAGAATGCGGACATGTCCCGAATCGATGACCTTTTTGCATTCCTGAGCATTCCGAGCGTGTCTGCTCAGGCTGAGCATGCAGCCGATGTGGAGCGCTGCGCTGATTTTCTGGTGACCAAGCTCACCGGCATGGGCTTTTCCGCCACGAAGTACCTGACCGATATCCACCCCATCGTGGTGGCTCACAGCCCCAAGGTGGAGGGAGCCCCCACGGTGCTCATCTATGGCCACTATGATGTGATGCCCGTCGACCCCATCAGCGAGTGGAAGAGCGACCCCTTCAAGCCCGAAATCCGCGATGGCCGCGTGTATGCCCGCGGCGCTTCCGATGACAAGGGCGAAATCATGGCCATGATTCTGGCGGCTGAGGAGGTCATCGCCGAGGACGGCGCACTGCCTCTGAATGTGACCTATCTTTTCGAAGGCGAGGAGGAGCGCGGCTCTGCCAGTCTGTATGAGTTCATGAAGCGCCCCGATGCCAAGGAGCTGCTTGCCTGCGATGTCATCATCGTGAGCGATACCGGCATGGCCGCTGTGGATATTCCCTCGTTCTCCTACGGCCTGAAGGGGCTGTGCTGCTTCGAGCTGGAGGTTTCCGCCCCCGCCATGGACCTGCACTCCGGTATCTTCGGCGGTGCTGTGGCCAACCCCATCACCACGCTCTGCGAGATGATTGCCAGCACCCACGACGCCGACAACCACGTGAGCATCGATGGCTTCTACGATGGCGTGATGGAAATCCAGGATTGGGAGAAGGAAAGCTGGAAGCGCGTGCCTGGCATGAGCAATGCCGAGCTGGCCGAGCTCACGGGTGTGCCCGAGCTGCGCACCGAGACCGGCTTCACGGGTGCCGAGTGTGTGTATGCCCGCCCCACGTTCGAGCTGAACGGCATTTCCGGCGGCTACGAGGGCGAAGGCTCCAAGACCGTTATCCCCACCCATGCCATTGCCAAGATGAGCTGCCGTCTGGTGCCCGGTCAGGTGCCCGAGGAGGTCATGAAGAAGGTTGAAGCTCACTTTGTGAAGGTGTGCCCGCCCAGCGTGCGCATGAAGTTCACCCCGCAGCACACGGGCGAAGCCTACCTGAGCGACCCGAACTCCGCCTATGGTCTGGCTGCCCAGAAGGCTCAGGAGATGACCTTCGGCAACAAGCCCGTGCTTGTACGCGAGGGTGGTTCCATTCCGATTATTGCCGAGGTTTCCAAGGTGCTGGGCAAGGATGCCCTGTTCCTCGGTCTCGACCTGCCCGATGCCCGCATCCACTCGCCCAACGAGAACATGCGCGTGGAAATCTTTGAGAAGGGCATCGAGATGGGCAAGAACATGCTCCGCCTCATGGCTCAGGCCAAGTAATGGACGCTGTTTCCATAACCGACGTACACAAGAGCTTCCCCGGCCACTGGGGCAGGGGAGGCGTGTATGCCGTCAAGGGGGTGAGCCTCAGCATCCCCGAGGGCGGGGTGTATGGCCTCATCGGCCCCAATGGCAGCGGCAAGAGTACGGTGATGAAGATGCTCGTGGGCCTGCTGGCGCCCGATGCCGGTGATTGCCGCGTGTTCGGCCAGCCAGCCACCGCCACTGCCAATCGCCGCGAGATTGGTTTCCTGCCCGAGAATCCCTACTTCTACAAGTTCCTCACCGGTGAGGAGACGGTGCGCTTCTATGGCCGCCTGTGTGGCTTGCGTGGAGCAGCGCTCCAGACTCGCACCCGCGAGCTGCTGGAGCTGGTGGGGCTCACCGAGGCGAAGGACCGCCGCCTGCGCGGCTATTCCAAGGGCATGCTGCAGCGCATAGGCCTGGCACAGGCGCTGGTGCAGAATCCCCGCCTGCTGGTGCTCGATGAACCCACCGCCGGCGTGGATCCCATAGGTTCCCGCACCATCCGCGATATCATTCTCAATATCAAGCAGCAGGGGGTCACGGTGTTCCTCTGCTCGCACCTGCTGGAGCAGGTGCAGGAAATCTGCGACCGCGTGGGTGTGCTCTACCAGGGCTGCCTCATTGCCGAGGGCACCATGGATGAACTCACCCGTGATAATCAGCACAGCGAAATCACCCTGCGAAATCCCAGCCCCGAGCTGCTGGAGCAGATACGTCAGCTGGCAGGCGATGCCTGGCAGGACTGCCGCCCCGCCCGTAATTCGCTCGAAACCGTCTTCCTCCGCGGCATTCAGGCCAGACTTCGCGAGAAGTAAGTAGTTTGGATTTTGAATTTTGGATTTTGAAAGTATGAAGTTTCGCAGGCTGTGCCTGCCGGATAGAAAAAACGCCTGAGATGCTCTCAGGCGTTTTTGTTCAGAACTTTGCCGCTACGGTCTTGATTGCTTTGCCCAGTTTGGTGGAGCCGTAGCATTTTTCCTGCAGCAGGCGGGCGCAGGCAAGGCGGAAATCATTCATGGCCATATCCATCTCGGCCAGATGCCTGTTCAGGTTGGCGGGGGGATGATTTTCTGCTGCATCCTGCATCTTGTGGAACTCCTTGCTGAGCTCCAGAAGTCGGGGGGCTGCGGCGTCGGCAGCAGCGCGGGTGCCCACACTATCCAGCAGGGTGGACATGGCGCGCAGGTTCTGCAGCATGCCCTGCGCAGGGCTGAGCTGCCTGCTTACACTGTGCCGCGTGTGCGCAGCCTGTACCGGTACACACAGTGCACCGAGAGCCACCAGAAGGATGCAGAGAATACGCATGAAGAGCTGCACTTATTCGGCCTGGCCGGGGATGGCGTTCATGATCGGGCCCAGGGCATACATGAGGTCCTCGGATCCATAGGCATTGCTCATGCCCAGCTTGATAATAGCGCCCATGAACTCGTGCACGGTCTTCTGTACCTCCTGCACGTTGATGCTGCTGCGCACCTGCATCTCCACCTCGGGAGTGGGCAGGGGAAGATTTTCGGCTTTTGCCTGAAGCGCCATCATGCGAGTGGCCTGTTCGTTCACCTTGACGGCGGCGGCATCGGCCGTGGCTTTGTCGTGCACGCCCGTCAGCGTGGCGGTCAGCTCATTCAGGCTGGCAATGATTTCCTGAGCCATGGCGACATACTCGGCGGCATCCACGTTGGCAGTCTGGCCTGCTTCCGGCTGCTGGGGGGTACCCAGAGAAATATCGGCCATGGCAAGCGGGGCGGCAAGAAGACTGAGAAGGAGAATCTTTTTCATAAAAAGGGATTGGTGTTCTGTTGTCAGCATCTTACCTGCAGGAGATGCCGATGTCAACTTTGTTCTGCGACCGTATTACCCCTTGCGCTGCGAGGCAGGGGGGATGCGGAGGATATCGCGGTATTTGGCAATGGTGCGGCGGGCGATTTCAATGCCTTCGGCGGCCAGCAGCTGCTCCAGCTTTGCGTCGCTGAGCGGGTGGCGGGTATCCTCATCGGCAATGAGGTCGCGGATGCGTGCCTGCACGGCTTCGGGGGAGACGGCCTGAGCATCGCTGCTGCGCAGGGCGGTGGTGAAGAAATGGCGAAGCTCGAAGATGCCCCAGTGGCACTTGAGGTATTTGCCATTCACCGCTCGGGAAATGGTGGAGATGTGCAGCCCCGTGTCCAGCGCCACCTGTTCCATACGCAGTGGTGCCAGAGCTGCCGGACCATGGTGGAAAAAGTCTGCCTGGTGCTGCACGATGGCTCTGGCTACCTGCAGGATAGTGCTCTGGCGGTCGGCAATGGCCTTGATGAACTCGCGCCCTTCGCTGAAACAGCGGGAGAGGTAGCGGCGCACCTCGGGCTTGTCGGCATGGTCGGCCATCATCTCGCGGTACTCGGCAGAGAGGGCGAGCCGGGGCACATTGGCATCGGTGAGCTGCACTTCGGGCTGGCCGTCCTTGAGCTCTACCAGTACATCGGGGGCTATGGCGGTGTTGGTCTCGCGCTCGAAATCGCGCCCGGGGTCGGGATTCAACTGCGCAATGCGGCGGGCTGCCCTGGTGATGGCGGATTCCGTTTCGCCCAGCTCACGGGCGGCATCGGCATAGCGGTGCTGCACGAGCTGCTGCCAGTGGTGCTGCAGCAGGTGCATGGCGAGGCTGTTTTCCTCGCCCTCGCGGCGGAGCTGCAGCATAAGGCTTTCCTGTAAATCAATTGCCCCTACGCCCGCGGGGTCGAGATCCTGCACGGCCTGCAGCGCCTTGGCCAGCAGGGAGGCGCTCCACTGTTGCCGCCGGGCGATTTCGGCGGGAGCTTCGGTGAAATACCCGCGGTCATCCAGCTGCTGCACCAGCTCCAGCGCAGCCTGCTCCACCTTGGCGGGCAGGGCACTGCGGTGAATCTGCTCTTCCAGATGCGCGGCCAGACTCGGCTTTTCTGTGAGCGTGTCGAGCAGGTAATCGTGGCGGCGGGCCGCCTCGTAGTCGGGCGTGGAGGTGTCGCGCTCCTCCTCGGTGGGCGGTGGCAGCTCCTCCAGCGCGGGGTTGGCGGCCATGGCCTGGGTGGCCAGGCTGCGCAGCTCCATGTTGGTAGCCTGCAGGGTGCGCATGAACTGCTGCATGGCGGCGGTGGCCACCATGCTCTGCTTCATGCCCTGCTGCATCCCTGCGTTGCTCATGCTGCCAGCGTTGTAGCAGATTGCCGCAGTGCTTTCAAGCGCAAAGCGCGTGAGCGTATATTTTGTCGTTATGGAGATATGCGGGGGTAAGGATACCTGACGGCGTGAATATACGTCGTTCTTATTTCAGTTATGTCTTGATATGTCTGGATGGTATGTTAAACTACCTAAGGAGTTGGGAAAATTGCTGAATGTGTGTTTTAGATATGAGAAAGGAGTTCATGTGAAAAATATTTCCGGTATGATATTCAGTCGGCATGTGTTGCTTTGGATTGTAGTTGCAGTAATGCTTGGTAATGGATGGGCCCAGGAAGATTCTTTGCTCTCTATGCAACAAAATGCAGCACTCGGGGATGCAGATTCGCAGTATCGATTGGCGAAGCATTATGATTCAGGTGAGGAAAGTCTTGAATTGCAGGAAAAAGCAGTCTCGTGGTATCGTAAGGCGGCAAAACAGGGACATGCAGGCGCTCAATTGGAACTGGGAATGAGATATTATAGTGGGAAGGGTGTTCCTCAATCGTATAAAAATGCAGTTGCTTGGTGGCGGAAGTCTGCTAAGCAAGGTGACTCTCTCGCCCAAGCATTATTGGGGATATGTTATTATGCTGGACAAGGCGTTTCTCAATCATATGAGAAAGCAGTATCAATGTATCGCAAGTCCGCGGATAAGGGGAATGCCATAGCCCAGTATTACCTGGGGATGTGCTACAGATATGGAGAAGGTGTCTCCCAATCGCACGCAGAGGCAGTTAGGTGGTTCCGCAAGTCTGCAGAACAGGGATATGCATCTGCTCAACAAGCATTAGGCAGATGTTATGCAGACGGTATAGGTGTCCAGCAATCGGATGCAGAAGCTGTGAGGTGGTATCGTAAGTCTGCAGAACAGGGAAATGTCAGTGCTCAACTTCTGATGGGGATATCTTATGAAATGGGTAAGGGTGTTGCCAAATCATATACAGAAGCGGCGAAGTGGTTCCGCAAGGCTGCAGAGCAAGGTGACGCGGATGCACAATGTCTTCTTGGTCAGAATTATGTGATGGGTAGAGGTGTTGCCAAATCATATACAGAAGCGGCGAAGTGGTTCCGCAAGGCTGCAGAGCAAGGTGATGAAAAAGCTCAATTAGAGCTAGGTATATGTTATCACAGGGGAGAAGGTGTTCCTAAATCGTATTCAGACGCTTTCGATTGGCTCCTCAAGGCTGCTGAACAAGGAAATGCCAAGGCTCAACTTATGGTGGGGGCATATTATGGCTGTGGCAGGGGTGTTGCGGAATCATATACAGACTCCGTGTTGTGGTATCGTAAGTCTGCTGAACAAGGAATGGCTGTTGCACAATATCTTTTAGGAATGTGTTATTATCACGGTCATGGCGTCACTCAATCATATGAGAGGGCGGCAGCATGGACTCGCAAGGCTGCAGAACAAGGAAATGCTCAAGCTCAAGCTGCTATGGGTTCGTGTTATTATTCTGGAAGAGGCGTTCCTCAATCGTATAAGGAGGCTGTTGCCTGGTGGCGCAAGTCCGCAGAGAACGGAGAAGCAGAGGCTCAATGTGCCTTAGGCAACTGTTATTATTATGGCGAAGGTGTTTCTCAATCGTATGCGGAGGCTGTAACCTGGTACCGCAAAGCGGCAGAGCGGGGAAATCACTATGCTCAATATGAATTGGGCAGATGTTACAAACAGGGAAAAGGCATTCCTCAATCGTATGCGGAAGCCGTAACCTGGTATCGCAGGGCTGCCGAACAAGGAAATGCTGATGGTCAGTATGCCATGGGTTGTTGTTATGATTTAGGTCATGGTGTCACTCAATCGTATGTTGACGCGGCAAAATGGTATCGCAAGGCTGCAGAGAAAGGCCTGGCAAGTGCCCAATTCGCCCTTGGTTCATGTTATCACGCAGGCGAAGGTGTTCCTCAATCTCGAACAGAAGCAGAGATGTGGTATCGGAAGGCGGCTGAACAGGGGCTCGAGAAAGCTCATCAATTGTTGAATGAATTGAATAACGAACAAGTTATGGCCAACTCTGGTTTAACCTATTCCCCAAGTTATGTATCGACAGATTCGAATGGAACGACGAATCATATACCTGATTTTCGAATGGATGTACCTCAAGCGCATCAGGTAACAGAGTTTGAAAGAGGCACCGGAACGGGGTATGCACCACTGGAAACGGCAACGCTCGTTACGCCGGATGGTAAGATTTCTACTTACGATGGAAATATTCCCCCGGGCATGAAGCCTGTTGTGGTTCATGCAGGTCGCCCGGATAATGGTTCGCAGTGGGGCAAACACATAGAATATGTCCCGATGTCTCGTCAGGAGTCAATGCGGTACATGGTCGAGAATTCCAATGTTGTAGAAGTCCTGGGGAGTTCTGTGATAAGCGGGATACAGGATATTTCAGATGGTAGGTATGGCGAGGGTGTACTGAAAACCGCAGTGGGTGTAGGCGCCGGTCTTTATATTCTGAAGACTATTTTTGAAGAAGAGTAGGTTGGCTTGCATTTGATTGATAAATACCGCTAGTTCTCTGTTAACTTCATTAAATCGTCTCTTTCTTGAATTAAGTCAGGAATAAGCTGTGTGCTTTTTATAAATCATCCACCAGCGAGGTACTCTTGGCGTAGGCGGTGGAGCGGGCCTCGAAGAAGTCGGTCTTGATGAGGTTGGCATTGCTGAACTGGCTTACCCAGGCGCAGGCGGGGGGCTCGGTTTCGTAGCCCTCGTAGACGGGGGCAAATCCGAGATCGAGGCAGCGGCGGTTGGCCAGGTAGCGGATGTAGTCGCGCACCATGTCGGTGGTGAGGCCGGGGATATCGTTGCCGATGACGTAGCAGCCCCAGGCGATTTCCTGCTCGGCACCCTCGCGTATCATGCCGCGGTACTCATCCACTTTTTCGGGGGTGAAGAGCTGGGGCTCCTCGCGCTGCAGCTCGCGGATGATATTGCGGAAAAGCCAGAGGTGGGTACTCTCATCGCGGTTGATGTAACGGATTTCCTGAGCGCTGCCGGGCATCTTCTGGTTGCGGCCCAGGTTGTAGAAGAACATGAAGCCACTGTAGAAGTACACGCCTTCGAGAATGAAATTGGCCACCAGGGTGCGGGCAAAGTTCTCGGGTGTGCGGTTCTGCTGGAATTCGTTGTACAGGTTGCCGATGAAGGTGTTGCGGCGCAGGAGGTGCTCATCGTTCCTCCACTGGTAGAGCACTTCCTGCCGCTGCTGGGGCTCGCAGATGGTGTCGAGCATGTAGCTGTAGCTCTGGCTGTGCACGGCTTCCTGGAAGGCCTGGATGCACAGGCAGAGGTTCACCTCGTTGGCGGTGATGTATTCGCCTACCGAGGGGAGGTTGGCGGTCTGGATGCTGTCGAGGAACACGAGGAAGGAGAGAATCTTGTCGAACGCGCGGCGCTCGGCAGGACTCAGGCGGGGGTAATCCTTCACATCGGCCGCGAGGTTGATTTCCTCAGGAATCCAGAAATTATTCATCGCCTGGCGGTACCACCCGCTCACCCAGGCGTATTTCATGTTGTTGAAATCGTTCAGGTTGGTGGTGTTGCCATTGATGATGCGGCGGGCGGCGGTCTCAGTGTCGCCTTGGGGATTGAACAGGGGTCTGCGGTTCAGCTGGCACATAATTCACATTCTTCTACTTCTAAGCTTTTGGATCGGATGTAATAGATGGTCTTCACCCCGCACTCCCATGCGAGGATGTAGAGGTTGAGTATCTGGCGGAGGGTGTATTCATGGGTGATGTAGAGATTCATGCTCTGCGCCTGGTCGATGTGGCGCTGGCGCACGCCTGCTGCCCGCACGGACCAGCTCTGGTCGATGTGGTGGGCATTCTTGTACAGCCAAAGGGTCTGCAGCGTGAGGTCGGGCGCCACGCGGGGCATGAGGCCGCTCTTCTTCTCCTCCAGGAAGAAGAGCTTCATGACGGGGTCGATACCGGCGGTGGTGCCGGCGATGATGCTGGTGCTGCTGGTGGGGGCCACTGCGAGCAGCCAGGCATTGCGCAGACCGTGGGTAGCCACGCGCTGGCGCAGCTCCTGCCAGTGCAGGGCGGTGTAGCCGCGGCGGTCGAAATAGGCCCCCGTCTGCCACTCGCTGCCTTCGAAGCCGGTGTAGGCTCCCTTTTCCCGGGCGGTGTCGCAGCTGGCGGAGATAGCGGCGTGGTTAATCTGCTCGAAGAGCTTGTCGGCAAAGTCGAGGTGCTCCTGCGTTTCCCAGTGCAGCCCGAGCTTGGCGAGCATGTGGTGGTAGCCGCTCACGCCGAGGCCGATGGGACGGTTGCTGCGGTTGGTGATTTCGGCATAGGGCAGGGGGTAGAAGTTCAGGTCAATCACGTTGTCGAGCGCACGCACGGCGCTGCGGGTGATTTCTGCCACCTCCTGCGGGTTGCGCACATCGATGCGACCTAGGGAAAGACTGGCCAGATTGCACACCACGAAGTCACCGGGCCTGGTGGTGGTGACTATCACGGTTTCGCCGTCGACGGTTTGCACCTCCTGGGAGATGGACTCGATGGCGCTCATATTCTGCGCGATTTCGGTGCAGAGGTTGCTGCAGTAGATGATGCCGCGGTGCTTGTTCGGGTTGGCGCGGTTCACGAGGTCGCGGTTGAAGGCAAAGGGTGTGCCGGTTTCTACTGCGCTCTTGAGAATGAGGCGGATGATATCCTTGATGGGCACCACGCGCTTGTGGATGCGGGAATCGGCCACGCAGCTGTGGTAGCGCTCCTCCCATTCATCGCCGTAGCTGTCTTCCAGGGCATAGCCCTTCACGCTCTTCACTTCGTGGGGGCACATGAGGTACCAGTCGCCCTCGATGTTATCACGCGCCTGCTGCCAGAAATAGTCGGGATAACACACCGCGGGGAACACATCGTGCGCCTTGAGTCGGTCGTCGCCGTTGTTGGTGCGCAGGGCGAGGAACTCGGGCAGGTCGCGGTGCCAGGCGTCCAGATACACCGCCACAGCACCCTGACGCACGCCCAGCTGGTCCACGGCCACGGCAGTGTCGTTGGCCAGTCGAATCCAGCGGATGACGCCGCCTGCCGCCCCGGGGAACCCGCGGATGGCGCTGCCGCTTGCGCGCACCTTGCCGAAGTAGAGCCCCATGCCGCCGCCGTATTTGCTCACCTGGGCAAAGTTGTCGATGCTGCGGTAGATGCCTTCCAGACTATCGGGCACGGTGTCGATGAAGCAGGAGGAAAGCTGGTGGAAGGGCTTGCGGGCATTGGCCAGGGTGGGGGTGGCCATGGTGACCTTCAGCGTGCTGAGCATATCGTAGAAACGCTTCACCCACAGCAGGCGGTCTGCCTGTTCGTTCATAGCGAGGTGCAGGGCAATGCCCAGGAACATTTCCTGCGGCGTTTCCAGTACCACCCCCGCATGCGTGCGGATGAGGTAGCGGCCATGCAGCAGCTCCAGTCCGGAGTAGTTGAAGAGTTTGTCGCGCCCGGGGCAGAGCAGGGCCTCGGCTTCATCGATTTCGGCTTTGCTGTAGTGTGCCAGAATGTAGGAGCCATACACGCCTTCCTTGGTCAGGTGGGTAATCTTGTCGTGCAGGCAGGTGATGCCGGCCTCTGCTTCGTGGCGCACCAGCTGCGCACGAAAGCGCAGCAGCCAGAAACGGGCGGCAAGCATTTCCCACGCAGGCGCATCGCGGGTGGTGAGCTCCGCTGCGGCTTTGATGAGGCTCGCGAGTGCGGCATCATCGCTTTGCCCCGCCTTGCTGAAGCTGCGGAAACGGGCGGTGAGCTGGGGCAGGGCATATTCTTCCTCGGGGAACTCCTTCTGCAGCTCCTTGAGGGTGCCTTCCAGTTCCTCGCGGCGGGTGAAGTGGCTCAGCAGCTGCTCGCGGGCAGCGCGGGCGCGGCTGCGCTCGTTGCGGTACAGGATGAAACTTTTCGCCGCCTCGTAGTGGCCCGCCACCATCAGGCTGGCCTCCACCAGGTCCTGAATGCTTTCCACCGCTACCAGTTCTTCTCCCTGCGCCAGCAACTGTTGTTCGATGCCGGCGGCCAGACGCGCGGCCTCCGCTGCGGCGTCTCCCCGCCCCACACTCTCAAACGCAAGCCCGATGACTCGCTCTATCTTCTCCCGCTCGTATTCTGCGGCTATTCCGTTTCGTTTCCGTATCTTCATGTCTCCACTACATCTTGTATGCGTGTCGCCAGTTTACCCTCCTATCTTGAAAAGTCAAGCAAAATAGTGGGAATAAATGGAATTATTTTTATTTAATTTCTGCGGGTGCTTAGAATCAAAAGGTTTTATCCATCTTTAAGGGCGGGTTATAGCCTGGTTTGTCTTGCCGGACACAATGGAATGTAAATTTATTTGAAAAACTCAAATAAAAATCTATTTCTGTTGCGCTATGTTCTTGTACAGGCACAACCCCCTGTTTCCAGAACAATGAACAAGAACTTCCTGAAAATGATCCTGATGTCCGGTGTGGTAGTAGTAAGCTTCAGCAGCTGCGACCACTTTGCCCTTGAACTCAGCCACTATGCCAACAACCTGGCCTGCCACGCGGTGGTGAATCCCGCTGTGGTGTACCACGATCCCGCTCCTCAGCATGTGGTCGTTCACCATGAGTCTGCACCGCCGCCCGTGGTAGTGCATCATGAGCCGGCTCCGCAGCACGTGGTGGTGCATCATGAACCCGCTCCCGCACCGCGCCCGGCAGTAGTTCACCACCAGCCCGCACCCAAACCTCAGCCGGTGGTGCAGCATAGGCCTGCACCGAATCCGAAACCGGTGGCGCAGCACAAGCCTGCTGCCAACCAGAGGCCCGTGGCTCAGAATATGCCCGCTGGTAACTCCAGACCTGTAGTGCAGAACAAGCCCGCTGCAAATCAGAAGCCGGTGGCCCAGAACAAGCCTGCTGGTAACTCCAGACCTGTAGCACAGAACAAACCCGGTAAGTCAGAAAAACGCCCTGAAGCCCGCCGCGCCTGATAAGATATCAACACACTTTAACCGAAAAAAAGTTATGAAGAAGAATGCCGTCAAACTTGTTCTCGCCGCCGCCGTGGCCGCACTTTGCCTGAGCAGTTGCTGTTTCCACCACCACGGCCACCATGGGCATGGTTTTCATCACCACTCCGGCCCGTACCACATGGGGCATCACCATGGCAGACGCTGATGAAGGGATTCTCTCCTTCTCGCAACATCCCGCAAGGCGGACGAATCCGTTTTGTGGGGTGATTTTTACTCGGCCGCGTTGATGAGCTTCTGGAGCTCGGTCATTTCCTCCATGAGGGGGGCGGCGTCCTGCCAGGAGATGCCGGGGGTATTCACCTGGGAGCGGAGCTGATCCACGTGGGCCTTGATGGCTGCCAGGGCGGCATTCGAACAGGTGGATTCCACGGTGCCGGGCACATCGTGGATGTCGATGGGGTGGTGCTCCATGCTGCGCAGGGCGGCAGCCTGCTCGGGGGGAAGATTGGCAATGAATGACTGCCAAGCTTCATCATTGCCGGGGGCGGGCAGGTGCTCCATGAATCGCTGCAGCACAACACCGCCGGAAAGCCAGCGGATGGGCTCCTGCAGCTCCTCGATGCGCTCGAGCAGCAGAGCCTGGGCTTCGGCGTTCACGGCGGCCAGGAAAATGGTGTCGCGGATGGCGTTGTGCAGGGTGATGGGGATGATGCGGCGGGGGGCCTCCTGCATGGGAGCATCGGAAAATTCTTCCTCCTCGCTGGGTTCCCACCGGGGCTCTGCTGCGGTGGTCTGCGGGCTATCCTTGCGGGAGCGGATGATGCCTTCCACCGATTCGCGCAGGGCCTCGAGCCCCGTGTTGAGGCGGGTGGCGAGGTCGGCCACGGCCACATCGCGGCGGTTGCGGTCGGTGATTTCGGCGGCCAAATCCGCCATGCGGGGGATGAGGGCGGCGCGGGCATTGGCATCGCCCTGGATGAGTGCCAGCTCCTGGCCTACGCGCACTTCCAGATACGGGCGGGCGGTATCGATGGCTTCCCGCAGAGCCTCGGGGCCTTTGCTGCCGATGAGGGAATCGGGGTCTTCTCCGGGGGGCAGACTGGCGTGGTACACCTCAAGCCCTGCGGCGGCGAGCTTGCGGAAGGTCTTTTCACTGGCCTTGATACCGGCGTTGTCGCCATCGTAGCAGAGAATGGCCTTTTTGGCGTACTTACGGAGAATCATGGCGTGCTCATCCGTGAAAGCGGTGCCCAGACCCGCCACGGCGTTGCGGATATCAGCCTTTTCGTGGCAGGCAATCACATCGAGCTGGCCTTCGCAGACCACCACGCACATGCCCGCCTTGCCGATGGGACCGGTGGCCTTGTAGAGCCCGAAGAGCAGCTCACCCTTATGGAATGCGGCGGTGTCTGCCGTGTTCACGTACTTGCGCGGGTCCTGGTCGGCGCGGATGACGCGGCCGGAGAAGCCCACCACCTCACCGCGTACATTGTGAATGGGGAACATGAGGCGGTCGCGAAACACGGGGTAGAGCCCGCGCTGGCCGCGACCCAGCAGGTAGGCCTCCGCCAGCAGGCGGTCATCCATGCTGCGGCTGCGGGCGAGCTGGTCGAACTCGCGGAAATCGGGCGGAGCCCAGCCCAGCTGCCACGCGCGGGCAATCTCGATGCCGAAGCCGCGTTGCTTCAGGTATTCGCGCACATGGGCGGCGGCGGCATCGCGGCAGAGCTTGCGGTGGTAGTATTCCGTGGCCAGGGTGTTGGCCTCCACCACGCGGGAGCGCAGGCGGCGCAGGCGTGCCATTTCCGGGTTTTCCTCTTCCTCGATGACGGGGATGCCGTTCATATCCGCCAGGCGGCGCAGGGCGGTGGGGTAATCGAGGTTCTCGAACATCATGATGAACTTGAGCGCATCGCCACCCACTCCACAACCGAAGCAGTGGAAGGTCTGGCGAGCGGGGTTCACATGGAAGGAGGGAGTCTTTTCGCTGTGGAAGGGGCAGCATGCTTTCCAGGAATTGCCGGCACGGCGCAGCTGCAGATACTTGCTGAGGAGCTCCACAATATCCGCAGAATCCTTGATGCGTGCCACGCATTCCTGGGTGATTCGTGCCATGGGGTATCAGCCTTGGGTAAGGGTGCGCAGGTGCGCCTCGAAACCGGGGTAGGAGGTGTTGATGCTTTGGCAGTTGTGCAGGGTGGTCTCGCCATCGGCATGGAGCCCGGCCATGAGGAAGCTCATGGCGATGCGGTGGTCGCCGTAGCAATCCATGGTGGCGCCATGCAGCGGCGTGCCGCCTGTAATCTCCATGCCATCGGGGAACTCCTCCACCACAGCACCCATGGCGCGGAGGTTGCCCACCACGGTGGCGATGCGGTCGCTTTCCTTCACGCGCAGCTCGGCGGCGTTGCGGATGCGGGTGGTGCCTTCGGCAAAGGCTGCAGCCACGGCCAGCACAGGGATTTCATCGATGAGGTTCGGGATTTCGTGCTTCAGCACTTCGGTGGCCACCAGCTTCTGCGGGGAGCGAACGGTGATATCGCCGTAGGGTTCGCCACCCTCGGTACGGTTGGTGATGGTGATGTCCGCTCCCATGCGGCGCAGCACGGTGATGACGGCATCGCGCGTGGGATTCAACCCCACATTGAGAAGGGTTACTTCGCTGCCCGGCACAATGGAGGCAGCCACCAGCCAGAAAGCGGCGCTGGAGATATCGCCCGGCACGGTGATGTCCTTGTTCTGCGGTACCACGGGACCCTGCACGGCGATATCGAGCCCATTTTCCGACACGGAGCAGGGGATGCCGAAATGCTCGAACAGGCGCTCGGTGTGGTCGCGGGTGATGGCAGGCTGGTGCACCGAGGTGCGGCCCTCGGCCAGCATGCCGGCAAGCAGCACAGCGCTCTTCACCTGGGCGCTGGCCATGGGCAGGTCATAATGAATCGGGCTCACGGTGCCGCCTTCGATTTCCAGCGGGGCGCAGCCGGGCTTCTCGCCACAGGCGGTGATGCGGGCGCCCATGGAGGCCAGCGGGTCGATGATGCGCTTCATGGGGCGGGAGCTCAGCGAGGCATCGCCGAACATGCGGCTGCGGAATGGCAGGGAGGCCAGAACGCCGGCCATGAGGCGCATGCCGGTGCCGCTGTTGCCGCAGTCGATATCGCGAGCGGGTGCGGTGGGCTGCATGCCGGTGCCGGTGAGGGTGAAGTTCTGCTCGCAGTCGCCGGGTGTCACCACGGCACCCAGCTGCTGCATGGCACGCAGGGTGTTGATGCAGTCCTCGCTGCAGAGGTAGTTACGGACCTTCATGGAACCGGTACCCAGGGCACCCAGAATAGCCACTCGGTGGGAGATGCTCTTATCGCCCGGTACGGTGACGGTGCCGCGAAGCCCCTGCGCAGCGCGCGAAACGGTGATGCTGTTACTTGACATGAATCTGAATATGTTGCTTGCGGTGTGCTTCCTTGATGAGGGTATCGAAGAAAGCATTGACGCCGAGCTCGCGCTGGGCGCTGATGATGGCGGTGCGCAGCGTCTCGCGGCACTCAGCCAGTGAAGGGGTGTGGGCAGGGGTGATGGGCCCGGCCAGAATGACATGCCAGCCCCACTTGCTCTGAGCCAGGGTGGGGGTGTCGGCGGGAATGGCGTTGTCGCCGAAAAGGTTCAGCTCGGGTAGGGGGAGCAGGGCATCGTCCTGCACTGTGCCCAGATCGCCACCACGCCGGGCGGTGGCTTCGTCCTCGCTCACTTCGGCGGCGATTTTGGCGAAGTCTTCTCCGGCATTCAGTCGGGAGATGACCTGCTCGGCAGCGCGGCGGGCATCGGCCTCGCTGCGGTTCAGCCCGGCAATGAAGATGTGCTTCACGGGGCGGCTGGCGGGGATGGTCAGTTCATCCTGGAGCTGCTTGTAGTGAGCCATGATGGCGGCGTCATCCACCTGGGAAAGATTGTTCAGATTGCGGTCGAGCAGAGCCAGCTGCATCTGGCGGGCTTCCACCTTATCTGTGAACTGAGGCCGGGTGTAGCACTGGGAAGCGAGTTGCTGTTCGAACTCGGCATCGCTCCTTGCGCGGGTGGCCAGGGAGGCCACTTCCTGCTCTGCGGCGGCTCGGTTGTGCGGCAGCTGGTTGTCATTGTAGCGGGTGCGCATGCGCAGCAGCGAGCTGCGCACCAGGTCCATGACCATGGCTGTGGTGTTCTTCTTGCGCCCTGAGATGGCCTCCTGCTCAGCCTTGTGGCGTGCCAGCTGCTCATGCGAAATGCGCTCGCCATAGACGACTACGGCTGCTGCTTCTGTCTGCTTGTCCTTATGCAGGAATCCGTACATGGGCCCACGCAGTACCCACAGGTCCAGTATCATATATGCCAGAGTGACGCCGATGATGGCCGCCTTTAGTACATGGATTTTAGCAGATGTCCACCTCACGCGCCTATTCTACGCGCACCCGTGGGCTTTTGCAAACAAAAAGCATGTCCGCATGCATAGCTGAGAATGGCAAAATTAAATGCGACACGATGAGAGCATAAAAAAGGTGCTCTCCAGAAGAAGAGATGGTATAGTTAATTCGCCAAAACCAAACTCACAATCTCGCCATGGAAAACACCAAAGACAAGACTACCGTTTCTCG
>JBGVNQ010000027.1:0-14839 GCA_045125705.1 Akkermansia sp. | reverse complement strand
TAAAACGGATACAGGCAAAGGCGTGTGGGTTGTTTGATGTGAGGTATCTGTTTCTGAAACTACGACAAGTTTACTTCCTGAGGCTTCAAAGAATGCACAAAACCTCTCGTGCCTTCTACCAGCAAATCTGAAACAGACCCGAAAACATCCCTCAGAGCACCTGGAATATTGACATCCTCCATCTGGTGGTGTAGTATATTGAAAATCCTTTATTACAACATCACCACTTATGAAGACACTCATCATTGCTCGCCACGGCAACACCTTCGCTAAAGGGGAAACTCCCACCCGCGTGGGCTGCCACACGGATCTGGAACTGGTGGAAGAGGAGCGTGGCCGCGGCGTTGGCCTGTACCTCAAGAAGCTCGGCCTCGTGCCCACCCGCATTCTGGCCGCCCCGCTCAAGCGCACCATGGGCACCGCTGCCCTGGCTGCCGAAGCTGCCGGTTGCACCTGCTCCGTAGAGCCCGACCACCGATTCATCGAAGTAGACTATGGTCCCGATGAAAACAAGACCGAGGAACAGGTGAAGGCCCGTCTGGGGGCCGAGGCTGCCAAGGCCGAAGGTATCGACCCCGCCACCCTCACAGCCGAGGAGCTGGACGCCAAGGGCGAAGCCATCATCGACAAGTGGAACGCCGATGCCACCGTGCCCGATGGCTGGAAGGTGGACGTGCAGCAGATTCGCGACAACTGGATGAGCCTTGCCTCCGAAGTGAAGGACGGCGAAATCATGCTCTGCGTCTCTTCCAACGGCACCATCCGCTTTGCCCCCGTCATCACGGGCGACTACGCCGGCTTCTGCGCCGAACACGATATCAAGGTGGCCACGGGCGGCGTGTGCATCTTCACCAGCGAAGACGGCACCACCTGGACCTGCACCGAATGGGGCACCAAGGCTTTCAAGAAAATCTGAACCCACCATACGCCCATGATTAAGAAGCTCAAGCCCGCCTGGGTGGACGAATTCAAGAAGTTCGCCCTCAAAGGCAACGTGGTCGACATGGCGGTCGGTGTCATCATCGGCGGCGCCTTCGGCAAGATTGTCACCTCATTGGTGAACGATATCATCATGCCCGCGATTTCCATGCTCACGGGCGACACGAAGAACCTGGCAGAGCTCAGCTACGCCATGAGTGCAGAAAAGGGTGCTCCCGTCATCAAGTACGGCGTATTCTGCCAGACCGTGCTGGATTTCCTCATCATTGCGCTCACCATCTTCTGGGCAGTGCGCATCATCTGCAAACTGCGCGTGAAGAAGGAAGAGCCCGCACCTGCTCCCCCTGCCCCTGCGCCCACGCCCGAGGATATTCTTCTGCTGCGCGAAATCCGCGACGCCCTTAAAAACAAGTGAACAAGAAGGAACTCATCGCCCAGGTTCAGCGGAACATGGGACCGGGAGCCACCCGAAGCACCGCCTCTGCAGCCGTAGAGGCGGTGCTCGCGTCCATACGCCTTGCAGCTGAGCAGGAAAAGCTGCACATTGCCCACTTCGGAACCTTTGAACAGGTGCACCGCCCTGCCCGCCAGGGATTTGACATCAACACCCGCGCCATGCGCGACATACCCGAGAAAACCGAATTGACCTTCCGAGCCTCCAGCAGGCTGGAGGATACGGTCATCGGTAAGACAGCGGGAAAGTAGCATCTCTTTCCGCACTGGGGTCTGTTTCAGATTTGCTGGCCTACGTTATGAATTATGCGTAGGCATAATAAGTCAATCATCGGAAACTCGGTAATTGGCGGGGTACATATCTGTCGGAGCACGGGACTTTAGTCCCGAAAATATAAGCATTTTGGGGACTAATGTCCCCCGCTCCGAATAAAATCTGCGGCTCGACAATCTCAGATTTGTCGGTACGGGTTAATTATTCCCACGCGTAATCTTTGCCCTTTAATCATGTTAGCTGGTTCTGGTGCATATGTCTACCAGCAGATTTGAAACAGGCCCGCATACTGCACCTAACTTCAGTTAAAACTTGACACCCAGCGAGTGAGGGAGTACCATCCTCGCATGCCGAAGCCGCAGGAGACAGAGCCCCGTTACTATCTGATACTGACCGATGGAGAACAGGAGGGGCCCTACAGTATACGCGAGCTGCGTGAAATGCTGCAGCGCGACCTTATTTCGGCTGAAAGCCAGGTGCGCAGCACAGAATGTGGCAGTCCGCTCATACTGGATGAGTTGCTGCACGAAACGCAGACCAACACCATCGACGAAATTACGGGGCTGAACGGTCTTCGAGGCTTCTCGCTCTGGCATTTCTTTGCAGATGTCTTCCGCCGCCACGACCGCGAAGAGGTGCTTGAAGTCTTCTGCTGTGGCACCCACGCCACTACCCCGCCCCTGCATGCGGTGAGCAGCGCGTGGCCCACCCCGTGGATTTTTGCTCGCATGCTTCTGGCCTGCCTGCTGCTCTATTTCGGGTTCGACTGGGCCAGCTCCACCTTCCAGAATGCGAATCTGGTGCCGGGGCTCATGTTCGTGGGCAATTTCGCCATTCCCTTCTGCGTAATGGTTTTCTTCTTCGAGCTGAATGTGCGCAGGGATGTGACCTTCTTCGATGTGATGCGTGCCATGATGTACGGCGGCTTGATTGCGCTCATCTTTGCCCTTATTCTGGTGGAGTTCAGCCCTGATGTGCTGCGATGGGTGGCAGGGCCAATTGAGGAGCCTGCCAAGCTGCTGGCCGTCATCCTCATTGCGGGCAGCCGCCGCAACGGACGGATTCTGACCGGCCTGCTTCTGGGTGCTGGAGTAGGCGCTGGTTTTGCTGCTTTCGAAAGCTCGGGCTACACCTTCACCGAGCTGGTGCGCCTCATCACCAGCAACACAGCGGCGGAAATCGTCACCACCATCAACCCCGCGCAGGCTCAGGTCATTGCAGCCAACGCCAGCACCATCGACCCCGATGCCGTCATGCAGGTGCGTGCGCTCATCACCCCCTTCGGCCACATTGTGTGGACCGCTATCACCGCAGGCGCCTACTGGCTGGTGCTGCGCCAGCGAATCATGGAAGGCCGGCGCGACTACAATTCTACCGGAATCGACTGGAGTATCCTGACCGATATCCGTTTCCTGCGCATCGCCATCATTCCCGTGCTGCTGCACCTCGTATGGAATACAGGCTGGCTGGCAGGCTTCGGTCTGCTTCGCTTCCTGGTGCTGGGCGTCATCGCCTGGGCGGTGGCGCTGCGTCTCGTGCAGGCCGGGCTCCAGCAAATCCGCGAGGAAAAATGCAGCCGCGGGCTTCCCTTGTAAAACTTTTTACTCGAACAGGTTCGGGTACGAACGCAGAGCCACATCCTTGGAAAGAGCGCGAATGGTGCGCGAATCCTCTGCCTGCAGCGCCATTTCGGCCATCTCTCGGCATTCCTCGTAATTGAGGTGGCGGATAGCAAAGCGGATGAGCGGCAGAATGTGCGCACCCACGGAAAGCTCGGTAGCCCCCAGCCCCACCAGCAGCGGCACGAGAGTGATATCGCCGCCCATCTCACCGCAGATTGCCGTGGGAATACCAGCCGAAATCGTCTGGTGAATCAGGCGGATGACACCCGGATGCGTGGAGCGGAACATGCCGGCCACGCGGTAGTTCACACGGTCCACCGCAATGGTGTACTGAGTGAGGTCATTTGTGCCGATGGAGAAGAAATCCACATAGCGGGCCAGCACATCGGACATCATGGCGGCGCTTGGCACCTCAATCATGATACCCACGCGCATCTTTTCATCAAAGGCCTGACCGCGAGCACGGAGTTCCTCGCGGCATTCCTCGAGAATGGCATGCACATCGCGCACCTCGGTGAGGCCGGAAACCATGGGGAACATGACCCCGACCTTGCCGTGAGCCGAAGCTCGCATGATGGCACGCAGCTGTTCCTTGAAAATAGCAGGACGGCTGAGCGATACGCGGATACCACGCCAGCCGAGGAAAGGATTACTCTCCTTCTCCTCCAGCACCTCAAAGGGGAGCTTGTCACCACCGGAATCAAGCGTGCGGAAAATCACCTCCTGCGGAGCACACTCCTCCACCAGGCGGCGGTAGTGCTCATACTGGGCCTCCTCATCAGGCAGGCCATCGCCGCCCAGCAGGAAGAACTCGGTGCGGTACAGGCCAACGCCATCAGCCCCCGTGCGCTTCACAGCGCTGTATTCGTGAACAAAATCCACATTGCAGGCCAGGCGGATGAGATGTCCATCGCGCGTTTCAGAAGGCAAATCCTTCATGTCGACCAGAGCCTGGTAGGCCTTCTCCTTTTCGGCCTGCAGTCGCTCGTAGTATTCGCGTGTCTCCTGGGTAGGGTTCAGGATAAGTACGCCGTTGTAGCCATCGAGAATAGCCTGGGTGCCCACGCGGGATTCCATGACCAGATTCGGCACCGCCACCACGGCAGGCAGACCGAGTGAACGCGCCAGAATAGCCGTGTGAGAAATGGCAGAGCCCATCTCCGTCACAAAGCCGAGCACGTTCTGAGAATCCAGGTCGGCGGTATCACTGGGCGCCAGGTCATATGCCGCCAGCAGACTGGGTTCGGTGCACACGGGTTTATTCTTGCGAGTCTTGGCTCCGCCCTGGTCCAGGTTCTTGAGCACGCGGGAAAGCACATCGCCGATGTCCACCACTCGGCTGCGAAGGTAGGCATCGTCCACCTGGCGCATGGCTTCCATGAAGTTCTGCACCACGGCATAGTACACAGAATCAATATTCTGCAGGCGCTTGGGCATCTCCTTACGGAGACGCGTGATAATCATGCGGTCGCGAAGGAAAAGCAGGTGCGCATCAAATATAGCAGCCTCGGTGGCACCGCTCAGCGACTCCACGCGATTCTTCAGCTCGGTGATTTCTGTTTCGGTATTGTTGAGAGCCTCTTCAAATCGCTGCCACTCAGCTTCGATTTCGGTGGGGAGAATGGTGCGGATGGGCGGCGCCGTGCAGCCACGGGCCTCGACACGCAGCCTGCCCATGGCAATGCCGGGCGAAACAGGCTGTCCCTTAAACCGACGTTCAAATCCTTCGCTCATAAGCCGGAATGTGGGTGAAGGTTATAAAAAGCCAATCGGCGAGGTCTTAATCCTCGCCGAACTTGTTATTAATCAGCTCCTCCAGCGCAGCAATCGCTTCTGCTTCGTCCGGGCCATCGGCGGTCACCGCAATCTCAGCGCCCCAGCCTACTGCCAGCATCATCAGCCCCATGATACTCTTGCCATCCACAGCCTCGTCATCCTTTTCCACGGATACATCGGCATCAAAACGGCTTGCCACACGTACAAATTGTGCAGCAGGGCGCGCATGAATACCGAGTTTGTTCTGGATGGTGATTTTCTTTGTAATCATGGTAGAAGTGGGGTGAGATACGGTTCGTTTCTCATTATATCGCGGCTCGCATGAAATGCGAGCTTTTTTTTCATGATTTGGCCAAAATTCCGCAAGATTAGCGGGATTCACGCGCGCAGCAGGAGGGCCGCGTGACCACCACCGCCTACAGTGCCGATGGCCTCACCACCACGGTGACCACGCCTGCAGGTGCCACCCTCATCACGCAGAAGAACAGCGATGGCACCACCGCCCGTGTCTCCGGCACCGGGCAGCGCGAGCTGGTGTATGCCCACAGCCTCAGCGGCAACTGCGAATGCACCGAGGTGCAGCTGGCCGATGGCACGGTGATTTCCCGCACACTCACCAATGGCTTCGGCCAGACCGTGGAGCAGGCTCAGCCGAACACCCTCGGCGGCTTCACATCTGCACCCGCAGCGAATACAACGCCAGGGGGCAGCTGGTGAAAAGCTTTGCCGATACCGGCGCCGATACCGCCCCCACTGCCGCCACGCTGTATGAATACGATGCCATGAACCCCCTCGTGAAGCAGACTCTTGCCCTTTCCGATACCCCCACGGTGTCCGACTCCCCTATGACCGAAACCACTCAGGGCGTCGAGTCACTGGCCGATGGTGTCTACAGCATCACCACCACCACCCGCTACAATGCCGCCGGACAGTCGATCACCACGGTGCAGAAGCAGCTCATCTCGCAGCTTTCGTCCACGCTGGAGAGTAAATCCATATCAGCGAACGCGGCTTGACTTCCACCACCTGATCGGAGTATAGTGAAGAGGCTGTGAAGCGTGTGCAATACAAAGCCTCGGCGCTCTTAAACCTGCAACTATAGAGTTTTGGTAAAATGAAGGAAATATTATATTTCATATTATGTTTAATTATCTATATCATTCTTTCATGGGAGACTAGGAAAACAGAGAAGATGCGTCTAAGGGCACAAACCTTAGCGACTAAAGGAGAAAAAGTCCTTGGATGGATTATGATGAATGCCTATTCTGTTTGCCTTCTCGTTTGTTTCTTATATGCGATTCCATCTTCCGAGGATGATGATATGTCGCAGAGAGGGAAAGAGATTGCGATCTTTTATGCGATATGCACTATTATCATTGAGGTGTTTATATATGTGTTTTGTTTATTAATAAAAGGCAACTCGAAAAATATTCTGAGCTCAGCAGTGCTCTATTCAAAACAAAATTCTTATTATATGGAGTGTGCGCGAATTGGCGGTCCTATGCTCTATGTAATATGTGTTATATCGGGATAGCATGTGGTACATGCCAAGCTCTGTTGCATTCTTCCATGGCCCAAGTTGCTATGGGGGCTGCTTTCCTTAAGGCAAAATGATGATTAATGATGGATATTCACCTCAATAGGATGCGGTCGTCGCGCCTTGAAGATCATGAGCAGGAAATAAAACTGGCAACCGGTAAGGTGAAAGCCATCCATATCAGCGAACGCGGCTTGACTTCCACCTCCTGGTCGGAGTATAGTGAGGAGGCTGTGAAGCGTGTGCAATACAGTTCTTCCCCATCCCGGGTGGGCGTAGACCGCGAAGCGGACGAAGCCCCCGCAAGCGCCATACGGTGACGGGGGTATACAAGGCCATCAGGTGCGACGGAGCAAGGCGGCATAGGCACCGTCTGCCTGCTCGCGATGCGGCAGGGCCAGGTAATCGCGAACGAGGGAGAACTCCTTGTGCCGGGCAAGGAACGCCTCCACCACGGCACGATCTTCCTCGCGGTCGATGGAACAGGTGCTGTACACAAGTCTGCCACCGGGGCGGACTGCCACGCAGGCCTGCTCGAGAATAGTGAGCTGAAGCTCGGCCAAGCGGGTAATTTCCTCGGCAGAGAGACGCCAGCGGGCATCCACGCGGCGCTGGAGCACGCCGCTGTTGGAGCAAGGCACATCGAGCAGCACGGCATCAAACTCCCCTGCCCAATCTGCCGGGCATGGCTGGGTCCAATCATGCTGGGCCACCTGCACATCCTTGCCACCGGCGCGCAGCAGATTCTCGCGCAGCGGCTTGAGGCGGAACTCCTCCACATCGGTGGCAAGGAGTTTCAAATCTCCACCCGTAGCAGCCAGCATGGCTGCAGATTTCCCACCGGGAGCGGCACAGGCATCAAGCACACGCTCCCCCGGCTGCGGAGCAAGCAACTGCACACAGTAGCGGGTGGAGGGATCCGTCACATACAATTGGCCGGCCTTCAGCATTTCCAGCGGCAGCGCTCCATGCAGGCGATACCAGCCCTGCAGCTCAGGCAAAGCTTCCCAGGCCTCGGGAATTTCTGCGGGCGGATTTACAGGATTCACTCGGGCATAGACCGGGGGCGTGAGGCTGTTCCAGCACAGCATGGCCTCAGTTTCCTGCGGGCCGAACTCACTCTGCCAGCGCTTCACCAGCCAGGAGGGGGTCGAGTAGCGCACCGCGAGAGGAAGCTTCTCCTGCTCAGCATCGAACTCATCGCGGCGGCGGGCGGCGTTGCGCAGCATGCCATTCACCACCCCACGCACGCGCTGCGGCGCCAGGCGCACAGTCTCGCTCACCGCAGCATGCTCGGCCTGGCGCAGCACAAACAACTGGCACAGCCCCATGAGCACCAGCCAGCGCATTTTCTCCTCCAGCTTGCCGGGGCGCAGCGTCTTGCGGATGTGGTCCAGCCAGCTGAGGTGGCGCAGCGTATCATAGACAATAGCCTGCAGCAGCGAACGGTCAGAGTGCGGCAGGTGATGCTCCGCAGCAGCTCGAGCCACCAGAGTTTCGGCAAAGATACCGCCCTGCGACCAGCGCAGCAGGCATTTCCAGGCAAGTTGACGCACGGAGGGTGTATTATTCATGCAGATTAATCCATGTTCAGAGCTTCGTGCAGCGGCAGGCGTCCATTCCAGGCCACAATAGAGCCTTTGATACCCTCTGCATCCTTCGGTTCAAACTCAAGCACACCGCCGGCAGCCTTGAGAATCACCCCAGCGGCAGCAAAATCCCACAGACAGATGCGGCCTTCGATATAGGCATCGAAGCGCCCCGCAGCAATGTAACAGAGCGTGAGTGCTGCCGAACCCAGAATGCGGATTTTCCGCACCTGTCGGGAAATATGGGCAAAACGGCGGATTCCCGCCTCGCCCGAGCCATCGTGCGTGCCATGCCCGATGAATAAGACAGCCTCGGCCATGCGGCTGCGCGTCGACACACTGACAGGCTGACCATTCAGCATGGCAGCCCCACCAGCAATGGCGGTGAAGCATTCATTCTGCATGGGGTCATACACACAGCCGAGCACCATCTCCCCACGATACTGCAGTGCAATACTCACACAGAAAATAGGAATATTGTAGAAATAGTTCACCGTGCCGTCGATGGGGTCGACCACCCAGAGGAAATCAGAAGCAGTTTCTCCACTATTCCCCTCTTCTCCCAGAATGGCGCTGTGAGGAAATGCCGCCAGAAGCTCGGCGGTGATAAGCTCCTGACTCTCCTTGTCCAGACGCAGCTTGATATCATGCTGCAGAGCTTCATCCACCTGCTTGACGGAATAAAACTGCTCGCGCAGAAACGCCCCGGCCTTGCGGGCAGCATGTTCTGCAGCAGCAAGATAGGGTGCAAAATCCGGCATGACCTTATTTTCCGGCATCGGGCTTCTGGGCAGCGGCGCGCAGCTCGGTGCGGGCCTGGTTATAGATTTCGCGGCCAAGGTTCATCGCCGCGCGGCTGAGCAGCGCACGCAAACGGCCCGACTGAGCCTCCGGTGTACCGGCTTTATCATAGCCCATCCACACAAACACACAGACAGAGTTCGGGCGGTACACCATGACCCACTGGCCACCGCCATTCGGCAAGGTCTCGTTCATGGTGGTGGGCTCGCCCTCGCTCAGGCGGAACGGAGGCAGCGCAGACACAGCCGTGGCACTCTCGCGGCGGATATATTCGGGAGATTTCTCCGGCTCGTAATTGTAGATAATCTGCTTGTTACTGCTCCAGACGGTGTTCACCATGCTGAGACGATAGCCACGGCCCTCATTCTGCAGGCAGAACAGCAGGCGGGCAAGGTCCAGCTTGCGCATGGGGAAAAGTCCGTTGTACAGGTCGCGCTCGTGCTCGCGCTTCGGCAGCACCAGTGGCAACTGCAGCGAATCGTAGAAAGACTTCACGACATCATAACCCAGTCGCACACCCGTCACCTCCGTGCTGCGAGCCACGATGTGCATATCATCCCCACCGGGCAGACAGGCACAGCAGAACAGGAACGGAGCCGCCACGCGACCGGGCAGTACCTTATCCTGCCAGCGGTCACGACCATCCACAATGCTGCGGCCACCCACCAGCGCAAGAATCTTGCCACGGTGATTTCGGCGGGAATCCACCACTAGGGCGCAGCATTGCAGCAAGCCATCCAGATTATTGTCCATGCCGCGCACTTTGAGCCCCTCGGGGCGCTTCATACGGGAAAATGATTTACGGATGGCGTCCGCAGCCTCCCCTGTGGCGCCTTCGAGCCAGGCCTCGGGGAAGATTTCAGGTTTCTCCACAGCGGTCAGCGCTGTTTCCACAGCATTCTCCAGATACTGCTGCAGAGGCAGATTCAGGCTGGAAACCACGGCTATACCGCCCGAATGCTCAGGAATATCGCTGCCCAATTCCTCCATCTCATGGCGGGTCCACATTACCGCATACGAGCTCTCACTCTCTGCCTGTTCGCTGGCTCTGCGCAGCACAATGGGAGCCGCCGTAGCCTCATTGCACTCCTCCTGGGTAATCATTTCGCACTCCAGCATGCGCTGCAGCGTCTCTGCTTTCACCTTGCGGGCGCTGGACATACTGCGCACCGGGTTAAAGAGCGAAGGTGCACGCACCAGACCAGCGAGCGTGGCGCATTCCACCAGGTCCAGCTCACGCACTTCCTTGCCAAAGTAGTGACGCGCAGCGGCCTTGATACCGTAACAATTCTGCCCGTAATAGATGCGGCTGAGGTACTGCTCCAGAATGGTATACTTATCAAACTGACTTTCAATGCGAAGGGCAAGCATTGCCTCGAGAAGCTTACGATCCATCGACTTGCCGCTCAACTCGAAAACATTGCGGGTGAGCTGCATGGTGATGGTAGAGGCCCCCTGCTCGTAGCGCATGGACATGATATTGCGAACCACGGAGCGCAGCACCGAGGTAATCACTACGCCTCCGTGGTCGAAGAACGATTCATCTTCGCGAGCCACAAAGGCATTCACCAGATGTTTCGGCAACTCATCACGAGAAATGAAGCGTTTATCCTCATCGGAAATGGAAGCTATCGGGCGATTGGCAGCATCGTAGAGCATGCTCACCCCCAGACCGGAAGAAACACGGTCAAGATTGTACTGGTGCGCCCTGTAGGCGTACACCCCCAGCACGCTGGATATGGCAATCACCAGCAGACCAAGCAGCGAGCCGAGAACTATCAGCTTCTTCTGGCCGATTGTCAGCAGGCGGTACCAGCGCTTGCGGCGGTTTGGTGTGGAGATGAAGGACATGCTATACTCCTATACGGGAGAAATCAGGACTGCGGGGCAGAATCCGGTGAATCCATGAGGTGCTGCACGTTGCCATTAGGAACCCAGTCGGGGAACTCTGTGCGCAGAGCCTGTTCATACTGGGAGGCCTCGCCTTCCTTGCCGCAGCGCTTGAGCGCACAGGTAATCTTGTAGAGGGCTAGAGGTTTGAGCTCCTTGTCGCTCACCACATTGGCCGTACGTCCGTAGTACTTGGCAGCCTCACCATATTCGCGGTCAATGTAGTAGGCATCGCCCAGCGTAATGAAGAGGGTGGACTTGATGGGGCCGTCAATACCCATGGCAATGGCATTCTCGCAGAGCTTGCGGGCTTCGGCGCCGCGGTTCAGACCAATGAGCAGCTGTGCCTGGTCGCGCATGCCTTCAGCCTGGCGATAGGGTTGGTTCTCCATGGAGACATAGTGCTCTGCGGCCTCCAGGCCACGTTCATAGAGACGCAGCTCCAGACGAGCCTTAGCCAGCGTCTTCCACACGAGCGGCTCAACCTTCGGGCGTTCGCTCTGTGTGCCATCGGCCTTCATGTATGCCTCGCGGGGTTCGCGTACGAGGGCATCGGAAAGATACTTATTGGCAGCCAGGTAATCGTGTTTCTGGAAGCAGGTCCAGCCGCACCAGCGCAGAATCGCAGGCGGCAGAGCATTGTAGGAAGACTGGTTGCTGCGCTCGAGCACCTCGAGAGACTTCTTGAGATTCTCCGCATCCTTCATCTTGAAGAAGCACTGCACCAGGCGGATATCTACCAGTGTGGCGTATTGCTCAGGGTACATGGTGCGAGCCTCCTGGAAGTGAGGCACTGCGGCGGCAGGGTCCTTTTCGGCCAACACACCGGCTATGTTATAGTGAGCCTCAGCCAGAGCCCCCGGCTTGACCTGCTGCCCCTGCTTGGTGAGTTCTGCGCACTGCTTGATGAAGCCCTGGTAGTAGTGCACCATCTTGTCGGCATCACGCCCGGCGCAGAGCTTGGCAGCGCGCTGCCAGCATACCACCACGGCATCCGACTGAGGGAACTCCTTGATGACACGGTCGTAGTCAGCCAGCGCCTCATTGAACTTACCCTGCTTACCATAGAATGTGCCACGCAGGGAAAGAGCCTCGGGCATGCGGTAATCTGTGGGGTAGGAATTGATGTACTGCGTGAGCGTGGACACGGGGTCATAGGCATCGCCCTGGGCTGCGGTCCATGCCTTCTTGTACATGGCGTCGGGGCGCACTGCTTCCGGCAGATTGTCGAAGTTGAGCGCATCGAACTGGCGGGCGGCAGCCGCAGGATCGGTCAGCATGAGGCGGTCAGCATACATCAGACGCACCAGGTCCACACAGGCCAGGCCTGCCGTAGCGGAACCGGGGGCTGCGTAAGTGCTGAGATACTTCTCGGCATTCTGGAAGAAATTAGCATTGCGCACCTGCTGGATGCAGATGATGCGGCGGTAGCCGGCATCGGCCGCAAGCGGAGTGTTGGGCTGAGCCTTCTCAGCCATCTCGAACCACAGCGCAGCAGCCTCGTACTGCTTGATTTCCATGGCAGACTGCCCCACGATGATGGCACGGCGAGCCTCCTTGGCGGGGTCATCCATCATGCGGGACTGAGAGGATGCACGGCGCACCACCTCAGCATACTTGCCTGCCTTGTAAAGGGAGAGGATATTCTCCATCTGGCCTTCGCTCACATACTTCTCCATGCCCTGCATGCCGCTCAGGCGGGAGTACAGCTCCTGGGACTCCTTGTTCTTGCCCAGGCGCGCAGCCAGACGAGCAGCCTGCAGCGTGGCAGTGCCGCGCACACGGGCATCGAGCGTATTCATATCCAGCAGATTGCGGAAGAGCGTGTAGGCCTCGGCATCGTTGCCGTCCTCGGTCTTCATCTGAGCCATGGAAAGCAGCGAGGTCTGCAGAATCACAGGGTCTATTCCCTGCATGACCTGCAGCGTGCGGAAGGTGGATTCGGCCTCCTTGCGCTTGCCGGTCTGCAGCTGAGCGCGGCCAAGACGGTAAAGAGCATCGTTGCGCAGTTCGGGACGCTGTGTCTCACGCACCGTAATGTGGTAATAACCCATGGCCTTGGTCCACATCTGGCGTTCCGTAGCCTGGTTGGCCAGCTTATAAGCTGCTGCTGCTGCGTATTCGCCCTTGTGCTTGTTGGCCAGCTCGCCGAGGGTGTTGTTCGAGCCTGCCATATCACCGGCCTCTGCCTGACAAACAGCCTGCAGGTACATGGCTTTCTCGCGGTTCGCACCCTTGGGGAACTTGCTCACATAGTTGGCAAACAGATTTGCAGCACGCCCCATGGCCTGGGCGCGCGCGGCGGCATCGGGCGTGGTGCGCGCCTGCGTGTAGAGCTGTTCGGCAATGGCATAGCTGTCCACCTCGGCATTAGCCACCAGCGGTGCTTCTGCCTCGGTCTGTTGCGCAAATGCCGGCACCAGGGAAATACCCAGTGCCAGCATGGTAGAAACTTGATTATTCATAAGGGGTGAATCTGACTCTGTGGGGGAAAATGATTTTGGTTATTCAGCAGCCCCGACTGCGCTCTTACTTCTTCGTTTCGGGCATCTGCTTGGAGAAGGAAACATTCCACACACCAGCCTGTGAGCAGGTCGAAATCACGTCGGCCATGCGCTGCCAGCTCATCTGGGCATCGCCACGGATTCGCACAGGCTGATTCGGGTTCACGGCAATCATGCGCTGAAGCATGGCATGCAGTTTTTCGCGGGTGAACACCTCGCGGTCAATGGTAATGATAAGGTCGCCGTCTTCTTCGCGGGCGTTGATGATGATTTCATCGATGGCGCGGGAGGTTTCCTCAGTGGATTTCGGCGCGGTGGGCACCTTCACCTTCAAATCCTGCTCATTCAGAATGAACTTCTGCGTAACCACGAAGAAGATGAGCAGCAGGAACACCACGTCCAGCATGGGAGCCAGCTGGAAACCGATGGGTTCCGGAATTTTGGTGTTAAACTTCATAGACGCAATTGCGTAAATTAAGTCTCAGCGCTTCAGAAAGCCTCCTCATCCAGCACTTCCTGGGCAGAGCCACGCATGTGACTGTTGCCAAGGCGGCGGTCACGATCCATCTGCACGGCAATCACAGAGAGGATGTGGGTCACGGCCACTTCCATATCAGCAATGCGCTTCTGGATTCGGCTGCGGAAGAACACATAGGCCGCCATGGCAGGAATGGCCAGCACCAGACCACCGGCAGTCGTAATCATGGCTTCGGCAATACCGTGAGCCATCTGCATCTGCTTCACGCCTTCGAAATTGCCGGCAGCCATTTCCATGAACGTCTTCATCATGCCCACCACGGTACCAAGCAGACCAATCATGGGAGCAATAGCACCGATATCGGAAAGCCAGTTAATCTGACGGGTCAGGATGTTGGTCTGGCGGGCACCTTCGGCAGAGGCCACTTCGCGCACTTCATCGATATTGGCGCGGGGGTTGCGCTGCAGGAACATCACAATCACATGCATGGTCAGCGCAAAGCTGGAGCCATCGCGCTCGCACATGCTCATGAGGCCGGCATAGTCCTTGCGGCGGATGCAGGACTCTACCGACATAACCATACGGGAAGGAAGCACCGCAGAGGTACGCGTGGTCCACAGACACACGAACATGACCATAACCGCTATAACAGAAAGGAAAAGCAGAGCCCACATGAGGGGGCCACCCTTCTCGAAAAGCTCCATAAGTCCCCAGCCCATTGTGTTGAGGGGATCCGTTGTAGAAATGATTGCTGGCATGTTCACGCGGCAAGTATAGGCCAATTTGCGCACAATTTCAAGCGAGATAGATGTCTGTATCGTATTTTTTACGCCAGTCGCATTGCCTCAAAAAAAATCGAACCCAACGAGGAATCGCCGTTTCGCCTACAGTGATGAAAATTCTTGGTTGCCTCAAAATTAAGAGCACTATAATACCTACATGCACTTAATGATGAGCGGGAAAGAAAAAGAAAGGT
>JBGVNQ010000026.1:0-34575 GCA_045125705.1 Akkermansia sp. | reverse complement strand
AGGTTTCCTTTCTATCCGATTTCCGGGCGTCCTCAACCCAGGAATGAGTGGTAGCTACCCACTCATTCCTGCTCCGTACTCGCGGCTATTTTACCGCGTGCAGGTTCAACCTACCACAAAATTTGTATAGATGCCGATTTGTCGATGATTGGCTGGTTATATCAACGCGTATTAATCAACCTGGTTCAATTTATTGCGGGTGTAGAGATACAGGATTCCCACCCCGGCCACATAAAGCACCAGCTCGCTGAGCTCTTCGCTCAGGTTGTCATGCTGCGCCTCATAGGCCACACCTGCAATCAATCCGGAAACCGCCAGCAGCACATCCCAGACCGGCAGCTGCACACTACTCAGCATGCGCTGAAGCTCAAGCCACACCTTGCGCCAGATGAAGTAGATGAGAATCCCCGTGATATAGAATCCCACAACCACATGCGCCACCCAGCCGTACTCCATGTCCTTCCACTTCGGGAACTGGTTTGCATTCTCCGGATCCTCAAAGATAAACAGCGTGCGGCCATAGTTCACCTCGCGGGCAAAGACAAAGAACAACACCAACGAAACAAAGACAAAAAGGCTGCGGTAATCCTTAGCAGTACAGCTTATGTACAGGCCAATGAGCACCACCACCATCTGCAGCGTTTCCACCGGGCTGTTCTTATGCCCGAACGCCTCCGGCAGCAAAGGTTCACCCAGCAGACACAGCATGGCTACAACCAGCGTGAACCAGGTTGTTCCGCGAAATCGTCCATCTAAATGTTTTTTCAGATTCATGATTCAACCAACTATAGCCACTTTACCCCTTTTCCCCGCCCGGGGCAAGTAAAAAGCGGTGTTATCCTCCCGGATAACACCGCTTTTTCTCAGTTTTTGCGCCTTCTCCGGCCCATGAGCGCCACCAGCGCCGCCAGGCTCAAAGTGGCAGTAGCCGGCTCCGGAACGGTGAAGTAGAGCATGTGCATCGAAACATTTGCAACACCGGATGCAGTAGCGACCGTCTGGCTGGTTACCCAGACACCGGTCACCTGAGCCCCGTCTGCCTCACGCAACACGTACTTGCTGTCTATATATTTCGAAAAATCCGCACCCTGGCTTGCTTCATATTCGAATCTGCCGGAGCCACCACCAATTTGCAGTGCAATGAATTGGGCGTCGGCATTGTAGCCCATATCCAGGAAAGATTCCAAATCCTGTGTCAACTGCAGCGTAAGACCGTCACCGGACAAGGCGCCCACAGACACATCCCCATTCACTACCAGGATATGAGAGTTCGTTACATCATTTTTCCCACAAATCACTAAAGGATGCAAATGTTATTATGACATGCACGAGGCTTTGAGTATGACTTTCCTGCCGCTTGCATGAAAGCGGCAGAGCGTGTAGAGTAATGTCATGTCTAATGAACAGATGATTAAAGTGATGTCGTACCTCATCGGGTACCGCGTGGGCAGCCAGGTAATGCCGCAGATGCTGCCCGGCCTGCAGGGCGATGATGTGCTGGCCGAGATGCTGGGCAAGGGTTTCCAGGATGGCCTTTCCGGCAATATGGACATGAGCCTCATCGACGAGAAGGTGAATGAATACCAGCAGACCTTCCTGAGCATGCTGCAGAAGCGCGGCGACGAGAAGGCACAGAAGAATCTCGAAAACGGTAAGAAGTACATGGAGGAGAACGGCAAGCGCGAGGGCGTGACCACCACGGCCAGCGGCCTGCAGTACGAAGTGATTACCCCCGGCACCGGCGAGAGCTACGATGCCGCCAAGCACGGCGAAGCCCCCACCGCCGAGGTGATGTACAAGGGCACGCTGGTAGACGGCACGGTGTTCGACCAGAGCCAGGCCCCCGTGAAGTTCAACATCCGCCAGGTGATTCCCGGCTTCACCGAAGCCCTGAAACTCATGCCTGTGGGCGCCAAGTGGCGCGTGACGATTCCCGCCGACCTGGCCTATGGTGCCAATGGCCCCGGCAGCATCGGCCCGAACAGCACCCTCATCTTCGAGATGGAACTGCTCGGTCTCACCAAGTAAGCATTTTCACCGCGCTACAATATGGCCAGCAGCTATAATTCGCGCCGCACCACCATCATCCGCGTAGCAGGGTTTGCCCTGCTGGGTGCGGTGCTGCTGGGTTACGGGCTCACCCTCGAAGGTAAGGAGCAGACCCTCATGGTCGGTATCGGTATCTTCGATTTCATCTACGCCGGCATCATCTCCACCCCGCTCTGGCGCAAGAAGAAGTAAGCCCCGGCCAAAGGCTGAAATTTCAAGCGGCGCTCCCCATTCCGGGAGCGCCGCTTTTTATGGTGATGCGGAATGCTGGATTTTTGATTTTGAGTATCGCGTTGGCATAATTGGAGGGTATCCAGTTATTCATCTCGCTAAATCTGAGTTTGGCGAGCAGTTGGTTTTATTCGGAGCGGGGGACTTTAGTCCCCCCAATGCTTATATTTTCGGGACTAAAGTCCCGTGCTCCAACAGATATGCCCCCGCCAATTACCGATTTATCGAACACAGAATAAATAGGTAGCGCACAATCTATCATCCCCGCGAAGAAAGACAAAACCACCTGAGAGAATCTCAGGTGGTTTTGTTTACAGGTGAGGCGAAAACCGAACGCAAAATCACTATTCGGCGTTCTGAAATCTGCATTCAAATCACTTCTTCGGGAAGCTGACCTTCACCTTCTTGCTCTTCCAGGCGCGAATGAAATCCTGCTGCAGGCGGGCGGCGGTGCGGTGGGGCTTAATGAGTTCCTGCGAGGCTTCCTCGGGGCTCTTGCCGTCGAGCAGCGCCTGCAGATAGGCCTTCATGGCCTCCACACCCTTCTTGCCGTCCAGGTGCACGAAGAAGGCCACGGTCATCACCGAAAGCAGGTAGGTGTTCTTGCCACGGGGCATGTAGCCATACATGGTCTCCTGGTCCATGGTGAAGAAATCCTCGAGCTTGAAATCGAAATCCAGCGCACCCTGCGCAGAGCTCTGCTTGGCGGCATGCAGGATAAGGGAGAAACCGCGGTCGAAGTCCAGGTCCTCACCCACATAGGGCACATAGCCCACGTATTCGGCCCAGCCTTCATTGGCCCAGATGGGCAGATTGTTCAGCAGGAACTGCTGGTGGGTCAGCTCGTGCACCAGGGCATGGGTGTCGATATCCTCGCGCTCCACAGCACCGCTGCGGCCAATTCCCAGCGAGGGGAACGGAATGATGACCTTATCCATCACGATATCTGCCTCGGTGGGAGGCTGACCTGTGGCGCGGCGGGCACCCACGAACACACCCGCAGAGTTGCGCGGACCACCGGCGGCAAAGTAGGCTTCCATGGTGGGCTGCAGCTCCACAGTGAACTTCTTGTCGCCGCGGTCGCCCGTGGCGCGCATCACCGGCAACACCTCGCCGATGGCCTTGTTGGCCTCAAAGGCGCATTCGCAGAGGCGGGCCACCGTTTTCTGAGCCTCGGGGGAGAGCTTGGCGGGTGAGCGGTACACGAAATTATTTGACGTGTACACAAATCCACCGGGGCCGCCTGCCTGGGCACCGGCCTGCACCTCGGTATCCTTGGGCACGCCCACGCGGCGGGGCCAGTCACCAGGGGTCTTCACGCGCACATTCTTGACACCCATTTCGCGCAGCTCCTTCTTCTTGCGGCTGGCGGCCTTGCGGACATCGCGTTCCTTTTCTTTCTTGACTCGCTTGGTCTTGGCGGGCTTTGCATCATCATCCTGAGCAGCGGCATAGGGAGCCAGCGGCAGCAGGGCGACGAGACCGGCTAAAAGAAGGTGTAGTGCTTTCATGGCAGGTGTTTTATGAAGTAAAAATTATATCAGCGGGTCAGGCCGTCGCGCTTGGCCTGGTTCCAGTAGGCGTATTCGGAGCGGTTGAAGTCCACATACTCGGGGGAGAGGTCGGTGGTGTACACCACGTAGTCCTCGCTGCCCAGGTTCAGGTTGATGCGGATTTCGAACTCGCGGGCCTGCACAAGCTCGCGCAGGTCATCGCTGGGGGTATCCGTCTGCTCGCCACCGCGGCAGGCGGGAAGCCCGGCAATGTCGATATCAATCTTCTCCTCCACCACGCGGGAACCGGAGTAGCCCACGGCGTGGATGATGCGGCCCCAGTTCGGGTCGCCGCCGTTCCAGGAGCTCTTCACCAGGTTGGACTTGGCCACACCTTCGGCCACCTTCTTGGCTTCCTCCTGAGAGGGGGCTCCCTCCACCTTCACGGTCACAAACTTGGTGACGCGCTCGCCGTCCTGCACAATGCGCTTGGCCTGCTCGAGCATCACATAGTGAAGTGCGGCCACAAAGGCATCCCAGCCCTCGGCACCGGGCTCAAGCTGCACGCCGGAGGCGCCATTGGCCATGACCAGCGTGGTATCGTTGGTGCTCATGTCGCCGTCAATCGTGATGCGGTTGAAGGAATGCTCCACACCATCGCGCACGATGGCATCGAGATTCTCGCGGGATACGCCGGCATCGGTGCAGATGAGGCAGATCATCGTGGCCATGCAGGGGGAAATCATGCCGGCCCCCTTGCAGCAGGAGCCGATGCGCACCGGCTTGCCGCCGATGGTGATTTCCACAGCCACTTCCTTCTCGCGGGTGTCGCTGGTGATGATAGCGGAGGCCACGTTGTGGCCATTGGCAGCAGAAAGATTGGTGCAGAGCTCCGGCAGACGCGGGGTGATGCGCATCATGGGCATGGGCAGACCGATAACACCCGTGGAGCACACGGCCACCTCACTGGGGCTCAGGCCCAGCTGCTCAGCCACCACGCGGCACTCGGTGCGGGCGTCTTCCACGCCGCGGGCGCCGGTGCAGGCGTTGGCATTGCCGCTGTTGGCCACGATGGCGCGGATATTGCCACGGCTCAGGTGGTGCTCGCTCACACGCACGCAGGCAGCGCGCACGCGGTTGGTGGTAAAGGTGCCGGAAGATGTGGCAGGCAGCTCGGAATATACCAGCGCCAGGTCCAGGCGGGTGGCTTCAGGTTTCTTGATGCCGCAGCTCAGCGCGTTGGCCACATAGCCCTTGGCGGCAGTCACGCCGCCCTCAATGCTCTTCATGGTGCAATCTGACATGGTCGTAACTTCTTAACAATCAATATACTACAGACGGGACTCGAACCCGTACGGTATTACCTACCGGGAGATTTTAAGTCTCCTGCGTCTACCATTCCGCCACTGTAGCACGTTGCGGTGGTAATTCAACCACATTCTACCCGTCATTGCAAGGAAAAACTGTATCAGCAAGGCACAAGGCATTCGTGTCCCAAAGATTTGGCACACGTGGATTTACGATTGACAATTTACGATTGACAAATTGGAAATTAGCGGCTTACGCCGATAGAGCCACAAGTGAATGCCTACTGTCGATAGTGAGACAGGTGATACCCCACTACGATTTTTCACACAAAACACTTTGCCTTTATGTCATTTAGGACTATTTTCCCATAATCTTTGGGACACATCTGGGCACGAGGGGCGACTCCGAGGGCGAAACTGCGCGAAGATTGCAAATCAGCCCAAGCTCACCAGCAACGATACTGCCACCGCTACCAGAATCGCCGCCAGAAGCCAGGCAATGGCGCATCTGGGGTGGCCGGGGTATAGCCATTCCTCGTTTACACCGAGAAACACGCCGATTATCACAAACACCAGTATAAGCACCCCAATCATCACAAACCGAAAGTCATGATTACCTCGCCGGCCTTGCCTTTCGGGCCTGTCCAGCCGAGGCTGCGCGGGGTATTGACCGTGGCAGCGCGCTGGAGATTCCGGCGGAAGGTGCCATCGCTGCCGTAGCTGGCGAGATAGCCCACGAAACGCTTCTCGCCCTTGCGATAGGCTGCCATGGCGGCGCGCCAGTAGGCCTCGAAGGTCTCGAAATACAGCCCGCGCTGGCGGTAGTAATAGGCGGAGGTACTGGCGGTGGCGGGATACGCGGCGCGATTCCAACTGTGGGAGCGGGCGATTTCCGCATCGCTCAGGCAGAAGTAGGCGTGTGATATTTCATGGCGCGTGCCGCCCGCCATGAAGGGGTCATCCCAGGTGGCATCCACATGATACCAGGTGCCGCCCAGCTGCACCAGATTCCAGGCGTGGGGGCCGTCTGCCGAGCCGGTAACCACACGGGCGGGGATTCCCGCCAGTTCGCAGAGCACGCAAAGGGCGGAGGAATAGGCCTCGCAGCAGCCCGTACCGCCGTGCAGAATATCGTACACATCGCTGCCACCATCAGCCTCGTAGCGGGAGTTCTGCACTAGGTCATCGTGCAGGGCGAGCAGCTTTTCAAAATCGCTCATGCCGGGGCGCAGCACGGTCGCCACTCGCTGACGAGCCAGCTGCAGCGCCTTGCGCTGATGGGACGTGAGCTTCGGCAGCAAGGTCGCATCGCGCATCGCGGCACAAATCAGCACATAGTCGCGGTATTCCAGCGTGAGCGATACCTGCCCCGTCTCCATGAACGCCGTGGTGCAGCTGCGGGCAAACTCGCCCCAGGTACTCTCGTTGATAAGCTGGCGCCACTTGCCTGCCAGCTGGCCAGCCAGCCGGAAATTGATGGGATTTTCAGCCTTTGCAGCCCAGGCAGGAAACGCGGCATCGAGCTGCGCCTGGGTATGCACCACGGGCTCCGCCGCTTTCTGGATGCGGGCTTTTTCCGGCAGCGGCACGCTGCTCACAGAAACAGCCGGGGCGCACTGCACCAGCAGTGCACCCGACAGAAAAAGCGGCATGATGTGTCGCAGCATGGCGCTTGGGAAGAGCGGCTTACACCTCCTCGCCGTCGCCCAGCAGCTCCGCCATGAGGCCGTTCGGCGAAGCGTGCATGGACTCGCGCGTGGCCATGTTCTTGAGCTCGAGGTCCGGGTATTCGGAACCGATGATGACGGCATAGCGGGCACCGATTTTCTCAGCGCGCTTGAGCTGGTTGCCCATCTTGGCGGGGGCCATAGGCAGGTCCACACGCAGACCGGCATCGCGCAGGGCGGAGGCCAGAGCCAGCATCTGCGGGCGCTTCTCCTGAGCTGCCAGCACCATGCACACATCGATATTCGAGGCCTTGAGCGCAGCGTCGCGCAGGGCGGCAGCGGCGGGGCAGGCTTCGATGAGGTGGGCAATCACGGCATCGCCCATAGCGAAACCGGTGGCGGGCATATCCACCGCACCGTTGGAAAGGGTGGAGACGAGGCCATTGTAGCGGCCACCGCCGGCCACGGCACGCAGGGTGTGGCCCTTGTCGAAGATTTCAAACACCAGCCCCGTGTAGTAGGCCAGACCTCGCACCACGGAGAGGTCGAGCTTCACATAGGAATCCAGGCCGCGGGCCTGCAGCTCGGCCAGCACCGCATCGTAGCGGGGGGAGCAGCCGGCGGGCGGGTTGGCAATGAAGTTCACCAGATCCTCGCGCTTCATGCCGAAGGCGTCGAGCTTCTCCTGGCAGTACTCGGGACGGTCGCGTTCAAACTTGTCGATGATGGCCAGGAAATCGGGCACGCGTTCCTCGGGCACACCATTGTCGGCAGCGTACTTGAGCCACACCTCGCGGTCGGAGATGCGCACCACGAAATCGTTGTCGGTGAAACCGAACTCGCGCATGCAGTCGATGGCCAGGGAAATCAGCTCGGCATCGGAGCCCTCGCCGGCCTCGCCCAGGATATCGGCGTTGAACTGCACAAACTCGCGCAGGCGGCCCTTCTGAGGCTTCTCGTAGCGGAAGCAGGAGCCGATTTCGAACCACTTGAGCGGCTTGGTGTACTCACGCTGGTAGGCAGCGGCAATACGGCCCAGCGAGGCCGTCAGCTCGGGGCGCACGGTGATATCGCGCTCGCCCTGGTCCTTGAAGCGGAAGAGCTGGGTGGGCAGCTCGCCACCGGACTTCTTGAGGTACAGCTCAGTGGATTCAATCGTGGGGGCTTCCCATTCCACAAAGCCGTAGCGATGCGCCACACGCCGCCACGTGTTGAACAGATAGTTGCGGAAGGCGCATTCCTGCGGGGCAAAATCGCGGAATCCGGGCAGCGGTTGGAAGCGTGCGTCAGGCATAGTGAATAATGGGGTTGCAGATATATGTTACGCGCCCCATTATACCCGATTCTCCCCGCTTGGCAAGCGCAGAGACAGACATCACCGCCATTTTGGCGCCGCCGCAGCTCATTCCTCGCCGGAATCCTCTGCCGGTTCGCTGGTCTTGCCTTTCTTCTTAGCTTTGCGCTGCTCTGCCTGGAACTCCTTGATCTGCTTCTTCCAGTCCTGCATATTCTTACCACCGCTCAGCGCCACAAAATTACCTTCGGCATCCACGATGCACATGGAGGGGAAACCGAGACCTTCGAAGGAGAGACCGGGCACGGTGCCCAGCTCGGCAGGCATCACTCCGGGGATATTGTATTTGTGCTCCTTCATGTAATTCTTCACCACGGCCTCGTCTTCCTGCCCCAGCAGGATGAGCTCGAGCTTGGCGCCCTTCATCTTGCTGTAGTCCTCGAGCAGCTGCGGCACGAATACCTGGCACGGCAGGCACCAGCTTGCGGAACGGATGAACCCGAAATACTTCGCTTTCAGGTTCGGCTTCTTGCGGGTGAGATACGTAGCTTTCGACAGCAGCTCGGGCACGGGAGCAAGTGATTTAGCCCCCTTTTTTGCAACCTTACGCTTGGTGGGCGTCGCATCAACGTCAGCATCATCCTGCGCACAGGTCAGCGGAGCCACGGCCATCATACCGCACAGCAGCAACATAATCAGGTTCAGCTTCTTCTTCATGCCCGCACTATACCACACCCCTGCCCCCGCAGCAACGATAAAACACTATTTCTATTCAAGTAAAAATAATCAGCCCGCATTTGAAATGCGATTTCTCTTTATATACTGCAATCCAGAGATTTATTCTTATTTTTCACAGCATCAGAACATTCACCACATCCATAAAAAACATAAAAAAACTATTAAACATCAATTATTTTCAACATTTTCAACATTTATACTGTACATATCTTTTCAAATGCGATAGACTGCATTTGTAGTCCCTCTATCTTCCCGATTACAAACAGATTTTTAATTTTAACTCTCAATAATCGACATGAAACCCAGACTTTCACGAATCCTGCTTACTGCACTTCTGGCGGCTCAATGCTCTACGATGGCATACGCAGTAGTACAACCCGATGGCATTGACCACACACTTACAGAGAACACCGCGCTTTCTACGGAAACAGACAAAGTGTACGACGTTAACGTCACAATTGGGGGCGATGTAATCTGCTCCAACGTGGGTGGCGTATACGTCAGCGGCGTAGAAGTCATGGATAGAACCAAGGTGAATAATGTCACCGTTAACATGGATGATGGCTCCATCACCGACATTCTCGCAGCTGGCAACCTGCGTGCGCAGGCAATCGATGGCACTGTAGAATTTAATATTTCCGGAGGCTTTGTCAATTCCTTGTACGGAGGCAACTGGCTAACCACCGACTTGAGCTATGACTATACTGCAAACATTGATTCCATTACCATCAATGTAAGTGGTGACACCTTGATGAATAAAATAATCGGAGGAAGCCTGGTATCTATCGAAGGCGGCCATCCCATGACCGATGATTTCATCCGCAACTACACTACTTCCGGCAGCATTACCATCAACCTCAGCGAGAACTCATATGGCGGTGAAATATACGGCATCGCCAGCAGCCATCATGTTGTCAACGGTTCTCTTTCCGTCAATATCGATGGCACAGAAAGCATCGATAGAATCCAGGCACAGAGTATTGAAGGTGTAAGAGGAGGCACTGTTAACGGCGATGTGACAATCGATGCTACAAATTGCAGCACACGCGGCTGGATCTGTGGTGTTTATAGTGGAGACGTCAAACAGACAACCGACGAATCCGGGGCATCCACAGGGGGTAATGTTTCCGTTATTGTATATGAAGACGAAGCCAAATCTTCTATCATTGACGAGATTCACGGCGTACTCTGGGGCGGCAATGTTGAAGGTAATGTCTCAGTGGAAGTCACAAATGTAGATGAAAACAGATTTATAGGTGGTATCAAATATGGCACGGTTGAGGGTGATATCTCTGTTAAAACTGAAAACAATACAGTTTCCAACTGCATTTACGGCGTTGCCAGTCTTTACGATGGTGCATACGGTGTTGCTAAAGGTAATGTCAGCGTCTCTAATAAAGGCGGTAATGTTTCCAACATATACGGTGTCACCGGAGGCATAGCATACGGCAACGTATCAGTCAAAACCGAAGATGGCACCAACGGTAGCGTTCATGGTCTGGCAGGTGGTGAGGTATATGGCAATGTTGAGGTTTCCACAAAAAACAGTGACATTGCAGGAGGCATGGTATGCGGTGTCTATTACGGCACCGTCGGAAAAGCAAGCAACGCTGCAGGAGAACTCGTTGGCGGCAACGTTACAGTCACCGCTTATGCAGATGAGGAATTCCGCACAAAAATTGATGAAGTGCATGGTCTTCTCTGGGGCGGAAGCGTGGCGGGAGATGTGACCGTTTCAGCCACGAATATTGGACAAAGCAGATTCGTAGGTGGTGTCAAGTATGGCACGGTGGAAGGCAATATTAAAATTGAAGCAGAGAACTGCAATATTACCAACTACCTTTACGGCGTAGGTGTTCTGTATGACGGAGCATACGGCATTGCAAAAGGCGATGTGAGCATCAGCAATAAAGGCGGTGAAGTTGCCAATATATACGGTATCAATCAAGCCGTTGCATACGGCAACGTCACCGTCACCACTGAAAGCGGTTCCGTAAATGAGGTATATGGCATCTGTATCGGCCAGGTGGACAAGAATGTCTATGTAACCACCAATGGTGGTTCGGTAGGCACAGCATGTGGTAACTGGGATGGCAATGTGACCGGAGACGTAGTTGTTACCACAAATGGAGGCACAGTCAATGACGTGACCGGTGCCCTGGGTGGCTATATCGGTGGCGATGTTGTCGTAACAACCAATGGTGGCACCCTGGGCAGCTGCACAGGTGTGCTGGGTTCCCAGGTTGCAGGCAACGCCTATTTCACCATTAATGACGGTGAATCCCAAAACATTTTCGGCGTCTACCGAGGCGTAGTGGAGGGAGATGCCACCATCGTTATGAATGGTGGGCAGGTCAATGACATTATTGGTGTCGCATCCGATGTCTATGGTACTGGTACAGTAAAGGGAGACCTCTCTGTATACCTGCTTGGCGGCAAGGTCAATGGTGATGTTTGGGGTACGCACGACGAAGCCCTTGCAGGCTCCTCTGTTCTTTACATCGGTTCCGAAGATACGCCTTACATTGGCACGGTAAATGAAATCAAGTACTTCGACCGCATCGTGGTAGCAAGCGGCTCCAGCATCACGACAACTAAGGGTAATATTTTCAATTCCACACACCATGATTTCAAGATCTGCAGTGCAAACATCGATACAGCAATTGTAAGCACAAGTGGAAGCGTGGCCATTGATAAAGCCATCACACTGAATCTGTATGTCCCTAGCACTCTGAAGAGCGGCCGCTACATGATCATTGATGCCAGCAAGGGTGAAGTAGACACCACCAACTGGACTGCCGACATGGTGAATATCACCTCGGAAGACACATCTTCAGTAACATACGCCAGAGCCAGGAACACAGCAGATGAATCCATCGTAGTAAGTTTCGATGATCTGAAGTGGGAGGACAACATCCTTTACCTCTACCAGGTGAAGGACGACATCAAGTCCCCGGTCGCCAGTAACTGGGGTGCATTCAAGAGCTCGCAGGCCTTTGTATCCGCCCTCAAAGGCAATCGCAACAACCGCGTTGTGATGACCAACAGCTATGACGCCAAGGGAGGACTTGCCACTCATCCCCGCGATTATTCCATCGCTTGGGGATCCGCATATGGGCAGAATGCCCGCATTGGCGGCATCGGAGCTGACTACAACATCTACGGTGGTGCCATCGGCGCAGAACACCACTTCGTCAGTGGTTGCAGCATCGGCATCGCCGCCGGTTATGACTGGGGCAAAGTATCCCCCTTCAACCAGGCTGCCATCGACCAGGAATCGGCTCACCTTGCATTGTATGGTCGCGCAGCATCGTGGAAACTCAATCAGAAGGACTCCGTCGTCATCGACTGGAGCGCAGCACTCAACAACACCACCTCTGAGACCGATTGTGTAGACAGTGATTGGGAGCAGAAGAACATCCAACTTGATGCTCGCGTTTCCTACATGCATACGCTGAACGACAAAGCAACGGGATACGTTTTCGGAGGAGTGCAGTATTACGCAGCAGAGGACGCCACCGCTGATTACATACATGTGAGTTCCATGCAGAATCTGCGCACGGAAATCGGCACGGGCATCGACTACAAGCTGAACAGCAAAACAACGCTTCGCACTGAAGCCAGCCTCTACAATGATGCAATGCGCCACAATCCGTACGTCTCGGCCAATGGCGTAAGCTACGGCGGGACCAATCCCGGGCGTCTGGGCGGAAGCATCAGCGCAGGCGCAAGTTACCAGCTGAACGACAAGTGGAACATCTACGGTAACTACAGCTTTGATGTGGCAGACGACAGTACTGAGCACAACGTAAACGTAGGAGCCAGCGTCCAGTTCTGATAATAACTTTCAGGACATCCCTATTACCAGGCCATTCTATCCCCCATGGCAGAATGGCCTGGTTTATTCGCTTGCAGAATAGCAAGGATTCCTGTATATTCCGAGGCATGAACTACATAACACCCGTTCTTTTTGCTGCCCTGCCCGCGCTGGTGGCCCCCGCCATGGCTCAGCAGGCTGAGGAAAACATCTCAGCCACCGACTTTGTGGAGGCTCAGCTCGCCATCATCAAAGGTATGACTGAGCTGCTCACAGTAAAGGGTATCGAAAATGACCCGGTGTCTGTGGCAAACGGCATCAACCAGCTCGCCGGCATGGTGCAGCAGCTCGCAGCCCTGCAGCCCAAGGCCACAGCAGAGGACGCCGCCATCATCGAAACCGAGCTTGCCGACAAGGCCCGCACCGCTGCTCTGGAGCTGCAGCAGGCACTCGAGGCAACGGTGGAGCGCAACTTCTACAACAGCCAGGAGCTCGCCGACGCCATCCAGAACTTCGCCGCCTCTTTCCAGGCACTCAAATAATCTCACAATCATACACCTATGTTCAAACGTACATTCATTTTCTCCACAGCCATGCTGAGCATGCTGGCTTTTGCTCCCCTGACCACCTGGGCACAGGACGAAGCAGAGGAAGCCACCGAAGCCCCCGCCAAGAAGAAGGCCAAGAAAAAGGAAAAGAAGCCTGCCAGCCCCGTGGTCACGGCGGTGAAGAAGGTCAAGAAGGTGAAAGGCCGTCTGAATGACAAGGCCGATTACTACATTTTCCTGTTCTCAGCCAGCTGGTGCGGCCCCTGCTGCAAGGAAATGCCCAATATCGTCGATACCTACAAGGAAATCAAGAAATCCGGCAAGGTGGATGTGGTACTCTTCTGCCAGGACCGCAGCATGCCCGATGCCAAGGCCTTCGTGAAGAACTTCGATATCAAGTTCCTCACCGTCTTCGGCGGCGATGATAAATGCGCCAAGGTTCCCGGTCATGCACCCTCCGGCAGCATTCCCTACAGTATCGTCGTAGACCGCTATGGCCGCAAGATTACGGCAGGCCACCCCGCCAGCATCATTCCCAGCTGGGAGTCCCACACCATCGGCAAGGGCGAACCCGAGCCCCCTGCCGACAAGAAATAACCCCTGACCAATCACACCTACAACCACCATGAAATACACATCAGTTCTTCTGGCCCTGCTGGCCATCCCTGCTCTTCAGGCTTCTCCTATGCCCGCAAAGGCTGATCTGCTTGCCACCAACAGCTTCGAGGCCACCTACCTCGGTCTCATGGAGCTGCCCTGCCGCGGCATGACCGCTGATTGCCCCGACAAGTGCGACCACGCCACCAAGGTGGCCCGTTTTCGCGTGACCAAGAACGTGGACTACGCCCAGAACTCCGAATATGGAGACGAAAAGGTGGCTCCCGGTTCCATTGTGATGGTGGACGTGAAGAAGCCCACCCCCGGGCAGGATGATGAAGCTGTCTTCTCTCTGATTGACCAGATGGAGCTCGGCACCAAGGTCATCATGACCCAGGACCACTACTACGGTGAAATCGGCGATTTAGTGGCTCCTTTCCGCCCTGTCACCAAGCTGGAAATCATCCCCGGCACCAAGGCTGAAATCCCCGCCACGGAGGCCCCGGCCGGTGATTACTCCGCCTGCCCGATTCAGCCCCGCATGATGCGCTGATTCACAGGACTGCAGAATATTCCAAAAACCACCTGAGAATCCCTCAGGTGGTTTTTGCGTTGGTATAATTAAAAAACTGTAATTGATCTCGCCAAATCGGCAATTGGCGGGGTGTATATCTGTCGGAGCACGGGACTTTAGTCCCGAAAATATAAGCATTTGGGGGACTAAAGTCCCCCGCTCCGAATAAAATCTGCGAGCCCCGCAAACTCGGAATTTATCACTTCTGCACCAGCTCCAGCTGAGGCATCTGCTGAACAATCTCCGCCGCTATCTGCTCCACCTGAGCGCGCTGCCTCGCATCAAACTGAAGCAGGCGATGTACATACCCGAGGGCATCCGTAAGCTGCAACTCCAGCATTTCTGAGGATTTCGTTCCTCCATCATTGTCAAAGGTCACGCAACTCGTTTTGTATAGAATAAGCCTGCTTCTGCGCCCCAGCTGTATGCGCTTGACGCGTCGGAAACCCAGGACTTTCCAGTGAATCTCCACCATATCATCCTTCAGCAGCAGGCACTTTCTCCCCCACAGCACAAAAAGAGTGGCTCCGGCACTACCGATGGCCGGCACCACCGCCATGGCCACAATAAGCCACTTCCACACGGGTTCCTCGCATTCTCCCAGCAGAGCCCCCGCCAGAAAAGCCAGCAGTCCCACACTCAGCACCACCATCAGCACCTTCGAGAAGGCCCCGATTGGCTGCCGGAGGTCAATACCTACCTGCCCTTTGTTACTCATAGTGCTTGCGTAAGGAGCGGATAAAAACTGTTTCCATCTGTTCGTCCACTTTGTAGACGATACGGTCTTTCGAATTAATGCGACGGGACCAATACCCGGACAAATTACCCACTAACTGTTCAGGCCGCCCCTTCCCCACATAGGGAGATTCGAGAATCTCGAGCAATAAGGAAGTGACACGCTCGGCCATCTTGCGGTCTGCCTTTTTCCAGAACGCAAGGTCAGCCAAGGCTGATTTTGAAAACTCAAGCTTCATCTTCCGGCTCGGCCATGTACTTGAGCAGGTCCTCTGCTGTCATCAGAACCGTATCCCCTGCCTCATATTCTCGCAAGGATTCATTCAAATGGCGCACGTTTGCCGGAGTATCCAACTGGTGAATAGTCTCTTTCCAGGAATTATACTCTTCCTCCGGCAACATCACCACCGCCCGCTCACGAGAACGTATTGTCACATGCTCGTAATCATCCACACAAGTCCGGATTGTCTTGGCAAGATTCTGTCTTGCTGCGGTAAATGACAAGGTAACCATAGCCAATATGTACCACATTCCTGTACACATTGCAAGTATTTTTCCGAGGTTGACTACTAAGCTCCCAGTGATAAAATATCACCACCATGTTCCAGAAACTCATCCTCTCCCTGGTATCCCTCTGCTGCCTGTGCAGCTGCGTCACCTTCAACACCGGAGCCAAGCTCGACAGCATCGGCAAGGCCGTGCCGATGCAGGAAAACCTCGACGAGCCTCAGTTTTATCTGCTCGATGGCGTTTTCTATCGCGAAGTCATGATTGAGTATAAGCAGCTCAATCCGAAAACAATGGGCTTCATCATGCTGCTCCATGTGGACACCCGTAACCCGGAAAGCCCAGCAGCAGATGACATAGAAGCCCCGGGAGCAGAACTCTACCTCGTCCGTCTGGATGCCAACAGGGAAGATATGCCCGCCTTCATCAAGGCTGTAGATTTTGAATATACGCGAGCAAAGCGCGTAGAAATCGATGAAGTTCCCAGAGCCGGCATTCCGAGCGAATACTTCATCAAGCCGCGGGACTGGCTCACGCTGATGCCTTCGATTTACCAAGGCTCTACCGCATTTCGGGAGTTGCCTACCATCCGCACCACGGGCAACAAAATCCGCCTGCCTCTGGCCGTAGCTTTGAGCTATGGTGTGGATTTGCCTCTCACCGCCGCCAGCTATGCCGTCGGTTCGGTTGTCTACGCCCTCTTTATTTATCCATTCACGGATATGTAAAAGCAGGACTGAAGTCCCCCCGCTCCGAATCCAGATTCACCACCCGGTCTCCAGAACTCATTCGTAAATCGTAAATCAAAAATCGTAAATCCCATTGTCGCACTTGCAGCTTGACCGCGGGCGGGGATTCTGGTAGTTTGTAACGAATGCTCAAAAAACTGCTCAGCTGCCTGATTCTGGTGATGGCCCTGCTCCTTGTGGCTGGGTGCAACCAGGAAGATCCGAACAGCAAGGTAATCCGCATGGGCGGGTTTCCCAATGTAACGCATGTTCAGGCACTTGTGGCGCGCAATATGAGCCGCCACGGCGAGGGGTGGTTTGAGCGCTACCTGCCCGGCTATTCGATTGAGTGGTACACCTACAACGCCGGCCCCACCGCCATGGAAGCCCTGTTCGGCCGCACGGCTGACCTCACCTACGTAGGCCCCAGCCCTGCACTGAATGCCTATGCCGTGTCCGCAGGGCGCGAGGTGCGAATCCTGGCGGGAGCCGTGAATGGCGGCGCCGCGCTCATGGTGGCACCCGGCAGCAATATCCACAACCCCGCCGATTTCAAGGGACGCAGCATTGCCACGCCCCAGCTGGGCAACACGCAGGATGTCTCCTGCCGCGCCTGGCTCACGCGCAACGGGCTGAGCTGCACGCTGGAGGGCGCAGGCGACTGCCGCGTGGCGCCCACGCCGAACTCCATGCAGCTGCAGCTCATGAAACAGGGCGATATCGATGCCTGCTGGACGGTGGAGCCCTGGGTCTCCCGCATGGAAAGCATGGCCGATGCCCGCATTCTGGTGCAGGAACCCGATGTGGTCACCACCGTGCTGGTCGGCCGCGTGGGCTGGCTGAAGCACCACCCGCAGGAGGCCGCCACCATCATCCGTGCCCACCGCGAGCTCACCCAGTGGATTCTTGACCACCCCGAGGAAGCCCAGGCGCGCGTGGTCGAGGAACTCACCGAGCTCACCCAGGCCCCCATGGAGCCCGAGCTGGTGCGCAGCGCCTGGAAGCGCCTCAAGATGACCACGGAAATTGACCTGCCGGGGCTGCAGCAATTTGTGGACGATGCACAGAAGGCCGGGCTGCTGGACCGCATACCGCCGCTGGATGGAATGATTTACAAGCAAGACTGATGACACAGGAAAAATTACACGAGGAAATACACCACTTTCCCACCGCCAAGCTCAGCATCGAGCATGTGTGCAAGGATTTCGTGACCAAGCGTGGCACCGTGCGCGCGCTGGACGACGTCTCGCTCACCATCAACGAGGGCGAGTTTGTCTGCTTTGTGGGCCCCAGCGGCTGCGGCAAATCCACCCTGCTCAATATCATCGCCGGTCTCGATAAGCCGGACAGCGGCATGGCGCTCATCGATGGCACCCCCATCACCGGCCCGGGGCGCGACCGCATGGTCATGTTCCAGGAGCACGCGCTCTTCCCCTGGCTCGATGTCATCGGCAACGTGATGTTCGGCCTCAAGCAGAAGCCCAACCTCACCAACAAGGAGCGTTTGGAAGTGGCCAAGTACTACCTCTATCTGGTAAAGATGGACCGCTTTGCCCACGCCAATATCCATGAGCTCAGCGGCGGCATGCGCCAGCGTGTGGCGCTGGCCCGTTCTCTGGCGCCGAACCCCAAGATTCTGCTCATGGACGAGCCCTTCTCCGCCCTGGATGCCATGACCCGCGAGCAGCTCTACGGCGATATTCAGGACGTGTGGGAGAAGCGCCGCAAGACCATCGTCTTTGTGACCCACAACGTGCGCGAAGCCGTGTGCCTGGGCAGCCGCGTGATTCTGTTCTCGCCGCATCCCGGCCGCGTGCGCGAGGAGTTCCCCGTGTACCTAGCCCGCCCGCGCAACATCAACAACCACGACCTGGCCGATATCTCGCAGAGCATCACCTCGGCGCTCAAGGGTTACACCGCATCCGAATCCGATTAATCTGCCATGAAACGCACCATCATCACCGTCATTTTCTTTGCGCTGCTCATCCTGGTGTGGGCCGCGCTCACGGGAGATCTGGCCGGTCTTGGGCTGGATATCAGTCTGTGGTCACCCTATGTGCTGCCCCCGCCCAGCACGGTGGGGCATTACCTGTGGGATAACACCGTGAACGGCAAAATCCCGCTGTCCATGCTCATCACCCTGCGCCGCCTGCTCATCGGCTATATCATCGGCCTCATCCTGGGTGTGCCGCTGGGTATGCTGGCCGCCCGCTTCCGCTGCGTGAATGATACTCTGGGCATGCTCGCTCTGGGGCTGCAGGCTCTGCCCAGCGTGTGCTGGGTGCCGCTGGCCTGCATCTGGTTCGGACAGACGGAATCCGCCCTGCTCTTTGTGGTCATCATGGGCACACTGTGGAGTGTGCTGCTTTCCACCCAGAACGGCATGAAGAACGTGCCGCCCATCTATGCCCGCGCCGCGCGTACCATGGGTTCCAGCCCGCTGCACACCCTGGTGTTTGTCACCCTGCCCGCCTCTGCCCCCTTTGTGGTGAGCGGCATGAAGCAGGGCTGGGCCTTTGCCTGGCGCTCGCTCATGGCGGCAGAAATCTATGTTTCCGTGGTATCGGGCTTCGGTATCGGCCAGTATCTGCACTATGGCCGCGAGCTGCAGCGCATGTACCAGGTCATCGGCATCATGTTCATCATCATCGTGGTGGGCCTGCTGGCCGATAAGATTCTGTTCTCGCCCGTGGAATCCTGGCTGCACCGCCGCTGGGGAACAAATAAGGATTGACAATTGACGATTGACTAATGACTATTGAGGCCATGATTCCGGAGTGGATTGAAGAACTGAAACTTCTGCTGGGTGATTGTGTGCGGACGGATGAGGAATGCCTCCGCGCCCACTCAGGGGACAAATGGCACGCCGAGGCGCTGCCGCAGGCCGTGGTGCTGGCTACCTCTACCGGGCAGGTATCGGCAGCCCTGCGTTTTGCGCACGAGCGGGGCATTCCTGTGACCCCGCGTGGCGCGGGTGTGGGCTATGTGGGCGGCTGCGTGCCCGTGCAGGGAGGAATCGTGGTCTCTGTGGCTAATATGACCCGCATTCTGGAGGTGAACCCCGGCGATGGCGTGGCAGTGGCCGAGGCCGGCGTGCTGACCGCCGATCTGCAGGCCGCCTGCGCCGAGGTGGGCTGGTTCTACCCGCCCGACCCCGCCTCCCGCAAGGAATCCAGCATCGGCGGCAATATCGCCACCAATGCAGGCGGCCCCCGCTGCCTGAAATACGGCGTGACCCGCGCCTATGTGCTGGGGCTCACCGTTGTGCTGGCCGATGGACGCGTGCTGCGCTGCGGCGGCCGCACCCACAAGAACAAGCAGGGCTTTGACCTGGTGGGGCTCTTCTGCGGCAGCGAAGGCATGCTCGGCATCGTGACCGAAGCCACGCTGCGTATCATTCCCGCCCCCCCTGCCCGCGCTGCGCTGCACGCCAGTTTCCCGCAGTTTGCCCTGGCCGCCGCCGCTGTGCAGAATACCCTGCAGGGCGGCCACCTGCCCTGCGCCATCGAAATCACCGATGCCTTCACCTTGGCCGCCGCCCGGAATCATCTGGGGCCCAGCGCCCTGCCCGCCGGGGCCAAGGGCCACATCATCATCGAGATTGACGGCCAGGCAGATGCCGTGGCCACCGAGCTGGAGGCCATTGCCGGCATTCTGCGCAGCACGGGTGCCACAGAAGTGGTCTACGCCCGCACCGAGGCAGAGGTGGAGGCCATCTGGCAGCTGCGCCGCGAATTCTCCTACAGCCTGAAAGCCACAGGGCTCACCAAACTGAATGAGGACATCGTCATCCCCCGCTCACAGCTGGTGGAGCTGGTCAGTTTCTGCGAAAGCATGCAGCAGGAAACCGGCATTCCCGTGGCCTGCTTCGGCCACAGCGGCGATGGCAACATTCACACCAACATCATGGTGCTCAAGGATGCCGAGGGGCGCGATATCCGCGAACCTGCCGATGCCCTGGTGAACCGCCTTTTCGACTGGGTCATGAACCACGGCGGCAGCATCACGGGCGAACACGGCATCGGCCTCGCCAAAGCCCCCTGGTTCCCTCGAGCCATCGGCGATGTGGCCATGGACACCCACCGCGCCCTGAAATCCGCGCTCGACCCCACCGGCATCCTCAACCCCGGCAAAATGGGTCTTTGAGTACTATATGTACCCGAGCGCAGCGAGGGTATTTCGTGCAGGCGCTTGCGCCTGCATTTCATCCCGGCATGTGCCGGGATTTCGTACACGCAAGGCGTGTAATTCATTGCTTGTCTTGAGGCTTCGCGTCTACGCTTGCTTCGCCCTCACAGGCGACGTAGGCGAAGCCGAAGACGGAAGCTCGCCACCCCAACAAGTGAGGGACTAAAGTCCCTCGCTTCGAACAGAACAAGAGTCCCCGCCTATCGCCCCGAACTCACACCGAGACGTTTACTTCTCCGCAGCATAGCGCTCGAACGATGCATCAATGATGCGGCAGGCGGTCTCCACACCGAAGAAATCGCCCACTTCGGTCTTCTTGTTCTGCAGCGTCTTGTAGGTGAGGAAGAAGTTCTGAATCTCCTGCAGGTAGTGCGGTGGCAGGTCATCCAGCGTGTTCACGTGGTCATAGCGGGGGTCACCCACATTCACGGCCAGAATCTTCACGTCGGGCTTGCCGCCGTCTATCATATCCATGCCGCCGATGATTCGGCAGTCCACATAGCAGCCGGGGAATGTGGGAGCCGAAGTGAACACCAGAATATCCAGCGGGTCGCCGTCCAAATACCGAGAATCCTCCACAAATCCGTATTCGGCGGGGTAATACACAGAGGAATAAAGCACACGATCCAGCTTGATGCGGCCGGTCTTCTCGTCCACTTCATACTTATTGCGGCTTCCCATGGGGATTTCGATACGGGCTTCGACGATACGGGGATTACTCATGCTTGTTATCCTACCAGTGTGCAGGTGCATTGTCAAGAAATCTCGGCAGAGTGTTTCCCATTAAGGGGCTGTTTCAAATCTGCTGGTAGATATATGGAACAGAATCATCTAACTCGAATAAAGGGCAAAGATTACACGTTGACATCATGAAGCAGCAGCGACAAATCCGAGATTGTCGATGTATTGGCGAGCCGCCCTGTCACGGCGTAGACCGCAGGTCGAAGACGGAAGGCGAGCGTAATTTCTAGCCCACGAAAGTGGGCGACATATCAATAGCGAGTGGTGAAGCTGCGTTAGCAGCGGAACCACTCGTTAAGTAAATAAAGATATAGGAACCCGTGGAACGGGTGACAGAAGCCTTGGCTTTTATTGAGAGTCAACGATTTCTGTCACCCGTTCCACGGGTTCCAAAATATTATTTTGTTTGTACGAGGGGTTCCGCCCGACTGTGTCGAGCTCCACCCCATCGCTATTGATATGTCACCCGCTAAAGCGGGTTCTGAATTCCGCTCGCCGTTGGCTCGCCAATTACCGATTTGTCGATGATAGACTAATCATGCCTATGCATAATTTATTGCGTAGGCCAGCAAATCTGAAACAGTCTCCATTAATCACTAATCATTATTCATTAATCATTCATCCTGTTTTTCCGATTATCGTTGTCTTTTGCAATCAGTTACGCTACAATCATGCCATGGCAGCGAAACAACAGCCGGCAGGACGCTCTGCCGCATCTCGCCCCGGGTGGACCTGGCTCGATGGCGAGCTTATCGCCATCGTCGTCGGGCTGCTGTTCGGTGCGGTCTCCTTGTACTTCATGGCTAAGGGTTTCGTCTTCTTACACGAAGAAAGCCGGCTGGAAACAGACGGCATTCCTGCCACCGCCACCGTAATCGAGATGCGAAGTTCATCAGGCAGCAGAGGTGGCTCATTCTACTCTCCCATTCTGGGCTTCACCGATGCTGCAGGAAAAGAGCATGTGGTGGATTGCCAGTTCTACACGCTCCCATATTGTGAAGGCCAGCGAATCCCCATCGTGTATCTCCCCGCAGAACCAGAAATCCTGCGAATGAAGGAAGACAGACTCCGCCCGGGCTGGCAGAATGTGCTCTGCGGCTCCATTTTCCTGCTCATCTGGGGTGGCTGCGCGGCTCTGGGCTTTTATGCGATACGGAAAAAACACCGCAAAAAGCGCCGTTTTTTAAGAAAAACGTAATTTTCTCTTGACTCTGACCGCGACCTCGTGTAAACTGCCCCCGCAACAAAGCCAAGCGGCGGGATAGCCAAGTGGCCTAAGGCAACGGTTTGCAAAACCGTCATTCGTGGGTTCAAATCCCACTCCCGCCTCTAAAAACGCAGTAACGATTCGTTACTGCGTTTTTTCGTTGCCGCGCCAAACGCGGCCAGATTTCAATGCAGCTCTACACGAGCAGCAATTGACATGACCTCATCTTCTTGCCCCCCCTCATGCGCGCACGGTGCGCATGGCCTGCAGGAGACGGCGGGGGCTCTTGATGCCGGGGGCGGCTTCCACACAGCTGTCGAAATCCACCCCATCGGGGCGGCAGAGTTCGAGGGCGTGCTCCAGCTGGGCCGCATCCATGCGTGCAGAGAGAATCCACGGGCGGGGGAACTCCAGCTCAGCCAGCAGAGCGGCGTTCTCGGCCTCTACCAGGAATGCCCGGCAGTAGGGTGCCCAGCGGCGGATTTCCTCCTGCACCTCAGCGGCGCTGCGTACGGAATCCACACGCAGGCGGTGGATAATACGATGCGGTCCGATTGCCTCGGCATCCTGCGGCGTGTGACCACCCTGCAGCTGGGCAAGGTGCAGCCCCGCCTGGCGCATGATGCGGCAGATTTCGGCAGGCTCCTGCTGCTGGAACACGCCCACGCGCTTCACATTCACCGAGCGCATGCCCGCAGCATGGCTGGGGCTCACATAGCGCGGGCTGCCCAGGCAGAAGTTGAACCCGATATAGGAAGCACCATAAGCTACGGCACAGTCTACGGAGCCAGTATAGGTCTGGCCGCAGACTTTTACAAAGGGACGGCGGCGGTTACGGTTAGTGCTGTTCATATCGGTATTCATATTTTGTGATGGGGGAATAAAATAAAAACGCCCGGGCTTTCTGGGAAGCCTGGACGTCGTTGTTCTTCTTTGTGTATGTGCCCGTGCGCGGCACGGAGATGAGCTTCCCGGTGTCGAATTACAGCATATAGTAATAATACATAGCGGAGGGGCTATGCATCATGGCGTTGCTGGTTACCGGGGGTGTCATCTGCGCCTACACTAGCACACCCACCCCCTTCCCCGCAAGCCTTTTTCCGCCCGTTGACGTAATTAAGCAGTAGTGAAAAAAAATCCGAGATTAGCGACGAATTGGCGAGCCGCGGGCGAGCGGAATTCGGAACCCGCTTTAGGGGGTTATAGCCAATAGCCGGGGGTGGAGCCGCGTCAGCGGCGGAACCCGGGGTTAGATAAAAAAATTATCGGAGCCCCGAACGTAGTGAGAGGGCGGCAGAAATCGACGCAATATGCTAAAGCCGCAGCTTCTGGCACCCTCGCTGCGCTCGGGGTTCGGTTTCTTTTTTGTGTATTACCCAGCATTCCGCCGCTATCGCGGCTTCATGCTGGGCTACTGGCTGCCGCCCACGCAGTGGGCTCAAAATTCCGCTCGCCTTTGGCTCGCCAGCTCATCGCCAATGTCCGAACTATCGAGCTGAATAGCAATTTTTCTAATGATACCAATGCATAATCTGTATTGCTAGGACCAGCTAATCAGAAACTACTCCGCTTAATCCATCTCACGCCGAACTAACTTCTTGCGGCAGCATCCTGATTCTGATATCATGACACCGTAACAGATATTCCCCTTTCCAGCTCCGTGAATCTGAAGACCTTTCTAACTTCCACGCTTGTTGCCATGGCATTTGCTGCACCTCTGGTTTCCGGAGAGGAAGCCAGGGAGCGCTCCTATACCGAAACGCTGCTTTGCTCCGATGTTGCGCCCGGGGATGCCGCGCTGTTCGAGCACTACTTCGGCGACTCTGCCGAAGCGGTGGCAAAGAGCTGGGATTCGGAGAATCTGGTGCAATACTCATCCTCCTGGAAAAAAAATAAGACTGGAAAACGGGTACTCCGCGAGAGTCTGATGATTCTGGCAGAGGATGGCAGCAGCATGCGCAAACTATTCTGCGAACGCTTTGAGTCAAATCCCGCCAGACGAGTTAATTTCAAGGAGCAGAAATATAGCGCCATTGTCCCCTTTGTGTTTGCCTGCAACCTGGTGAGCATCGTGGATTATCTCGATGAAACGCTGTATGTGGACTGGGTGCATTTTAATCCACAGACCCGCCGGATAGAGGGAATCGAGAGCAAGCATTGGGCAAGGCGCGATTTCAGCTCCATGAAGAGCGATTTGACCGAGGAAGAAAAGTCTCTTTTCGACACCTGTTTCCCCTCACACAAACTGCGCCGCACGCCTCCGACCTGGGATGCTGAGCGGAGAGTGCTTTATTCCGCCAAGGGCAAAGCCAGCAGCCGGGGAGCCTATGCGCTCAACGGTACGATCAAGCGGGTGGCAGCGGATGGCACCAGCTGCCGCATCGCCACCAAAACGCTTGAAATCAGCGGGGCATGGAAGAGTGTCGGCCGCCCCACGGCTTACCAGCTCCCCATGGTGAAACCCTTTGTCTTCGTGGAGCACAAATCCTTCGATATCATCTTCCACATCGAACAGTTTAATCCACAAAGCGGCGCATACGAAGGCACCCGCACCAAGGAATATGACTTCCGCTCCCTGGAGCTGGTGAGCGACACATGGGCTCCCTATCCCCCCGCCACAGCCCAGGGCAACTGAATCCCCCATCCTGCTTCTGACAACATCACCCCTTCCCCATTCCCACTGCATATGAAATCATTGGTACATGCCGCCCTTATTTCTATTTTCCTGCTCCCCCTGCACGCCATGGGCGGGAGTAAGACCCGTGACCACAACGCCGGCAGACAATATGTGCCGCACCTTTTCAACGGGGATAGTCCCGTGGTATTGGTGCAGGAGACTGAGTTCCATTCTACCCCCTATTGCCATGACGATGGCGAGGTTGGCTCCACCCTGGTAGTGGGTAAGGCTTTGGGCAGTATCGGCACGAATATCGCCCCGGGCTCGGTGGTGTTGCTCGCCATTCAGGGCAAGGATGAGAAACCGGGCCAACACCGCAATGGCCGACGCCTGTATATTGCTCAGGTGAATGAGTCTCTCGCCCGCCCGCTGCACCCCAGCGGCAGCACTTATTATATCGATGGGGTAGATTTCGCTTGTTTTGGTGCCTCCTGGCTGCTGAAAATGAATCCGGAAGAGCTGAAGCCCGAGTGGAAACAACTGTACCATCTAGTGGATTCCCTGCGGAATCCCGCTATTCCTACAGCTGCGGAGCTGAGCCGACTGCCCACCCCCGACAGCCCGGAACAGCGGCTCTTTGCCGCCTGCTCCAGAAGACAGGGTACTGATGGCAGACTAGGTATGCCCGGACACAGACTCAGCCCCGAGGTGCACGCGCTCATTGCTTCCGGAGCCGATGTGAATGCCCGATGCAATGCTCAAGGCATGACTCCGCTCATGCAGGCAGCCCTGCATAACGACAGTGTAGCCTGCCGCCTGCTGCTCAACGCCGGAGCCGACCCCAATCTGCGCGATGTCAACGGCATGACCGCGCTGAATTACGCCCTCATCGGCAAAGACCTTCCGACCAATCAGCTCGATGCGTTCCGTACGATTCTGCCCTGGGGCTCGCGTATTGACATGCGCTGCACGCCGCCGCAGGGAACAGCATACAAGGGAGCTACCCCCTTGCACCATGCTGTGTTGGTCAATAGTCTCAATGACATTTGGAACCTGCTGCGATGCGGAGCCGATACCACCGCCAAGGATGATGCCGGACGCACCCCGCTCGACCTGGCACGCGAACTCAACCGCACCAAACTCATCCCCGTGCTGGAGAACGCACTGAATAAATAAGTCAAAACACCACCTTGCAGCCTAGGATTCCTCCTAGGCTGTTCGCTTGTCAGGCCGGGGCTCCATCCTCCCCTTGCTGCCCGTTTTTGGGCGCCATCGGCAACAAAAATGCAGGAAACGCGCAACAAAATGCCCGCCGCGAGCGTCTATTTATTAGAAAATCTGCACTTTCTGCCATTTTTTGTTGCGGATTCGGTTTCGAAATGTGATAGTATAAGTAAGAAAGGAAAAATCACTACTATGTACTTGTTTTCTAAAAATCTAATTTATATAGCTTTGCCCCTCGCTTGTCACGTCTCGATAGCCGGAGAGGCTCTTGTGTATTTTCAGGAGGCCATGAAGCTCATTGACGTGCACAATCGAAAGGTGCTGGAAGTGCTCGACTCTTTGCCTAATAAATACAGTCACGCCCAAATGATTGCTGCATACCAGTCCATTTCCCCGGAACTCGCGGCGCTGAAAAAACAGATTGCCGCTTGCAACGTCCAATATAAGGCTCTCAGAAAAGAAGGCGAGCTTTATCCTACGGAGGAAATGAGCATCCATCGTTATAATCAGAAATGCACGTATGATACCGCCTTGCGGAGACTGAGTGAAAAACGCAGCACTTCAAAGGGAACCCCTATTCAGCTTCCCTTTATTGTAAGTTCTTTTTCAGACAAGCAGTTGCTGCACAAAGATACAGACAAACGAACCCGGGAATTATGGTCACAAGCTAAGGCAGAGCTTCTTGGCGCCATCGATATTCTGCAATCTATTCAGAATGAAGAAAGCGCTCAATATATCTCTATAGATTTTCTCAGTAAAGCCCTCCGTTACTTCGCATACATCAGATTATACGAGCTGTACCTAGAAGAAGATAGTGAAGGGGCAGCAAATACGGCAGAACTCATTAAAAAAGAGCACCCCATCATCATCGATGTGCTTAAAAATGAATTGCAAAGGCTGAATCAAGTTAATTATTATGGCAATGAACAGCTGGCAAAAACTTTACGTCATCCAGCCTTTACACCGCAGCCATAACCATGTCCACCATCCACAAAATCCTTGCCACCACAGCCCTGTGCCTTGCGGCAGGGGCGTGCGTGAGCTGCCAGCAAAATGCTTTGACAATTAAAGCCGGACAGGATTATTTCACGCCCGAGCTTCAACAGCAAATTCAAAGAACCGGCTGGCAGATTACCAATTGCTCCAGCGATAACGATTCTGACCGTGACGCAAGAAAAACGTTCCGGTTGCGCCGAGCAGATGTGCATGGTGGAGAAGTCCGCTATCACATCTATTATCACGAAAAAACAAACCAAATTATTCTGTTTGCAAAAAATGAAATAGAAGTTATAGATTACAAAAACGGAATACCTATGTTCGCGAGTTCTAACTCTTTCCTCGATACAGCAGAATTTCCGCATTACGTTTATAACGCAGAGAGAGAAGCCCACCTGCAAGACAGCAAATATCACCGGGTGGATGCCATAGACCCCTTTTGGCTGAATGCGTTTATAGCCTGTTCTTGCAAAGATTTTCATGAGAAAGAACAGAAACGCCATGGTGAATCTGTATATGATGGTGTGTTTAGCAGAAATAATACCCCCGGAAGCTCGCAATAAAAATCCCTGCAACAAATACACACTTTGTGATGACTTTGCCCCTCCTCCCCCGAATCCTTGCCACCACAGCCCTGTGCCTCGCGGCGGTTTCCTGCCCCCAGGTGTCAGCGCAGGCACCGGAGAGCCTGCGCAACAGCATCGTCATCCTGCTCGGAGGACAGGCGACTCATGCCCTGGTGCTGCATGAGGGAGAGGAGCAGCCAGTCATCCGCGAAGAACAGACACCATACACCACAATAGGTGCGACCCTCGTGTTTGAAACAGAGGAACTGAAACTGCGCGATTACCAGAGGGAAAACTTCGGTTGTGCCAGAATTATCTACCAGCGGCTCGATGAACACAACGCCCTGCTTCATTATCTGAATCCAGATTACAGCGACATGTGGACGCAGCAGACGCTGCTGGTATTCGAATCCCCGACAAAGGGGCATTATTACGAGATTGAACACACCATCGGCACCAATGGAGCCCGCCTTACTACCATTCGCAGGATGGGCGACTTCTGCCTCCGGCAGCGTGAGGATGAGCCAGCAGGAGCCTACATGGGAGCAGGCATGGAATCCGCCCCTTGCGAACAGGAGGGTACGTTACAACCCACTATAGCAATGCAGGAAACTCGCAACAAAATGACCGCCGCGAGCGTCTATTTATTAGAAAATCTGCACTTTCTGCCATTTTTTGTTGCGGATTCGGTGCCGGGAAGTATTATCTTATGTAGAGGAGATAACTAAATGAAAGACAAGCCCCGTAACAAAAAAAGCATATTTGTAGTGCTGATTCTGCTGATTTTCTGTGCGGCCTATCTGGCGTATGATGTTGCTGCCGAGGCTACTCCCGTTTTGTCTTTTCTCTTTCCTACCAGTGCCGTTCTTCTATTCTGCATCTACATGTTGCTGAAACAACTTCGCTCTAAATAACCATGCCCCCATTCCACAAAATCCTTGCCACCACAGCCCTGTGCCTTGCGGCGATGGTGAGCCAATCTTGCCAAAGCTGCTCTGCCGAAGTGCCGACAGAGCGGTATGTCCGACAAATGCCGTACTCACCCATTCGCGATGCCGAGCTGGAACAATCCAGCCGCGAGCAGTTGACCGCCTTGCAATCGTTGGCTCGTGCGTGCAAGAGCGTTCGCGTGGTTATTAAATGGAGCCTTTTCACCGGACGGATATTGGCAGGAACCGAAGTGCCCTTGACAGAATCAGAAAAAGCCGAATTGCTGAGCCTAATCGGCAAAATCCAGCCGGTCAAGCCTGACCTGTGTGCCTGTGTTACTCCTGCATACGCGCTGGAATTGGAGTTTACGATGGCTGATGGCAGCATCAAAACAATGCCATTTCCGGCTGTTGCTGCGTTAAGCCGAGTCAGTTCAGACGGCTATGCTTTTATGTGCAGCATGGCTCTGCCGGATGCCGATGCCGAACGTTTGGAAAAACTCACGAAACACGAGTGGGTACAACAAAGAATAAATCAGGCTCGAAAGCATTAACAAAATGACCTCCACGCTTGAACAGGAGGGCGGGAATTGATATAATGCCCGTAACAGATACACGCTTAACCTCAATGAATCGCCGACTCAAAATCACGAGCTATGTAGTATGCCTTTTGGCAGTTTTTTTGCTGGAGGGATGCATATCTCTCTACTCTGGGCGCTGGACCTCGGTGAATATGGGAGCCGCTTTGAATAATGCAGGCATGACCCGCCCCTGCAAGCAGAGAGTCAAGACAGATGATGAAAAATGGTTATACTACACACGAGTGTGGAAAAAAGATGATAGCTACATTGTAGAGGTGCCGATAGCATTCGTGCCTTTTAACCCGCCTATCATTGAGCACAGCGCAGGACATAGGGGTGGTAAAAAATCACTGGAAAATCGCTACTGGGGGCCAACTGATGAAGAAGTTGCACAATACCCGGCGGAGCCATATTATGCCGTTTTGTCACAGAATCAGTTCCAGCGGCTGTGTCTAGAGCGCAAGGTGGATGCTGTCAGTGACCCATTCCCAGAATTAAAACTCATCCCTTCTGCCGATATGAATTTCCGAAATTCCACGCTCATATTTGAATCTGACGTCAAAGGTAACATTGTGCAGACTTCGGAAATGGAGCAATTTTACGGGGATCCGATAATTGGTAAAATCCGGACTCATTCCATCTCACCCCGCCGCACCTGTAAGAACTACATCCTACGCCCCGTGAGTTGGCTTGCCTATGTTGCGGATATTCCGCTCACTATCGTTGCCACCCCTATCGGTTGGCTGGTGGATGCCATCTACGAGCCCCTGCATAACTGACGTAACAAATACACTCCTTGTGATGACCATGCCCACCATCCATCGAATCCTTGCCACCACAGCCCTGTGCCTTGCGGCGATGGGGGTGAGTTCGTGCATCAGCGCCACTCACCGGGTTGTCAAAACCTGGGGACAGAGTGCAGATGCCGTTTACTGGGTGAATGAGTTGGAGGGGGAGACTGATTGCCTGTACCGCGTCGGGAAGGAACTCTATGTTCAGGGCTACCGCAGCAGCGGAGATGTCACCATGGGCGTGGATAATTGTTATGGCGGAATCTGGATGTACCCTGAAGAAGCGGTGTATGAGGTGACACCCCATACCAATGAGGCTGAGAAGGTCTGGTTGCGCCTGTCAGATATGGACTGGAGCGATGCCCAACGTTATTTCCGGACGGGCGAAACCCGATTCACGTCGGATTATATCAGCTTGCGCGTGACAAGTCGCGACGCGCTTACAGAGTTGCCCTCCCATGCAGCCCGCTTAGCGGTTCCCCGAACAAGGCGCGTGAGTCTGGCCGTTCAGGACGGGTTATCGGCCGGGAAGAATTGGGACTGGGAGAGAGACGGATACGGACGACCATCCGACCACCTCTCGGCAGATGCGCATGCGCTGTACGCCTATCCGCTGGCCGGCGCTCTGTTTCTGGCCGTAGATGTTCCGCTCACCCTGGTCAACGGAGTTTGGACCATTCCGGCAACAGCCATTGGTGCTATCATGTATTATAAGTAATCACGCGTTGGCGTAATTGGAGGGTATCCAGTTATTCATCTCACTAAATCCGTGATTGCGGGGCTCGCAGAGCCCCGCAACGTACCCGAGCCTCGCTCGGGTATTTCGTGCAGGCGCGACCAGGGTCGCCGCACATGAAATACCGCCTGACGGCGGTACGAAAGCGGCACATTGTGCCGCATACTCAGCTTTCACTGGAGTGAAAGCTGAGCTCGCCAACTCCAACGCATATTCGCCAGGTGTACACAAAAAGCCCGAGGCGATAACCTCGGGCTTTTTTATGGAGCATCCCCACGCGGATTCGAACCGCGGTTCTATGACTGAGAATCATATGTCCTAACCCCTAGACGATGGGGACGTTAGATACGCGAATCGGGACTCGAACCCGAGACCAATAGATTAAAAGTCTACTGCTCTACCAACTGAGCTATTCGCGCACTACTGCCCGGAAGGGCGAGCGGATGATACAGGCGGAGGGGTGCAAAGTCAAGCAAAATCTGCACAAAACAGGAAAAACATGGACAAATACGGACATGCATGCTATACCATGGTCATGCAGAGGCTCCACACAAGACTGATACAGGCCGCCGCCCTGACCGGGCTGGTGCTGCCGGGTGCGGCGTGGGCGGATGGGCTGAGCAGCTGGGATGTGGAGGGCATGTATGTGCAGGCACGAGCCATGCTGGAGGACCGCTCCATCCAGAATGTGGAGGGTGTACCCATGCTGCTGGAGACCTGTGCACGAGAAGGCCATGCTGAAGCCATGCTTCTGCTGCTGGATGTTTACGAAGGGCGATTCAAGGGGCTTGATGCCAACCGCGAAAAAGCCGCACACCAGGCCCGCACGCTGGCCGAATCACCATCGATGGATTTCAAAGTGAACGGTGGGCGCGGGGTACGCACGGAGTCCATGTATCGGCTGGCGCTTTACCTTGAAGATGGCACTGGCTGCCCCGAGGACAAGCAGGAAGCCTTCAAATGGATGGAACAGGCCGCCCGACGCGGCATGCCACAGGCCAAGGTGGAGCTGGCACGCTATCTGATGAACGGCACCGGTACCACCCCCGACCCCAAGCGAGCCTGGGAGCTGTTGCACGAGCAGGCACTCAACAATCCCCGCACGCCCAACGTCTTCTTCTACATGGGGCACATGTGCGAACGCGGCACAGGCACACGGCGCAACCTGCGGAACGCCTTTGAGCTTTACCGACTCGGCGCCAGGCTGAATGATTCGCGCTGCCTCAACAACCTGGGCGCCATGTTCGAGAGGGGCATTCCCACCCCGCGCGACCCCGAAACCGCCCTGCGTCTCTACCGCAAGGCCGCCAATCTCGGCAACCGCGAAGCCTCGGCCAACATGCAGCGTCTGGCATTCAAAGAGGGTATCCGCGCCAACAACCTCAGCGCCACCCCCGCCTCCCGGCGCATCGACAACGCCACGCGCCACCTGCTCCGCGCGCTGCCGGTCACCGAGGGATCGCGCCAGCGGCTGGGCGACTGGCTGCTTATCACTCCCGACCCGGACGAAAGCTGATGCTCCCCCACCCCGCACGACAGGCTCTGGATTATGCCGCTGCCGCACTCGGATTCTCTGCCACAGGTGTGGCCGATGCCCACGCGGCTCAGGGAAGCCAGCTGGCCGATTTCATAGCCGCAGGCAAGCACGCCGACATGGCATGGATGGAGCGCCACCTGCCCGCACGCATGAACCCGGAGCTGGTGCTGCCCGGGGTGCGCCGCGTCATCATGCTCACCTATGAGTACCCGCGCAGCGATGCCCGCCGGAGCAGCGGCAGCATAGCCCGCTACGCCCAGGGCGAAGATTACCACAAACTGCTGGCAGCCAAGCTGAATGACCTGGATGAAACGCTGCAGATGTACGGCGGTCAGCAGCGCTGCTTTTCCGACAGCGGCCCCGTGAGCGAACGCTTCTTTGCCGCACAGGCAGGGCTGGGCTGGATTGGCCGCAACGGCCTGCTTGTACGCCCCGGCAGGGGATCGTACTGCTTTCTCTCCTGCATCCTTACCACGCTGGAGCTGCCCCTGGATTCCCCCATGCCCAACCGCTGCGGCAACTGCCACCGCTGCGAGCAGGCCTGCCCCACCGGCGCCCTGCAGGGTGGTGTGTGCGATGCCCGCCGCTGCCTTTCGTTCTGGACCATCGAATCGAAGAGCCCCATTCCCCCCGATATAGCCGCCGCCCAGGGCGAGCGCATCTACGGCTGCGATGCCTGCCAGGAGGCCTGCCCCTGGAACCAGCCCCGCCCCGGGCAGCAGGTTCCCCGAATCGACCCGCACCTGCTCATGCCTGCCCCGCTGGCCGCGGCTAGCACCAGCAGGCTCCACTCGCTGAGCGACACCGATTTCCAGCAGCTGATGGCCGGCAGCCCGATTCGCCGCATCGGCGTGGAGCACCTGCGGAATAACATCGACAGCAGCAGTTGTTTTTGAACAAATCCCCTCATTTCCACATCTCACAAAACAGATAAATTATGATGATTGCCTTCCTTACACACACTCTTGCACAGGCTCAGTATTACTACGGCGGAGCCAGTGATTATTATGCAAACTCCGGCGCGATGGGCAACATGTACAGCGGCGTCACCCTCATTGGCCTTGGACTTATCGTCCTTACCATGATTATCGGTGGCGCGGTGCAGGCCGGGCTCAAGAATGCCTTTGCCCGCTATTCGGAAGAGGCGGCCCCTCTCACGGGTGCCGAAGTAGCCCGCCGCATGCTCGACCAGTACGGGCTCCACGATGTGCAGATTATCAGCACCCCCGGCCGCCTCACCGACCACTATAACCCGCTGGACCGCACCGTGAACCTGAGTGAAAGCGTCTACAACCAGGCCAGTGTGGCCGCCATGGCTGTGGCAGCGCATGAATGCGGCCACGCGGTGCAGCATGCGCAGGCATACCCCTGGCTGGGGCTGCGTTCCTCGCTGGTGCCCATGGTGAACATCGGTTCGCGTCTGGGTCAGGTGGTGCTCTTCATCGGTCTGGCGCTTCTGGCTGCCGGCAGCGGCACCACGGTGGCGTGGATTGGTCTGGCACTTTACGCCGCCACCACGGTGTTTGCCCTGGTCACCCTGCCTGTGGAGTTCGATGCCTCGCGCCGCGCCCTCGCCTGGATTGAGCAGAGCGGCTGGGCCAGCCGCGCCATGCACGGCCAGGCCGGCACCGCCCTGCGCTGGGCCGCCATGACCTACGTGGCCGCTGCCCTTTCCTCGCTGGCCATGCTGCTCTACTATGCGCTCATCATCCTCAGCCGCATGAACAGCAGCCGCGATTAATTTCATGAACCGCAATGACCTGCAGGAGCTGGTACGCCAGCAGCTGGGCGGCACCGCCACCCCCATGGCCGCCCAGCTGGCGCTGGATGCCGTGCTGCAGGCCATAGGCCAGGGACTGGCGCGCGATGGCGAGGTGAAACTGGCAAAATTCGGTACCTTCAAAGTGAGCCAGCGCGCCCCCCGCCGCCTCCTGCTCCCCGGCAGCCGGCAGAGCCTCACCCTGCCCCAGCGCCAGGTCATCCTGTTCAAATCCAGCGCCAGTTCAGCACTAAGCTGAACATGCGGCACAACGTGCCGCTTTCGTTCCGCCTATGGCGGTATTTCATGCGCGGCAATCCAGGGTGGGCGTATCGAAGAGAAGCCCCCAGCCGCGCTTTCATACGCCCGCAGGGCGGATTTTCATACGCGGGCTTGCCCGTGTATAATGCATTGAGGT
>JBGVNQ010000025.1:0-5358 GCA_045125705.1 Akkermansia sp. | reverse complement strand
AAGTACTTCAAATACATAACACAGGGCATGGTAGGAGTTATCTCCTCCATGCTCAATGTTTTTCTGCACTTTCTTAATACTTTTCTCCTTTGTCTTTTCTTCCTCGCGGGGCTCATTCCACAATTATTGCAGAAGAGCCGGAAATCCGCGTAGAGGAGGAGACTATCTGGATGTCACAGCAGATGACGGCAGAGCTCTTCCAGACCACGAAGCAGAATATCGCTAAACATCATCAGCTGTATATCCTGACGAAAAAAACTTTGTTTCGCACGCATGCACATAAATATGAGTTGTTTTGCATGAATGCATAACAAAATACGTTGCTTTGCATATAACTTAAAATCAGTGATGAGTAATAAAAATCAGACAGCATCTTTCTGCCTCCGCCTTGGTTTCAGGGTGGTGGTGTGTCTGTTGGCTGCCGAAGCTGCCACGATGGTGCTCAGCCGGACGCTGGGTGCGGCGTTCGATGCCGTTCCCGTGCGGCTGGTGACCTGGCTGGTTCGCACCTGCTCACCGGATACCGTCATCGATGGTGAAACAGCCTACGATGTGCGTCTGGGCGATAGCACCGTGTTTTACGGTTTCATTTTCTTCCTTATCATCTGGTTTGTTTACGGCTGGGTGGAAAAAGGCCGGGGCAGCTCACAGAAGCACAGCTGATGTGTAAAATCAGGCACATGTGTCCCAAAGATTACAGAAAAAGGGTTCCAAACGACATATAGTCAGCGTATTCTGCTTTCTTTTCTGCGCAGGGGTATCACGAACCTGACCATCGGCAGCAAGCGTTCAGTTATCCAATATCCGGCGTTAGCCACTAATCCTTAATTCGTAAATCGTAAATCCAAAATCGTAAATCCACGTGTCCCAAATCTTTGGGACACGTATGAAAATCAGGGGTGGTGGGGATTTTCTGCTTGATTTACAGGCAAGCACTTGTTAGTATTTGCGAGTAATACAAGTCTGCAAACATATGAAATTCTCCTCTATTCTTCTTCTCGCCGCAGCCGTGCTGACGATTTCGCCTCTCTATGCCCAGGGTCGCCGCAGCCGTGGTGGCTCCACAGGTGCTACTCCTGCCGCAGCCAAGGGCGAGGAAGCAGCCCCCAAGACGGGTGTGCGTTTCGTCATTCTTTCTCCCTCCGGCACCACCATGCCCTCCCCCCTGTATGTGCAGACCGGCAAGGACACCTACAAGACCATTTCCATTGGTGCCCGCACCCCCAGCATGCGTGTGAAGCCCATCGGCGGCAAGATTAACTTCTGGGACGAGAATCCCGGCAAGAATGACATGGAAGGCGAGGACAAGAAGAAGCCCGCTGCCAAGGCTGCCGTGCCCGAGCCGATTTTCAGCGTAACCGTGCCTGCCAGCGCTGCCAGCAAGGCGGTGTGCATCCTCTCCCCGAACAAGGATGTGAAGAAGACCCAGGCCCTGTTCCTGAACGAAGGTGATTTCCCGCGCAAGGGTATGCACGTGATTAACCTGTCCTCCTTCCCGCTGCAGATTACCACCTCTGAATCCGGCGATTTCAAGGACAAGAAGGAAAGCAAGGTGGGTGTGTACCAGCGCGAAAACGGCATCTGCGCCGACAACAGCTGGTCTTTCAAGGGTGAAAAGGGCCAGACCGTGGCATTCGTGCTCACTTACACGGAAAAGGGTGCCAAGGCTCCCAAGCGCCTGAAGGCCTCCACCTTCGTCATTTCCGAGCGCCAGTCCATGATCAACATCGTGGTGAAGGACCCGACCCGCAACATGCCGAAGCTCATGCCTCTGCAGATTTCCGAGGCCCCCACTCGCTAAGGAATCAGGTATCTCTCCTTAAACGTCTCTCCAAACTCTCTACCACTATGCCTAAGAAACTTACCGAGGGCGAGCTCGCCGCACGCATTGCGCGCATCGGCGACCAGTTTGCCGTGAGCGGTGATTTCCTGTACGGGGAAGAGCTGCGCAACGGCCACATCAACACCACTTACCGCGCCTGCTACCGCTCTGAGGACGGCCAGGAGGACCGCTACATCCTGCAGCGCATCAATGACTATGTGTTCAAGGACCCCGCCCAGGTGATGCGCAACGTGGAGAAGGTGACCCGCCACATCACGTGGAAACTGCTGCGCCGCCGCCGCGATGCCGCCGGCCAGACCCTCAACCTCTTCCCTGCCCGTGGCGGCCGCAACTACATCATCCTGCCCGAGGAGGGCGGCATGTGGCGCTGCTACAACAACATCGAGGACACCCACACCTATGATGTGGTGGAGAACACCCGCCAGGCTTACCAGGCCGGCTATGCCTTCGGTTCCTTCCAGGATCTCATCTCCGATATGAACCCGGAGGACATCAAGGAATCCATCCCCGATTTCCACAACACGCCCAAGCGCTACGAAGCCCTGCTCGCCAGCGCCAAGGCCGATGTGAAGGGTCGCGCCGCCAACTGCCAGGCCGAGCTGGAAATGCTGGCCGGCTGGGCCGACCGCTACTCCCGCATCACCAGCATGCTGGAAAGCGGCGAGCTGCCCACCCGCATCACCCACAACGATACGAAAATCAACAACGTAATGCTGGATTCCGAGACAGATGAAGCCGTGTGCGTGATTGACCTCGACACGGTGATGCCCGGTTCGGTGCTCTACGATTTCGGCGACATGGTGCGCACAGCCACCTGCATGGCCAAGGAAGACGAGGAAGACCTGAGCAAGGTGCGCATGGAGATGCCCTTCTTCGAATCCCTGGCAGAGGGGTATCTGGATGCTGCCCACAATTTCCTGACCACCAAGGAGGTGGAGTACATGCCCTTTGCCGGCTGGCTCATCACCACGGAAATCGGTATCCGCTTCCTCACCGACTATCTGGACGGCGACCTCTACTTCCGCACCGAGAAGCCGGAGCACAACCTCATCCGCGCCCGCAACCAGTTCAAACTGGCCCAGAGCATCGACAGCCAGATGATTTCCATGGGCAAGTATGTGCGCCGCCTCATGCGCTCCTACAACAAGAAGTAACGCACTTCCGCGTATGCTCCTGCCCCGGATATTCCGCACCTTCTGCACTGCTGTGGTTCTGCTCTGCACCGCCGCTGCAGAAGATGCGGATACTCCGTGGAATCTGGAGCGAGCCCACAAAGAATTTACCCATTCCCAGGCAAACGGAAACCTCGTGAGCCTGGTGTACGATGGCTGGAACATTGCCCTGCTCTCGCACAACAGGAATGATATCGGCGCTATCTTCTTCACCGATAAGACCGGCTACCACCAATACAGGCTGGTTAATACCGCCAAAAAGTTAGTCCGCCTTCTGGGCATGGAATCACCCATGTTCCAAGAACTGGAAGAAGCCGATGAGGAATGCGCCATTGTACTCAATGGTGAACTGTCAGAGTCCCTGGCCGCTGATAGTGACCATGCTCTGGCCTCCAGCCCGCTGGCCGGCATGGCCTACCTGCTGCAGGATGGTTATTTCTACATTGCCGGCATTAAACCGGACGGACGTCTGCACTGGAAAACAGTGAAGAAAAGCAATGTGGAACTTCTCATGCCCATGAGCGGAAACCGTTTGCAGGCCATCGAAGTGACCGGCCGGCAGCGCATGAATGAGTTTGCCTCTGAGGTGCTGGCTCGCAAGCTGGGCTTAGGCAGCAACACAGCCTCAGAAAGCGACCGCGATGAACTCTGCCGGCAACACAAGCTCGATGATGTCCCCTACATGAATACCAAGGCAGGCATCATCACGGCCAGGCGTGGTAAAAAAGTGGCATTCGGCAAAACAAATGCCGTGCTGAATCTTCTCTCCAGCCGCAACTCAGGCGATATTTCGTACCCCGAACAAGCCAGCGCCTGGCCGGAAAAGAAGGTGGAGCCTCCCAAAGCCCCCGAACCTGTGGTGGAAAAGAAAGAAATCCCCCCCCTCACCCCCCAGGAAGCCCGCAAGGCCTACGCCGACTACCTGCGCAGCCTTTTTAAATAAATAGCCTTTCGCTGGCTGACGGGATTTGTATGTCGAAGCACGGGACTTCAGTCCCGAATAAACGCACCATGATTTACGGGACTAAAGTCCCGCGCTTCGAATCGATACAGTCAGCCCCGGGTTCCGCCGCTTTACGGCTTCACCCGGGGCTACCAGTATCACCCGCTGAAGCGGGTTATGAATCAGAGCTCGCCGCGTTCCACGGCAGGCAGGATATTCTTCTCGTAGTGCTCTACAGCCGTGCGCAGACGCGGAGCCAGGCGGGAATCCGGGGCTGCCTCATAGGCCTTCTTGTAGCTCTCGTATACGTCCTTGTAACGGCGCTCGAACACGTAGGTGTCGCCCAGGGCACGCCAAGCCATCTGGGCCAGCTCAGGCTCCAGATCCGGCGTGGCGAGGAACTTCTTGAGCATGTCGATATTTTCCGGCAGAGCTGCCGGCTGGCGATTGTTACGCAGGTGGTCGAAAATGGCCTTCAGCTCGGCATCCTGCTTGCGGTAGTTGTCGAAACGGGTCAGCACACGGGCATAGCCCAGGGTATTCTGGGGGTCGAGTGCGTTGATCTCGTTGACAACATCCACGTATTTATCGCGGCAGTTCTCTGGAATGGCGTTCAGACCTTCTGCCAGTGCCTTGGCGCGCTCCATACCCTGCAGACCGGCAGCGCGGGCAAAGGCGGCATCGCGGGTAGCACGCACAGCGGCGGCGGCATCGAGTGCCTTCAGATACTCAGCCGTAGTGCGGCGGGCGCCGGCCACCTGGGCGTAGGGCAGGCCGTTCTCATCCAGCATCAGCACGGTGGGCAGACCGGTCTCAATGCGGTGGTGCACCAGCAGCTTCTCGTTGGCATTGCGCTGCTCCTCGGGAATGGCAGCCACGGCGGAGGGAAGGCGCGGGAAAATCACCTCCACGAGCACATACTTATCGCCCACAGCCTTCTCGAACTCGGCTGTTTCCAGAATCTTGGTGCGCAGGTGAATGCAGGGCGGGCACCACTCCTTGCCCGTGAACTCGAGCATGATATCGCGGCCCTCTTTCTGGGCAATCGGCAGGGCGGCTTCCACATTGGCAGCCTGCGGCAGAGCCCAGGCACAGCTGCCAAGAGCCCCCAACGTCATGAGGATGGTAGAGAATTTCATATATGTTATGTAAGTTTGAGTACACTTTAGCCTATTCTGCTCAAAATACAATCTATTTTTTTCGAAATTTATAAGAAAAAACGCGTTGATAGAATCAGACCATCCTCGACAAATCGGCAATTGGCGAGCCAACGGCGAGCGGAATTCAGAACCCGCTTTAGCGGGTGACATATCAATAGCGATGGGGTGGAGCTCGACACAGTCGGGCGGAACCCCTCGTACAAACAAAAAATATTTTGGAACCCGTGGAACGGGTGACAG
>JBGVNQ010000024.1:0-12391 GCA_045125705.1 Akkermansia sp. | reverse complement strand
ATCTATACAAATTTTGTGGTAGGTTGAACCTGCACGCGGTAAAATAGCCGCGAGTACGGAGCAGGAATGAGTGGGTAGCTACCACTCATTCCTGGGTTGAGGACGCCCGGAAATCGGATAGAAAGGAAACCTTTCGAGCTAAAGTTAGGGCTACTCAACTCCCGTCACGAGGATGGCTCCGGATTCTTCTCGAACAATTGATTGGGCTATTACGCCCGTTATAGAGAATGAAAGAAATATGAACCAAAATCTCACAAAAAGCAAGGCTAAAAAAACGCAGGACACCACATATGTAGGTGTAGATCTCTCAAGTCGCAACCTGGACGTTTACATAAACGGCAAGTATATTCGGTACAATAATTCGGAAACAGGGAGAGCACATATGCTGAATAAATTAAACAGCACATGCAATAACATGTTAATAGCATATGAGTCGACAGGCTGGGTAAGTCGGAATTTTTCCATGTATCTGGATGAAAAAAGAGTACCACACTGTTGTCTCATCCCGTGCCGCGTAAGGTCATATGCTAAAAGCCAAGGCATAAAAGCAAAGAATGACCGGTTGGATAGCCGGGTTATAGCAGAGTATGCAGACAATATAAAAGCATCACCGGATAAGCCCCTGAATAGAAAGATTCAAGAACTGCGCCAGCTTAATAATCTACGAACGCTGATAACAAAGAAGCTCAAAGATTTCAAGGTTACAACAGCTGCATATACAGAAGAGAGCAGCTTATCTGTTATTGCGGAAATACGTAAACATTTACAGGAACAAATCAGGGAGATAGGAAATAAAATGCAGGGCATTATTAACGAAAATCCCTTGTTGAGCGAGCTATATGCTTTTTATCTTGGACAATCCGGCATAGGACCAGTAATTGCATACAATCTGATATGTGAATTACCTGAACTTGGACATCTGAGCGCCAAGAAGATAGCATCTTTAGTGGGTGTTGCACCGTTTGATTGCGAAAGTGGGGGAAAAAAAGGGGCTCGAAGCATACGATTTGGCCGCAAGAGGATACGCAATTTATTATACATGGGTATGTTGCAAGGCATCCGGAAAGATGAGGGCATGAAAACAAAATACGACAGATTAAGGGAGAAGGGTAAACCTTTTAAAATTGCGATAGTTGCAGTTATACGTCAACAATTGGCAATCCTCAATGCGAAGACACGAGATTGGCTGGCAGAGCGTGGCGATCCGCTTTACTAAAGATGGATGCAACGGCACGTTGCCGCCAGTGGGGGAAAGGGGAGAGTGCGAAACTCTCCCCTAATCAAAGGCAGTGCCGCAGAGAGGAATCCAAAGGAGAGAGCGAGAAGCTCTCTCCGTGGTCGGAGGGGATAGGGGAGGCAGACAGCCTCCCCAGCATGTCTGTACACCAAAAGGGTGAAATCTGCATAAATGAGACATTTGTGCAGATTTTTCAAATTCACAATTGACTTTAGCGCATAAAGAGGGGGACTGGTTCCAAAACGGTGTTGATAATGCAAACAATTGTGAAATCTTTGGGACACATGTGGTATCTGGCAGATACTGCTATATAATTGTTGATTTTCGGTAAGAGAATCTGGTATAGTATTCTGCATGGCAGATAGGTGGAGTCAGAGACCATGGATGATTCGTCTCCGGCAGTTTATGTGGAGCTGCTGGAAGTTCCCGTTGCTCACATTCGGCCTGGGGCTTGCCTGGTCCCTGATGCTGGGTGCTGGAGCCCTGTATGAATCCTGGACCGGTGGCGCGGGAGTTGGGCTGGAGGTGGTGAAGTGGGTGTTGATAGGATTGGGATTCATACTGCTCGGACTGTGGCTTATGGTGGCTCTGTGGCCCTGGGTGATGACGGTGCTTTGCTGTATGCGGCGGGAGTGGCGTCATCTGCTGAGGTGCTGGGCTTGTGTGCTGGGTGCTGGCATGGTGTGTTGGGTCGGATGCGTGGCTGTGCTGTCGCTGGTATTTCGTACGGATTTGTATATGCTGGGAGTAACATTGCCGGAGGGGCGGGAGTATGTGGCTCCCCGTGGTCTGCGGCCCTGGGTGGGGGATGTGCAGCCTGTGTCTGAGCATGTTGATGAGTTGCTGCGTCTGCGCCCTGTCCGTCCACCTGTGGAGGTGCTGGTGCAGATGCCGATGCTGCCGAATCTGGAAAAATTGACCCGTGAGGCTCCGGAGATTCTGCGGGAATATGTGTTGCGCTGCCTGTATGCGGAGGCAACAGACCCGCGTTTTGATGCGCAGGTGCTGTGCCTCGGGCATGATGCGGTGCTGCTGGCACATGAGGACGAACCGCAGTCTATTATTCTGGGTAAGTCAGATGTGGCGGCGATAATCAGAACCCACCTGCGGCCTAAGCGTCAACTCCCGGAGCCCGATGAAAAGAAATCTGAGCCGTGGCAGCTGCCTCTGCACTCGGGGTGGTCGGTTGTGCTGAACCGGGATTACATATATAATGACAGGTTGCCTGCGGAGGAGCAGGTGGCCGGGCCGCTTCGTCTGCTGGATAAAAGTCTGGAGCCGCTTGCGGCGAATCCGACCCGCGCCGGATTGGATGCTCTGCTGCCGCCGCTGCCGCAGGAGCCCTTCCTCTGCCTGTGGAGCGCCTGGGAATCCGGAGTGTACCGTGCCCTGGTGGTGCTGCCGCCATCGTACCCGGATGGCGTGGTCGAACTGCGGGCCCGCGAACTGTCTACCGGGAAGCCTGTGCTGCATTCCGGTCATGTTTCGCGGGCTCGTTCGCTGGATCCCCTGGGATGTGCCATGATGTGGCATAACCTGCGGGTCCGCAGTGGAGGTCTGAATGAGTTCTACGCCACCGAGTGGGAAATCTGGTTCACCCCGGTGCACGAAGGTGAGGAACGCTGTGTCGGTCGGCAGGAATTCCTGATGATGGGTGGAGATTAAGCGCTGGAATGGCTGGATAATAGCGCTGGACATTGATGTTTTTTTTGTTATATTGATTTCATGTTCCGGCGCTTTCTGATGAGTTGTTGTGTATGTTTCGCAGGATTGTTTTCTGCTAGCGCAGGTGATTGGTATTCGGCGGAAGAACTGACAGATCTGGCTATTGTGCCGGTTTTTGCTGTGAATCCGGAGGTGTACATCGCAGACACGAGTGCCTTAAGCCACGAAATACTGCTCGAATATCTGAAGCTGAAAAATTACCCCACTCCGAAAGCTGCTGCATCGAGTCGCAAACCGCGTTGGATGGGTACTCTGCTGATATCGGATGAAAAATCACCGCTGAGCAGTAAAAAGCATCTGGCTGCGGTTGCCCGGCTGCATGGAGACAAGTTTGCTGCCATTTACAAGGCCTATGTACGCTCCGTTGAAAAGGAATCAGCCCCCGTTGGTGATTCCGGGCTGGATGATGCCGATTTGTTCCGCCTGATAACGCTGGTGGTGAGCCGGTACCATGCTACGCTCGCGGATAGGGTGCACGATGCCGAGGTGCGGGAGATGCACCGGCATCATCAGCGTTTGCTTGCGGCGCGTCTCTTTGTGCTCAGTCGGGTGAAAAAGATCGAGCTGGACACCGGAATGAAGAAGGTGGTGTACAAAGCCTGCGCGGATTGTACGGGCAGGGAACTGGTCACGCTGCTCGGCAATATGGTAAACGGTTCCCCGGTCGGCGCGCTCGGTAACGGTTTGCCCGGGGATGAAGATGCCCGCCTTTCCCGCAAGGAGATTCAGTCAATGGCAACCGATTGGAAGAAAGAGCTGGATTCCTTGTTCCCCAAGACTTCGAAATAGTTTCTGCTGCTTACTTCTTTTTTGGGGGAGGCGGGGGCGGGGGGATGGTCTGCGCCGCCTGCTGCTGCGGAAGGGTGACGGGCAGGCAGATGAGTGATACCAGCCCGGCGGCGGGGACGATGACGAGGTTGCTCCCCAGGGTGGCGGCTGCATCCACCGGCAGCGCTACTGCTGCGGCGGGCAGGGCATAGACCCCGCGCCAGGTCATGCGACGGGATGCCTGGTCATCATCGAATGCGGTGGAGTTGTCGCCTGCAGTGCCGATGCAACCATACAGGGCTGTGTGCTGCGTGGCCCTGGCCGGGGCTTTGGCTTGCCAGGTGCTGCCTTCCTTGAACTCGATTTCGCAGGAGCGATAGAGCACGGAGTGGTCATCTTCGCCCTCATAGAGCGTGACAGGGGTTACCTCCACCTCCCGGTATACTGTTTCGCCCCGGCTACCGGGGACGATGCTCAGCTTCCATTTCGAAGGACTGACAATGGCTTCGCTGAAACTGACCCACGAACCCGGGCGCACATAGCGTAGCTGCACGCGCTGCCCCTGCACATAGCATTTTCCTCCGCTGCGGAGGTAGGTTCGGGGCTGCGGTACCTCGACTCCATCGCAGACCATGGCATGTTCATACAAGCGTGCATGGTTCACCATGCACGAACTCAGAAGAACACTGCAAAGCAGTGATAGCGAGCGAAATGGATTCATGAACGCCATTTTACGCCTTTTCTTTCTGTTATCAAACGGTTTTTGTCGGAAATGCGTTGATTTGGCGCTGGTATCTGTTATACTGCGCGTGTATGCGGAGTCTCACTAAAACTATAGGGGCAGTTCTGTGCCTGCCGGTGATGTTGAATAGTTGCTATTTCAACACCACGGGGAGCCTTATCGATAAGGCTCAGTATGAGGCTCGGGCCAATGCGGCGGATTTGAATGTTTCGCCCAATCCTGTGGTGTACCAGAATGGTTCGAATTACTACATTGAGCTGCCGCGATACCGCTATGGACATCCTGTGAAACTGCAATATTCAGTTTTTGACCAGGAGTCCCCCATGGAAGCCTCGATGGAACCCCGGGGCATGGGTATGTACCGCATTTCGGAGGAGTATGCCCGCTATCTTACAGGTCAGGGGAAGAAAACTGATGAACTTTTCAGCATGCAGGAGGTTGCCAATGCTGACGAAGTGAAGATGCTGAGCCGCCGGATTCCTGTAGTGAAGAAGGCAGATGAACACATGGTGGCTTATTCTTACGAATCGCCGAACTCAGGGTGGCTGTATGCGGCAGTTCCCTTTAACTGGCTGCTGGTGGATTTGCCGGTCACCGTGGCGGAGAATGCCGTCATTGTTGCGGGCGTTGCCGGCGTTATCTGGCTGCTGGCTGAGGCTGATGATGATTGCGACGATTGCCATCACTGCCACCATCATAAGCACCACAAACACGACAAACATAAGAAGCACCACAAACACCGCCGCTGAGTGAGAGCTTATTGAGATATGGAATGGCTGGATAACAACGCCTACACCAGGCAACAGGACCGCAGTGGGGCGCGAATCCGCTTCGGTGTCTTTGCCTTTTTTGCCTTGGCTTGGGGAGCTTTTGCGTTCATTACAGGGCGGGGGATTTATCATTCACTGCAGGCAGATTCGGGAATTCAGGTGGAGGGATATGTGGAAAGTTATCGCAATGGCTACAAGGATAAACATCTTAAAGTAGCTATTGATTATCAGGGGGAAACGTATACGGTGACAAGCCGGGGGCAATATTTCACCCGCCAGATGTTTGAGAAGGCCATTGAGACCCGCCGTGTGACGGTGTTTGTGAATCCGGAGAATCCGGAAAAATCGGTGATGAGTCTCGGTGTTCCGCCGTCCTCGTGGGTGATGCTGGCGTTTCTGTCTGCCGTGAGTGCAGGATTCATGGGAGCGGCTGTTTATCAGCTGTGGAGTTATCGTAGAGGGGAGGCCGGTGATGTGGAGGTGTGAGAAAGCCCGCCGTGAGTTGGCTGTGAAAAGCGCGGAGCTGAATACGGCAGCGTTGCTCACTCTGGCGTTTTTCTGCTTTCTGCCGCTTATGGGCGAGCAGGATTGCAACGGAACCCATGCGTGGGAAAGTATCGACCTCGCGATACTCGGTGCTCCCGTGTGGTGCATAGCCTTCCTGTATCGGGAGTGGAGCTTCAGGAATCCCCGCCGCGATATGTGGGTGTATGGCATGCTGCTGGCTTATGAGCTGGTGCTGGTGGGTTGCCATGCTTCCTTGCTCTGGGGGCAGCGCAGCGGGTGCTGCTGGCACCAACTTTTGTTTTCTGAGAATACGCAGACCGAGGGGGCGGTGTGGGGATGGATGCCGGGGCATGTCTGTCTGCTGGTGCTGGCAGCTTATGCGTTTACTGTGGCATGGCGGTTCGGCAGATGCCGCGAATGATGCACCTGCGCACGAGCGTTTTCACCAGCGTGATTTTTTTGTTAACTGGCGCATTTTAAGCTCGCTTTTTGGCGCTAAAAGTGGCAGAGTTATTGGGAACTGAACCTATTAAGGAATCATGAGCGAACAGACACAGCCTCCGTATAAGCGTATCCTTCTGAAATTGAGCGGTGAAGCCCTGCGTGCCCCCGGCAGCCGGGACAATATCTCGCCGGAGATTGTGGCTCGTATCGCCCGTGAAATCGCCGAAGCCCAGCAGAAGGGTGACCTGCAGATTGCCATCGTGGTAGGCGGCGGCAATATCTGGCGCGGTGCCAAGGCCAGCGTGCGCGGCATGGATCGCCCCACGGCTGACTATGTGGGTATGCTCGCCACGGTGATGAATGCTCTTTCCATCTGCTCCGCCGTGCAGGAGGCCGGTGTGCCCGCCCATGTGCAGAGCGCTATCGAAATGAAGAACGTGGCCGAGCCCTATGTGCGCAACAAGGCCCGCCACCAGCTGCGCTCCGGTGAGGTGGTCGTTTTTGCCGCCGGCACGGGTAATCCCTTCTTCAGCACCGATACCGCCGCCGCCCTGCGCGCCTGCGAAATCAACGCCGAGGTAGTGATGAAGGCCACCTCTGTGGACGGTGTGTACACCGCCGACCCCAAGACCGACCCCACCGCCACGCGTTTCGACGAGATTTCCTACGAGGAATGCATTTCCCGCAACCTGAAGGTGATGGATCAGACCGCCTTCACCCTGTGCAAGGACAACGGCAAGCCCATCATGGTGTTCGATATGCACCAGCCCGGCAACATCACCCGCGCCCTGCTGGGTGAGAAGATCGGCACCATCATCGGCTGAAGCTGAACGACAAGATTTTATAACACATACAACCTAATACAACAATGGACGAAGAGACACTCTTACTCGAGGTAGAGACCGGAATGGAAGAAGCAGTGGAGCACATGCAGGCTGGTTTTGCCGGCGTGCGCACCGGCAAGGCTTCTCCCTCACTGGTAGACAACATGGACATTTTCGTGGCTTCCTACGGCTCCAGCATGAAGCTCAAGAGCCTGGCTGTGGTATCCACGCCCGATGCCCGCTCCATCCTGATTCAGCCGTTTGATCCGGGTACCCTCAACGACATCAAGAAGGCCATTGCCGAAAGCCGTCTGGGTATCTCCCCCATCATCGATGCCCGCTCCGTGCGTCTTCCCATCCCCGAGCTGACCGGTGAGCGCCGCAAGGAGCTCTGCAAGTACGTGTCCGGTCTGGGCGAAGAGACCCGCGTACGTATTCGTGGCGTGCGTAAGAACGGCATGGACAGCATCAAGAAGATGAAGGCCGACAACATCCTGACCGAGGACGGTGTGCGCACCGCCGAAGATAAGGTGCAGAAGCTCACCGACAAGTACGTGAAGACCGTGGGCGACCTGGTGGCCGCCAAGGAAAAGGAAATCATGACGGTGTAATCCCCCTTTAACCCCGAACCTCTTATACAACAATGAGCACGAACACCACAAACGTTCTCTCCGCCGGCATCGAGATTATCGGTTCCATCCGCTTCCAGAATGACATGCACATCGATGGTCACATCGAAGGCCAGATTGAGTCCGACACCGGTAAGGTGACCATCGGCGAGATGGCCAACATCAAGGGCGATATCCACGCCGGCGAGGTGCACGTCTACGGTAAGGTGGAAGGCAACATCGAAAGCAACCGCTGCCACCTCAACGCCCAGTCCAACATCACGGGCGATATCACCACCGGTACGCTTTCCATGGATGAAGGCGCCCGCCTCTGCGGCCGCGCTCAGATTGGTTAAGCATTACCATTTTGGTTTGTTTTGCATTGTTCCGGGCTGCTCCGATGGAGCAGCCCGGTTTTCATGCCTGAAGATGTTTGAAACTGTGTGGCTGTGAGAGCTTGTCAACACTGCCTTTCGCATTGACACACACGCGTGCGCGTGGTATCATCTGCGCTCCAAACAGCAGAACCCCCACCACGCATGACTTTTTACGAAGAACTGGAATGGCGCGGGCTGGTGAATCAGATTTCCAGCCCTGATCTCATTGAGAAGCTCAACAAGGGCGGCCTCACTTTCTATATCGGCACCGACCCGACCGCCGACAGCCTGCACCTGGGTCACTATTCCAGCTTCCTCATCACCCGCCGCATGAAGGAACACGGCCACCACCCGATTCTGCTGGTGGGTCTGGCTACCGGTCTTATCGGTGACCCCCGTGGCACGGTGGAACGCGAGCTGAAGCAGAAGGAGGAAGTGTTCCGCAACTACGATGCCCTGCGCGCTCAGGTCGAGAAGGTGTTCGGCTTCGAAGTGGTGAACAACTACGACTGGATTAACGGAATGAACGTCATCGACTTCTTCCGCGACTACGGCAAGTACATCAACGTGGGCTACATGCTCACCAAGGATCATGTGCGCCGCCAGATGGAAAGCGGTATCTCCTACGCCGAGTTCTCCTACATGCTCATCCAGGCCATTGACTTCAAGCATCTGCACGAGACACGCGGTGTGGACCTGCAGGTGGCCGGCAGCGACCAGTGGGGCAATATCACCACGGGTATCGAGCTTATCCGCAAGACCACGGGCGATGAGGTATATGCCCTCACCATGCCGCTGGTGACGGATGCCCAGGGCAACAAGTTCGGCAAGAGCGAGGGTAACGCTCTCTGGCTGGACAAGACGAAGACTTCCTCCTACGAGCTTTACCAGTTCCTGCTCAACAGCGATGACGCCTGCGTCATCACCTATCTCAAGCGCCTCACCTTCCTCAGCCCCGAGGAAATCATGGAGATTGAGGCCCGCCACAACGAACACCCCGAGCAGCGCATTGCCCAGAAGGCACTTGCCCGCGAAATTATCACCGACCTGCACGGTGCCGAGGAGTTCGACCACGCTGTGGAGGTGAGCGAGAAGCTTTTCGCCGGCGATTTTAAGAGCCTGTCTGCCAGCGATATCAAGAGCGGCATGAAGAATGTGCCCCAGGTTACCCTGACTGCCGGCCCGCTGGCCGATGCTCTGGTGGCTGCCAAGGTGTGCAGCTCTAAGCGCGAAGCCCGCGAGTTCATCGGCAACGGCGCCATCTCCATCAACGGCGAAATCGTGAAGGATGCCGCCTGGCCGCTCACTCCCGAGTGCGCGCTGGAGGGTGGTATCGTCATCATCCGCCGCGGTAAGAAGAAGTTCTACATGGGCGAGTTTGCGTAATCATGCGCCCCGGTCTGCTGCCAGCCTTGTCTGTATTGGCTGCCCTGCCGCTTGCGGCCTGGGAAGCGCCTACGCAGAACGAGCTGGCAGCTCTCTTTGGAGAAGAGCCGCAGGCCACTATCCTGCAGAGCAATCTGCCGCAGGTGCCCACGCGTGAGGAAGCACGCCGTGCGGGGTATCGCTATGAGCTGGAGCGCAACGCCATGAAGCGTGCGCTGCTGGTGCGCACCAGCATGGCCAAGGCTGCGCGCGGCCGCATCCTGCCGGCCACCAACAGCGCCACGGCCCACCTGGCTCGTCGCGAGGGAGCTCCCGAGGAGTTCTGTTCGCTGCTGGAGAAACTGGCCAGGGGTAACCTGAGCCGACGCCAGGAATACGCCGCTGAGCAGGCGCTCCGCCAGCTGCTGGAAGAAACATACGCTATCGATACCTTGCAGATGCGTCTGTTCTCCGAGACGCTGGAACTACCGGCCCGTGAGCATCTGGTTTACATGCTGCAGTTCCCCACGGGCGGCATGTTCGATATGGTTTCCGCCCAGCCTCCGTCTCAGGAGCAGGTGCTGGCAGATATCATGGAAATGACCCGCGTGCTGCGTCAGGAAAATGAGATTCTGAAGCAGGTGCACGATTTGCGAAGCGCAGATGCCGCCGCCCTGCAGCTTCAGAAGCTGCTGCCCCAGTGGGGCACCACGGCGCCGACCCGTTACCACCGCGCCAGCGTGGCTCAGCAGCTCAGCACCGCTGCCGGATGGGCAGCGCAGATTCTGGATTCCACCACGGAGCAGCTCGTCCGCACCCGCCGCGCTCTGTACGAGAAAGGCTGGTATGGCAGCACCCGGCTGGAGGCGATGGATGAATTGTTCCGCTGATAAGTAGAAAAGCCGCCCGGTTGGGCGGCTTTTGCGTTATAGTTGCTGAGGTTTGTCAGATGAAAATCTCCGGCTGTTTCGGCTCCGAAGCCACGGCTGTGAGGCGGGCGGTGAAGGCCTCTACCATGGGCGGAGGAAGGATACGGGACTTGCGCGGGCAGATGGCCACACAGCGCATGCAGAGAATGCACTTGTCGGCATCGGTGCTGCGCGGATTGCTCAGCGGAATAGCTCCTGTGGGGCATTTGCGGGCGCACATGCCACAGCCGCCGCAGCTTTCAGTCACCAGCGGAGTAGCCGGCATCTGGGGCAGGGGGCGGTATTCGGCATTGCCGGGTACTTCCACAATAGCGGGTTCGGGGTGAATCAGTTTGCCCTGCACGGCATTGCCGAATTCTACGGCCTTGGCAAGGTCGGCGGCATCGGGACGGCCAGCGGCAATGCCGCGGATGATGCTGTGTTCGGCAATGAAAGCGGCCGCGGCAATAACCCTGCAGCCAATGCCCGTGAGCGTGTTTCTGAGCTCCAGCAGGGCATCCTCGTAGGCGCGGTTGCCGTACACCACTACGGCAATGGCAGGATTTCCGTTAGTTTGCAGAGCCTTCAGTCGTTCCACTGCCACAGCCGGCAAACGCCCACCATACACAGGAAGCACCGCCAGCAGCGGTGCCTCGGCCGGCAGTGTCTGCGGCCTGACATCCTCACACAAATCGATTCGTCCGGCCATGCGGGCTCCGGCAATGGCGGCGGCAATCTTGGAAGATCCCCCGGTGGGGCTGAATACAGCGGAAATCCAGTTGTTCATACAGGCTGTATTCTACCATGCCACTCGAGTTAAATCAAACACATTTGTGATGGTGTGTAGAAACACGTTTTTTATCAACAGGATGAATAATTTGATTATTTCCTATTGACTTTGTGAGGTATGTATGATACTTTGCGTCCAGCATGAAGACACTCATTCTTTCCATTGCGCTGATGCTTGGTCTTTTCTGCACGGCAATGCCGCAGGTGCAGGCCAAGGATAATGAGCCCGCCAAGACCAAGGTGAAGAAGAAGCCGAAGAAGGCAGGTCTGAGCCCTGTGGCCCAGGCTCTGGCAGAGGCTGGTTACTTCACCGAGACGGAGGCCCGTCCGAAGGCCAAGTTCTACATCTTCATCTGCTCCGCTTCCTGGTGTGGCCCCTGCCGTGCGCTGATGCCCCAGGTGGTGGAAGAGTATGAGAAGAACATGAAGAAGGACAAGACTGTGTCCATGGTTCTTCTCGGCCACGATAGCACTGAGGAAGAAGCCAAGAAGTATATCGAACACTACGAGACAGATATGCCCGGTGTGCTGAGCAAGGCCGTGCAGCTGGAGAATCGTCCCCAGATTCCCGGTATTCCGTGGTACTTCATCCTGAATGCCAAGGGCGAGCTCGTTTCCGTGGGCGCCGGCAGCAAGGTGCTGAACTGGAAGGAAGAAATCAAGAAGAAGCCGCAGAAGGCTGAAAAGCCGAAGAAGCAGAAAAAGCAGCGCGGCGGCAGAAACTGATTCTCCGCAGAATGTTTTTCAGAATCCCGGATGCTTGGATGGCATCCGGGATTTTCTGTGTGCGTTGGTTTAATTAAGCAGTAGCGACAAAGTCGAGATTGGCGATGTATTGGCGAGCCGCAGGCGAGCGGAATTCAGAACCCGCTTTAGCGGGTGACATATCAATAGCGATGGGGTGGAGCTCGACACAGTCGGGCGGAACCCCTCGTACGGACAAAAAATAGTCTGGAACCTGTGGAACGGGTGATAGAATCCTTGGCAGTATTGATAGACAACGATTTCTGTCACCCGTTCCACGGGTTCCAATGTCTTTATTTACTTAACGAGTGGTTCCGCTGCTAACGCAGCTTCACCACTCGCTATTGATATGTCGCCCACTCCGTGGGCTAAAAATTCCGCTTCGCCAATTGCCGATTTGTCGAGCAGAATAGCGGTTTTCAAATTTTGCCGACGAATCGCATCGTATTGCCTCAAAATAAAATCGAACCCAAGGGGGTGGATGCCTCAAAATTAATCGAACCTTAGAGTACTCATTTTTTCGAACTAATCAAGCCCAAAGTTACCTTGGAGCCCAACACCCTAGCAGGGTGGGTTTGGGAGG
>JBGVNQ010000023.1:0-8788 GCA_045125705.1 Akkermansia sp. | reverse complement strand
AGAAATATATTAGAAATCACTTTGCCGACATAAAGAAATATGCAAATGTCATTGAAAATCGTTTGGATGATGAATGGTGCACAATGGAGAGTGTGTTAGCAGACAATTTAGAAATGTTAACCCTTGCACGAGAGCATAATGTGAACTATATACTCATTGACGATAAGTACGAAATCAATATTGAGTTATAACGATAAATTCCAATTTATCGGGCTGAGCACCGGGATGGATACTGATTATGTCACCGTTTAATCTGCCTGTATTCGTGGCTTACCGGCAAAGGAATGACCTGCCGGGCCTGCACCTCATCTACCTGCTCACTACTGCCCACAACGGCAATATCATAGCTTTCCCCGAGCCAGGGGGCATAGGTTGCATAAGCAGCATGGCCAATGTAGAGCACCCGCCCCGCAGAGTTTTCCCAGAGCACCAGAGGATGATAATCCGCCGCATTTTTGCGGGGTGTCTCCTCCGGCGGAGGATAAATGGTAAACTTTCCGGCCTGGGTTTCAAATGATTTGCCCTCGGGTGGCAATTCGTGAGCCTGAATCACAGGGATTCCCGGCCACATGCGCTGCACCACCCCGGCACCACCGCCGGAGCTGACACGTGGCGTAGTAACCAGCAAGGCTGCCGGCGTGAAGCCGGAATGAAACAGGGTGGGCACCGTCTTCATCTCTGCTGAAGTTTCATTGCCGCAGTCGATGAGCAGGCCGTGGTTGCCCAGCATGGTGAAACTGCTGCCATAACCCGTTCCCTGTACCAGCAGCGAATGCAAGGCGGCAGGTTCCCGCGCAGGCAGATATGCATACGGCAGCTCACCAAACCAGGCAACCACAGCGAGCAGCAACGCCGCGGATTTCTGCGCCGCCCACCCAGTGAGCACACCCACCCAGGGAATGCCCGCCATGCAGAGATGCAGCAGGCCACAGAACATGACCACGGGCAAAACAGGCGTGATAGCGATATTCGTCAGGAAACTGGAGCTATTGACCGTATGGAAGAAACTCAACGTAATGGGCACGGAAACCAGCCAGGCACTGAGCGACACGATGATGGCACCGCGCACGCCCAATTCAAAATTGCTCCAGCGCATTTCCCATCGCGTCCGCAGCGAAATGGGGATATAGTCATCCGGCCCGAACCAGGCTTTCTCCTCCAGACACAGCTTCAGCGCCACACAGATGGCGGCATACACCCCGAAAGAAAGAAGGAACCCTGCATTGTACAGCTGGCTGGGATCCACCAGCAGAATGAGCAGCGCAGCAAAGCTCCAGGTATTCAGCATGCTTACCCTCCGCTGGAGGATGTAGCCCAGCAGCAACACTGCCAGCATCAGATACGCACGGATAGCAGGCACCGCGCAGCCGGTCATGAGCACATACACCCCCACCGTCACCAGCAGCAGAGGGCGCACCACCACAGGCCGCACCCGCAGCAGGCGGAACAATGCCCAGAATATGGCCGACACCAGCCCCACATGCAGACCACTCACGGCAAAGGCATGCAGGCAGCCTCCGTTGCGGAATCCTTCCATCGTCTCGGTCTCCGCGCCGCTCTTATCGCCCAGCACCAGGGCACACAGCACCTGCCGGGCGGGGTCATGTTCCGTTCCGGGCGGCATCAGGATGCCCGCCAGCCGCTCGCGGATGCGCAGTCCCCAGTGCTGCACGGTGCGCAGAGAAAGCGGCTTGCCCAGCTTCTTGCCATCAATATAATCCAGCGAGGCAGCAATCCCCTGCCCCTGCATCCAGGCGGTGGCATCAAAAACACCCTTCACCGCAGCAGGACGCGGTTCCTGCCACTGCGCCCGCACCTGCACCACATCGCCCGGGGTGTAGGGCATCTTTCCCCGCAGCACCACGCGCACCCCGTTCCACCCCGTGCTCAGCACACAGCCGCGGCGCAGTTCGCGCTCCACTGTACCCTGCAGTTCCACGACATCGTGCAAGGCTGCCGTATCACAGAACTGTTCTGCCCGCCTCTCCAGCAACATGCTATGCAGCCCCGCCACCAGCGCACAGAGCAACACGCATGCCCCGATGCGCCACAGGCGGCACACCAGTGCCACCACCAGAGCCGCCAGAGAGACAGCATACCACCATCCGCCGGGCACAGCACCACCCACTGCCACCAAAGGCAGAAACAAAGGCGCACCCTGCACAAAGCGACGGAGCTGTTTCATATCAGAACGGGATTCGGAACTTTTTCAACAGCAATTTATAGGAATCCTGCGCCGTGAGGCAGGTATCGCGCAGATATCCCCTGATACCGGGCCACTGCTGCAAACCGCGATAATAAAACATCTTCAATTCATCAGTAATGATAAAGGGAACGATACCATTGGCAAGGCATTCCTTGAACATCAGCAGACGCCCGACTCGGCCATTACCGTCCTGAAAGGGGTGAATCCGCTCGAATCGGTGATGCATCTCCAGAATATCATCGATTTCCTTAACTTCTATGGCATTGTATTGCTTCAGCAGCTTTCTCATTTCAGCAGCCACTTCTTCCGGGGGCGTGGTATCTATACCGCCCACCTCATTCGGCAGTTTCTTGTATGCTCCCACGGCGAACCAATCACGCCGGCTGTCAGACGTTCCCTCTTTCAGCACGGCGTGCAATTCCTTGATAAATCGTTCCGTCACTTTCTCCTCAGCGCGGTCAATCACCATATCAAGGCAGCGGAAATGGTTCACCGTTTCCATGATATCATCGATGTTGACTCCTCCTTCGCTGATCCCCAGTGTGTTCGTCTCAAAGATATGCCGCGTCTGCTCGTGCGTGAGCCGGCTTCCCTCTATGTGATTCGAATTGTACGAAAGGTCTACCTGCGTGCGGTGATAAATGCTCCCCCGCAGACGCATCTCTTTCTGCTCTCTTAAAATGGCCAGCAAAGGAGATACAGCTGACTTCTTTTTTGCACGCGCGGGAACTACCGCATCAGCCGGAATATTCCAGGTCTTACCTGTCAGGAAAGCGCCCGCTATCTTCCCCGCCGCACAGTAATTTCTCACCGTGCGTTCAGACACGCCGTATTTTTCCGAAAACTCCGCTACTGATATGTATTGCATTTTGCCTGTATCGGCAAGTTTTCTGCCGATTTACAAGCAAAATATACCATTTCTTGCCGATATCGGCAAGAAAATTATCGAAAATCAATCGCGGTAGCGGGTGGTATCGGGGCGGATGCAGAGCATCATGCGGCCTGCGGGGCCGATGGGCTCGCAGGTAGCCACCAGCGAGAACTCGGGCGAGATGAAGGCGCGGTGGCCGTGCTCCAGGCAAGTGCCATATTCCAGCAGCATGGTGAGAATCACGCTCTGCACCACCTCGGTGGCACGCTCAGGCTGCGGGTCAGTGTACACCACCTCGGGGAAGCCCAAATCCTCCAGTCCCTCGGTCACCAGGCTCTCGCAGCCCTTGCCCATATCGCGGAACTTCCCCTGCACCAGAATCCCCATTGCCAGCTCGGGGTGCTCCACGAGGTGCGGGGCATATTCAGCCGCCAGCACCGTGCGCCCGAAATCGACACCCACGCAGCCCGCAGCCTGCGAAACAGCCGCCAGCAGGCGGGCAAAACGCTTGCCGAGCTCCAGCGGCACCGCACCATCCTCCTGCAGCGTGATTTCAATGTAACAGGTATGAGCCAGAGCGGCGCGGCGCTGCTCATCGCTCATGGCGCCTCATCCACCAGCCCGCCCAGGCCTTCCCCCATCCAGGCGTGGTTCACCGCTTCGACCCTGGCAGTGGGTTCATCCTTGCAGAGGTAGCGCAGCTGGTTCTCATCGGGCAGCTGGCCATTCAGCAGCACGCGACCGCAGAAGCGGGGCTTCGGCTGGCGAATCTGGCAACCCCGCAGAGCCCCATGCTGCTTGAGCAGAGCCACCACATCGTCCTGCACGGGCATGGCGCCATTGGACTCATCCATAGGCTTCTCCTCATCGCCCTTCAGCTCCAGTGCCACATCCAGCGGGGTGTGCCCGGCGGTGGTCAGGGCATTCACATCTGCCCCGCCCTGCAGAAGCTCCGTGATACGCTTGATGGCTCGTTCCTTATCATCGCCACCGCGGCCCGAGCAGAGAGAATGCAGCGGCGTGTCGCCCGAGGGATTGATATCTGCCCCCATGCCGCCGGGTGTGGCACCATGCCGGAGCAGCAGCTGCACCAGCTCATCATTTCCCCAGGCCAGCGCATTTATCATGGGCGGAAACGACAGCCCAGCATCAGGAGCAGCACCATGGCGAAGCAGGAAACGGATAGCCTCCATGTCCGGCTCAGCCTCCAGACAGAAGGTCTGCAGCACCGTTGTTTCGCTGGAATACGCGGGCAGCGGGGCATTCACATCCATCCCCATCTTCAGCAGCAGCTCAGCACCCTGCATGTTCCCCTTCGCCAGTGCCAGATACAGCAGCTCCGAAGTCACGGCAAACTCCTTCTTATCCTCATCACACAGCTGGGCGTATACCTTCTGCGCCAGCTCGGGCTGGTAATCCTCCACCACGGCGGTGAGCATCTGCTGCCCCCAGCGCACAGGGCGCGACTGCCAGTACCAGTACGCAGCACCCGCCAGAGCAATCAGGATAAAGACTACCCCCATCAGCACAGAACCCGATGAAATTTTCATAATGCCTTTGTATGTAAAATGAATCAACGCGAGGGCATACAAGCAATAGCCCACAAAATTGAAGATATGGCTGAATACCTGCATACGCAACAATCAACGATAAACCATAACAGGCCCCGTGATGGAAGACTGCACGGAGCGCACCTTGCGCCAGGCGGCGATGAAGATGCCCGCAGCGGCATCCACTTCCTCAGCCGTGGTGTAGCGGGAGAGCGAGAAGCGCAGCGATTCGCGCACCTGCTTATCAGGCAACCCCATGGCCAACAGCACATGGCTGGGATGCGGCTCGGAGCTGGTGCAGGCAGAACCCGTGGAGCACAGCAGCCCCGCAGGCTCCAGCAGCAGCGAAAGCGATTCCGCCGATACTCCCGGCACACGCATATTCAGCACATGCGGCAGGCGCGGAGCCGCGCCGCCATTGATGATTACCTCGATGCCCGCGGCCTCCAGAGCCTTCACAAAACGCTCGCGCAGTGCGGCCAGCCCCGCATAGGTCTCCGCCGCCTGCAGAGCCAGCTCGGCAGCCTTGCCGAAACCGACGATGCCGGCCACATTCTCTGTACCCGCGCGGCGGTAGTCCTCCTGAGCACCACCCGTCATGAAGGGGCGGCATTCTGTACCGCAGCGCACATAAAGGGCGCCTACCCCTTTGGGGCCATGCAGCTTGTGCGCCGAAAGCGAGGCAAAATCGATATCATACTCATGCAGGGCTATGGGCAGCTTGCCAGCCGCCTGCACCATGTCCACATGCACACGGGCACCCGCCTCCTTCGCGGCGCGGGCAAGCGAGCGCACCGGCTGAATCACCCCCGTCTCGTGGTTGGCCCAGGCAAAACTCACAGCATCGTGCCCGGGCAGCAGCTCGCGCCACTCGGGCAAATCAGCCTGGCCGTTGGCCAGCACGGGGGCCGCCTCGCCCTTTGCCGTGCGCAGCGTAGCGGGATGCTCGGTAGCCAGCGTGAGCACATGGGAGAACTGGGACAAGGCCGTATTCGAAGCCTCCGTCCCACCCGAAGTGAAGATGATTTCCGATGCATCGGCCCCCACCAGGGCGGCCACCTGCTCGCGGGCTTGCTCTATGGCTTTGCGCACCGCCTTGGCCGCACCATAGGCGGCAGAGGGGTTGTAGAAATTCTCGCGCAGGTAAGTCAGCATAGCCTCCAGCACCTCGGGAGCCAGCGCAGTAGTGGCGTTGTTGTCCCAGTAAATCATGCCTGATTCTCCCGGTTGGCTATGATATTGAACACGCAGGGCGGCACACATGCCTGCACCCAGCGCTGCCAGCCCTGCACCCCCACAAACCCGCGCACCATGGACGAGGAGACCTCCTCCAGCTCTGCGGGCGGCATGAGATACACCGTCTGAATACCGGGTTCCATGCGGGCGTTCATGCGATCCATGGATTTCTCGTATTCAAAATCCACCGTGTTGCGGATGCCCCGCAGCAGGTGCGTAGCGCCGATGCGGCGGGCGTAATCCACCAGGAAGCCGCCGCTCATCTTCTCCACGCGCACATTGGCTGGGCCATTCAACAGCATGCTGCGCAGAGCATTCAGCCGCTGGTCAGCCGTCAGAAAGCTCTTCTTGTCCGGGTTCACCCCAAGCACCACCACCAATTCATCAAACAACGCTGCCCCCTGCTGAATCATCCACAGGTGACCATTGGTGGGCGGGTCAAAACTCCCCGCATAAATGCCGATGCGCTTCATGCAACGAATGATACACCGCCCGCAGCGCGCTGTCAAGCACCGTCGCGGTAACGCATGGGACCGGCGTGGTATAATTGCTCAAAACGTGCCACCTCCGCCTCGCAAAGCGCAGGCTTGCTGAGCAGCCAGAGGGGTACATCCGGCTGTCCAGCCTGGTAGGCCAGCTGCATATGTGGCTGCGGCAGCCGCACCAGCCCGGCAGATTCATAAAAAGCCAGTCTGTGGGCAGTGGCAGCATCCACCACAGGTTCAATCTCAAGAATGCACGGCAGCGGCAGCAACTCCAGCACCCGATGCCCGAGCCCCTGCCCACGACGGGATTCCGCAATGGCCAGATGCTCCACATAGCACAGCTCCGGCCACTGCCAATAGCTCAGGATTCCCGCAAAACCTGCCTCATCGGCCAGATGCAGGCAGTGAAACGCAGCATCCTGCAGCGCAGCCGCATGCTGCGCCCCGCCCCGACGCTCACTGGCGGGAAAGGCCGCTTCGCATAGCTGCCACCATTCCCCGGCCTGCGGGTGCTGCGGGCTCAGAATGCGGGTTACCTGCATGGTCAATGGGTGGCTTCCACCTTCTTCTCACCAATCGGGCGGCCCAGCACATATTCTGCTGCGGGGCGATCCCAGCAGGAGCGCAGCGTGAACAGAGTCCACGAACGGCTGCGTTCCTCCACCATGGTAGCGGCGCGCTTTATGCGGGATTCAAAGGAAACACGGGAGCGGCGATAGGAACTATCCAGCGCCTCGTCATTCAGGTCGCCGCACTTCTGCTTTTCCAGCTCATATACATACGTGGCAAAGGCGAGATTATCATACACATTGAAGCAACCGCTCTTGAAATCGGAGGTGCTGAAGGTCCACTGCGGATTCGAGGCCGCATAGCGCAGATTCAGGTCACCCGCCAGAGATGCGGGCGGGTTGATGGTGAACACCAGCCCCAGCAGCCCCAGACAACCGGCACACAGACGGGTGTAGCGCAGAATACCGGCCTTGCTGCACATGTAGCACAGCAGAATCACCAACCCAGCCACACCCAGCAGCATGAACTCACAGGCCAGAATGCGCTTGGGAGTGAACGCATACTGCGCAATCTGGTTGTACAGGCGCACATACACGCTCACCGCCAGCAGGAAGGTCTGCGCCACCAGCACAAAGCCCAGCCCGCGTGCCACCACCGTGCGGCGCACACTGCCACGGCGGCGGAAAAGATACACCAGCAGCACCACCGCCAGAAGCGAAGCCCACACGATGGATGCCGCGCCTTCGTACAGATAATCAGTCTGCGACACGCCTTCGGGCACACGCTGGAACCACAGGAAGGCTACATCAGTACTCGTGGCAATCAGGAATGCCAGATTCACCCCCAGCAGCACCATGAGCGGCAGATGCGGCAGCATGCTGCGCCCTGCAGGCACTTCTTCGGATGCCTCCGCAGCAGGCACCTGCACCAGCGGGCGGCTCATGCGCTGCACCGTGAAGATGCCGAAACTCACCAGCCCCACCGCCCAGACCAGGGCATGTACCCAGAAATCCCAGGAAATCTGCAGGTACTCCATGATGCGGTTCCACCAGGTGGTGATGGTATCCCACACCAGCTGCACCACGGGGTTACCACTCGCAAAAATGCAGAGGAAAGCGATAAAGCAAATGATACCCACCAGAATACTGATGAGCGTGGGCAGTATGGCACGCCACTTGCCGGCATTGGAAAAGCGGCGCTGGTCGCGCCAGTATCCCCACCAGGTCCGGTATTCCGCACCTTCCTCCAGAGGAACGGGGCGGCCGGGATTGAAGACCAGCACAAAGAACGGAAGCGTGAGCGCCGCCACCCAGCCTACATGACTGCCGCATACCAGCAGCGCCGCGGCACCCACCAGCGCCAGCCCGCCCAGGAACAACTGCTCCGTGCGGAAAAAGTCACGGCGGAGCAGCAGCAGAGCCGTCATGAACAGCAGCACACCTACAGACGCCCCCACGCCGAGATACTGGAGAGCGCCGGACTGCAGCACAGGAAAACACAAATCGGCCGCTGCGGCCACCAGCACAAGCACCACATACGGCACCCAACCCAGACGCCACCACGCCGGATCACACACTTTCTTTTCGCTCATAACAGGTATTTTGACTAACAGAACGGCAGTTCCGTTCAATATTAATCACAAGTCGGCATAATTAAACGGCTCCCTGTTATTCTGCCCGCTAAATCCGAGTTTGTTGTTTTCGAGGCACGGGACTTCAGTCCCGAAAATCATGGCGTGTTTCATCGGGACTAAAGTCCCGTGCCCCGACAGATATGCTCCCCGCCAATTCGCCAAAGTCAATTGTGAATTTGAAAAATCTGCACAAATGTCTCATTTATGCAGATTTCACCCTTTTGGTGTACAGACATGCTGGGGAGGCTGTCTGCCTCCCCTATCCCCTCCGACCACGGAGAGAGCTTCTCGCTCTCT
>JBGVNQ010000022.1:0-34206 GCA_045125705.1 Akkermansia sp. | reverse complement strand
TCTATCCGATTTCCGGGCGTCCTCAACCCAGGAATGAGTGGTAGCTACCCACTCATTCCTGCTCCGTACTCGCGGCTATTTTACCGCGTGCAGGTTCAACCTACCACAAAATTTGTATAGATCCCGATTTGTCGATGATTGATGTGTTTTGTCAACGCATAATTTAATGCGTGGACCAGCATATCTGAAACAGCCCCCACAACAGGCAGATGTGAGACACAACTCAGCGTTTCCCTTCTCAGACTAGGAGGGGAGAAGTCGGATGACGCGGTCGGCGCGGGGCAGGGTGAGGGTGACCGTGGTACCGGTGCCTTCCTTGGAGGCGAAGCCGAGGGTGCCGCCGTGGTCCTTGATGATGCGGCGCACGATGAGCAGCCCGAGGCCATTACCTTTCTTTTTGGTGGTGCGGAAGGGTTCATACATGCTGCCCATCACCTCGTGGGAGATACCGGTGCCGGTGTCGGAGATGACTACGCGCACGTCGTTATCATTGTAGGCAGTCTGGACATAGATGCCGCCCGCATCGCCGGGGATGGACTGGTAGGCGTTGCGGATGAGGTTGTAGAGCGCCTGGAATATCTGGGTGGAATCAGCCGAGAGCTCGGGGAGCGATTCGCTCAGCTCGAGGTGCACGGAAATGCCGCGCGGGGCAATCTCGGGGTCGAGGGTCTCGATGACCTGCTCGATGACTGTGTTCAGGTTCAGCGGTTCGCGCTGCAGGCGGGTGGGGCGCATGCTCTGCAGGAACTGGTGCAGCAGCGTGTCGAGGCGCTGGGTTTCTTCCAGCGCGCTTTCGAGCAAGGGGGTGAGGGAGGCCTTGCCTTCATCGGAGAGTCTGGAAAGTTTTCGCTGGAGGAGCTGCAGGTTCAGGCCGAGTGAGTTAAGGGGGTTGCCGATTTCGTGGGCCACGGCGCTGGCCATGAAACTGAGCAGGTTCATCTGCTCGGCCTCGGCGTTTTCCTGCCCCAGGGTGTGCTGTTCGGTGTCATCGCGCACCAGCAGCAGGTATTCGCTGCCGCCTGCGATGGGGGTCATGTGGAAATGGTAGTGGCGTGGCTCGGGGTAGTTCACCTGTAGGTCGCGGGTGATGGCGATGCCGCTGTTGCGGAGGTCATCCCAGTGGCAGGTGCCGCCAGTGAGGGTTTCGAAGGGGGTGCGCAGCAGCTCGCGGAGCGGGCGGGCGTAGATGGTGGCCGCCGCCTTGTTGGCAAAGCGCGCCTGCCCCTCGGGGTCGAAGAGGATAATGCCGTCGCGCAGCGCATCAAATACATCCTGCAGCAGCCCTTTCTGCGAAACCAGCCGCATGAACACGCTGCGGAGTTCTTCCGGGTCGAGGTGGTCGAGGCGTGAAACGAGTTTGTCGAGGGTGTCCTGCTTCATATCGTGATTTCGACTCGGTTGGAATACATGGGGATTTCCGCGCTGTACACGTGGCGTTCGCCGAAGCTGCCGGGGCAGGGGGCGCCATCGGCTACCACGCTGGGCTGTGCGCCGATGGGCAGAGCGTGCAGGGCCAGGGTGGCGGTGTCGCCCGTGGGGTCAAGGTTGCCTTCGCCTTCGCGGACGATGGTGATGCTGCGGCGTGTGGAGCTGTAGTGGAAGCGGTGCATGCGGTACATGCCGATGCGGTAGGCCTGACCATCGCCGCTGTCTTCGTAGTGGTACGAGGTGGCGGAGCATTCCGGTGCCCACCACAGGTCATAGGTGGTGTGGGGGCTTGCCTGCTGGCCTGTGTACTGCTGCACCGGCCAGCGGGGGATGAGATGCCCGCCGCGCACAAACACGGGGATGCGGCTCATGGGGGTGGAGACCCACACTTCCTCGCCGCTGGCGGGGGCAGGGGCATCTGTCCACAGCGAATACCACGGTCCATGCGGCATGTAGAGGAAGCGCCCGCTTTCGCCGGGATGATGCACAGGAGCGATATAGAGCGAGTCTCCCAGGAAGAACTCGCTGCTGCGCCAGTACATATCCGGGTTTTCGGGGTACATGATTGCGAGCGAGCGGATGATGGGAAGCCCCTCGGCATGGTAGCGGCGGAACTGCGTGTAGAGGTATGGGAGCAGGCGGTAGCGCTCCATGATGGCCAGCCGCACGTGCTGCTCCACCACGGGGCCGAAGCACCAGGGTTCCTGACCACCGTATTCGCCGTTGCTGTGGTTGCGGAAGAAGGGGTGGAAGGCTGCCAGCTGCATCCAGCGGCAGAAGAGCTCCGGCGTGGGGTGCCCCAGGAAGCCGCCTGTATCGGAGCCGCAGAAGGAGACACCACTGGTGCTGAGGCGCTGCACCATGAGGTTGGCCATCTTCAGGTTATCCCAGTCGGAGGTGTTGTCGCCCGTCCAGGTGGCGGCATAGCGCTGCAACCCTGCGAAGCCCGCGCGGGAGAGCACGAAGGGGCGCCGGTCGGGCGCATGGGTGAGCATGCCATTCTGCGTGGCGCGGGCCATGCACTGGCCGTACACATTGTGCGCTTTCAGGTGCGAGCACGAGAAGCCATCGAAGGCATGGCGCGTGTCGTCGGGGAAGGTGCGGTCGGGGAAGATGACGGGTTCGTTCATATCCACCCACATGCCGCGCACGCCGATTTCGGCAATCTGTCTGCGGAGCAGGCCTGCCCACCAGTTACGCGTGTCGGGCGAGGTGAAATCGGGGAAAGTGCAGGGGCCGGGCCACACGTTGCCCTCCAGCAGGGCACCGTCGTGGCGGCGGCAGAACACATTGCGCTCGAATCCGCTGCGCCACACGTAGTTGTCCGGGTTTATCTTGATGCCGGGGTCGGCTATGGTGACTACCTTGAAGCCGTCTTCGCCCAGGCGCTTCACCATGCCGGCGGGGTCGGGGAAATGCTCCTGGCTCCAGGTGAGCGACTGGTAATCCTCCATGTGGTGGATGTCCAGGTGAATGGCATCGCAGGGAATCTTGCGCTTGCGGAACTGGTGCGCCAGCTTCATCACACTGGCCTCGGGGTAGTAGCTCCACTTGCTCTGGTGGTAGCCCAGCGACCACAGCGGGGGCATGGGCGGCAGCCCCGTGAGGCGGGTGTAGGTAGCTACGGTGTCCAGCGCATCCTGTCCGGCAATGAAGTAGTAATTCATCTGCCCGCCGTCTGCACCGAACAGCAGGCGGTCTTCGCGCTCGCGCCCGAAATCAAAGTACGAGCGCATGGTGTTGTCGAAGAAGATGCCGTACTGCGTGCCGCGGTTCAGGCACAGGAAGAAGGGGATGCTTTTGTAGAGCGGGTCGCTCTCGGTGGTGAACTTGTAGTGGTCCGCTCCCCACATTTCCAGTCGCCGCCCGCGCAGGTTCAGCGCGCAGGGCTTGTCGCCCAGCCCGAAGAAGTGCGCCTCGGTAGGCATGTGCTTGAGCACCCACACCAGGTCATCGCCCGTTCTTTCCGACCTGCGGTGACCCATGCCCTCGGCATCCGCGCAGAGCAGGACACCCTCGCGGTAGAACTCCAGACCGCCATCAATGCGGCGGATGCGTACCTCGAGTGCACCCGTGTGGATGGCCAGGTAGCCGGGAGTATCCTCTTCCTGCAGCTGCGGGGGCGCAGGCTTGTATTCTGCCGCCACGCCGTAGCTCGGCACATTTTCAAAGACAGCCTGCGTCACATAGCAACAGCGCACCACGCCCGGCTCCAGAAAACTGAGGCGGAGCCGGGTATCGGGCAGCTCAATCTCGAGCGTGTGGGCATCCACCCACTCGAAGCTGCGCACGCTGGTGTTGAGGCTCGTGGGCATTGCTGCCGGTGCAGGGATGATTCGACTAACCGGGAGGCCACTGCAGCGAGCGCCCGCCGATGATGTGGATGTGCAGGTGGGGCACGGTCTGGCCGCCATTCTCGCCCGTGTTCATCACGGTGCGGTAGCCGCCTTCCTCGATTCCTTCTGCGCGGGCAATGTCGCCCACCTTGAGCATGAGGTGCGCCAGCAGTTCGGCATCCTCTGCCGTGGCTGCGGCAATGCTCGGAATCGGCTTGCGGGGTACCAGCAGCACATGCACCGGTGCAGCAGGTGCTATGTCGCGGAATGCCACGCACAGCTCATCCTCGTACACGATGGCGGCGGGTATCTCCTTGTCCGCTATCTTCTGAAAAAGTGTTTTTTCCATGTGCCCTTACTTTTAACATAACACCGCCCTGCTGGCAAGGAGATTTTGAGGCCGCTATGCCGCAGAATAGGGGACTTTATGAGCATTTTGTCTGCCGCAACTCGGTCAGTTGTTTCATGACCTGCTCTGCATTGGGTATCTGGAAGAACCCGCAGAGCGGTGCATGGAGATTGTATCGGCTCCGGGTGTCATTGATGGTCAGCTTGTCCCCCAGTAGTTTGCGCATGCGTGTTCCCAGCTTTCCGGATTGGGAAAGGTAGATGTTGCCGATATTCCCCTCGATGGCCTCGAATTGTATATTCAGGGAATCGTCGATGCTGAAGGTCTGCAGCTTATCGCCCTCTGCAATGTAGGCATGGGTGGCGGTGTAGGCGTATTCTACACGGCTGAGCTTGTTGCGCCAGGCATTGGGCTCGTTTATCAGCCGGATGGAAACAAGGCCGAAGATGATGGCGAGAAGACCTGTAATTCCGGAAATGAGGACGGATTGCTCGTAGCTGTTCGCTGCAAGCGCAATCAGGATGAGCACGATGGGCAGGAGACAGTAGCCTATGGTGGCATGCGTGCGGGCATGAATATGGTTAATACCCAGCTCAGGTCTGCTGTAGTGCAGTAATTCTCCGGCTATTGCTTTCAACTGCGGGTGAATGGGGGCTGCAGTATCAGTCGGCACAGTCGGCGCGGGTGCAGCGCCTTCGCCTTCCGTGGGCTCGCTGATGATGCCGTCATCATGCATGAAAAGCTGCTCGATGGATAAGGGGAAGATGCCGGCAAATTGAGCGGCAAGCCAGAGCAGGGCAGGAGCGATGTAGATGCAGGCAAGCACGCCGTGCCTGATGCCGATACCCAGTTCGGCTTCTGCCTGCCCCTGCGTGGCCCAGTTGACCAGATACAGAAGCGCAAAAATAAGATGCGGCACCACCAGAAGGATGAGCGAGCATAGCCGCAGCGCCTGTCGGGTCTGCTTCTCTTCCTTCTTTGCCGAGTCCTTCCGGAACATGTTTACCGCCGCCACCACCAAAACGGGAATAGCGGCACAGCGGTACCATGCTTCGTTGCACAACAGCATGAGAATTGCCGTGATAAAGCACACGCTCCCGAATGACACCCCTTGAAAAATAGAAGCCGCTCCAGCTGCAAGTGCTATGCAGGTGGCATTGACAATGAGGATAAATATGAAGTCGGGTTCGCGCTTCTTACTCATGGCTGATAGTGTAACATAAAAAAAATCAATGTCTAGCGAAAATGGTGTGTGGATGCAGTCGGGGCACGGGACTTCAGTCCCGAAAATAAATTACGTCGCAGCAAATTTTGTTGGTGATTTGATATGTGGCTGTGTTATCATAACCGAAATGAAGGTTATGAAAGTATTCCGTATCTTACTCACTTTCTCGGCTTGCTGCATGGTTGGGGCATGTGCTTCTCCTGCTGCCATAGGGCGAAGCTGCATGGAGAGCAAAATCAAAGCGTTGCCCGATAATTGCATTTACGAGGAGGAGAAGGATGCTTTCATTGCGCGTATGCAAAACAGTCGTTACTGGGAATCGCAGGTGAATGGCGATACGGTTGCCTATCTGCGGATGGACGGTGACGGCTGCGTTTCCGGGCGCCTGTTCATCCTTTCTCCTGATAAGGTGCTGTATGTGCTGACGAAAGGAGATGAGGAGGATGCTTGTGATGAACTCTATTACTTTGATTCCGAAGCTCGTGAACTCAAGCTGTTCCGCGATGATATCCCCAGGGGGATTCTTTCCGCCCATGCCGATGATTCATCTACAGAGGTATGGTGCAGCCTGCAGCCTGTGATGCAGAAGCACCAGCAGGCGCTTTCTACCGCTGAATCGGCGATTCATGCTTTTTGGCAGCAGAAACCGCATGCCCGCTATGCCCGGTTGGTGTACGATGGGTATTATCCTGCCCATTTCGGGAAGTGGATGCCGACTAAGGAAATGGTTTCCGTTGCTGATGGTAACTGGGTGAGTACGGCGAATCTACCCGCTGTTTTTGTCTTCCGAGGGAGAAATTGGCCTCGTTCTGCTAAAAGGACTGGAGGGAGCGGCTATTTCTATTGCGATGCCTGCACCGGTAAGCTGCTGGGATATGCCCTGACCAGGTAAGTTTTCGGATGTTCTTTCCCCGGTTCCGGGGCAAAAAATAACCCGGCTGGTCGGGAGTACCGAACCAGCCGGGGTTAAGGGAATTAGTGTCTTGGTTGCCGTAAGGTTGTTTATGCCTTGAGAGCAGCACCCTCCTTGGCCTCGATAGCCTTCTTGGCCTGCTCGAAAACAGCCTTGAAAGCCTCCGGGTTGGCGATAGCCAGCTCGGACAGGGACTTGCGGTCCAGATCGATGTTGGCGGCCTTGAGACCCTCCATGAAACGGGAGTAGGTCAGACCGAGGGGACGCACGGCGGCGGAGATACGAGCGGTCCAGAGGCGACGGAACTGACCCTTACGCTTCTTACGGTCGCGGTACTCATACTGCCATGCTTTGTAAACAGCATCCTTAGCGTAGCGGAAGAGCTTGCTGCGGAAACCGCGGAAGCCCTTGGCGCGAAGCAGGATGCGCTTGCGGCGGGCGCGGGATGCCGGCCCATTTGTAGCACGTGCCATAGTTCTTTTTTATCTATATGCGTTGAACAGACTGTTCTTCCTCACCTCCTTGCAGTCTCGCCTGTTCGATCCCCGACAGTGTGTCGCGGGGAAGGCTGCATGAAGGCCGCCCGATATGCGGGCGGTGCTTGGCTGGTAGCCATGTTCCTCGGCTTAAGCGAAGGGCATGTTCTGCTTCACTGCCCAAACCTGGGTGGCGTCCACCAGAGCGGGACGTCCAAGAGCGCGCTTGCGCTTGCTGGACTTCTTCTGGAGAATGTGACGCTTACCCTGCTTGCGACGCAGAACCTTGCCCGTGCCGGTCACCTTGAAACGCTTGGCCACGGCCTTACGTGTCTTGTTGATACCACCTTTGCGGGTCATGGTGCAGGGATTATACACACCTTTTCCTATCTGGCAAGAAAAATATCACGGTTTTTGCCGCTTTTTTGTAAAAAATTGTTTCGCAGAAACGCGAGCGTGTAATTGGCATTGTCGTTTTCGGAGCACGGGACTTCAGTCCCGATCGTACGCCTCAACAATTGCGGGACTTAAGTCCCGTGCCTCGAAATTCTCCACTATCGTCGCCTGATTTTCCTCAAAAGAAGAAAATTTTTGTCAATTCCTACTTTTTTGCTTGCAATAGCGTTAGAATTATTCTAAAGTAGCGCCATGAACACGACATTCATCGAATATCCGAAGTGCACGACATGCAAGAAGGCCAAGAGCTGGCTTGCGGGGCAGGGAGTGGAGTTTGCGGACCGCCACATTGCGGAGCAGCAGCCTACGGCAGAGGAGCTGCGCTCGTGGTGGCAGGCCAGCGGGCTGCCGCTGAAGAAGTTTTTCAACACCTGCGGGGTGAAGTACCGCGAGATGAACCTTTCCGAGAAGCTCAAGAGCATGAGCGATGACGAGCAGCTGGCGCTGCTGGCCACGGATGGCCTGCTGGTGAAGCGCCCGATTCTGGTGACGGAGGACGGCAAGGTGATTCCCGGATTCAAGGCCGAGACCTGGGCCGCCGCACTGGGTAAGTAAGTCTTTTCATAAGCCAATAACGTAATTGCATACAACAGGAACCGCGCATCGGGAGTGTTCCCGGTGCGCGGTTCGAAGTATCTGGGAAGGTGTATCCTTACTTCTTGCGGATGATGAACTTGCCGCGGGTGTCGCGACTGTCATCGGGCGTATCGAAGGTCAGCAAGATGCGGGGATTCTTAATTTCCTGCTCCGCGGTCACATAGTAACTGGCGGGGGAGGTGAGGGTGATGCCGCGGGTGTCCTCGCTGATGAGGGTGTCTCCATCGTACAGCGCCACGCGGGTGACCCGGGCATGGTTGCGGCCGCCGGAGGGCTCAAAGCGCACTTCGTACTTGCCGGCAGGGCCAATGGGGAGCTTGCCGAGCAGTTCGGTGGGCACGCCCTGCATGGGCAGGGTCTGGGGAGACCATCCACGCACAAACTGGAGCCCTGTGGCCCAGTCGCGGATGACGATATCGGCAGACTGACCCAGCACCGAGGTGGGATCGAGCTGCTTCATCAGGAGGGCGTACTTGCGGATGAGGTCGGAACCACCGGACCCGACGCGGCGGCGGATAGTGCCGATGGTGAAGGCGCAGGCGTTCTGCTTCTGCTGCACGGTGTGCAGCGGGTTGGCGATGGCCTTATCCATTTCCACCAGAATGTCGGCGAGCTTCATGTCCTTCACCTTGTCACCCAGCGGGTTGTTGTGGAAATTGAGAGCGGCGAGGCAACCGGACTTGTCCTCGGGGTCGGCTTCCTTGATAAGCTGCTGTACGCGGTCGGGGCGTTCCAGGTTCTCAACACGGCAGGCCTGCAGGAGCAGGTTGGCGCGTTCTTCGCCCTTGGTTTCATCGGCCGCAGCCAGAATCTGCAGCTGCTTCTGCAGCCCTGCCTTGCGGCGGGAGATGGTGAGGGCGATGCGGCCGGCTTCGGGGTAGACCATGGCGGGACCGGAAATCCAGGAATAGATGCGGCCTGTCTTGTCGTACATGACCACGGCAGGGAAAGCGTGCTTGCTGTGCACATGGGGCAGGGCAAGCTTGCCCATGGTTTTCTCCAGGGCTGCTTTCTGGGCGTCATCCAGACTTTCGGGCAGCGGTACCAGCATCATCACGGAGTTGCCGGCGGCTTTCACGATTTCGGGAGCGTTGTACAGAGCCGTCATCTGCTCCTTGGCACGCTTGTCCCAGCCATCGCCATAGACGAAGAGGATATAGCCCTCTTCATTCACCTTGGCCTGGGCTTGCTCATAGGTGGCTACTTTGGTGGCAGCCTGCACCGGCATCAGAGTGGCGGCGGCCAGGCACATCAGTAAGGAAAATGCAAGTTTCATATTATTGCAGAATGTGAGTTGAATCAGGCTGCGGGAGTACCGTACACGAAGAGACCATCAATGTGGAAGACTTCCTGCGTATCGGGGCGGATGACGCGCACATACAGGGCCTTGGGCTGCTCGGCCTGCAGATTCACGCGGGTGATGCGCTGCTTGCAGGGGCCTGTCAGCTGGCCGGCGTTGTGCCAGTCGTCGTCCTTGCCGGTTTCGGATACCTGAATCTGGAGGTTGTTGAGGCGGTGCCAGTTGGCTCCATTGCTGTGGGCCACGATGACCACACCGCTGATAGTGGCATGCTTGGGCAGTTTCACAGCCACCCACGGGTTCTTGTCGCGGTTGGTGTGAACCTGACCACCCTGGCGGGTGAGCACATTGGCATGTGTGGCGGGCTTATCCCAGCGGCTGGTGGAGGAGGCGAAAATCACGCCGCCCTCAGATACGAGCTTGCCGGGGAATGCCTCAAACTCGCCGATGGGACGGTTATCGTGAGCCAGGGCGGGGTCGATGAGCTTGCTGACGGCCTGGAAGGCGCCTGCATCGCGCATGGATTCGGTGGTGAGCACCGCATTGGCCAGCGCCTTGGCGCGGTCTTCAGGGGTCATGCCTTCGCCGGAGGAGATAGCCTCAGTCATGATGGTGAGGATGCGGCTCTTGCCCACCTCGTCCATCTTCTTGAGCATATTATTGCCACATTCCAGAGCATAGGAGCTGTAGTCCTTCTTGGAAATGGTGTTGTTCATCATGCTGCGGAACACTGTGCAGGTGTTATCCGTGGCGGCATTCTTGCGGACCTTGTTGAGCATGTCAACCTGCTTGTCAGCCAGCTCCTGCAGCTTCCAGCGCTCGGGGCCTCGCTCCTTGATGTTCTGCCAGAAGCTGGCAAAGGCGGCTTCCTGCTCCTCGGGCTTGGCTGCGCTCTGGGCCAGGTTGTCGTACACAAAGCTGCGCACCAGGGTGGAGGCGCATTCGGGATACACGGGTACCAGGTTGGTGCAGATGCTGCTGTTGAGCGCCAGCCAGGCGGGAGTGTTCAGCTTCATGCGTTCCTTGAGGAAGACGGAATGCTCGCGGTACACGGGGTAATTCAGCGGTTGGGCTGCCTCGGCCTTGAGGTAGAGCTGGTGTGCCTGCTGCTTATCCGTGGCCATCTGGGCGAGGGCACGGTAGGCGTTGGAAAGACGCGTGGCGTTCTTCTGCTCCGGGGAATACAAATCAGTGGTCAGGTGCAGGGAGGAGTAGTTGTAGTTATCCATCCACGGGCGCCAGTGCAGGCCGCGCTGCCAGTCCACGGAATAGGCGGGGGTCCACTTGCCGTCCACCCACACCACATAGGCGCAGTGAGCAGGTTCGCCCATGGTGAGACCGGGCACGCCGTTGGCGCAGGCAGCCGAGGCGCCGAAATGGGACAGACCACCGCACACGCCGCCCACATCCTGGGTGAACTTGTGGTGGTTGTTCAGGTACATGCCTTCAAACGGTTCGAAATAGGGGGAACCGTGGATGCTGTCGCCGTACACATTGTTGAGCACATAACCGCAGCGCCAGCAGCAGCCCGTGTAGCGCTCATCGGGCAGGTGCACGTTCTTCAAAGCCCACTCGAAGCTTTCCGGCTTGCCGGAGCTGTGGTCGCCCTTCCAGCCGCAGGTGACGCGGCGGAGCAGGAACGACAGCTTGTCGAACTGCGGGTGCAGGCGGTTCTGGCGCCAGTTGCGAACAAAATATTCGGCACGCTCGCAGGCGTTGTTCACCGTCCAGCCGAAGCGGGCGTATTCGATGGCCGTGGCCGTGGCGATATCGCGGGGAACGCGGTCATCCGGCAGCATCTTGGTGTAGCGTTCCATCATGTTGGCCAGCATGTTGAGCATGCGGCCGGGCATGATGCATTCGCCGCTGTATACCACATCGCCCAGCCAACCGAGGTCATTGGCCATGAGGGTGATGAGGCGGGAGGCACGCGGGCGCTTCACCACATCGGCCAGGCGCATGGGCTGCTTGAGCTCAGCTTCCAGCTCGGCAATCTCACCCTTCAGCTTGTTGATGTTGTAGCGTGCGCTTTCCTGGGCGGATTCGCCGCCCAGCTGGGGAAGCTCAGTCTCCAGCTCGCTCAGTTTCTTTGTCTTGTTGTTGAGCTGGCGGTTCAGGTTGTCGGCATACTCGGTGTAGGCCTTTTCCGAGGCGATTTCAGCATGTGCCAGATACCAGTTGGCCAGCAGCAGGCGGTTGTACTCGCTTTTCAGGAAGCTCTGCACGCTGGCTTCATCGCTGTTCTTCATGCGGGCCTGAATCTTCTTGGCAAGCGTGTCACGCAGCGCGGCAGGATTCTGCCAGTCCTTGCTGGTGGTCAGAGAGTAAGTCGGCGTGGCCGGCTTGGCTACCGGCTCGGGAAGTACCGGTGCCGGTGCTATCGGTGTGGGCAGCTGGGCCGAGGCATACATGCCACAGGCTGCCAGCAGCACAGACAGAATATTTATCTGAGTTTTCATGGTGTGATGATGGAAAATCGGAATTGCCGCCATAGTATAGACCAAACAGCCTCTAGTCAAGGAAATAGTACGGAAAAGTTAAGTAAAAATTCCGTCTTTCCGGAACGGGCTTCACCTACGGTGAGTTGGCTGGCACAAGATGGATGAGGGTGATTTCTGCGGGGGTGAAGAGTCGCAGGGGGAGGCCGGACCATATGCCGGTGGCGTTTGATACATAAACCAGCGTATCGCCTATGCGGTAAAGCCCTTGCACCAGTCCATCGTTGAACAGGGCGACAAGTTCCCGCAACCCGGGAGCCATGCCGCCGTGGGTGTGGCCGGAGAGCTGCAACGCCACGCCGCGGCTGGCTGCTTCGCGTGCGATGCGGGGCTGGTGAGCCAGCAGAACCACGGGTTTATCCTGAGGAGCGCCGCTCAGCGCCTGCTCCAGGTTGGGCGGCGGACAGTTGTCGCGCGCGGCAGCGGGGTCGGTGATTCCGGCCAGCACCAGATGCCCCGGGCCGGGGAGCACATGCTCGTTGTTCAGAAAGCGGATGCCCAGGGTGCGCAGGTAGCGCTGCCAGGCATGGTGGCCGCTGAAGTAATCGTGGTTGCCATGCACGGCAAAGGTGCCCCAGCGTGCTTTCAGGTGGCGTAGTGGAGCCAGCGCAGGAGCCAGACTGTAGAGGTGGCCATCCTCGAAATCGCCGGTGATGACGATGGCATCCGCCTCCAGCGCGTTGGTGCGGTTCACCACTTCGCGAAAGAACTCTGCCTGCTTGTAGCGGTCGGCGTGCAGATCGGTGAGCATGGCCAGACGCACAGGCTGCTGCAGGCGGGGCAGGGCGATGGTGATTTCCCTGACCTCGGGCAGGGCAAATGCCTGGTACATGCCCCAGCCGGCGGCCAGCAGTGCTACGGGTATAGTCATCCCGAACAGGGAGAACCTTATCCTGCGGAAAACAGCGCTGCGCCGCCAGATAAGGCCGGGCAGCAGGAACAGCAGCTCCAGCACCAGCAGAAACACCAGCACCATGAGCAGCGAGATAAACAGCCAGGTGCACAGCAGCTCCACGGCCATCGGGCAATCGGGGCGGAAGAAATGCCCGCCATATATCTTATACAGCAGCGGGTAGCGGAACGCACCCAGCACCAGCGGAATACAGAGCAGCAGCTTCCACCACCAGCGCATGGGCAGCGGCCAGATGATGCGCCACAGCGTGTAGATGAACAACACGCAGCCGATGGCCAGGGTGCTGAAGATGAAGCTCATAAATCAGGATTCCGGGGGCAGGGTGATGGTGAAGCAGGTGCGCGTGCCGGGCGTGCTTTCGGCGGTGATGCTGCCGCCGTGGGCCTCCACCGCGTGCTTCACGATGGCCAGCCCCAGACCCGTGCCCTTGATTTTGCCCGAGGTATCGGCGCGGTAGAAGCGGTTGAAGATGAAGGGAAGGGCGGAGGCATCGATACCCACGCCGTTGTCCTCCACCTGGACGCGGCAGGTGCCGTCCGTGTCCTTATGGGCGCTCAGCCGGATGCGGAGCCCGGGGGCGGGGTTGTTCTTGAGGGCGTTTTCCAGCAGGTTGAAGAGCACCTGCGACCAGTAGAAGCTGTCGCCCATCAGCTGCAGCGGCTCCATGTCGAGCTCCACGCTGGCTTTCTGGTCGATAATGGTGGATTCCAGCCTCTGCAGTACATCGCCGGTCAGTTGCCTGAAATCGAACTCCTCCTGCTTCAGATAACTGGTGTTGGGCGTTTCTACCCGCGAGAGCATGAGCATATCGGACACCAGGCGGGCCATGCGGTCGGCATGGCGCTTCATGATGCCCAGCGAGCGCTGGCGCATGTCGCGGTCGTCTGCCGTTTCGGGATCATCGAGCAGGGTTTCCAGATAGCCCAGAATCAGGGTGAGCGGCGTGCGCAGCTCGTGGGAGGCATTGGCTACAAAGTCGCGGCGTATCACCTGGGTTCGGTGTTCCTCTGTAACGTCCAGACACACAATGCCGATATGGCGTTCTCGGGTAGCCAGCGGGGTGGCCTTGGCGCGGTAGATGCGTTCGCCATCTGCCCGGGGTACATGCACGGTGGTGCGCACCACTTCCCTTGCTTCACAGGCCTTTTTCAGCAGTTCGCGCAGGTTGCCGTCGGGCAGCAGCTTGAGCAGGTTGGTATTGGCCATGGCGGGCATGCCGAACAGGTCGCATGCCTTGCTGTTGGCCATGACCACGCGCCCCGAGGGGCGAATCAGCACAAAGGGCACGCCCAGCGTTTCCAGAAAGAGTGACTGGTCGCGCCGCACATGCTCCTCCAGCTCCTGCAGCATGCTGCGCAGATGCAGCGTTTCGGCATGCTCATCGCGGGCACGCTGGCGCGTGGCCTTGATAAGCGAGCTCAGAAAGATGAATGGCAGCGCAAATGCCATCACCATAAGCCCCAGCACTATATCCCAGCTGACCATATCCTGTGCCCTACTGTATCAGAAACATCCGCCCCTGCCAAGCAGCATTTTGTGGCTTTTACGACACAGGGAAGAAATGAGAAAGCCCGCACGAGATGTGCGGGCTTTTCTGAAATGGCTTGTAGCTTGGATGTTACACCCAGCCGAGGCCGACGGCCTTGCGGACGCGGGTGAGCACCTTGGCGGCTTCTTCGCGGGCGCGGGCGGCGCCGGTGTTGAGTACGTCGTCCACGTATTCGGGGTGGGCGAGAATCCACTCGCGCTTTTCACGGGCGGCGCGGAAGTATTCCCAGTAGGCCTCGAAGAGGTCTTTTTTGAACTGGCCGTAGCCTACGCCGCCGGCAAGGTGGGCATCGACCATGGCCTGATACTGCTCGGGGGTGGCAAAGAGCTTGTAGAGGGCCAGGATGATGGAGTTTTCCGTGGGCTTCGGGTCCTCGAGGGGGGTGGCATCGGTCACCACCTTTTTGTTGATGAGCTTGCGGAGGGGCTTCTCCTCGCCGAAGATGGGCAGGGTGTTGCCGTAGCTCTTGCTCATCTTCTGGCCATCCAGACCGGGGACCACGGCGGTGGCTTCGGAGATGATGGCTTCGGGCATCTTGAGCAGGCCTTCGCCGAAAGCGTCATTCACTTTGCCTGCCAGGTCGCGGGTCACTTCGAGGTGCTGCTTCTGGTCTTTGCCCACGGGTACGGCATCGGAATCATAGAGCAGGATGTCGGCGGCCATGAGGGCGGGGTAGGCAAAGAGTGCGTGGCTGGCGGCAAAGCCCTTGGCCACCTTGTCCTTGTAAGAATGGCAGCGCTCCAGCAGACCCATGGGGCACAGGGTGGAAAGAATCCATGCCAGCTCGTTCACCTCGGGCACGGCAGACTGGGCAAAGAACACCGCCTTTTCAGGATTCAGACCGCAGGCCAGGAAATCCACGGCCAGACCGCGGGTGTTTTCGCGCAGCTTCTCGGCGCTTTCCATGGTGGTCATGGCGTGGTAGTTGGCGATGAAGTAGAAAGCCTCGCCTTTTTCCTGAAGCCGCACGGCGGGCTCAATGGCGCCGAAGTAGTTGCCGATGTGGAGCTGGCCGCTGGGCTGTAATCCTGTGAGGAATCTCATAATAAGTGTATGTGTATCGGTGTGTGTTGAAAATGGGGGAGTGTCAGGGCTCTTCGGCAGTTTCCTCCTGCGTGAGCAGGGCATGCAGGTAGCGGCCCAGACTTTCGGCGGTGTATGCGCCTTCGATGCTGCGCAGTTTCACGCCTTCGGTGTAGAAAACGGTGGTAGGCACCTTGGTGAGCCCGTAGTCATTGGCGATGGCCGGGTAGGCATCGGCATCAATCTCCACGACCTGCACGCCTCCCTTTTCCTGCTCGGCCAGTTCGCGGAGTGCCTGACGCATAGCCCGGCTGTGGCGGCACCACGGGGCGGTGAAGCAGAGCAACACGGTGCGCCCCGAGACCTCGGTCACCTGGCGCATATCTTGCCCCTGGTATTCGCTGTATATCTCAAAACGGGGAGCTCCCTGCAGCGTGGTCGGCACCTGTCGGTCGGTGCGGATGAGCGCCTGAAGCGATTCACGCTGAGGATTGGGGGCGGGCTTGGTGGGGGTGGTGAACTGGGCAGCGCGCTCGCGCTTCTCCTTGTCCGATTCGCCACAGCTCACGCAGAGCAGGGGAATCAGCAGAGTAAGTGCCAGTAATGCAGTCCGTTTCATCTGGTCTATCTTGCCACTTTTCCTCGAATCTGTCAACTCTTTGAGCTTGTCATTTACAGGGGCTGTGCTATAATGCCGCGCATGAAGTACACGGAAAAACTTGCTGCCCGTATCGCCGCAACGCGTTCGGCCCTCTGCGTGGGCCTGGACCCCCGCCCGCAGACTGAGAACATGACCGAGCTGGCCGACTGGCTGCGCAAGGTGGTGGAGGAGACTGCTCCCTATGCTGCTGCCTACAAGCCCAATATCGCCTATTTTGAGGCCATGGGTCTGCCGGGTCTCAAGATGCTCGAGGAACTGCTGCCCGATATGCCTAAGGATATTCCCGTGATTCTGGATGCCAAGCGCGGCGATATCGGCGAGACGCAGAAGTACTACGCCCAGGCCTACTTCGACCGCATGGATGTGGATGCCGTGACGCTCAACCCCTTCATGGGCTATGATATTCTGGAACCCTTCCTCGACCGCCCCGGCAAGGCTGTGTACCTGCTCGCCGTGACCACCAACCCCGGCTCTGTGGACGTGGAGCAGCAGGTGCTGGCCAATGGCCGCAAGGTGTACCAGCTGGTGGGTGATATGGTGACCCGTTCCATTGCTGAGAACAGCGCTACCGAGGTGGGTATGGTCGTGGGCCTTACTAATGCCAACAGCCAGATTCTCACCGACCTGCCGGATGCCCCGCTGCTGGTGCCCGGTCTGGGTGCTCAGGGTGGCGACCTTTCCGCCCTCACGGGTGGCACCCGCGTGGCTCCCCCCACCATCAATGTTTCCCGCGGCATTCTCTACAAGGACCCCGAGCTGAGCTTCGCTGAGAAGGCAGAGAAGTGGGCCAAGCTCATCAGAGAGGCTCTCGCGCTCTGATTAAATAGGAGTTACGAAGTACGATTTACGAAGTAGAAAAGTCAGCTGCGGCTGCGCCGCAGGGAATTGCTCAATTGTCAATCGTCATTAGTCAATAGTCAATGAAACAGTATCTGGCATTGCTTGATGATGTGCTCACCAACGGGGTGGGCAGGGAAGACCGCACGGGCACGGGCACCATTGGTGTGTTCGGCCGGCAGATTCGCTGTGACCTGCGCGAGGGATTCCCTTGCCTCACGACCAAGAAGCTGCACCTGCGCTCTATCATCTACGAGCTTCTCTGGTTTCTGAAGGGCAGCACCAATGTGCGCTGGCTGCAGGAGCGCGGCGTGAGTATCTGGGATGAATGGGCCGATGAGAATGGCGACCTGGGCCCCGTGTACGGCAGCCAGTGGCGCGCCTGGCCGGACGGCAAGGGCGGCAGCATTGACCAGATTGCCAAGCTGATTGACGGCCTGAAGAATAACCCATGGAGCCGCCGCCATCTGGTGAGCGCCTGGAATGTGGCCGAGGTGGACGGCATGGCTCTGCCTCCCTGCCACTGCCTGTTCCAGTTCTGCGTGATTCCTGCCCAGAAGGAGGGCGAGAAGCATGGCCTGAGCCTGCAGCTCTACCAGCGCAGCTGCGACTTGTTCCTCGGCGTTCCCTTCAACATTGCCAGCTATGCCCTGCTGCTCATGATGGTGGCACAGGTCTGCGGCTACGAGGCCCGCGAGTTTGTGCACACATACGGCGACCTGCATCTTTACAAGAACCACCTCGATCAGGCTCGCCTGCAGCTGAGCCGCGAGCCCCGCCCGCTGCCCACCATGCGCATCAACCCCAAGGTGACCGAGATTGACGGTTTCGATTTCTCTGACTTCGTGCTGGAAAACTACGACCCGCACCCGCATATCAAAGCTGCTGTTTCCGTATGAGCCTGAGCTTCACAGGAGTGGTGGCCATGGATGCCGACCGTGCCATTGGTCTGAATAACGGCATTCCGTGGCGGTTGAAGGAAGACCTGCAGCTGTTCAAGCGCATTACCATGGGGCATCCCATCCTCATGGGGCGCAAGACCTGGGAGAGTCTGGGTCGCCCGTTGCCGGGGCGCCAGAATATCGTGCTTACCCGCAATGCCGATTATGTGGCCGAGGGTGCTGTGGTCATTTCCGATATTGCCCAGCTGGAAACGCTTGAGCTGCAGGATGAGGAGGTCATGGTTATCGGTGGCGCGCAGTTATATGCCCGCATGTTGCCGCTCATGCAGCGCCTTCATGTTTCCGAAGTAGCCGGCAGCCACGAGGCTGATACCTGGTTCCCCGAGTTTGCCCAGCACTTCTCTACCCGCACCCCGCAGCAGGAGTACACGGGATTTACCCATGTACTCTACGAGAAATGAGGAGTTTTTAATAAATCTACCTTGATTGATAAATCCGGAATTGCAGGTAATGCAGATTTCAGAACGCAGAATGCAGAATAATAATTTTGTGTTCGGCTTTCGCCTCACCTGTAAACAAAACCACCTGAGAGAATCTCAGGTGGTTTTCCTTTTTTCGCGCTGTCGATAGACTGCGCGCTAACTATTGATTCTGCATTCTGAACTCTGCATTCTTGCTTTTTATCAGGCGTGGTTGCAGCACGCGCCTGTGAGCCTAGCGTGCAGGGTGGCGGCCACGCTTTCGGGGTCGCTGCCGGTTTCGCTCAGGCGGGTGTAGTGGGTCGCATCGCTGTAGTGTACCACATTCAGGGTGAGGGAGCCATCCTCATTGTTCACGGCAAAGCCGCCCACGGGAACGGAGCAGTCGGCCTGCAGCAGGTTCAGGAAAGCACGCTCGCAGGAAATGCAGCGGTAGGTGGGCTCATGGTTCACTCGGGAAACCATGGCATTGGCCTCGGCATCGTCCTTGCGGCATTCCAGAGCAATGGCGCCCTGGCCCAGAGCAGGGGGAAACTCTTCTACGGGTAATCCCACCACGCGTACCTTCGTGCCTTCCACCTCAAAGGATTCGCGGTCGTAGCCCAGACGGTTGAGTCCCGCGCGGGCCAGCAGGGTGGCTGATACTTCGGGGTTCTCCACCATCTTACGCAGACGGGTGGCCACATTGCCGCGCACGGGCACGGTGCTGGCTTTGCCGCCCCAGTAGGTGTGCACCATGTGGCTGCGGCGTACGCTGCCCGTGGCAATGATGAGGTTTTCCACATCGGCATTGGCTTTCATGACCAGTACATCCTGGATTTCTTCGCGGGGAAGCACGGCAGCGAGAGTAAAACGCTCATCGAGCACACCGGGCATATCCTTGAGACTGTGCACCGCGCAGTCAATTTCGCCAGCGGCCAGAGCCTCCTCAATAGCGGCGATGAACACGCCCTTGTCGCCCGTATTGGTGGCGCTGTTCACCATGTGCAGTGGAATATCTGTGCGCTGGTCACCAGCGGTGGAAATGATGGTGATGCTGCATTCCAGCCCGGGATTGGCTGCTTGCAGGGCTGCAATGGCCTGATGGGTCTGTGCCAGTGCCAGTTCACTGCCGCGCGTACCGATACGAAGGGTGCTCATGCGCGTATTCTATGCTACCGCCCAGTCAAATGCAATCCCCAAATAAGGCAGCATCCGCTTCCTTATTGGTAGATATCCACACCAAGACGCTGCAGGTTGGTGAGCGATACGGCGCAGGGGTCGGGGGCAACCCAGTGGCCGGGCTCCAGCTCGCGCGGGGTCAGATCCATATCAGCCGTGGCATCGAGGTACGGGTGATTGATGCGGCGTCCGAAGGCGCTGCCGGGCGGCGGGTCGATGGGGGAGGGAACATCGCCGGGCAGGATGGGTGTCTGCTGGCGGTTGGTCGGATCCGGAATCGGGATGGCCGAGAGCAGGGCGCGGGTGTAGGCGTGGGCCGGGTTGTTGTAGAGCTGGTCTGCACCGGCCATTTCCACAATCTTGCCCATGTACATGACCGCCACGCGGTCGGAAATGTGGCGCACCACCGACAAATCGTGCGAGATGAACAGGTAGGCCAGATTCAGCTCCTGCTGCAGCGTGAGCAGCAGGTTCAATACCTGGCTCTGCACGGAGACGTCAAGCGCACTCACAGGTTCATCCAGTACCAGCAGCTTGGGGCCTATGGCCAGAGCGCGCGCAATGCCGATGCGCTGTTTCTGGCCGCCGGAGAACTCGTGCGGGAACTTCTCTGCCGCGGTGGAGGGCAGTCCTACCAGCTCCAGCAGCGCGTCCACGCGACGGCGGCGACTGGCGCGTGTGCCCATGCCCTGGATAATCATAGGCTCGGCAATGAGGTGGCGCACCGTCATGCGCGGGTTGAGCGACCCTGCGGGATCCTGGAAAACCATTTGCACCTTGCTGCGCAGGTTGCGCAGACGCCACTGGGAGCGGTGGGTGATGTCCTTACCCAGCAGGCGGATGGTGCCGGAAGTAGGGTCGAGCAGGCGCACAATGCAGCGGCCGATAGTGCTCTTGCCGCAGCCGCTTTCGCCCACCAGTCCCAGTGTTTCGCCCGGAGCAATGCTCAGCGAAACGTCGTCCACCGCCTTGAGCGTGCCCATTCTGCGGCCGAACATGCCGCCACGCACAGGGAAGTGCATGCTGAGCTTCGTGATTTCCAGAATATTGTCCATAACGGCGGTGTTGCAGTACTCTACCACTTCTGCCCGCCTTTTGCAAGTCAATAGCAGGTGTATTTTCTTGCACTGACGACCCGTTGCCGTATAATGACGCTATATGGTGAAGCCCCTGGTCAGATTTGTTGCAGGTCTTCTGCTTTGCGTGCCTTCTCTGCTGCTGCTCGGGGTGGGAGCAGGGGTTCTCTTTGATGCCGTGAAGTACCATGTGCTTCCCGTGGTGCTGCATGTGGCTGCCAGTCAGGATGTGGTGGAGCTGGAGAATCCGACTTCGGTGGATCCCGAGCTGGAAGGTGAGCTGGTGGAGATTGTGCGTACTCCCGTCCGCTGCGATACTGAGCTGGAAGATGCTGATTTCGGGGTGAAGGTAAAAGCTGCAACGCTGTTGCGCTATTGGATTCAGGATAAGGAGAATAAATCACTTTGCCCGGATGAGGTGGATGGCTTTGAGCTGCGCCGTGAGTTTGTTGCACCCGAGTTCCGCATGGGCCCCTACCGCATTCTGGGTGAGCAGGCCCGGCATTTATGGAGCGGAGATGAGGTGTCGCTGCAGCCGGAGCGCATCCCTGAGACTCTGGCACCTTATCTGCAGCCCGGCAGCCCGACCCGTATTCTGCTGCCGGAGGCAGGTATGCAGGAGCTGGCCTATTCGGCTACATTGGATGGTGCCTGCACCAGCTATATCGGGCGACAGGAGGGGGATGCCCTGGTGTGCGATGAGGAGGTGCTCAGACTTGTTTACCTGCGCTACTGGTGGCTGCAGGCTCCGGGTAAGGTGTGGGATGATGTGTGGAACTCACTGCCCGGGCTGGTATATGCTTACCTTCTTTTCTGCGGAATGTTCCTGGTGCTGCGGTGGGCGGTGCGCCTGATGTTCAACGGATTTGAATTGTTTCGCGTTTCCTTCCTCTGGATGGCGGTAGTTGCGTTGCTGGGGCTGCTGGTGGGCGAAATCTGCTATGCCGCTGCCTCCAGAGCAGGGATGCTGCAAGGCCGCGACCTTGGCGATGCGTTGGGGTTTACCGCACTTGCCCTGCTGGTGGCGCTGTGCTTCGTGCGGCGCTCAGCATCGGCGTAAAACGCGCTGGAGTCCGGCTGAGAGAAGCCCGAGTAAGCCGGCGCCCGCAAGCTCGAGAAAGACAAAGGGCAATCCGGCTGCTGCCAGAATATCCCCATCGGTACAGGCGCCGGGTGGGTCGATGAGGAGGCTGCAGAGAACGCCCAGCCAGCCAAGCAGGATGATGACCACGGGAAGCGGCATCGGTGCCGCCCAGTTCAGCGGCTTATCTTTATCGGATATCGGGAGGGAAAGGATGACGGGCAATACAAGCGGGAGGAGGCCCCAGGTCAGCAAACCTGCCAGCCGTACCAGTAAACCACATTGGCTGTAGGGATACTGCACCAGCCAGCTCCACACACAGACCAGCAGCCAGATGCCGCCCAGCCCCAGGCTGAGGACGCGCAGCAGGCTGTAGAAACGGGATGCCATGCAGCGGAATCAAAGCACCAGCGCCATGATGAGCATACCTGTGGCCACGCCGTAGATACTCAGGTGGTGGTGGCCCCAGCGCTCGGCCATGGGCAGGAGTTCGTCAAAGGAAATGTAGACCATGATGCCAGCCACGGCGGCAAAGAGCACCGCCAGCAGGGTGGGGCTCAGGAAGGGCAGCAGGATGAGCATGCCCACGAGGGCTCCCAAGGGTTCGGCCAGACCGGAAAGCAGCGCCCAGTTGAAGGCCTTGCGGCGGCTGCCCGTGCCATAGAGCAGGGGAAGTGCTACCGCGATGCCTTCCGGGATGTTGTGAATAGCTACGGCCAGCGCCACCGAGGTGGCAATGCCGGTGTTGTCAAAGGCCGAAGCAACAGTGGCAATGCCTTCGGGGAAGTTGTGAATGGCGATGGCCAGCGTGAAGAGCAGAGCCGAGCGGCGCAGCTTGGCATTGCCCGAAAACTCGCCTGTAGGATGCACGCAGTCCAGACACCCGGGGGAGGGAACTTCGTGCGGGTTTTCGTCCTCGGGAATCATGCGGTCGATGATACAGGCCAGCGCCATGCCGCCGAAAAAGGCCAGCGTGGTTACCCATTTGGCATTTTCTGCCAGCATTTCGGCGGCGGAGGGCATCAGCTCCATGAAGGAGATATACACCATCACACCCGCACTGGCACCCAGCGCAAAGGTGAGCATGCGCGTGTCGGTGCGCTTCACGAAAAGAGCCAGCGCCGCACCAATGCCTGTGCTAAGACCAGCCAGCAGGGAAAGCACCCCGCCCAGCAGCAGATTGTCCTGTATGCCCGTTAGCATGCGCTCAGTTTAGCGGGTTTTGCCCTCGTTGTCAACCGCATTCGGGGAAAGGGAGTGAAGTCGTTTGCTTCGATAATGAAGCATGCTCTCCGCAAATCCGTATTTTATTCTTTTCCCTGCATCCTTCCGTGCTATAATCAGCGTGATGAAGAAAAAGCCCGTCAGTCTCCAACCCTCGGTTTCGCGTATGCAGCAGCGTGTGCGGGCGGTGGCGGCGTTGCCGCCTGCGGAGCAGGGGCTGATCTGCTACTGCGATGTCCGGTCGAAGCCGGATTTCTGCGCGGCGGTGAGTGCCGGCGAGGAAACGGCGGTAAATCTGGCATTGGATGTGGTGGCGGCGGAGTTGTGGCTTGGCCCGCATGATGCCGGACGCTATGGCCGCGCCTTCAGGGCGTCGCTCCGGCGCGCCTGCATGGCGGGAACAATGACTGCCTCTCAGAAGCGGGTGCTTTACAGTATCGAGATGCGGAACCTGCGCCGACTTACCCTGCGAGCCCGCCATACGCCCCCGGGTTATGAGCAGCAGCGGGCGGAGCGCCGCCTGCCGGGGCAGCAGCGGGTGATGCAGCTCTGTTTCGGCGAGTTGCCGGAGCTGAAACTCGATATCGCAGACTTGCCGGAGGTTGCGCCTCCCGGTGCCTTGCTGCAGAAAGCGGTGCAATATGGCTGGTTTACTGAGGAGACTGCAGCCCGGATGGCCGCCTGTGAGGAATATATGCTCGGGGAGCTGGTGCACGGGCCGGATGAGGTGTTCTCTGCTGCCCATTGGCTGGACTCCATGCCTGCTCATGCATCGGAAACGCTCTGCTATTTCTTCTGCTGGAAAGGATTCCGTGACACTCGCTGGGTGGTGGCTCCTTGGGGGCAGCTTGGCAAAGAATGTGGGTTTATACTGGCTGCCGATGCCTCATTCTACTGCAATGTAGACGAGTATGACCGCATTCTTGGCGCATCACGCTGAAAAGCAGGCGCGCGCGAACCGGATTAAAGGGGCTTCACAGCCCGGGTGGAACGGTGTTTTTCTGCTTCCTGCAGAGCCTTGCGGCAGGCAGGGGCCCGCGAGGGAATGGAATCGCCGCGCATGAGCATCTGTCGGGCGCATGTGCCTCGCGGGTTTTTGGCATCGGTGTTGGCCCCGGCCTGCACCAGCAGGCGTATATTTTCCTCCTGCTGGTTCATGCAGGCCAGCATGAGCGGGGTAAGCCCATCGGCGTCCATGGCGTCGATCTCAGCGCCTCTCTCCAGCAGTTGCTGCACGGCGGCGGTGTCATTGCGTTTCACGGCAGCATGCAGGGAATCCTGTACAAAGGGCTGTGTGCAGGCGGTGAGCAGAACGAGCGGGAGAAGGAGGCGTTTCATGGAGGAGAAAGAAACAAACACCGCCGCTGGTGGGCGGCGGTGTTTGCTGGGAAAGATTGGTGTATCAGAACTTGTGGTCGTCACCGTAGCCGAAGTGCTCGGCGATGTAGTCCACGTCCTTGTCGCCACGGCCGGAGCAGTTGGCGAGGATGGAGCCGCGGCGCATTTCCTTGGCCTTGCGGATGGCGAAGGCAATGGCATGCGAGCTTTCCAGGGCCGGGATGATGCCCTCGTAGCGGCAGAGCTTGAAGAAGGCGTCTACGGCCTCCTCATCGCTCACGGTGTCGTACTTCACGCGGCCGATATCGTGCAGGAAGGCATGCTCGGGACCCACGGAGGGGTAGTCCAGACCGCTGGCTACGGAGTACACGGGGCCGGGTTCGCCGTTTTCATCCTTGAGCATGATGGAGTTGAAACCATGCATGATGCCCTCTGTGCCGTAGTTGATGGAGGCGGAGTGCTGGCCCAGGGTGGGGCCGTGGCCCAGGGGCTCCACGCCGTAGATATCCACGGGGTCACCGAGGAAAGCGGGGAACATGCCCATGGCATTGGAACCGCCGCCCACGCAGGCGCATACCACGTCCGGCAGGTGGCCGGTCATTTCCTCGAACTGGGCGCGGGCTTCGTGGCCGATGACCATCTGGAAATCGCGCACCATCATGGGGAAGGGGTGCGGCCCCAGCACAGAGCCGATGCAGTAGATGGCGTTCTTGTAGTCGCGGAGGTAGGCCTCGAAAGCGCTGTCCACGGCTTCCTTCAGGGTCTTGAGACCGTGGCTCACGCACACCACGTTGGCACCCAGCATCTTCATGCGGGTTACGTTGGGTGCCTGCTTGGCGATGTCCACTTCGCCCATGTGGATTTCGCATTCCAGCCCGAAATAGGCGGCAGCCGTGGCCAGAGCCACGCCGTGCTGGCCGGCGCCGGTCTCGGCGATAATCTTCTTCTTACCCATGAACTTGGCCAGCAGGCCTTCACCCATGCAGTGGTTGAGCTTGTGGGCGCCGGTGTGGTTCAGGTCTTCGCGCTTCAGGTAAATCTGTGCCCCGCCGACCAGTCGGGAAAGGCGCTCGCAGTGGTACACGGGCGTGGGGCGCCCCTGGAACTGCTTGCGGATGCGGCGCAGCTCGTTGATGAACTGGGCAGACTGGCAGATGTCGTTGTAGGCGTCGGTAATTTCCTTGAACGCAGGCTCGAGCTCTGCGGGAAGGTAGGCTCCGCCGAAACGGCCATAGTAGCCGTTGGCATCGGGATAATTGCGAAGATAGGTGCGGAAATCCATGTTGGCGGCCATATTAGAGGATTTTTGCCGCCCCTGCAAGGATTTTCCGTGGCTTATTAAGGCCTGAGACGTCGGAATGCGGTTGTTTTATCGCACTTTTTGTGGTATAGAGTGCTCATGCCCCGCTTCTGTTCTCTGATTGTCCTGCTGTTGTTTGTGCTGAACGAGCCGCTGAATGCCGCCACACTCTGGGCCCGCGGTGTCACAGCAGAATCAGGCTGGCAGGATTACAATAAATCCTGGACTCGTGGTAAGGATGGGGATGATTTGCTCTGCTGGGCGGCGGTGTGTTCGAATCTGCTGACATGGTGGCAGCAGCAGAATGCTGCGCTTGTGCCGCAGGGAACGCCCACCGGCGAGGCTGTGTGGGCTACCTATAAATCAGCCTTTGAAAACGAAGGCGGCGACCCTGACCAGGGGCTTCGCTGGTGGTTCAGCGGTGTGTATGACCGACAGAATCCGGGTGGGGGCATGAGCTGTGCCTCGCTGCAGGACTCAGCCGCCGGTGGCTACTACCGCGAGCAGGGGCCTGCTCCGGAGCAGTTGCTCTACAATGGCCGCTGGGCAGAGGTGACGGCAGAGAAACTGACCGAAGTGCTTCTGCGTGGCTTCCGCCGGGGAGATGCGTTCTGGGTGGGTGTTTCGCTCCGTAAACCCGATGGCAGCCACTTCATGCATTCCATCAATGTGTGGGGCATTGATGAGGAAAACGGACGGGTTCAGGCCGTTTACATGTGCGATTCCGATGACCTCCAGACTATGCTGCACCGTATTCCTGTGGTGGAGGTGGAGGGCAGGCTGTACCTGGACTGCACCGGTCACCCGCTGTATGGCCGGATAGGCCGCGTGGTTATTGATACCTACACGGGGCTTCGCTGCTGTGTTGCGGAGTAATCCTGCGCATCAGGGCAGGTTCCATTCCTTGCGGCGGCGGGTGTATTCGCTGCGGGGCAGGAGAATGTACACGGGTTTCTTGTCAGCCCTCAGGCGGGCGATGAACTGGCGGAGTGTCTGTTCATCCATGCTGGTGCAGCCGGCGGTGGGGGCTTCGCCGTCCCGTCGCCAGATGTGGAAGAAAATCGAGGAGCCCGCGCCCACGATGGGCTTGCCTACGCTTTCGGGTGTGTTGTGGTGCACCAGAAGCTTGATGCTGTGCGGGTAGTCGCTCTGGCGCATCTGCTCGTGCTTTTCCCAGGGTGTGGTGGCAGGGTGGTCGAGGCGCAGGTGGCGGTTGTAGAGATGCGGGGTGCGGGGGTCGCTCACCCAGAGGTCATTCGGCCCCACCTGCACGTAGGGAATGGCGGGGTCGTGCTGCACGGGGGTGGGGTTGTTCACCCACAGGCCTCCCAGGGAGAAAATGCCGGCGGGGGAGCGGCCATCGCCCTCTTTCTTGGTGGTGGCGCCCATGGGATTGCGGTGTTCGCCCAGCCCCCACACGCAGCCGTTGCGTCCGAGGCGCCCGGCATAGGGCCCCAGCACACGCACCCATTTGCCGGCTGCATTCTTTTCCACCATGGTGAGGGTCACGTGCGAGCTGTTCCAGTCTTCAGCTATGCCGATGATGGCCTGGGTGCTTTCCGTGGGCATCTGGGAGCAGCTGGTGAAACTGAACAGACACAGCAGAACGAGCAGATGGAGCAGATTTTTCATAAAAAGGCGCCACGGCAGCTTAGTGATGTGAAACTCATTTTGCAAGCCTCCGGGATGTCAGTAAAGCCCGAATTTGCCGAAAAAGTGCAAAAAAACGCTAAAAATCGCCAAAAAACTTCAGCTGACATCTTGAAAAATACATTTTGTTGTGCTATTATTACACCATGCACGCGATGCGCAACGCGGGGCGGACTGTACTCTGCCCACAGCATGCATCGCATAAATCTTCCACAATCTATCATGTTAAGTTCTGCACTCAATCCCGACCGCGCAACGCTTAATTTCCTGAATGCATACTCTGAGCAGGTGCGTAACGCGGGCGAAAAGCTCCAGAAGGATGGAGCCGTGACGCAAATTTTCGGTAACCACCTCTATATTCAGGGGCGTGTTGAAACGAGAGTCGGCGTCTTCCGCACGAGTCTGCGCCTGCAGGGTAACCGCTGGTTCGGTTCCTGCTCTGCCGAGGACGAGCGCGTTGCCGGTGCCTGTCTCATTGCCACCATGGTGGAGCGTATGTATCGCGGGGCAAATATGCCCGAAAGCCCCAATGAGCTGAACGAGATTTCCCTTTCTGACCTGCTGGAGGAAAAGCTGGGCCGCGACCTGGATGACCGCGAGTCCGACTATGTGACCAAGCTGGAGAAGCGCTACCGCCGCTTTGCCATCGAGCAGGAGATTCACGACCATGACCTGGTGCGACTCAACCCCCGCTGGGAGATTCAGGGGTATGAGGCGCTCGAGCTCTGGCCGTCTCCGCCCCGCGATATCCTTGAGTTCTGGAACTACATCGCCTATGCCTTTGCCAAGAAGCGTATTGCGTACCCTGAGTTCATGAACGTGGTCACCGATCTCGAGAAGGTGCAGAAGCGCATCTCTGAGTGGGAGCGTGAGAAGGAAGTGGGCACCTGGTACGAGCGCATCCAGAGTGTGAACGAGCGTCCGCCGCAGCCGCCTCGCCACCCGCTTTACATGCGTCTGGTTTCCACCATCAACGAAGCCCGCTTTGAATATCGTTTCAATGACCGCGACGACTGGGAGGCTATCCGCGAGCGCAGCCAGCTGGATGCCATTCTGGCTGAGTTCCTGAACGGCGCCCTCAAGTGCGACCCGCAGACCGATATTCTGCTCAATGTGCTGCGCGATTACGCTGAGCGACAGTATACCGTCATTCTCGACCTGGATGAAGAGGCCGCCTGCCGTGTGATGAATATCCTCTTCCACCAGTCTGCCCTCAAGGGCTATCTGGTGAACCTCGATGAGTGCTACTTCAAGGTGGTGCGCGAGCCGCTCAAGTGGATTTGCATTGATGACCCCATCGTTCCGGATTGCTATGGCCTGCAGCTTGTTACGGCTGCCGGTGTGCATGTGACGCACTCCGTGCGCCAGCTGCCCGGTCAGGTGGAGCTCTACCAGTCCGACGAAACCGTGTTCCCCGGCCCGCCCCGCTGGCTGGAAAGCACGGAAGTGGAGCCCCGCTACTCCATTCCCAAGACAGTGATTGACAGCCTGGACGGCGTGGAGTTCCTGCGTAAGATTGGAGCCACTCTGCCGCCCAGCATGGAGGAGCGCGTCATCGATATCGAGATGAAGCCCACCTTCAGCATGAAGATTGTGCGCGGCCTGACCAGCGCCGATACTGAGCACGTGCTGCTCGAGGTGAGCGCCCAGGATGAACCCGGCCGCCGCCGCGAGCGCCTGGGCAAGGATGACTGGGAGCTGATTGAACAGCAGCCTTTGAAGGACCACACCCTGCTGCGCTTCATCCGCGATTACCTCTACCCCATCCCCGGACTGCTCGAGGAGATGAACTTCACCTACGATACGCAGGTGGAGGCCTTCAAGAGCCGCATCACCAAGCTCTTCCCCGAAAAGTTTGCCGAGTGGGCCAAGGCCATCCCCGAGAGCATCAATGTGGAGATGGACGAGAACCTCAAGTCCCTGCTGGCCGACCCCGTGGCCGCCGCCATCCGCTTCGAGGTGGTGAATCAGGAAATCGACTGGTTCGACCTGCGCGTGGTTATCGATGTGGAGGGTGTCACCCTCACCAAGGAGCAGATTCGCTCCCTCGTGTCTGCCCGCGGTGGCTATGTGCGCATGGACGATGGCCGCTGGATGCGCCTCGAAATCAAGCTCGACGACGCCCAGCGCGATGCCGTGACCAAGCTCGGTCTCGATCCCTTCGACCTCTCCGGCGAGACGCACCGCATGCATGCCCTGCAGCTGGCCGACCCGCGTGCCGCTGAGGTATTCGACCCGAAGGCCTGGCAGCGCATCAAGGAGCGCACGGCTGAAATCAAGATTGATGTGAAGCCCGATGTGCCCTCCACCCTGCAGGCCACGCTCCGCCCGTACCAGATTGAAGGTTTCCACTTCCTGGCCTATCTGGCAGAGAACGGCTTCGGCGGTATTCTGGCTGACGACATGGGTCTGGGTAAGACGATTCAGTCCATCACCTACATGCTGTGGCTGCGCGAGGACTATGTGCGCCGCAACAAGCAGGGGCGCAAGAAGGTGGTCATTCCGCCCGTGCTCATCGTGTGTCCCAAGTCCGTGTTGGACGTGTGGGCCAGCGAAACCGAGAAGTTCGCCCCCGGTGTGCGCGTGATGGTCATCCGCAACAAGGAGCAGGCCGATGTGGAGTACATCCTGGCCAACTACGACATGGTGGTCATCAACTACGCCCAGCTCCGCGTCTGTGGCGAGCAGATTAACGCCATCAAGTGGCTCACGGTGATTCTCGACGAAGGCCAGCAGATTAAGAACCCCGATTCCAAGGCTGCCAAGGCCGCCCGTGAAATCAACGCTTACAACCGACTGGTGCTTTCCGGTACACCTATCGAAAACCGCCTGCTTGATATGTGGTCGCTCATGGCCTTCGCCATGCCCGGTGTGCTGGGCAGCCGCGCCTACTTCAAGAAGCGTTTCGACAAGCGCAAGGACTCCCAGAGCCAGAACCGCCTGGCTGCCCGTCTCAAGCCCTTCCTCCTGCGCCGCACCAAGCAGCAGGTGGCCAAGGACCTTCCCCCGCGTACCGAAGAAGAGGTGTACGCCAAGATGGAAGGCATCCAGCGCCAGCTGTACAAGGCCGAGCTGCGCCGCATCCAGAAGGCTCTGCTGGGCGTGGATTCCGACGAATCGGTGAAGAAGAACTCCTTCGCCATTCTGCAGGGCCTCATGCGCCTGCGCCAGATCTGCTGTCACCCCGGTCTGGTGGATCCCAAGTACGCCAAGGAGGACAGTGCCAAGCTCACCGCGCTCTTCTACCTGCTCGACCAGCTGCGTGAGGAAGGTCACAAGGTGCTGGTGTTCTCCCAGTTCGTGTCCATGCTCGAGATTATCAAGAGCAAGCTCGAGGAGAATAACCACCCGTACAACTACCTCACGGGTCAGACCAAGGACCGTAAGGCGGAAATCGAGAAGTTCCAGACCACCAAGGAACCTAGTGTGTTCCTCCTTTCGCTCAAGGCTGGTGGTGCCGGTCTTAACCTTACCTCCGCTTCCTACGTCATTCTGTACGATCCCTGGTGGAACCCCGCTGTGGAAAGCCAGGCTATCGACCGTACGCACCGAATCGGCCAGAAGAACAAGGTTATCGCTTACCGCCTGCTCACTCGCGACTCCGTGGAAGAGAAGATTCGCGTGCTGCAGCACCAGAAGAACCAGCTCGTCACCAATGTGCTCGGCGATGAAGGCTTTGCCTCCAGCCTCGACCTCAACGACCTGCAGTTCATTCTTGCCCACGGCGGCGAGGACAACGACGACGATGTCGTGGTCGATGTCTGATGCTCGCAGTAACAGTCAGACCAATCACAAAAAGCCCCGCTCACATGCAGCGGGGCTTTTTTATTTCTGGAAGCGTGGAGTTAATGCCTGTTATTCTCTCACCCGTTTCACAAAGTCGGGCCAGGCCTGTTCGTAAATCCAGGAATCGTGGTCGGAGGGGTGGAGGCGGGTGAAGCCGTAGCGTTCGGAGAAGGCACAGCCGTCTGCCGTCACATTATCGGTGACTACGCCCACGCAGGGAAGGGTAGCATAGGGCTGCACGGCGGCTTGCAACAGCTGGCGGGTGAGCCCCATCTTGCGGAACTGGCAATCCACCAGAATGCAGCTCAGAAACATGTGCAGCGGCTGCTGATTTAGCGGCGCCACGTGCTCCAGCTCCATGAAATGGTCATTGAATCGCCCCTCCCGCAGCTTGTGGTACACCTCGGGTTGTACTGGGAAGAGGTTCACGAAGCCTGCCAGCTTGCCGTCCACCTCGGCGGCCACGGTGCTGTGCGGGTAGAGCTCATACCAGCTCCATGATTCTGCCGCGGGGGTGATGAATTCTGCATCGTAGAACTGCAGCTCGAGCGCTTCCATTTCATAGAAGTGCTGCATCGTGAGCCGGGGGATGATGGTGGCGGGCATGGCGTGAAATCAGGTGGTGGAGAGGGCGTGGCTGCATTTTCTGCCGCGCCGCTGTGGGGTGTTGATATGCAGCTGCAGGGTGCAGCCGTGGTCGGCAAGGGTGCGCATCAATGCCGGCGGGACATCGAGAGAGTAAAAACCATACGAACCGGTATATTTGCTGAGCCGGACCATTGCTCCTTCCCCGGCAGGGATAGCGGTCAGCAGTTCCTCCCTGGTGTACAGGAGAGCGTGACTCTTTGTCCACAAATGGGGCTGTAGCCCCTGCGAGCTCAGGTGGCGGCAGATGCTGCCCGGCAGCCCTTTCTTCTGTTCTCCCGGTGTGCTGGAGGCGAGAATGTAGTAGCATTCGCCATCGTAGCGGAGCCGGTCATTGCCGCCGGGCATGAAGGTGATACTCAGCCACACGCATGCACGAGCCAGCGCTAGCAGAAGCTCGGGCGGCACGCTGAGGGTGAAATCTGCTATCTGAAAATCGGCCATGATGCCCACATCAATGGTCGCGGAGGTGCAATCCCTGAGCAGGAGTTTACGGTTTTTCTCCAGAAAACGGAGCCATTCTGCAAAGGGAATATCCTCATTCTCTTTCAGCCGGTACTTGTACGAAGGGGAGATGAATCCGCCGCGCTCCCGTTCCTCCATCCAGTTATCCCGGAGCATCGGGGAATCCTCCCGAAGCGAGTCACAGTAGAAATAGATGGATGATTCCAGGGGCATAAGTGTATGCCCCTTATTGTACCGTAGCTTTTCCCGCTGGCAAGCTGTGATTCCGTCACGGTAGGAAGATAAAAATCTGATTTTTTCACTATTCACTATTCATTATTCACTTTTTAGGCTGGAAATTCCTGAAAAAGGGGGTATAATGCCCGCGCTATGTCAGAAAATGAACCTGCAATTACCGCTCCGGGTTCCTCTGAGGAGGAACTGATTGCCGTGCGCCGCGAGAAGGTGGGCAAGATTCGCGACCTTGGGGTGAACCCCTATGGTGGCCGTTTCGATGTGACCACGAACGCGGGCGAAATCAAGGCAAACTTCGAGGAAGGTAAACAGGTGAAATTCCTCGGCCGTATCACCGCCCTGCGCGATATGGGTAACACCCAGTTCTTCAGCGTGAGCGATGTGCGCGGTTCCATCCAGTGCATGCTGACCAAGAAGTCCATGGAGCCTGAAGCCTGGGCACTCTGGAAGCTTCTGGAGCGTGGTGACTGGGTGGGTATCGAAGGCGAGACCTTCATCACCCGCACGGGTGAACCCTCTGTGCGCGTGGCTTCGTTCAAGGTGCTTTCCAAGGCTCTGCGTCCCATGCCCGACAAGTTCCACGGCCTGGCCGATATGGACATGCGCTACCGCCGCCGCCACCTGGACCTGATGAGCAACCAGGAAAGCGCCGACCGTTTCGTGAAGCGCTCCCTCATCGTGCAGGAAATCCGCCAGTACCTCATTCAGCGCGGTTTCCTTGAGGTGGAGACGCCGATGCTGCAGGATATTGCCGGTGGTGCTTCCGCCAAGCCTTTCGAATCCTACTACAACGCCCTGAAGAAGGCCGTGACGCTCCGTATTGCTCCCGAGCTTTTCCTGAAGCGTCTGCTTGTGGGTGGTTTCCCGAAGGTGTTCGAGCTGAACCGCAACTTCCGTAACGAAGGTGTGGACCGCCGCCACAACCCCGAGTTCACCGTGCTTGAGGTGTACGAGGCAGGTGGTGACTACGAGACCATGGCCACCATGATGGAGGAGATGATCTGCACCGTGGCTGAGAAGGTGTTCGGCACGCTCAAGTTTGACCAGTATGACGACAACGGCAACCTGCGCTGGACTGTGGACCTGACCCGTCCCTGGCGCCGCGCCGACTACAACGACCTGGTGAAGGAAGTGGCCGGTGCCGACTGGTTCGACCTCACCCCCGAGCAGCGCCGCGATCGCGCCGAGAACGAGCTGCATGTGCAGATTGGTGATGACCTGAACGACACCGACGTGACCCAGCAGGTTTACGAGAAACTGGTGGAGGAGAAGCAGGCCAACCCGCTCTTCGTGTGCCATGTGGCCCGCGACCTGGTGCCCCTGGCCAAGGCCAACCCCGAGGACCCCAGCGTGGTGGACGTGTTCGAGCTGGTGATGAACGGTCAGGAGCTCTGCCCCGGTTACTCCGAGCAGAACGACCCCGTGGAGCAGCTTGAGCGCCTGCAGCACCAGGCCGGTGAAGACACCCAGAAGATTGACTACGACTTCGTGGAAACTCTGGAAAGCGGCATGCCCAGCGCCGGTGGTATCGGTATCGGTATCGACCGCCTCTGCATGCTCATGACGGGTGCCAGCTCCATCCGCGATATCATTCTTTTCCCGCAGCTCAAGAACCGCGGTTAATTCCCGGCGTTTGAGTTGAAGTATACAATAATGCCCCTGCTTCCAAGTGAAGCAGGGGCATTATTTATATAGCGCAATGGTGATTCCCGGGACACCATGGTTCAGTGCCTGCAATCCCGCGGATGGTGGCGGCGTTGCTCCTGCCGGGCTCGCCTGCGTTCATCGCGCTGCCTGTCGCGTCGCTCTTCTGCCCGCTCGCGGCGGCGTTCATCCTGTTTGTAATCGCCATAGCTTTTGGCCGCATCGAGAATTTGTCCTACGGCGGTGTTGCTGCTGCTTTCCTGAGCGAGGATGGGCGCCTGAAGGGCGGCGAGGGTCAACATGATTACAAGTGAGAATCTGTGATACATACGAAGGTGTGACGCTCACATGAAGGAAGCAGGATTAATAAAACATAGAAAACCACGCGTTGGCTCAATTAAGCCGAGCGAGAAATCTGAGATTGGCGAGCAGTTGGTTTTATTCGGAGCGGGGGACTTTAGTCCCCCCAATGCTTATATTTTCGGGACTGAAGTCCCGTGCTCCGACAGATTTGCACCCCGCCAAAGTCAATTGTGAATTTGAAAAATCTGCACAAATGTCTCATTTATGCAGATTTCACCCTTTTGGTGTACAGACATGCTGGGGAGGCTGTCTGCCTCCCCTATCCCCTCCGACCACGGAGAGAGCTTCTCGCTCTCT
>JBGVNQ010000021.1:0-31884 GCA_045125705.1 Akkermansia sp. | reverse complement strand
GCCAAGGCTTCTGTCACCCGTTCCACGGGTTCCAAAATATTTTTTGTTTGTACGAGGGGTTCCGCCCGACTGTGTCGAGCTCCACCCCATCGCTATTGATATGTCACCCGCTAAAGCGGGTTCTGAATTTCGCTCGCCGTTGGCTCGCCAATTGCCGATTTGTCGATACGCATCTGATGGTGCCCGCGCATAATAGTTTATTTCGGGGCATTATTATTTCTGAAGCAAGGCATCAATGTGAAGCAGGGCATCAGTGTTCTGCATGTTGCCCCATGTGTCGTGCGTGGGCTCTGTTCCCGGTTGGGCGAGCAGCCAATCTACGAATAGCGTGTCTTTCTTCGTGGCGCTGCGAATATAGGAGCCGTCCGAAACCGCGCCTGTAAGGAAACAGAAATGACGGTTCTGTCCCGGGAAAGCCAGCCTCACCTTCGGCACATAGGTCACCGGGGTGATGTGATAAATCTTCGTGTTGTTATGAGCAATCCAATCACTCAGTTCCTGCGGATGCTGAGGCCATCCCGGGAGGTGAACCGTCCTGATGATGCGGCCATCCTGGTAGATGTCGGCAATTGCAGGCTGGCCATCTTCTGCTTTGGCAAATCGGCATGCCACAAGGCTCACCCCGCAGAGAAGCGAGGCGAACAGAATCAGCAGGAAGATGCGGAGCTTTTTCTTCATGGCGAAAGAGTTGTTACCTGCTGTATTATAGCAAGCCATCCCGGCTGATTCAAGCTCGGATGTGGTAGATTGGTGTGAATGCAGATTTCTGACTTTAGCCCGGAGGAATTTCATTTTCCTTGACCAGGAGAGGGGCGTTGGATATACTGCGGGCATGAAGGAGACCCCCGCCAAGACCTGTGCTCGACGCTGGCAACTTGCCCGTGAATGCTGGGAATTGCCGGCGCGTGGGGCGGTGATGGGCATTCTGAATGTGACGCCCGATTCCTTTTCTGATGGAGGGCTGCATGATTCGGTGCCCGCAGCGCTGGAGCATGCGCGGCTGCTGGTGGAGCAGGGGGCGGATATCATAGATGTGGGCGGAGAATCCACGCGTCCCGGCTCGGCAGAGGTAGCGGTGGAGGAAGAGCTGCGCCGCACCCGCCCCGTGATTGAGGCGTTGCGCGCGGAGTTTCCTGCATTGCGTATTTCGATTGATACGCGACATGCCGAGGTGGCCCGCGCGGCTCTGCTGGCGGGAGCGGATGTGGTGAATGATATCACGGGGTTGGCCGATGCTGCGATGCGTCGCGTGTGTGCCGAGATGCCCTGCGGCGTGGTACTCATGCACATGCAGGGCTCGCCTGAAACAATGCAGCATGCACCGCGCTACGATGATGTGGTGGCCGAGGTGCGAGCCTTCTTTGAGCAGCGGGTGGCTCAGGCGGTGGCCGATGGTATAGCGCGTTCCCGCATCTGTCTGGATCCCGGCATCGGCTTCGGCAAGACCACGGAGCATAATTTGGCACTCATCCGGCATCTGGAGAAGCTGCGTGTACACGACATGCCGATGCTGATGGCGTTGTCGCGCAAGCGTTTCCTCGGCGAATTGCTGGGAGATGCCAGGCAGGCGAAGGAATGCGCCCTGCCGACTGTGGCCATGAGCCTGCTGGCCGCCGACCGCGGTGCCGATATGCACCGAGTGCACGATGTAGCCCCCCTCTGCCAGGCGCTTACACTGAGGACCGCGCTGTGAGACTGGTACTATTCGTTGCCTGAACGATGATGGCGAGGATTTGTTCCTTCTCCAGTTTCTTATCCTCGAGCCAGGATTCTGCTGCAAGTTCGGCGATTTCGCTGAGTGTTTCGGTGCGGATGCGGCATTGAATCTGCAGGTCGGCACCGGGCTCGCCCGCCTGGAGTAGCCAGAAACCGTGGGTATCAGTACACGGCTCGGCGGAAAGGGGGATATTCAGCTTCCTGCCGGCATGCGCCACCAGCTTTTTGAGCATGGCCCGCCCGAGCATGGAATCCGTGAGCAGGGTGATGGCCTTGTGCGCGGCAATATCCTTGATGAAGCTTTTGAAGGAATCAGCGGATGAGTGGGACATAGTTCTCAGCGTAGTGAATGCGGTGGGGTGCTTCAGGTGATTCGAGCTCGATGTCGGGTATGCACATGGATTTCGTGATGAGGATGCTGTTATCTTCCTGTTCCAGAATGCGCATGGCATGTTCCCATGGTATGATAATGGATTCACCGGACATCGGGGGAATCTCCTTAAACAGTTCAAGGGGCATGAGCTCTTTCCTGAAATCGTCGATGAGTTTCAGTGCGCGCACCGCAGCTTCCTGGTGAGAGGGTGATTCCCTCAGTCGGTATAAATCGGCGTATACCGCGCTGTCCAGCAGGATAGTCCACTGCTTTCGAGGCGCGTAGACGAGGAGTCGCTGGAACCAGTTGCTCCACTGGCGTGTGCCTGCTGCCAGCCACACGGAGGAATCGATGAGCAGCTTTTTTCCTGAAGGTAACTTTCTGCGTTGCTTGACTTTATGGATAGACTCAAAACCATCGTATGCAATGCCTTGCAGCCGCTGGAACGGAAACTCCGGCTCTCTTAAACGTGTGCTGCGGGGGGTGGAGGTAGACTGTTGATTCGTTTGTGCTTGTATTTTCATAGAATAGGGGTGTGAAAGGGTGTCTGATGACAAGCTAACACAACCTCAATTTGCCTTGCAAGCAAAAATGAGCGAAAAAATGCACAAGCTGGTATCATTTGCGAGGAACCCTGTTATTCTGCTCGGGAAACCCGAGTTAGTCGAGCCGCAGGTTTTATTCGGAGCGGGGACTTTAGTCCCCTTCAATGCTTATATTTACGGGACTAAAGTTCCGTGCTTCGATAGCTAACGAGAGCCTCCCCGATGAGGTCAGCCTCCCCTCTTACTTGGCGATTTTCTCACGGAGGCGGGCGCTGTAGTTATCGATGGGGATATCATAGCCCACGTAGCAGCGCTGGCGAATCTGTTCTTCTGTTTCGCCGGGGCGGGTCTGGAGGGCGCCGCTGCGGAAGAGGAGTCCGGCAATGCTGCCGTTGTGGAGGGGGAGGAAGTCGTATTTGCGGGGCATGGAGGGAACCAGTGCCCGGAATCCGCTGACAAGGCCGGTGGAGCAGTTGCCCGAGATGGTATTATACGGAATGTGCTCGGCCTCGGCCTGCTTCGCCAGGTCGATATAGTGCTGCAGGAGCTTGCGGGCACCCTGTGGCTTGATATTCATGGGGTAGATGCTTAAATCCTCGTGGCGGATATTGGTGCGGAGACCATAGAGATCCTCCTCGGTGCCGAACAGATACAGAATGCCGTATTTCTTATAGAGCCCGGGAATGGCGCCTTGCTCCACTCCCTCGGGCAGGCGTGTTTCTGCCGAAACAGCCAGATGGCGGCCATCCGCAAAATTGAAGCTGAGCATGGTGTGGCAAATAGCCGTCATGCCGTCCCAGTGGCACTCGGCAAAATCCACACCGACGAGGGTGTTTAAGTCATAGGTCTCGGTGCGGTAGCAGGCATCGCTATCCTCCTCGGTGCGGTAGCGGAAATCGCGGATATTGCGGATGGTGAGCTGGTCGCCCTGCTGCTCAAAGACCGGAGCAAGCGCCCAGGGCTTCTGCCAGCGCTCAGGCGTGGGGCCGGGAATGCAGTAGTAAGTGATGATATTAGCAGCTACCAGCACCCAGAGCACCAGGTGGATAGACGGACGCTTGCGAAGTTTCCACCACAAGGCAGCACCTACTATTACCAGCAGCGCGGGCAGGATGCTTACGGGCTGGTAGTACCAGAGCCCGATGCTCCAGAGCAGCGGCAGCACAAGCAGTAGACCGGAGAGAATGCCGGCACTTATGAGAAGCGTTTTCTTCATTTGAAGGAAATGATGAGAGGTACACCCGGCTCAGTCCCATTCGGGGCAAGAGTGGCGGTATCGGCGGTGTTCACCCAGCCACGCACACCTGTGAAGGTCTCCACATAGGCGCAGCTGCCGCGGCTGGCCAGCAGGTGCAGCGGGGTGGAGGGAGGAAGTGTCATGATACCTGCACCCTGGGCATCGGCAGAGCTGCGCAGAGGAGTGGCTTTCAGAATATAAGCGATATCTGAGGGAGGCAGGGAGGATAAATCAGGAGTCAGGCGGGTGGTGTAGTAACCCCAGTCTGCGGCGCAGAGCAGGGATGCCCCCAGGCTGATGGCGGTGATGGTCTGCAGCCAGGGCTTGCTTTCCTTGCGGCGCATGATGAGGAGGCCGATGCAGAGCAACAGCAAGGCGGTGCTCACGATGGTACATACCCAGAGCTGAGAAGGTGAAAGAAGCGTGAAGATATCGTCAGTAACCGTGCCGCTGGGAAGCAGGGCACCTTCCTTGCGCTGGATGAAGGCGAGATTAGCGCGAGCCTCCTTGAGACAGGGATTCTCCTGCAGCGCGCGGGCGTAGCACAGGGCTGCCATGCCGGGCTGGTTGAGACGGTAGTAGCAGTTGCCCATGTTGTACTGGCGCAGGGCGTCGGGGTAGTTCTCTACAGCTTCGAGCTTGGCGATGGATTTGCTGTACTGGCCGCCCTTGTAGTCATCCTGTGCGGTGTTGGCTTGTGCCAGGGGGGCAAGGCAGAGGAAGAGCAGGGCTGCACCCGTGCCGATGTTGCGCAGCGTGCGCATGATGATGTTGCGCTCCTGCGGGGTGATACTGGTGCGGGCGTCCGGGCGGAAGACTTCCTCATCGCGGCGGTCGATAATCTTCTGGAGTTCCGGTGTCATGCTACCGGGTGCAACGTGGGTCTCGATGTAAGCACCGACGCCTTTCAGGAAGCTCAGGGCATCCTGGCGGGAAGCCAGTTCACTGAGTTCGCGGTCGCGTGCGCGTCCCGCCGCACCGGCGGCCAGCTTGCTGCGCAGAGCGTTGATGATGAGCGTAGCAAACACGAGAGCTGCGGGCAGGTAGAGCAGGTACCACATCCAGCGCGGCATGGTGATATCGCGCCCGTACATGGCACGGGGCATGTAGCCGTAGATATCGGTCATTTCCGCCACTGGTACGGTGCCTGCAGGCGGCGGCTCAGCAGCCACGGCGGTCTGGATGCCGCTGCCCGTGGTTTCCGTATCGCGCCACTGCAGCGGGATGGGTGCTGTGGCTGCCTGACGGTATTCCATCTTCTTCGGGTCGAAGTAAGAGAATGAGAATGAGGGAATACCACCGACTTCTGCCGTGGGGCGGAGGAGTTGACTAAACACCATGCCGATGGTCTCTCCATTCGGTCCGACGATGGGCTTGCGGGTGGCGGGCACGAGCTTCCAGTCTGCAGCGTCGGCGGGCTTGGGACATTCAAGCTGCTCGAGGTTGCCGGTGCCTTTCACCGTGATTTCCACTTCCACAGCCTCGTGCATGGCGAGCGACTTGGCCTGGGTGGAGGCGGTGATGCTGTACTCACCCACCATGTCGGCAAAGTTGGCGGGAGCTCCCGGGGGCAGGGGCAGGGCGCCGACGGTCAGTACAGGCAGGTCAGCCTCTGCCCGCATGATGGAGAAGAAGCCCTGTCGCTGCTCGAGCACAATCTTGCCCGCCACGTCGGAATTACCCTCGCGGAACGGAGTGAGCGTACCTGTGTAATCCACCGTGCGCCAGGTCTGGCCTTTGGCGTAGGCTGTGGTGGTGCCCATGGCCTGGTTGTGCACCATGGCCAGCACGCCCTGGAGCGTGGGCTGGAAATTGCCCACCTTCACGTCCACTGCGCTCATCTGAGGCGCGCCCATGGTGTCCACGCCACCGGGGAGAAGAATCTTGACGGCAGTCTTGATAGGCTGGTGCACGTAGCCGTCCTTGATATTGGTGTACCAGAGCACACCGAAGTTCACGGGCTTCTTGCTCCAGCGGATGGCGCTCTGCGAAACTACGGGCAGGGCGGGCACCTCAATGACCTCGGTGCGACCGGAGTTGTACTTGACTTCCAGCCCGGTGAGACGCACTTCGCCCGGAGCATCGGGGATAATCTGGAGAGGATATACCTCCATGGCGGCGCGGTTGGCATCCAGCGGGTTGGCGCCGGCGTAGTGCTGCATGATTTCCATCGCGGCGTTCGAGACCGTCGGGCGCTTCTGAATCATGAACAGATCCTCGCCGATGTCGGTATCCACGAGGTAAAGCGCTACCTTCTCGCCGGGCACGGCAACATCCACCGACCAGACCGGTACAATTTCGGCCATGGCCAGGCTGCCGATGCAGCAGAATAGTGTGTAGAAAAGATTGATAATGTGTTTCATGTAAAAAATGGTGTCGGGTGTTTAGTAATCCTTGTCAGGCGGGCGTACCTGCACATCCGCGTGGGGAATGGGCGAGCCTTGTTCTTCATCCAGATGGCTGCGGAGCACCGAGGCGGCATATTGGCGGGCCTTTTCCTCATCGCTGGGCTGCTCCTGCTGTTCCTCAGGACGGGGCTGCTGCTGTTGCTGCTGGCCTTGCTGGTCCTGTTTGTCGTCCTTCTGCTCCTGCTGCTGTTGTTGCTTATCCTGCTGGTCCTGCTGCTGGTCATTCTGTCCCTGCTGCTCGTCCTGCTTATCTTGCTTATCCTGCTCGCCGTCCTGCTGATCCTGTTTATCCTGCTGCTGGTTCTGCTTGTCCTGATTCTCAGAATCCTGCTGCTTGTCGTCCTTGTCCTGCTTGTCGGAGTCCTGGTTCTGCTGATTGTCCTTGTCCTGCTGTTGCTCAGAATCCTGATTCTGATCCTTCTGCTCCTGCTGCTGGTCCTGATTATCCTGTTGCTGCTGCTGTTGTTGCTGCTGCTTCAAACGTTCGATTTCCTCCTCCAGCTTCTTGATAAGCTCTTCGATACGAGTGATATTCTTCTGCGCGCGCGTGAGCGAGGGCTGCAGCTGCAGGGCATCGCGGTAGGGCTGGAGATTCAGCTTGAGCGCATCGACAATCTTCTGCAGAGCTTCGGGAGTGACGCGCGAAGTCGGCTGCTCATCCTCGCTGAGGCCTTCATCTGCTGCGCTGCCGCCTTCGCCATAGAGGGCGCGCAGCTCGTTGAAGGTCTGTCCGGCATTCACCTGCCCGAGCTGGTAGAGCGCGGCAGCCTGCAGGTTCTTGTCTTCATCCAGCAGGGCAAGGGAGAAAGCTTCCTTGGCCTTATCCAGCTCCTGCGCCTGCATATGGGCGATCCCCTGGCTGTATGAAGCCGCATTTTCAGCAAGTGGTGCAGCCTGAATGCAGGGTGTCATGCCACCGATGGTGAGAATGAGGATAAGGCTCTTAGCCTGTTTCCATTCCGTGCTGCAAAGCATGGCAAGAGCGAGTAGTGCGAGCGCAGCGCCTGCGAAGGGCGCAAACAAATCGTTCGGAATCTTGTTGATGGAGAAAGCCTCCTCGTGCGTATCAATCTTGCGCACGGCTGCCTGGGTGAAGGCGGTGAGGTTGGCATTCGAATCCATCACAAAGAAATCGCCTCCTGTAGCCTCGGCAAATCGGCGAAGTGACTCTGTATTGAGCTTGCTGATGACATGCTTGCCGTTGGCATCTTGCCACAGGCCATTTTCGCCTCGCTCATCAGGAATGGGACCACCCGCAGCTGTGCCGATGCCCACCGTAATCACGAGAAGTCCCTTTTCCTTGGCCTCTTCTGCCACTTCGAGCGAGGAGTTGACGGTGTCCTCGCCATCGCTGAGAATGACCAGAGCATTGGTGCTGCCCTCGGGGGCGCTGCGCTTGAAATCCTGCATGGCCTTGCGCAGCACCAGACCGAAGTTGGTGCCGCCCACCCCGGCCCAGTTGCGGTTCACCTGGTCCAGCGCATCACGCAGGGCAGTATGGTCATAAGTGAGGGGTACGACCAAATCCGCCTCGCCGGAGAAGACGATGAGTCCGATTTTGTCGCCGGGCAGGGCATCGATAAGCTCGTAGGCTGCGGCGCGGGCTTCCGCAAGGCGAGAAGGCGTCACGTCCTGCGTTTCCATGGAGCGGGAAATATCCAGCGCGATGAGCAGGTTGCGCCCCGTGGTGGTGGCGCCGCCTTCGCGGTAGCCGTTGATGGGGCGGGCAAGGGCCACAATGACGCATACCAGCGCCAGCAGGGCAAAAGTGGCGGGAAGGGCGGTGCGCCAGAGCGGGCGGCGACGTACCAGCTCACGGTGCTGCTCCGAGACCAGCCTGCGCCAGCCCTGGCCGGCGCTGCGCCAGGCCAGCACCACCAGCACAATCAGCACGGGCACCAGCAGAAGAAACCACAGAACGTTGGGATACAGAAAACTCATGGCGTTGAATCAGGGGGCTGAGCGGCGACGGGCAAAGTTCAGCAGAATGCCAAGCAGCAGGAACAGGCCGGCTGCGGCCAGCGGCCAGGGGAAGAGTTCATCGAAGCTGATGAGCGTGCGGCGCTTAGCCTCAGTCTTTTCCAGCTTGTCGATGTTTTCAAAGGCTTTCTTCAGACGAGCGCCGCTGCTGGCGCGGTAGAACTGGCCGCCGGTGATGCGGGCAATCTCCTTGAGCGTCTTCTCGTCGAAGGTATCGACATTGGCGGTGTAGCGGGAGAGACGCTCATCCTTGCCGATGGCGATGGTGAAAATCTTGATGCCCAGCTCGGCGGCCTGCTTGGCGGCATCGATGGGGGAGATGCTGCCGCGGTTGCTCATGCCGTCCGTCACAAGGATAATCACCTTGCTCTTGGTTTCCTTGCGCTCATTGAGACGCAGGGCGGCGGAGGCAATGGCGGTGCCGATGGCGGTGCCGTCTTCGCTGATATAGCCGGGGCGGCGGTCATCGGCCAGGTAGAATTCCTGAATGATGTAGCGCACGATGCCGTGGTCGAGCGTGAGCGGGCTGCAGAGCTTTGCCTTGCCGGCGAAGGCTACGAGACCGATGCGGTCATTCGGACGGCCGGTGATGAACTCGCTGATGACGTATTTGGCGGCGGTCAGACGGTCGATGGCGGCGCGCTGGGTGCGGCCCAGCCTGTCCTTGGAGGTGAAGAGCATGTCCTGGCTTGCCATGGACCCGGAAAGGTCACATGCAATCATGATATCGATGCCGCTCACCGTCTGTTCCGTGTGCTGGTTCTTCCACTGCGGGCGTGCCAGCGCCACAATCAGGGCTGCCATGGCCAGTGCCATGCAGATGGGGCCAATGCGGCCTGCCAGTGTGGCCGGGCGGTGCAGCCGTGCAGCGGCAAAGCGGATGGTGGGGTGCACCAGGCTGGCCGTGGTACCGCGGCGGCGGCGCAGGAAAAGGAACAGCAGGATGGCGGGCAGAGCCCAGAGCCAGCCTGGCTGGGCAAAGGTGAACTCACGCGTGGCTTCCACCACGGCTTCCGTGGAGGCGGCCAGCATCATGATGCCACCTCCTCACTCTTTGCCTGCTGCTGAGCCTGCTCAATGCGGCAGACCAGCTGACGGGCCCTCTCCACGAGCTGGTGGGCGCCCGTGGCATCGCGACCGCTGTCGCCGGCGTATTTGAACTCGGCCAGATACTCGAGCAGCTCGCGGGTTTCATACTGGCAGACCAGCGGCACATTGGCCAGCGAATCCATGCGCTGTGAGAATTCCTCGTGTGTTTCGTAAAGGGCGGGGTCCTGCGTCTGCCCGGCCAGGAAGGAACGCAGAATCATGGAAAGGCGCAGGGCGCACTCACGCATGGCGGGCAGGTCGGCATCCAGCTCGCTGAGGGCAGCCAGGGCATCCTGCAGAGGTGTGGTGCCGGGAACTGCTACGCGCTTGCGGCGGCGGTAAATCCACCAGGCGGCCAGGGCAGCCAGCGGAATAAGCACAGCGCAGGCCCAGGCAAAGGGAACCCAGAAGTCCTGCACCAGGAACTGGTCGGCAGGAATATCCTGCTCCAGCGTGGGGATGGCCTGTAAAATATCGTTACCCATAGGTCAATGCGCAAATACGCGGCTGCGGCGGTTGAACATTTTGCGCAGGGCGGGAATGAAATCCTGCGTGGTGAGTAGATCGAGCGAGTCGATTCCCAGCTGGTTGAACACACGCTGCCACTCCACTCGGTGGGCCTGCATGGCCTTTGCGTGCTGCTGGCGCAGCTGCTTGTCGCTCAGGTCGCCTTCGAAGAGCTCGCCAGTTTCGGGGTCGCGGAAGCAGATGCGGCCTGCGGGCGGCAGCTCGATTTCGGCGGGGTCATTCACGCGCACGGGGATGAGCTCGTGGCGGAAATTCAGTTTGCCGATGGCCTGTTTATCGACCTCTGCCAGGAAATCGCTGATGAGGAATACCATGGCGCTCTTACGCTGCGTGCGCAGGATTTCGGCTGCCACTTCCTCCACCGTATCATCACTGCCGGCTGTGGGAGCGCTCAGAATCTCGCGTACCACGCGCTGGCACTGCTTCATGCCTTTGGCGGGCGGCAGGTAGAAATGTGGCTTGTGCCCGAAGATGAGCAGCCCCACCTTGTCGCCATTCAGCGCGGCGCTGTATGCCAGCACGGCTGCAATCTGCGCAGCGTATTCGCGCTTGGTGTCGGCGATGCCGGCGCTGGCGTAGTCCATGCTGCCGCTTACGTCCACGGCCAGCAGCAGTACCTGCTCGCGCTCCTCGTGGAAAGTGCGCACATAGGGCGTGCCTGTGCGGGCGGTCACCTTCCAGTCGATGAAGCGGGGCTCGTCGCCGGCGCGGTATTCGCGGAAATCATCGAAATCAAGGCCCTGACCACGGAAGCCGGAGCGATACTGCCCGGCAAAGGTGGCGGTGGACATGCGGCGCGCCTGCAGTTCGATGCGGCGCACTTTTTCCATGATTTCCTGCGTTTTGTCCATGGCGGTTTACGGCACGGGAACCTTCGAGAGGATGCTGTCGATGACGTTGTCGCTGGTCTTGTTGGCGGCTTCGGCCTCGTAGGAGAGCAGAATGCGGTGGCGCAGAATGTCGTGCGCCAGGTCCTTCACGTCCTGCGGGGTCACATAGCCACGCTGGCGGGTGAAGGCCAGAGCCTTGGCAGCCAGGGCGATGTTGATGGTAGCGCGGGGAGATGCACCGGCGCGCACCATGCCTTCCAGTCGGGAATCCACCTTCTCGGGGTTGCGGGTGGCGCGTACCAGGTCCACAATGTAGCGCTGCACAGCGGGGTCGATGAAAATCTGGTCCATGAGGGCGCGGGAGTCATCGATATCCTGTACGGTCACCACGGGGCTGGTGCGCGGGGTGGCCATGGTGCTGCTCATCATCTCGAGCACCTTGAGCTCCTCGTCGCGGCTGGGGTAATCCACCACCACCTTGAAGAGGAAACGGTCGAGCTGGGCTTCGGGCAGCTGGTAGGTGCCTTCCTGCTCGATGGGGTTCTGCGTGGCCAGCACGAGGAAGGGATTGGGCAGGGGGTAGCTGCACTCACCCAGGGTCACCTGGCGCTCCTGCATGGCTTCGAGCAAGGCGCTCTGCACCTTGGCGGGAGCTCGGTTGATTTCGTCTGCCAGAATCAGGTTGGCAAACACGGGGCCTTTCTTGGCGGTGAACTGGCGCTCCTCCGGGTTGTAAATCATGGTGCCCAGCAGGTCGGCGGGCAGCAGGTCGGGCGTGAACTGGATGCGGGAGAATGCGGCCTGCATGGTGCCGGCCAGTGCTTTCACAGAAAGGGTTTTGGCGAGACCCGGCACACCTTCCAGCAGCACGTGGCCTTTGCAGAGCAGACTCAGAATCAGGCGGTTCACCAGCTTCTGCTGGCCAACTACCACCTTGGCCATTTCCTGTTTCACTGCGCTTACCCAGGCGGATTTCTGCGCAATTTGTTCGTTGAATTCCTGTGTGTTCATGGTCGTGGTTTGCGCACAAGTCTACCACTTGCGCACGCTTTGGCAAGTATGTTCAATGTCAGTTGACGCAGATGACAGGCCCTGCGTTCAAAGATGAGTCTCCCTGTTAGTGTGCATGAAAAAAATACGGCGCACCTGCTGTGCGGTGCGCCGTGGGAAAAACAGAATGTATCAGGGGTATCAGTCCTCGGGGGTGGCGGGGCCTTCGCCGTACTCATTGGCGGGTGCAGAGGGCTTGCACAGGTACACCAGAAGGATAATCAGGCCGATGATGGGAAGGAAGACCCAGAGGTAGTTCCAGCCACTGCGGCCGATGTCGTGCATGCGGCGCACGAACACAGCAAGGCCCGGCAGGAAGATAGCCAGGCTGTACAAATCGCGCACGAGGGAGCTTTTGCCTTCGGGGTTGGAGAAATCACCCGTAGCAAAGGCAAGAACGAAGGCAATCACAATAGTGGCCAGCGTCCAGTACCAGTATTCGGAACGGCAGGCGCGACCGCTGAACTGAACATAGCGCTTCAGGCAGCTCTTGACAGCGGAAACAAGGTTGTAAGAAACAGTGGGAGTTGTAGTCATGGTGTGATAAGGCCGATTGTTGTATCGCCCGTAACGCTTACTGTATATGAAATAAATACTATGTCAATACTTAATGAAAAATTTTGCTTGAAATCTTGCTATTCGGAACGGCATATAGTAAGATTGGAGCATGAAGAACGTAATCAGTACCTCCGCTCCCGTTGTGCAGCAGCTTACGCATGAATGGTACGGCTCGCCTGTGGCTGCGCCGGTCGAGTTCAGTTTCTGCATTGAGGATGACTGCCTGGTGTACCGCGCCGCTCAGGCTGCGCCGGTGACGATTCATCCCGAGGCCCGTCCCGGTATGTTCAAGGAGGAGCTTTGGAAGTATGATACGGCTGAGTTCTTTGTGGCCGACGCTGAGGGGAAGAATTACATGGAGTTCAATCTCTGCCCGAATGGCGCCTGGTGGGCATGTGCATTCTGTGGCCCGCGTCAGCCTCTTGCCGGGGCAGGGGTGCCCACGGGTGTCGAGACTAGTGGCAGTGTCACCCCCACAGGCTGGGGTTGCATGGCCCGCCTGCCGCTTGCGTACCTCGAAAGCCTCGGCATTGATATCCGCAACTGCCGCCTCGCAGCCACCTGCATTCTGAACAGCCCGGATTATCATTTCTGCACTACCTCTGATGACCTCAGCGGGGAGCCCGATTTTCATCGCCCCTGGAGCTGGCAGATTGCACAGGTGGAGAATTCCTGACGTCAAAGGCCAAAGTTGCCACAGATTATTATCGGGACGAGCGCGTGAAAACGTGCTCGTTTTTCCTTGACTTACAGCAGATATATTGGTAGATTCCGGCGGCGTTATTCCGCCTGTTGCGGGGAATAACGCCCAATTGAGCATCTTATTACCATTATTTCCCGCTCTGACATGACGGCTATCATCATTTTCTGTTTTCTCTCTGTTCTGCTAGTATGCGGCAAGCTGGTACGCGTTCTGGTGCCGGTGCTGCAGCGCTGCTATCTGCCCAGTGCAGTGATAGGTGGTTTTATCGGCCTGTTTATTCTGCAGAATTTCCCGCAGTTGTTTCCGGATGGCTGCATCGAAGCCATCAGCAAGCTGCCGGGCTTCATGATTAACGTGGTTTTTGCCACACTCTTCCTCGGCGTGGTTACCCCGCCTATCCGGAAAGTGGTGCAGGTGGCCTTTCCTCAGCTTTGCTTCGGGCAGATTCTGGCCTGGGGGCAGTATGTCATTGGTTTCGCGCTGGTGGGCTTCATCCTCATGCCGCTTTTCGGGGTGAACGAGGGGTTTGGTAACCTGCTGGAAATCGGCTTCCAGGGCGGACACGGCACGGTGAGTGGCATGGCGGAGAGTTTCGAAGCTTTTGGCTGGGAGGATGGCATTGCCCTGGGCTATACCGTGGCCACAGTGGGTATGCTGCTGGCCGTCATCGGTGGTATCATGCTGGTAAACTGGGCCGGCCGCCGTGGGTATGTGAAGAATATCCGCAGCTTCTCAGAGCAGGATAAGCTCCAGCAGAAGGGTATCTACAGTAGTGGCGAGCGCCCCATCGCCGGTTGGCAGACTGTGTACTGCGACTCGATTGATTCCCTGGCCTGGCATATTTCGCTGGTGGGCATTGCCATACTGCTGGGCTTCGGTATGCAGAAGGGTATCCAGTCGCTGGAGATATTCCTTTTCCCTGAGAATGAAACGAGCCTGTTCAGCGGGTTCCCGCTTTTCCCATTCTGCATGATAGGCGGTCTGCTTCTGCAGAAGGCGGCGCAGACCATCAAGGTAAACCAGATGATTGACCACGGCCAGATGCAGCGAGTCTCCGGTGCCGCGCTGGATTTCCTGGTGGTATCGGCCATGGCTACCATCAAGTTTTCTGTGGTGCTGGCAAACTGGCAGGCTCTGCTGATTCTGATGCTGCTGGGTGCGCTGCTTTCCATTTTCATGGTGGTAGTGGTGGCGCCGAAGTTGTTCCGCGAATCCTGGTTTGAATGCGCCATTGCGGAGTTCGGCCAGTCGCTGGGTGTCACCGCCACCGGTCTGCTGCTGCTGCGTGCTGTGGACCCGGAATCCAAGACCTGCGCCACGCAGGCCTTCGGTTACAAGCAGTTGCTGCACGAGCCCATCATGGGAGGCGGATTGTGGACGGCCATGGCTCTGACGCTGCTTTATAAGTTCGGCTGGGTCATCATGCTCACGATTTCGGCTTCTGCCCTGGCGCTCTGGATTCTGGCTGCTGTTCTCCTCTGCCGCCGCAACAGGAAGGCTGCGCAGCAATGATTTTACCTCAACAGCACCATGAAAGCCACGGATAAGACAAATGTGATGCGCCTTCTGGAGCAGAAGAAGGTGGCCTACCAGCACTATACCTACGAATCGGAGGGTGCCATCACGGGGCTGGAGGTGGCAGAGAAGCTGGGGCAGGACCCTGCACAGGTGTTCAAGACACTGGTGACCACGGGGCGAAGTGGCGCGCATTATGTCTTTGTGATTCCAGTGGGGGCAGGGCTCGACCTCAAGAAAGGCGCCAAGGCGGTGGGGGAGAAATCGCTCGAGATGCTCAAGCAGAAAGACCTGCTGCCGCTCACAGGCTATATTCATGGCGGCTGCTCCCCCATCGGCATGAAGAAGCCCTTCCGCACCACGATTGATTCCACCGCCGAGCAATTCGACTCCATCATCTTCTCCGGTGGCCGCATCGGCCTTCAGGTGCAGGTCTCGCTCCCGGACCTCGCCCGCCTGGTGCGCTTCCAGCTGGCCGATATCACCACGGGATTGATTCATAATTGATGCAAAAATACAGAATTAAGCTCCGATATCAGGCGATTCTGGAACAAAAGTTGTCATTCCGGAAGAAAAGTCTTGCCAAGTGAGGCAATTAGGGGTATTCTCTGCGCCGCGCGGGTTTATTAAAAAATCCGGTCGTTGGTCCTCCCTTTCCGTAGGAAGCAGAGCCCGCATGGAGGGAAACCCGGCCACAAAAACACACTAATATGTCTGACGAAATCATTCAGGAGCAGGGGCCCATCAAGCTGGCCCATTTCGAGATTCCGAACACGCTTAAGCGCATCGCTGACCCGGAGGATCCCAATCACGTGACCTTCATCGCCGAGCCCATCGAGACCGGCTTCGGTCACACCCTTGGCAACTCCCTGCGTCGCGTGCTGCTCAGCTCCCTGGAGGGTGCTGCCATCACCAGCGTGCGTATCGCCGGTGCCCAGCACGAGTTCACCTCTCTGCCCGGCGTGGTGGAGGACGTGACCGAAATCATCCTCAATCTCAAGAAGGTCAAGTTCAAGCACTACGGCAAGGAGCCCCGCACCCTTTCCCTTCGCGTGACGAAGCAGGGCGTGGTGACCGCCGGTGACATCCAGGACGACCACATCTACACCGTGGTGAACAAGGATCAGGTTATCTGCCACCTTGACCAGAGCACCATCTTCGACTGCGATTTCGAAGTGAGCGTGGGCCGTGGTTTCCACACCGCAGACGACAACAACGACAAGGACCGCCCCATCGGCGTGATTCCGATTGACTCCATCTTCTCCCCCGTGACCCGCGTGAAGTACGCTGTGGACAACGCCCGTGTGGGGCAGATGACTGAGTTCGACAAGCTCGTGCTCGACATCTGGACCGATGGCCGCGTGAGCCCCGCCGACGCCATGCTTCAGGCCGCCAGCATCATGCGCCACCACCTCGACGTGTTCGTGGACGCTGACAGCCGCCGCGTAGAGTTCGACAAGGCCAACGGTGGCGAGCAGGACGCTAACACCGCCCAGCTCCGCAAGCTGCTCAACATGAGCGTGAACGAGATTGAACTCTCCGTGCGTGCCGCCAACTGCCTGAACAACGCCAACATCACCACCGTTGGTCAGCTGGCCATGAAGACCGAGAGCGAAATGCTCAAGTACCGCAACTTCGGTAAGAAGTCCCTCAACGAGATTAAGGACAAGCTCGTGCAGCACGGTCTGTCTCTGGGTATGCAGTTCGACGCCAAGCTCCTGGCTTCCCCGGCTCCGGCTTCCCGTCTGCGCGAGAGCAACGACGAGACCCGCGCCACGGACCTGCAGGCCCTCATCTCCCACAACATCGACGCCTTCGGTGACGACGACGACGAGTAAAGATTCCGAAAAACTAAACTAATAACCCAAAACACACATTAAAATACTATGAGACACGGCGTTAAGAAAGCCAAGCTTCAGCGTAATGCTTCCCACCGCAAGGCCCTGCTTGCCAACCAGGCTTGCAGCCTCATCAGCCACGGCCGCATCACCACCACTCTGGCCAAGGCCAAGGCTCTTCGTCCCTACGTGGAGAAGCTCATCACCCTCGGTAAGAACGGTTCCCTGCACGCCCGCCGTCAGGCTCTGGCCACTCTGCCCCAGCCCAAGGTTGTGGCTAAGCTGTTCAGCGTTGTGGCTGAGGCTACCAAGGATCGTCAGGGCGGTTACACCCGCATCGTGAAGCTCGGCCAGCGCATGACCGACAGCGCCCCCATGGCTCTGATCGAAATCATCGACCTGCCCCAGCTCACCGCTCCCGTGGCTCCCGCCACCACCACGGCTACCGGTTCCACCTCCGAGGAGGCCTAAACCGCGCCTGAGCGAGTAAAACTTGAAACCGCCGCAGTTGCCCGGAGCAGCTGCGGCGGTTTGCGTTAATGATACTTCTCGATGGTCGGGACTAAAGTCCCGTGCTCCGACATAAAGAGCGACAGAGCACTTTTATAAACAGGTGTTCTACTGGTGGCTGAGCACGGCGTCGCGCATGGCGGTGAGGCCGCTCATGAGCATTTCAGGGGAGGTGGCGAAGTTGAGTCGCACGCACTGGGGAGCGGCAAAATTAGCGCCGTTGTCGAGATACACGCCTGCCTCGTTGCGGAAGAATTCGTGGGGAGAATCGACGCCGAGGGCGGAGCAGTCAATCCAGGCGAGGTAGGTGGCCTGCAGCGGGTAGACCTTGAGCATGGGCAGCTCCTCCCGGATGAAGTCACAGAGCATCTCGTAGTTGCCTCGCAGGTGCTTGATGAGGTTGGCATGCCAGGCCCAGCCCTCAGTGTAGGCTGCCTTGGCTGCGGCGTAGGCAAAGACGTTCAGCGTGGGGAGGGTATGCCCCTGAGCCTTGATGATTCGCTGGCGCAGCTCTTCATCGGGCACGGCCATGTAGGTGAAACAGATGCCGGCAATGTTGAAGGTCTTGCTCGGCGCGCTGAGCATGACCACGCGCTTGAGCAGCTGCGAGGGCAGTGTAAGCGAGCAGGCATGCTTCAGGTCGGTGCTCAGCACCATATCGCAGTGAATTTCATCGGAGCAGAGAATCAGATTGTGCTTGTCGCAGAACTCGGCCAGGCGGAGTAATTCCTCGTAACTCCACATGCGCCCGATGGGGTTGTGCGGGTTGCAGAAGAGGAACATGCGCGTGTTTGGCGTCACTGCGGCTTCCATGGCTTCCCAGTCAAAGTTCCATGTGTCGTCTGTGCAGGTGCAGGGCACGGTGATGAGCTGGCAGCCTACGTCCTCGTGGCAGTGAAGCATGGGTGGGTATGAGGGCGTGCATACCATAATCTCATGCTCCGGGGCAGTGCATACCGCACGGGCTACCAGGGTGAAGGCGGGTACGCAGCCGGGCAGGGCGTGCAGCCACTCAGGTCGGGCATCCGCTACATTGTGACGCTCGCGGAGATAATCGCAGATGACACCACGCAATTCATCGGTCATGAAGGCGTAGCCATAGAAGCGGTGGTTGAGACGTTCCTGCAAGGCTTCTACCACGCAGGGCGGGGATTCGATATCCATGTCGGCGATGCCGAAAGGTTGCGGCCCCTGCAGGTCCCACTTGATGTTGCCGGTTCCACGGCGTACTTCATCTGCTGCGTAACGAATCATAATAGACGGAGTGTTGGAAAATCACTTGGTCGGCTTCACCATGATGCGGCGACCCTTCTCATAAATGCTGAAGGGAATGGCCGCAATGCCATAGGCGGCCGGGACTACCGTATTGGCCAGTACCGTGCCGGGAACATCCACCAGCACAAAGGAGACACCTGCCAGCGGGTAGGCATACCAGGCGTGCTTATTCGTACGGGAAGGGGTGACGGGGATGATGAAGCCGCGGCGGGTATTGCACAGGTGGCTGCCCACATGCTGGTGCTCGCTGGTGACCATGTGGCGGTAGTGGGGGCGGGCTCTGCCCGGCAGCTCAGCTATCCAGCCATACTGAAGATGCGTGGTGACAGGGTTGCAGTTGAGCGCATCGACGCGGTAACCGACCACCTGTCTGCGGCGCTTGATGGCTCGTGCTCCTTCGGGAATCTCCTTGCCGGGTACAATGCCGAAAATGTCATTTCGCTCGATATCGGCAGGGCCGATTTCACGGTACACATAGCGCTGCGGAGCCCCCTTGATGGGAATGAACTGGCCGCTGTGGAACTCATTCACACTGTACTGGGTAACCTTATCACGCCAGGCTCGGCGCACGGTGGTGAGCACACCTCGCAGATACAGCTTACCACGGCAGCGGAAAACTTCCAGATTCTCCTGATCCGGCAGGATGACTGCCTGATATTCCTGCCCTCGGTCAATAGCTGCGCGGTGGGTGTTCACATATACGCAGCTGCTGAGAAGCAAAGCTGCAGCCATAAGCAGGAAGTTTGAGAGAATGCGCCCCATGGGCTAAATATAACAACCTGCGGGCTTTCTGGCAAGCAAAAAGCCCGGGACGGAGGGTGTTTCTACCTGTTTCAGGCCAGGTCTTCCTCAATGCGGAGGTTGTCTACAATGTACTGGCGGCGGTCATCGGTGTTGTCGCCCATGTAGAAACGGAGGATTTCCTTGAGATTGTGCGCATTTTCGAGCGTTACTTCCTCGAGTCGGATATCCTCGCCGATGAATCCCTTGAACTCGGCGGGGGAGATTTCACCCAGACCCTTGAATCGCGTAATTTCCGGGTTGCGGCCCAGCTGCTTCACGGCGCGGTCGCGTTCTGCCTCCGAGTAGCAGTAAATGGTCTTCTGCTTGTTGCGCACGCGGAAGAGCGGGGTCTGCAGAATGTAGAGGTGCCCTTCGCGGATGAGATCGGGGAAATACTGGATGAAGAAGGTGAGCAGCAGCAGGCGGATGTGCATGCCGTCCACATCGGCATCGGTGGCGATGATGACCTTGTTGTAGCGCAGGTCTTCCATGCTGCGGTCGATGTTGAGCGCCAGGTGCAGGAAGTCCAGCTCCTCGTTACGCTTTTCCTCGAAGAGGGCGGCGCGGTTCATGCCGAAGCTGTTGGCGGGTTTGCCTCGCAGCGAGAATACGGCCTGGGTTTCCGCATCGCGGGCAGTGGTGATGGAGCCGGAAGCGGAGTCACCCTCGGTGATGAAGAGCATGGTGTCCTTCGCTCGCTTGTGCTTGGTGTCGTAGTGCACGCGGCAGTCGCGCAGCTTGCGGGTGTGAATCTTGGCTTTCTTGGCGCGTTCCTTGGCTACCTTGCCCGTCACGCCTGCCACTTCCTTGCGGGTCTTCTCGCTTTCCTTGATTTTCTCCTCCATCGCCTCGCCGATTTCGGGGTGGCGGTGCAGGTAGTTATCCAGCTCGCGAGCCAGGAAGTTGAGCACAAAGGTGCGGATAGTCTCCTTGCCGGGGCCCATGGTGTTGCTGCCCAGCTTGGTCTTGGTCTGGGATTCGAACACGGGCTCGATGACCTTGATGCTGATGGCGGCCTGGATGCCGTTGCGGATGTCGGAGCCTTCGTAGCTCTTCTTGAAATAGCCCTGCAGGGTCTTGACGATAGCCTCGCGGAAAGCTGCCTGGTGGGTGCCGCCCATGGTGGTGTGCTGGCCGTTGACGAAGGAGTAGTACTCCTCGCCGTATTCATCGCCGTGGGTGATGGCAACCTCGATATCGGGACCGGAAAGGTGGATAGGGGCGTAGAGCGGCTCTTCCTTCATTTCCTCCTTCAGCAGGTCGAGCAGACCATTCTTCGAAGAAATGTTGCGGCCGTTCAGATTGATGGTGAGGCCGGTGTTCAGGTAGCAGTAGTAGCGGCACATGCGCTCCACAAACTGCAGGTTGTAGGCAGCATCGGCAGCGAAGATGCTGCGGTCTACCATGAAACTCACACGCGTGCCGTCCGGTTCATCGGTGCTGGTGGTCACATCGCTGCCTTCCACCATGACGCCTGCCCGGAACTCAATGCGGCGGGTCTGGCCTTCGCGGTAGGCCTGGATTTCAAAACGTTCGGAGAGGGCATTGACAGCCTTGATACCCACGCCATTGAGACCAACGGATTTCTTGAAGGCTTCGCCATCGTACTTGCCGCCTGTGTTGATTTTGGCGGCGCATTCGTAGAGCTTGCCCAGAGGAATGCCTCGACCGAAGTCGCGGATTTCGCAGAGGCCTTCCTTGCTGATGCTCACAAGGATTTTCTTGCCGATACCCATCACAAACTCGTCAATCGAGTTGTCCACCACTTCCTTGAGCAGCACATACAGGCCGTCGTCCGGCATACTGCCGTCGCCGAGTTTGCCGATGTACATACCGGGGCGCAAGCGGATATGCTCGCGCCAGTCCAGTGTCTGGATATCGTCCTCTGTGTATTCGCCTTCCATGGATTGGCAATATATTACACTATTCTTAAGCATTCTGCAAGCATGAAACGAGGCTGTGACACCATAATTTTCCTTGTCATGATGCGGATTATGGCGGGGTGATAGCTTGCGCGGGCAGGGGATCGCAGCATAGAATGAGCAGCAATGATACGATTCACCTTATTCGGGGTGCCGGTGAGCATCCATCCTACGCTGTGGCTTACGCTGGCCGTGCTGGGGCGTATTTTTGCCGTGACGAGCATGGTGGATCTGATATGTGTGATGCTCTTCATCATTTCGGCCTTTGTGGTGCTGCTGGCACATGAGATGGGGCACGCCCTGGTGGGGCGCAGACTGGGCGGCGGCCAGCCGAGTGTGTATCTGGCCTGGCTGGGTGGCGACTGCACGAATGAGACGGCGCGGCTTACCCGCTGGCAGGGGGTGATGATGACTGCCGCCGGTCCTCTCTGCTCAGTGGCGGTGGGTGTGCTGGCTTTTGTGGTGCTCAGCCTGTATGTGGGCAGCTTTGCGCTGGGTGGGGATATGGCCTGTCTGTTTGCACTGGGTATTCTGCCCGCCGAGGTAGTGATGACTTTTCCCCCGCTGGCTATCTTCTTTTTCTTCTATCTGATTCAGATAAGCTGCTGGTGGACGGCGCTGAACCTGCTGCCCATCTTTCCGCTGGATGGAGGGCAGATTATGCAGGGACTCATGAAATCCCGCATGCAGATGCACCTCATCAGCATGACAGTGGCAGTGGTCATGTGCCTGGTGAGCGGTGTGCTGGGATTCTGGATGCTCATGGTGTTCATGGTGCTGCTGGCTGTACTGAACCACAAATTCTACCGTGAGCTACGCCACGGAGGTACTGATTTTCATTGACATTTCAACCATAATCCATACAATTCCCGACATGGCACAACAGAACGCTATCTCGCCCACTCGCGCTCAGGATTTCCCCGAGTGGTATCAGCAAGTCATCAAGGCAGCCGACCTCGCCGAAAACTCCGAGGTGCGTGGCTGCATGGTCATCAAGCCCTGGGGCTATGCCATCTGGGAGCTTATCCAGCAGCAGCTCGATGCCGATTTTAAGCGCACCGGCCACACCAATGCCTATTTCCCCATGCTTATCCCTGTTTCCTACCTTGAGAAGGAAGCCGAGCATGCCGAGGGCTTTGCCACCGAATGCGCCGTGGTGACCCACCACCGCCTCGAGGCTGTGAAGGACCCCGAAACCGGTAAGACCCGCATGATTCCCTCCGGCGAGCTGACGGATAAATATGTGATTCGCCCCACTTCCGAGACGGTGATTGGTGCCGCTTTCTCCCGCTGGCTGGAGTCCTACCGCGAGCTGCCCATCAAGGTGAACCAGTGGTGCAACGTGATGCGCTGGGAAATGCGTCCCCGCATCTTCCTGCGCACGGCCGAGTTCCTGTGGCAGGAAGGCCACACCGCCCACGAAACCCGCGAGGAGGCTGAGGAGGAGACCGCACTCATGCACAAGGTGTATGAGGAATTCCAGCGCGATGTGCTGGCTGTGGACGTGATTCCCGGCGAGAAGACTGAGCACGAGCGATTCCCCGGTGCCGTGCGCACCTTCACGGTGGAAGCTATGGTGCAGGACCGCAAGGCTATTCAGGCCGGTACTTCCCACTTCCTGGGACAGAACTTCGCCAAGGCTCAGAACATTTCCTTCGCCGGCCGCAACAACGAGCGCCAGTATGCCTGGACCACCTCCTGGGGTGTTTCCACCCGCATGATTGGTACGCTCATCATGGCCCACTCCGACGACGACGGTCTGGTGTGCCCGCCCCGCGTGGCTCCCAAGCAGATTGTCATCATCCCCGTCACGCCCAAGGCCGATACCAAGGACGCCATCATCGCCCACTGCCAGGCCCTGGCCGATAAGCTCAGCGCCATGAGCTTCCACGGCATGCCCCTGCGTGTGCAGGTGGATACCCGCGATATCAACGGCGGCACCAAGAAGTGGGACTGGATTAAGAAGGGTGTGCCCGTGCGTGTCGAAATCGGCCCGCGTGACCTCGAGAAGGGCTCTGTGTGCCTCTGCCGCCGCGACCAGGCCTCCAACGAAAAGAGCTTCATCTCCGAATCTGAGTTCGTGGAGAACGCTGTGAGCCTGCTGGAGGATATTCAGAACACGCTCCTGCAGCGCCAGCACGACTTCCGCGACAGCCACATCCGCACCTGCAGCAGCCTCGATGAGCTGAAGGAGAACTTCAGCGGCGAGGGTGATGCCGACTGGCTGCTCTGCCCCTGGGATGGCACCCCCGAAGAGGAAGAGACTCTGGCCAAGAGCCTGCGTATCTCCATCCGCTGCGTTCCGCAGGGTGAAATGGGCTGCGCTGCCGAGGCTGCTCCCTGCATCCTCACCGGCCGCCCCACGACCCGTCGCGTGCTCTGGGCCCGCGCTTATTAATCAGAGCCTGTTCAGACTTAAACAACACGCCTGGATTCCATGCGAATCCAGGCGTGCTGTTTTGTCCTTTGGTGGATAATAAAAGGTTTATTTCTTCTTGTTAAGCACCACTGGCAGGGAGGTGAGGATGACCACGATGGCACAGAGAATGACGGCCCAGTCGCCGAGGAGAGCGTAGAGGGTGAAGCCGGCGTTCTTATCCACGGGCAGCACAGCATAACTGTGGCCGGCCAGGTGGGGGGTGCCATCGGCTTTCTGCAGCACGTCGATGAAAGCGCCATTCGGCGCAATGGCGCAGGTGTAGCCCATGTTGGCGGCGCGCACCATGGGGCGGCGCAGCTCGATGCAGCGGAACGCTGCGTTGCGAGCCTGCTGTTCGCCGCAGCAGGAGTCGAGGAACCAGCCATCGTTGCTGATGTTCACGATGACCTGCGGCCCCTTGCGCACGTATTTGGTGAGCAGTCGGCCCACGGTGTCCTCGTAACACACGGCGGGAATCACGCCCACGGTCTCCTGTGTGCCGGGGATAGTGACGGGGATGGGATTATCCCCCTTGCCGGGGCGTATGCCTTCGCCTACCTGGGTGCCGGTGAGTTCGGTGTAGATATTGCCCAGCCATTCGATATGCTCCACGAAGGGCAGGTACTCACCGAAGGGCATGAGGTGCTGCTTGGCCGTGGTGGTGATGGTGTCGAAGTCCCCGGGAATGATGGCCATCGAGTTATGCATGCCGCGGGGGCGCATTATCTTTTCGGTGGGTTCCCACAGGTACTCGTCCACACCGGTGAAAAGGACAAAATCCTTGCCACCCAGCTCACGAACCTGCTGGCGCACCATGGGAAGCCCTGTTTCGCCGAAGAAGCGCTGGGTGGTATTCGGGTCGCGGAGCAGCTCGCCCGTGGCGGTGTTGCGGTGGATGGGGCATCCCATGGCGCTTTCCGGCCAGATGACCCAGAGCGGAAGCTGCTGGGTGATGGCCAGATCCGGGTTTTCGATAGCCTGTTGGATGGTTTTCTGCTGCACTTCGCCGAATGCCTGGCGCGTACTGCGCAGGAAGGCTCCGTAGAGCTCCGGCTGCAGGGCACCGCCTTCGATGCGCTCTTTCTGGTCAATATTGAGCTGCACACCCATGACCGGCAGCTGCATCACGTCCTTGCGCTGCATCATGACCAGCGGGGAGTATAGCTTGGAGAGTGCCAGCCCGCCAGTGAACATGAGGAAGAGGACAACTACCATGCCGTAGAAATCCCACGGACGGCATCCGCGCCCCGTGGCGCGGAACTGCAGCCAGGTGCGACGCCCCGCACCCCAGAGAATGATGCAAGTGGCGGTCGGGAAGAAGGAAAGCGCGGCGGTGCCGATGAACTCGGCCCACTGCACCAGGGAAAGCCCATCGTACAGGGCCATGCCCATGCTGTTCCAGCTGAAGCCGAGCGTGCCGTTGGCGCGCATCCACTCGATGCATACCCACATGGCACCACAGCCCACAGCGCTGCGCAGTGTGCTGCCCAAATCAGCCAAGGCCCAGCGGTTCCAGGCCTCGCGCTTGCGTTCGGGCTTCATCCCTTCGGTGTCGGGGCCGGCTTCCATCTTCGGGCGCAGCAGGGTATTGGCCATGCCGCCCCACAGACCGACCAGGCAGGAATACACCGTCATGAGCGGCAGGAAGGCAATACCCACAAAAACGGGAAGCGGAATGTAGAAGACCTTGCCTACATTGTGAATCCACCAGAAGCTTACGCAGTACCAGCCCATGCCGTAGAACCAGGCATAGACGAAACCACGCCAGAACCCGGAGCGTCCGTTCCAGAGAACGCAGAGCAGGGGCAGCAGACCCACCCAGACCAGGTTGCCGATGTCGTAGGGCGGAAAAGCCAGAGCCATGAATGCGCCACCCAGCACACAGACCAGTGCAGAAATGAGGCGGCGGCGCAGTTTGTGCGGAGCAGGGGTATCAGAGGTCATTGGGAACGAGGCTCAGTTGACCGATTTCAATCAGGTTACCACCCTCGGGGCGGCATTCCACCATCACGCGCCACAGCGGTGCATTCTGATCCATCTGGTGCAGGGTGTATTCATCGCGGCTGAGGAATCCATCTTCCAGTCGGACGTGGGCTTCCTGCTCTGTGACCTTCATGCTGTTGTTTTCGCGGGGGATGAACTTGCCATCGGCATAGGGAATATACACGCGGTCGCCCATCTGTATCCCTTCGCCATTTATAAAGCGCACCACCACCTGGCCTTTGCCCGGGCTGTCGCCGAGTTTCAGCCGGCAGACAGGGAAATTGTACGAACGCAGCTCCATGCGGGCATCGCCGGCGGAGCTTTTCCAGAAGGCCTCAGCTTCCTCGATGCAGAGCCCGTCAACTTCCCAGGCAAGGGGTGTGCTGGCGTCTCTCCATTCAGCGCGGGGGAGCTTGTTGAACTGACAGTAGAAGCAGATTACCCCGACCGCCAGGAGCAGCAGCGCTATGCCTCCCCATATTCTGTCTTTCAATCCTGTTTTTTTCTCTTTTCCGGGCTCCTGGTCTTGCATGACCTTATTTTGTACCGAAAAATGCCGCGTTGCAATAAAAAAGGATTGCATTCCGGCAAAAATAGGTCATAAATATCTGTGGGTATAACCCCCAATACACGACTATGGCCGATATCGACGATAAGACTGAAAAGAATGTTCCTGGCAAGTTCTATGTTGACTGCAACTGCATCGACTGCGACCTTTGCCGTGAGACCGCAGCTGATTTCTTTGCCCGCGACGATGACGAGGGCCTTTCCTACGTTTGCAAGCAGCCCGTGACCGATGAGGAAGTGGCTCTTTGCACCGAGGCCATGGAAGGCTGCCCCGTGCAGGCCATCGGCGACGACGGCGAGTAAAGCCACGGATTCATTCCTTTATGGGGCAGCCCGGGTTACCGGGCTGCCTGCTTTTTCCCCATGGCCGGCCCCCGCAAGAAAAAGGAAACGCAGGTTGTCAACCTGAATCCGCTGCCTGTTGCTAAGCCGCGGAAGCGTTTCTACATGCAGAAAATGCCGGATGGTATCGGCGAACGTGCCGTGCGCGTGAGCAGTACTCGTAGTGGCGCCCGCGCCCAGGCCATGGCTGATTTTTTCGGCAGCGGGTCAGAGCTGCACAGCTCGAGTAACCAGCGCAGTATGGAGTCGCTCCTGGGCGAGCTGCTCAGTGAACTTGATTTGCAGGAAGATACCCTTGCGCCCGAATTGCTGGCCGAAGCATGGGAGAATGCTGTGGGCCCGGCGCTGGCCTCTGTTTCCTCTATGGTGAGTGTGGGCAAGGGGCGCGCTCGCATCATGGTGAAGCACCCCACGGTGCGATACGAGATTACCCGCCTGCGCCCGCAGATTATCAAGGCTCTGAACCGTACCCTCGGTGCCGGAACGGTACGATTCCTTGATATCTCGAATGCCTGAATGAAAAATCGCCGTGCCTCTGGCGGACACGGCGATGAAATTGTTGGTTTCTGAGTAGCTTCAGCCCTGAGCCTGGCTGAGCATATTCTCAGCCATGATGTTGCCGAGGGCTGCGGCATGCTTCAGCGCCACCAGTGCCTTGTCGGAATCCTTTTCGAGGAGTCGACCTTCAATCAGGCACATGGCCAGTACGAAGAGCGCCACGTGGTCGCCGTTCTGTGCGGCAGATTCCAGCGAGCCGATGTCGTTGCGGCTCTTGAGTTGGGCGAAGTACACGCGTGCCAGCTGGTTCTGGGCTTCGGCGTGGCCGGCAAAGGCGGCATTGCGCAGATGCTCGGCTCCAGCGGCAGCATTGCCCGCCTTGAACGCGGCGGCACCCGCTTCGTATTCCTGTTGAGGGGTAAGGCTCATTTCTTCTTGGGCAGAAGGTTCGGGTCAACCGTGGGGCCGGCGGGGGCGGTGTACTTCACTTCCAGACGATAGACCTTGCCCTTGAAGCTGCTGCCAATCACATCGAGCGGCAGCACAAAGGTGTTGATAAGGCCTTCGGGGTTGCGGTGGAAGCGGGTGAGGGTGCACTGTCCGGCGGGCTTGCCGTTGAGCAGCAGCTGGGTGCTGCCGGGCTTGCCGATGAGCTCGAGCTTCACCTTTTCGCCTACAGGAAGCTTGCAGTTGAAGGAGAACTCCATGCTGTCATTGCGGCGGAAACCGATGGTACCATCGCTCAGGGCAGCGCACAGCACGCCGGATTCACCCTTGAGCAGCACCTGTTCTTCGCCCTGCGTGGGGGCTTCGGTCATCTGCAGTTCCATGCTCAGGTGGTAATCGGGACCCATGCAGGGCTGGCCGATTTCGCAGGGAAGCGCGGCGGGAGTGCAGATGTAGGTGGCGCCATCCTTCCAGCGGAAGTAGGGGTTAAGACCCGGCACCTTGCCTACCTGGGCCAGCAGCTTCTTGTGGTCATCGTAGCTGGTGGTGCAGGCGTCGCTGCCCCACATCTTGCCGGCCAGCACATCCACCGAGTTGCTGAACATGTGCCAGATGTCGTAGGAACCGTAGCCCACATAGCGCTGGTCAATCATATCGTTCCAGATACCGAAGGCAGCGCCCAGCAGCTGGGGATGGCCGGAAGGAATCTTCTCATCGGCAATCTGGTTGAGGCGCCAGTGCTCGTGCACCCAGCGGTGGCGGGCATCCATGCGGTAATACGGAGCAAAGGGTACAATGTAGAGCGCACCGTCGTTGGTGTTGATAACGTCGAAGCCCTGCCTGATGGAATCCCAGGCCTTGGCCCAGCCGCCGTTCCACAGGTTCATCTGTACGCCTTCGGCATGCACCGGAGTTTTGCCCTTCTTGGTGTTCAGACTGCCCCATACTCGCGGGGTGTAGCCTTTGCTCTGCACCATCTTGAGCAGGCTGTCGGTATAGGCGCGGTAGTGTTCAGCGTCGCCGTGGAACTCGTCGGCACCCACATGCATCACGTCACAGCCGTCAAATACGGCTTTCCGGCCATCCTGCGGCAGCAGGTATTCATCGAAGATGCTTTCCACAAACTTGATGGTTTCGGGGTTCGAGGCATCCAGCATTTCGCAGGCGCGCTTATTCTTGCTCTTGTAGATCAGATCGGGGCGCACGCGGGTGAAGGAAAGCGCGTGGGCAGGGGTGTCGAACTCCGGCACGATGTTCACGCCGCGGGATTTGGCGAAATCAATGAACTGGCGGAACTCATCCTTGGTGTAGGAAAGGTCATCTGCAGTAAGGCGTGCTCCATTGGCTCCCTGCGTCTGGGACTCCAGACGGAAAGCGGAGTACGACTTCTCAAAGGGATTTTCGCCGGCATCCACATACTGCTCGTGGAAGATGTAGTTGTCGTTCAGGTGAATGTGCAGGTCATTCATCTTGTACCAGGACATGTACTTCACCACATCCTTGACATAGCTCAGCGGAATGGGCAGGCGGCCTACGTCGAGCAGGAAGCTGCGCACTTCGTAGCGGGGGATATCAAGAGCGCGGCCGCAGGGGGCAGAACCATTGCCCTGCTGCAGCATCTGCAGCACCGTGCGCGTGCCCCAGTAGAGACCCGTGTCAGTCGTGGCGCCGATGGTGATGCCCTTGTCGGCACAGATATCGAGGGTGTAACCCTCCTTGCCCAGAATCAGGTTGTTGCTGATACCCAGGGTAATGTCAGCGGCTTCACCGTCTGCAACCAGCTCCACCTGGCAGCCCAGCATTTCCTCCAGCTCAGTGGCAAAGGTCTTACCCAGTTCAGGAGAAGCTGCCACGCGAACCACCTTGCCCGGCGTGTAGCTGCCGGTGCCTCCCACCCAGTTGAGCAGGGCGGGCAGTACCTTAGGTGCGGGGTTGGTGCCTGCGGCGGCCAGCGTTGTGCCGGGTACGGTTACGTCGTAATCCTTGGAAACAGCTTCCTCGCCATCCTTGCTGACCACGAAGCTCACTTTCACCTGGGTATCGGTGAGCGGCTTGACCACCTGCCCGTTGGGGCGGATTATCTGTTCGTAGTCGGCTCCCAGCAGGCGAACCTCTGCGCCGGGAACACTGGGAATGACAAGTTTGTTGCCCTCAATACGGGGCTCTACGGGAAGACTATCTGCAATCTGCTGCAGGTTCTCTGCAAGAAGCGGAGCTGCTGTGAGTGCGGCCATCATGAGTAGTGTCGTGGTCTTTCTCATATAGAGAAAGTATGTAACATAAGAAGGGGCGGAATGCAAGTTAAAAACACCTGCAGCCCGTCCCATGTCTGAATCTCCGGGGTATGGATTATTTCACCTCAATGCTGAAAACCTTGCCGTTGAATGAGCTGCCGAGGGATTCCAGGGGCAGCACAAAGGTGCTCATGCGATTATCCTGACGCAGCGGGAAACGCACGTTTTCCGGCTCGCCGGCAGATTCGCCGTCAATCAGCAGCTCGGTCTTGCCCATGGTGCCGATGAGCTCGAGCTTCACACGCTTGCCCACGGGGAGTTTGGCGTTGAAGGCAAACTCCATCGTATCAGAGCGGCGCAGGGTGATGCGGCCATCCTTGCCTGCGGCCAGCAGCTGCCCCTGGCGGGAGCCCAGCAGCACTTGTTCCTCGCCGGGAACGGGAGCCTGGGGCATGAGCAGCTCCATGGTCAGGTGGTAATCCGGACCCTTGGAGCCCTTGCGCAGGCGCATGGGAGTGAGGTCGGGCTCCAGGCGGAAGCTCTTGTCAGAAAGATGAAGCGGATTGCAGAAGGGGATACGGTTCACCTTGTTCACCAGTTCGCAGTGCTCGCCATAGCTGCGGGGGGCTTTGGGTTGGCCCCACATCTTCTGGGAGAGGGCGTTTACCATGCCGCTGATGGTGTCCCAGATGTCGTAGGCGCCGTAGCCCTTGTGCAGGCGGTCGATTTCGTCGTTCCACACGGCGAAGGCAGCGCCCAGCAGCTGGGGATGGCCGGCGGGCAGCCACTCGGGGCCGATGTTGTTCGGCAGCCAGTTCTCATACAGACCCTTCTGGTTGTTATCTGCGCGGTAGTAACCGGCGAAAGGAACAATGTAGAGGGCGCTGTCGTGGGTGTTGATGACATCGTAGCCCTGGGATACGGACTCCCAGGCGCGGGCCCAGTCCTTACTCCACAGGTTCATCTGCACACCCTTGGAACGCACAGGGGTGTTGCCTCGTTTGGCGTGCAGACTGCCCCAGATGCGCGGGGTGTGACCGCGGCTCTGGATGTGCCCCAGCAGACCATCGGCAAACTTGCGGTAGTCTTCTGTGGCGCCGAAGAATTCGTCGGAACCAACATGCACGACTTCGCAGTTCTCAAATGCAGGCTTGTTGCCCTGCAGGTATTCATCCCACACCTTGTTCACATAGCTCAGCGTGGCGGGGTTGGCAGCATCGAGCATTTCGCAGCGGCGCTTCACATGGTTCATAGGACCCTGGTAAATCAGGTCGGGGCGCACGCGGGTAAAGGAAAGTGCATGGCCGGGGGCATCGAACTCGGGCACGATGTTGACCCCGTGCTCAGCTGCAAACTCCACCAGCTTGCGGAACTGCCCCTTGGTGTAGTAAAGGTCCTGCGCGGTGAGCGGGGTGCCATCGGAGCCCTTCATCTCGCTTTCCATGCGGAAAGCTGAGTAGGATTTCTTGAACGGATCTTCCCCTGCATCCACATAGTGCTCATGGAAGATGTAGTTATCGTTCAGGTGCAGCTGCAGGTCGTTCATCTTGTACCAGGACATGAGGCGCACCACATCGCTGATGTAATCCAGCGGAATCGGCAGGCGGCCTACATCCAGCATGAAGCCACGCAGTTTGTAGCGGGGGGCATCCCAGGTGGTGCCGCAGGGCAGGGATGACGGATTCTGCACCAGCATCTGGAGCAGGGTGCGGGTGCCCCAGTATCGGCCGGTTTCTCCTCCGGCTGTAATCTTTGCCTTTTCCGTGGTGATGCTCAGCGTGTAGGATTCATCATCCTTACCCTTGGTGGGGGCGATGACGATGTGAGCCTCTTTGCTGCTATCGCTGCGTCTCACGGTGTAGGAATCAGGAAGCAGGGCATTCATTTCACGCACGAATTCGTCCACAAAAGCATCCTTGCCATATACCAGCACCTCTGCCGGAAGCTCCAGAGCCCCTTGGCCTCCGCTCCAGCTCAGCAGGTCGGGGATAATCTGCGGCTTCGGGTTGCCTCCCTTTTTGCCGCGGCCCGGTACGGTGATTTCGTAGTCCTTACTGATGGCAGATTTGCCATCTTTCTTTACTTCAAAACTGACGCGCACAGGTGTGTCGCTCTGCGGCCGGCTGATAAGGCCTTTGCTGTCGATAATCTGCTCGTAGTCTGCACCAAGAAGTCGAACTTCGGCGCCTCGCACGCGGGGCATCGGTATGCGCTTGCTGTCGGGAGCAGGGGACTTCACGGTGAGATTGTCGGCAATCTGCTGCGCATCCTGCCCGAAAAGGGATGATGTGGCAAATATGGCAAGTGGGAGAAGAGTACTGAGTCTCATGTTCTCCATCCTAACAGATTCAGCCCTCGGGTCAAGCCAAAAACGAGTGCTACAGTGAACCATCTCGCATTGCCTCAAAAAAAATCGAACCCAACGAGGAATCGCCGTTTCGCCTACAGTGATGAAAATTCTTGGTTGCCTCAAAATTAAGAGCACTATAATACCTACATGCACTTAATGATGAGCGGGAAAGAAAAAGAAAGGT
>JBGVNQ010000020.1:0-103068 GCA_045125705.1 Akkermansia sp. | reverse complement strand
AATTGTCTGCTAACACACTCTCCATTGTGCACCATTCATCATCCAAACGATTTTCAATGACATTTGCATATTTCTTTATGTCGGCAAAGTGATTTCTAATATATTTCTCAGTCATTACAAGACAATAATATTTAATGTTTTCGAGATATTCAGAGTCAAAGTCCTTCTGCCAATCGAATGGAATGTAGCCACCTTCGACAATTAAGTTCTGCTTGTTTTCAATAGCAGTTTTAATCATCTCACAAACAATCGGCCATAAATATTCAGTTAATTCATTGTCATCCATAGGGGTAAGTTCTGTATTGCCGCTACGAATTAAACCCATTTTCAGATGGTCTATTGACAGATATGGATATTTATATTTTTCAAGCAGCTTTTGAGCAAGTGCAGTTTTGCCCGTATGCGATGCTCCTGTAACTATAATAATCATTATCTCACCTACAAATTGGAATTTCACTATACGTTGTACCATTTCATACAATGGTACTTTGACACATCATCAGTAAAACCAATGGATCTATACAAATCGTATCCAGCCTCTGTAGATTCAAGTTCCACAAAACTCAAATTCAGTTCAACTGCATCCTGTAGCAGCGTTTTCATTATCGCTTTTGCATACCCCTTATGTCGGCATATCGGTTTCGTGTATACGTTAAGCACAGTTCCGGTTCTGCCTGTTATGAACATCGGATTTGCAGGCTTTTCAACTATTAGCAAGAATGCACAGGCAACGACTTCTTCCATTTCTCTAATTAGGTAGCAGAAGATATTATGGTTAAGATTCTTTTCAAAGTAAGCTGGCAAAGATTCTATGAGCTTACTTTTAATTTCTCCACTCAATTCGCCGCAGTCTTCTTGCAAGAATTCCAATCTTAATGCAGTCAATGATGCAATATCTGAAATGTGTGCACGTTCAACCATACTGTTTCCTCCAAATTCCCATTTATGGGCTAGTTATTTTCCGAACATTAAACTAGTGTTTTCTTCTTATCCATTGTGAGCGGTAGCCATTTTCCCCATCAGAGCATTCGTTCCACAAATCAACGACAAACAATGCTTTGCGTCTCATGCTTGCATTGATTTTGGGATTAAATGCAACATAGCGAACAAGCATGTAGCCGCCATATCCTTCCATCAGCCTCGCCCCACCTTTGGTATTCAGAATAATTTGTTGCTCTTGTGGTAAACGCTCTACTGTGCGCGTGTACATGCCATCCCAGTTACTGATGTTTGTATATCCATTATTATCATGGAGCTGACCGGAGTTACTAATGTGATGCTTATCCAATGACTCGTTATACTCTTTCAGGTAGGTTATGGCAAATGCTTCTTTTTCTGTTTGGCTCATGCTGCTTATCAAAGTCGCTGCTGCATCCATCTCTCGTATTAATTGCTCACGCGCTCTACCAAATGCACGAGTGGTAGCGTCCGCACTTTGTCGATAGACATTCAGATAACTTTCCCTCACCTCCGGTTTTACTGTCACATGGTAAAAATTCGTCATATCGTTTTCTGCGGCATACCACTCGGATGTATTATTCACATACAGAGCCTCCTCTAGTAAGAAGACGCCTTGTTGACAGCTACTCACCCCCATCGCTGCGAGGCACAGGGCTGTGGTGGCAAGGATTCTGGGGATGGTGCGCATGGTCTATGTTGAAAGTTCTGCCCATTTTTTGTATTCTACCAGACGACATCTGGCAAGAAATAACAGCTCCGTAATACGGTAGTCATTTCTTCCGGTAGCGGCAGCATTTGCCTCAACCTCTTTGTATAATTCTGCTGCGTATGCTGCATATTGCTCCTCGCTGGTCACATTCAGCCGAATCAGCTCTACTTGCTTGAACTGCCAATAGGTAATGAGCCCTTGTTGATATTGCTCGCGCGATAATTTCAGCAATTCCTCCCCATACCTACGCTCAATGTCCGTCAATATCATTTCGACATTGCGATACCAGATTATTTCCGTTTTGAGAACCTCCGCCCTGTTTCCCGTTGCTTTGGCGGAGCGAAGAAGAGTCATGCGCATGGCCCGCAACTCTTCCAGAGTCGGACATACCACTTTGCTTCCCTCCGTTATGCAGTATAACTCAGCTCCGGTTTCATATACATCTCGCGCGGAAGCCAGCCCTTGCTCATACCGTGCTTTCGCAAGGCGATACGCCTGTTCACGCAAGGCAAGAAGCTCCTCATTAGCCTTCTCATAAGCCGCATCGTCTGTCTCCAACGCCGTCCACGCTTTCATCGCTGTATAGCGGGTCTTGAGGCGTAACACGTGCAAAGCATCCTCATCCCCGCAGGCCTTGCGCTGCTGCTGATAATCTTCCAGAAGCTTTGCGGCTACATCTAAAGCCGGGCTTTCACCACCAACGGCAAGCCATAAGCACAATATGGTTAAAAAGATTTTTTTTATCATTCTCTATCTCCTTCTACCTATGATAATACTTCCCGGCACCGAATCCGCAACAAAAAATTGCGAAAAGTGCAGATTTTCTAATAAATAGACGCTCGCGGCGGTGCGCATCAATACTCAATGATTGAGAGCCTTAGTTATTGCGGGCAAGGCCAGGAAGCGGGTGCGATCTGCCTCGGGCAACATGTAATCATCATCGTAAAACAGATAATTACGGCTGTATTCCTCTGCCTTTTCGCAGACGCCTATATTGCGCTGGAGAAAAAGCTTCCCCGGCATCACTTCACCCTGAGCATTCTGGAACTCAAGGTAAGCGCATTCGATATGCGCTACCAAGGGGAATCCTTCAGTCATTTTATCCCACGCTTCGCGGGTCAGAGCAGGCATGTCTTTCATGCGCGGCATTATTTCGCGTATCTCTGCCAATTCATCAGTCTCCAAGGGGATAATAACATCCTCTTTACCTACACTCCATTGTATGCGGATTTGAGCCCGACTTGCCATTGCTGCGGCTTGTTTCAGTTTCGTCAGAGCCGGTGTTTCTGTTTGTTTGCTTTTTACATACGCCTCATATTTGGCATCCATCTCCCGCGCTTCTTGTAATTGCTGCACACAAGAGCAGAGCATACCTATCGCCGCAAGGCACAGGGCTGTGGTGGCAAGGATTTTGTGGAATGAGGGCATGGTCATAACTAAGCGTGTATCTGTTACGGGGCATTATATCAATTCCCGCCAGTCTGATTATTTCCCATCCTCATAAAGGCACCGTATTTTATATCATCTTTTTTTTCCCCCGGCTGGGACTGCAGCCAGTTCATGAACTGCCTGTCCTTCTCCGTTGCATCTCGGATATGAGTGCCACTCGTAACGGCATCCGTAAGGAAGTCGAAATTCAGGTACGTTCCTGAGAAACTCAGCCTGACCTGCGGCACATAGACAACTGGGGTCGCATGATATAGTTTCTCATTATTATGAGCAATCCAATCGCTCAGTTCTTGCGGATAGAAATGCTTGTCAGAGAAATATACAGTTCTACCATCCCGATATATGAGAGCAACAGCCGGGGTGCCATCTTCTACTGTGATAAAACGACAGGCTACAAAAGCCGTCCCGCAGAGGAGAATGGCAAAAAGAATAAGGAGAATGAGAAGCTTTTTTTTCTTCATGAATAATGAGTTGTCAATCCTTTGGCATTATATCAATTCCTGCCCCTCTGTTCAAGCGTGGAGGGCATTTTGTTGCGCGTTCCCTGCATTTTTGTTGCCGATGGTGCAGAAATAGGCTGCAAGGTGAGGATTTGCTCGAAGTGGAGCCCTTGGTCTGCCGGGTGCGGGGTATGTGGTTGCGGGTGGTGTTTTGGCTTATTTATTCAGTGCATCCTCCAATATGGGGATGAGCTCGGTGCGGTTGAGCTCGCGGGCGTATTCCAAAGGAGTTTTTCCGTGTTTATCCTTCTGCAAGGGGGTGCAGCCGATGGAGAGGAGATACCGGAGCTCTTCTACCCCCTGTTCCGGGTCCTGAACAACTTGTGTTATGAGCGGAGCATAGTACCCGGTATTGCCGGTCACATGAGCCCCGCTTGCATGCAGCAAATCGAATAAGGGGCGGCGGTCAACCTCGCGGAGCCACCATACCGTAGCCATCCACTCGGAAGACTTATCAACATCAATGCCGGAGAAATCCACGCCTTTCGCCAAAATCTGCCTGATTGCGTTGTCGGAAGCGCCATGCGCCGCAGAATACAGAATCCTCTCCGCGCACAGGTTCGGATTCGCTCCGGCAGCCAAAAGCATGCGCACAATCTCACTCTCATGCGCCATACCATAGGTCCCTACGCTGAGGCACAATTGCAATGCCACCGCATTGGCATAGTTCGGGTCAGCACCGGCAGCCAGCAAACGCCGCACCTCATCCGGTCTGTCATGCCCGGCAGCCATGGCCAGCTCCGCACTCAGCGGATGAGAGAGCCCCAGCTGACGGAAATACGCCAGCACCTCCTCATCCGTCTCGCGGGAGCACATGGCTACCTCCAGCGCATTCTGCCCGGCAGTATTGCGGGCATGCACATCCACCCCTTTCTCCACGAGGAACCGTACAACATCCATACCACCCCGCACCTCATGGCAATACCTCCACACACGGCAGGCGCGCATCAGCACGGTATTGCCGGCATTGTCGCGGGCGTTGATATCAGCCCCGGCATCAAGAAGTTGCTGCACCTGCTGAACGGTCGCGTCTTCACGCCACACGAGATTCATAAGCGGCGTACGCCCCTGCGAATCCCGGGCTTCACTCTCGCCCATGGCGTGCATGGGGAGAAGGAATGCGGAAGCAAGCACAGAATATACAAAAGGTCTCAGATTCATAGTGTGGAAAATATGTATTTGTTACGGTGTCATGTTACCAGAATCCGGGAGCCTCTGCAAGCTGTTAGTTCGGAGCCGGGAGATAATTCCATGCAACTAAGCGCAAAAACAGGCCCGCAAGCCTAGGATGCCCAGCCGCTGGAGCCCTTGGTGTCATCAGGTAGGATTTGAATGGGATAAAATTCTTTCCCATCCAAATCCAGAACAACTTTCACGCCAATCTTGATAAAACGGTAAATCTCTCCCATGCGAGTTTTGAGCCATCCGTTGCATGGTAGAGAGCAGACATCAAAACGCCCGTAAGGTAAATATTCCCCTTTGGTGTTTATGTAAAAACTTTCAGTACAATTACTCATAATACCTTTTTTTAGTGTTGCTATCTCGTAAAAGTACGGATTTTATTCATAGCCCGCGAAATGGCGTTTAACTGACTTTCTCAGTGCATCGTGAGATAAGTGACAGTTGTATGGACAACGTGTAGGCTTGTAGTTTAGACGAGGTGTACGCAGGTAAGCGTACATATCGCTGTTTTTCGGAAAATCCAACTCAGGCACATAATGGTATGCACCGTGGATGGCATGAAGCCTGCCACCACACCATTCCCAAATTTCTCCCCTGTAGTGAAAATATCCGATTACCCGCAAAGCCGTTTTAGGGAAGCGTTTACTGTTTTCGGGATTAGTAAAACGCTCTGCCAGAATTTTCTGCAGTTTTTTGGGCACCTCTATTTGCTCCCCTGTAGGAGCCAGAAAAAAGGTAACCAGGTTCTTCTCGCTCGCCGTAACCGGTATTTGCGGGTTGCTGGCGTTTGACTTCGGCTGCTGGCAGCTCATGCAAGCCCCCACAAGGCAAAGTGTTGCGATGATTAAGCTTCTGTAGATGGAAGGCATGGTCAATATAGGTTAACCTTTCTGATTCTTGTTTTGCTTATTCCGATGTGGGAAATGTCCCCGTAAACGGTTATCCAGTTGTTCTACACATTAGAATACTTCCCGGCACCGAATCCGCAACAAAAATTTGCGAAAAGTGCAGATTTTCTAATAAATAGACGCTCGCGGCGGGCATTTTGTTGCGCGTTTCATGCAATTTTGTTGCCGATGGCGCAAAAACTGCACAATAGTCGGGTACAGATGCCGGGGCTCCATCCCACCACTCTAGGATATTAATTATTTCAACAAAAGTCGTCCCGCGGCTTCGGTCAGAACTCGCATTTGATGAATGGCGATTTTGTTGAGTTTCTGCAGGCGCTCAGGCTGACTCATGCCGGATTCAATGAATACAGCATTCAGGTTTTCCATGTTGGAAAGACAAATCAATTCGTTGACAGTAGCGTAGTCTCGTATGTTGCCGGGCAAAGAAGGATTGCTACGTCGCCATTGCTGAGCGGTCATGCCAAACATGGCTACATTGAGAACATCTGCTTCATTGGCGTAGATGTAACTGGCCTGTTGGGCGCTTACCGTTGCCGGAATCAGATTTTGTTTAATGGCATCTGTATGAATGCGATAATTGATTTTTGTAAGCTCCCGTTTGGCAGACCACCCGAGTTTTTCTTGTTCAGCAGATTTCAGTTTTTGGAACTCCTCAATCAGATAGAGTTTAAAGGCCACACTAATTGCTGTGCCAAACTCAAATGCCAAGTCCCGAACGGCATATGTACCACCATAACGCCCTTTTCGAACAACTATGCCAATGGCGTTAGTCTTTTCCACCCAGTCCGACACGCTCATCACGAAGCTGGGTAGGCCTGCTTGTGATTTAAAGTGGTCAAATTCGACCACTTTAAAATCCGGGTTATGGATAATTTCCCATGTCCCCAAAAGTTCAATTGTATAGCGGTTACGTATCCAGTTCTTGATGACATCAGCAGCGCGCGCATCATCAGAACGTGCATTTGCCATATCTGTCAGAGATATATAGTCTTGTCCATCAACAGAAATGATAGAAATTTCATTCTGCAATACGTTTAGCTTCGCCATAGGATAATTATACACGTTTCATCATTCGATTCAAGTACAATTGAACAACTCATAAAATGATATGGTTTGTTTCAAATCTGCTGGTAGATATATGGACCAGAACCAGTTAACGCGAATAAAGGGCATAGATTACACGTTGGCTTCATTAAGCAGCAGCGACAAAGTCGAGTTTGCCGAGCAGGCATAGCCTGCGGAATTTTGAGCCCACGGTGTGGGCGAAAGATAGTAGGCCGGGGTAAGAGCGCGTCAGCGCTCGCAGCCCCGGCTGGCGCAAAAAATAATCAGAGCCCACGGAGTGGGTGACAGAGCGGCGGTCTAACGCATTGCCTCTATTCTGTCACCCGTTCCACGGGCTCTGTTCAACTTTTTTGTTATTGCAGGGGCTTGGGGCTTCGCGTCTCGCTTCGCTCGCTTGCTACGCCCTCACAGGTCGCCCGCTGACGCGGGCTTACCTCTGCCTGTCATCTTTCACCCACTTCCGTGGGCTCAAAATTCCGCTCGCCTTTGGCTCGACATCGCTTCGACAATTCCGATTTGTCGAGGAGCGCCGTATTTTGCCAACGCATAATTTATTTCGTGGACCAGCAAATCTGGAACAGGCCCACGTTACTTCTTGCTGTGACGCTTCCGATACGCATCGGAGTACAGCAAACCGGTATAAACGGGGTATTTCTTCTGAGCTACCTGGATAATGGAGAGAATCTCAGCATATTCCGGGTTGCCCTCAGCTCTATTCTTCCAGAAGGAGCCACCGGGCGGCGGGAATGGAATTGCCCCGTTAGCGAGAAGCAGAGACACGATTTCCTTGTCTTTTCTCTGCATGGCTTCCGTCAGAGGCGTGCCACTCCAGCCATCATGATTCCACCAGTCATTCACTTCCTCGGGATGCTCATTGATACGAGTAATGACAGCCTGACGGGAAGCCTCGCTACCATCCATTTGCTGGATGAGACGAATCAGAACGCTGTCATATTCAAAGTAAATCATATTCCCGAAGCCCGGGTGGTCAGGATTGCCGGGGTAAACTATCTCCTCCGCTTTTGCAGAAAAAAACGAAAGCATACAACAAGCCGTTGCGATAAAAGGTCTCAGATTCATAGTATTTGGAAGATGGTTATTTGTTACGGTGCATTATATCAATTCCCGCCTCTCAGTTCAAGCGTGAAGGTCTTTATGTTTCATATTTGCTGGTCCGTCTGGCATCATTGGACACTCATTGTCAAATCGGCAATTGGCGGGGGGCATCTCTGTCGGAGCACGGGACGTTAGTCCCGATGAACCCCGCCATGATTTTCGGGACTGAAGTCCCGTGCCTCGAAAACAACTATCTCGGAACGAGCAGGGGAACTCTAACGATGTCCGTGTGTGGCTGGTTGTTTCATCTCGCTTCAGCGAGTTCCGGAGCGCTTGATGAGCATTATTTTAAGCATTGACACAGAAATGCATCTCTGATAGACTCGCGTGCGTATGAAGCTCCGCAAGTATCTACTGACATTGATGATGAGCATGTTTGCTCTTGTAGTGGCTCCCGTTTGCGCTCAGGACGAGGCTATGGACAGTGCCGAGACTGAGGAAGTGGCCGGTGAGATGGACGAAGAGGAGGCCGACGACGAGGAGGAAGGCAAGAGCAAGAAGAAAAAGAAGAAGTCTAAGAAAAGCAAGAAGGACAAGAAGTCTGCCAAAAAGGGTGCTAAGAAGGGCGCTAAGGATGCAGACGACGCTGCGGAAGAATCCGGTGCACCTGCAGTGGCCACGGCTCTGGGTAAGTTCAAGCAGATTAACGGCAAGCCGAATCTGAAGGCTGATTATTACATCTACATGTATTCCGCCAGCTGGTGTGGATACTGCGTGCAGTGCATGCCGGTGGCTATGGATGCCTACAAGAAGATGAAGTCCAGCCGCAAGGTAGAGCTGGTCATCATCAATGGCGATAAGAGTGAGCGCGAGGGTAAGGATTACCTCAAGAAGTACCGCGCCAAGTGCCCCTCCATCATGTTCGATGCGCTGCAGGCCACCAAGTTCCAGGGGCTGCCCGGTTGCGGTATGCCCGGTTTCCCCGCCATCAGCGTGGTGGATAAGGAAGGCAAGATGATTACCAGTGGCGTAGGTGCTGCCAAGGTGAAGGAGATTCTCACCAACTGGCGAGCCCACACCATCGGTGGTAAGTGATGTTATTCTCTCTGCCTGCTGCCACGCTGGCGTACTTGACAGCGTGGCGGGCATGCAGTATGCTCCTGCTTCGTGAGAATGATGCGTCATATTCTGCTGGCAGCGCTGGTGCTGGGATGTTCCCTGAGCCAGGCGGTGGAGGTTGTGCTTTGTGGCGGTGTGGCCCTGCGCTCGTGGGAAAACCTGCGCGGCCCCGCAGCCCATGACAACTGGTGGGCCAATTTTGTGCGCGCTTCCACGGTGTATATTGATGGGGCCCTGGCAAAGAATCCGGAAAAGGATATTCTGTGGCTGGTGTACCGCCCGTCGTATATCACCCGCGGCAAGGAGAACCAGATTGACTACATTGCCCGCATCCGCGAGACGGCGGGGAAGCGCAAGATTCGTTTCCGCTTTGTAGATTCGGCGGATGATGCGTACAAGGCCATCAATGCTGCCCCCCGCAACAAGAAGGACCGCATCACGGGCTTTTACTATTTCGGCCACAGCAATCCCCACGCCTTCATGCTGGATTACAGCAACAGCGTGATGGCGGCATCCAAGGCATGGATGCATGAAAAGGATCTGGCCACGCGCATCAACCCTGCCATTTTTGCCCCCGATGCCGAATGCTGGAGCTACGGTTGCTACACGGGACGCAGCATGAGCAAGTACTGGAAGGATGCCTTCGGCGTGGGCCTGTGGGGCAACCTGGAATCCACCCGCTACCAGCCCGTGGGCGAGGGCAAACTGCCCGCCGGCGCGGGCGAATGGGTGAAGTAAGTTGATTTTCCCGAATTAATGATAAACAGGAAGCGGTGCTTGTCATGGCACCGCTTCCTGTTTTATCGTGTCGGAATATGGGACTGAAGTCCCAGCTCTCCGACCAGGGCTTTACTCGTCCGTTTTCTCCTTGCGTTTGCGAGGAGTGCGCTTTTTCGGCGTCGGAGCAGGGGGCTCGGGAGTCTCTTCACGGAAGGCGATGTCGTTGGTGCCTTCGGGGCGGATGGCGCGGCTCATGCAGCCTGCGGCCAGCTCGCCGCGGAGGATAGCCTCGGCGATGGGGTCTTCGAGCAGGCGCTCGATGGCGCGGCGCATGGGGCGTGCGCCATACTGCGGGTCGTAGCCGCGCTCCACCAGCATGCTGATGACTTCGGGCGAGAGGGTGAGCGAAATCTGCTTGTCGGCCAGGCGTCGGATGAGCTTGCGGGCCTCGAGCTCCACAATTTTCTCGAGATCGGGGCGGTTGAGCATGCGGAAGACCACCAGTTCATCGAAGCGGTTGATGAACTCGGGGCGGAAATGCTTCTTAGCCGCCTCGGTAATCTTTTCCTTCATGCTGTCGTAGTCGTCTTCCTCGGATGTGGTGGCGAATCCCATCGAGCTCCGCTTATCAGCCAGGCTGGCGCCCACATTGGAAGTGAGGATGATGATGGTGTTGCTGAAGTTCACCTTGCGGCCGAGGGAATCGGTCATGCAGCCTTCCTCGAGCACCTGCAGGAGCAGGTTCATGACATCGGGGTGGGCTTTTTCCACCTCGTCGAAGAGGATGACCGCATAGGGACGGCGGCGCACGCGCTCGGTGAGCTGGCCTCCTTCATCGTGCCCCACATAGCCGGGAGGCGAGCCGATGAGGCGGCTGGTGCTGAACTTTTCCATGTATTCGCTCATGTCCACCTGGATGAGAGCCTCGGCAGTGCCGAACATGATTTCCGCCAGGTTGCGAGCGAGGTAGGTCTTGCCCACACCCGTGGGCCCCATGAAGAGGAATGAACCGATGGGACGGCGTGGATCCTTGATATCGGCACGGCTGCGGCGCAGAGCGCGGGAGATGGCGGAGCAGGCGATATCCTGGCCGATGACCTTGCTCTTCAGCTCTTCCTCCATGCGGAGGAGTTTTTCTGTTTCCTTTTCCTCCATGCGGGCGAGGGGAATGCCGGTCCATTTGGAGACCACGGTCATGATGTCATCCTCGGTCACTTCGGTGACGGCGGCATCGATGTTGTTCTTCCAGCTGTTGACAGCGAGGGTAATCTTGCGCTTCAACATGCGGATATCATCGCGCAGACGGGCAGCTTTCTCGAAATCCTGTGCCTCCACCGCGTTGTTCTTCTCGGCTTCCATGTGGCGCAGGCTCTCTTCCTCCAGCTTGATATCGGCGGGGCGGGTCATGCGGGCCACACGCAGGCGGGAACCCGCCTCGTCCATGAGGTCGATGGCCTTATCCGGCAGGAAGCGGCCTGTGAGGTAGCGCTTCGAGAGAGACGCGGCAAACTCGAGCGCCTTGGGCGTGTATTGCACGTGGTGGTGCTTCTCGTACTGCGGGGCGATTCCCTTGAGAATCTGGATGGTGTCCTCGACAGACGGCTCACCGACCTGCACCTGCTGGAAGCGGCGCTCGAAGGCGGCGTCCTTTTCGATGTGCTTGCGGTATTCGTTGAGCGTGGTGGCGCCGATGGCCTGCATCTCGCCGCGGGAAAGGGCGGGTTTGATGATGTTGGAGGCATCCATGGTGCCTTCTGCCGAGCCCGCGCCGATGAGGGTGTGAATCTCATCGATGAAGAGGATGATGTTCTTCTCCTTGCGGATTTCGTCCATCACGGCCTTGAGACGCTCCTCGAACTGGCCGCGGTACTTCGTGCCGGCTACCATGAGCGCCATGTCCAGCGAGATGAGCTTCTTGCCAATCAGGAACTCAGGGACATCGCCGGAGGCAATCTGCTGGGCCAGCCCTTCCACGATGGCGGTCTTGCCCACACCGGCCTCGCCGAGCAGCACGGGGTTGTTCTTGGTGCGGCGGCAGAGAATCTGGATGACGCGCTCCAGCTCAGCCTGACGGCCGATGACGGGATCCATCTCGCCTGCGGCAGCGCGGGCGGTGAGGTCGCGCCCGAAGGCGCTCAGGGCAGGGGGCTTGGAGTTGCCGTTGTATGCGGAAGAATTACTGCGGGCGGACTGGTGGTGAAGGAAAGCATTGCTGTCCTCCTCCTCGTCATCGTCGCGGCGGGGACGCTGGTGTCCATTGTCACCGGAATCAGACGGCTGTTCATCCACCCCGAAGCCGGGGTTGATTTCCTCAATCACTCCGCGGCGGGCGGATTCGTAGGTGAGGCCACTTGCCGCAAGGCTGTGCCAGGCGAGGCCATCGCCATCCTTGAGCATGGCCAGCAGCAGGTGTTCGGTGCCCACGTAGGTGTGGCGCAGCTGCTGGGCTTCCTCGCCCGCCTGTACCAGAATCTTGCGGACGCGGGGAGTATAGGGCAAGGAACCTTCCGGACTGCCGGAGCCGGGAAGAATGGACTGCTCCACCTTGAGGGTGAGCGCGGCGATATCGATGCCGGCGTTTTCCATCACGCTGATGGCAACGCCCTGACCGAGCTTAAGGAGGCCGAGCAGCACGTGCTCTGCGCCGATGTAGTTGTGATGGAAACGGGCAGCCTCGCGGCGTGCGATGCTGAGGACCTGCTGGGCTCGAGGGGTGTAGTTGTTATTCATGCGGGTATTTCAGAAAATTGGTGGGGATGAGTGTTGAGGAAACTCCGTGCGGCACGTGCGCGGCGCAGGCAGATTTCCGGGTCGCCCTGTTCTTCTGCCAGAGCGGCTTCTGTGGCCTGGTCCTGAACCAGACTGTGCAGGGCAATGAGCATATCCCGCTCGTCTTCTTGCCAGCGGAGTAGCCCCGTGAGGGTGCCGAGGCGAAGCAGTGATACGGCATCGCGGAGTTCCTTGAGGGACAGGCGGCGGCAGTTGGTGAGCAGGCCGTAGGCGCGGGAGATGCCGTCCTCCAGGTGCTGGCCGGGGGTGGCCAGCAGTTTGCGGCGCACCTGCTGCTCGCGGCGGACGAGGTGGCGGATGACGTATTCAAAACTTTCGAGCATTTCATCCATGCTGTCTTCCGGCCCCGGAATGGAGAAAAGAACATAGAGATGCCCGGTGTCATCCTGCGCATCGGAGTAATAGGGAGAGATGCTGACGTGCAGCTTCTCCATAGCCTTGGTGACCTGGTTCATCATGTTGGCGATGCAGAGCGCCGGCAGGTGCAGCACACAGTACAGCTGCATGGCGTCGCCTGCCTCGGCGGGGATGCTGGTCAGGTATCCATGCTGGGCCGTGTGGGCGAAATCGAGCTGCTCTTCCAGCTGGTCATTCAGCTGCAGCAGATTCTGCAGGCCATCGAGGAGGTTGAAACCATCGTGGAATGAGTGAGCAACGAGGTGCTCCTCCTCGTTCACCATGAGAAGAACAGGCTTGCGCTGGGGGATGATGACGTAGCAGCCATCCTGGCGGGCGGCCATGCAGGGGGTGAGCTGCTTGCGGGTGAGCAGGGCTCGGCGCTCGCCATAGCTCAGCTGGCTCAGCTCGGCACAGAAGGAGGTCTTGTAGCCACGCATCCCTGTGATGACAGGCAGCAGCTTTTCTGCCACAGCGACGCGTGCTTCGGCAGTGCTCCAGCCGGGGAAGGGGTAACCGGGCAGGTTGCGCACCATGCGCACGATGGAGCCGATGACCACGCCATCGGTGGTATTGCGGTCGGGAGCCCAGCCCGAGGCTTGCTTGAGTAAGGTTTCAAACTTCATTCGCAGGAATCGGGCAGGGTTTTAATCTGGTCACGCAGGGCGGCAGCGCGCTCGTAGTCTTCCTGTTCCACGGCTTTCTGCAGCTCCTGCTGCAGGCGGGCACGGGTGACGGCGGGGGATTCTTCCTCTGCCGGTGTGTCGGATTGCTCTGCGGTGGGGTCAAGCTCGCGGGCAAAGACGGAGTAGCAATCCGGGCATCCCAAGTGGGCCGTGCGGCGGTAATCCTCTACCGTAAAGCCGCAGACGGGGCACTTGGTGAGCATATCCATGGGAGTGGCCGGTGCTGCCGCTACGGATTCGCTTTGAGTCAGTTCGCGCACCAGCTTATCCACACGGTTACGGAATTCTTCGGGGAAGAACTTTTCTGCAAATGTGAGCGACTGGGGGTCGAAGAGCCCTTTCTCGCGGGCACAGGTCTCACACAGGGCAAGCTCGGAAACCTGTCCGTTCACAATCTGCGTCAGGAACATCGACGCTCGTTTGCCGCATATCTGGCATTTCTTCACGCCACAAGCCTACACCTACGCGCGGAATTTTACCAGAAATCTGCGCGTCTTTCTGTGTCAGCACCGGCAGGCGGATATTCATTGCAGAGTTGACGCACCGCTGTGTGCGTGTTACATTAGGCGCACACCATGTCAGATACACCACAGCAGAGCATTCACCTGATGAGCGATATCCTGGCGAGCCAGGTGGCCGCCGGTGAGGTGGTGGAGCGTCCCGCTTCTGTGGTGAAGGAGCTGGTGGAGAACAGCATCGATGCCGGGGCTCACTTTGTGAAGGTGGAAATACGGCGCGGCGGTGTGTCGCTCATCAAGGTGACGGATGACGGCTGCGGCATGAGCAAGGCGGATGTGTCGCTGTGTCTGCAGCGGCATGCCACCAGCAAGCTGGTGCAGGTGGAGGATTTGTTTGCCATCCGCCAGCTCGGCTTTCGCGGTGAGGCTCTGCCGAGTATCGCCTCCGTTTCGCATCTGAGTCTTACAACACGCCGGGCTGATGCCGTGGAAGGCTGGACACTGAGCTGTGAAGGTGGCGTGGAGCAGCCGCTCATGAATGCAGGCTGCGCGCCGGGCACGGAAATAAGCGTCAGCAACCTCTTCTTCAATACTCCCGTACGTCGTAAGTTCCTGAAGAGCGACGAGACGGAATCGGGGCATGTGGAGCACCAGGTGCGACTGCATGCGCTGGCGTTTCCCGAGCTGCGCTTTGTGTTTATCCGTGATGGTCAGCAGGTGTTCGATGTGCCGGCCACGCATGATCTGCGTCGCCGCATTGCCGACTTTGTGGGGCGAGAGACGGCGGCATCTCTCATGCGGATACGCCCGACCGAGGCGCCGGGCGTGCGGGTGAGCGGGTATCTGATGCCAGTTTCCGCAGCGCGCCGCAACCGCCGCATGCAGTATGTTTTCCTGAATGGCCGCCCGATTGAGGACCAGATTATCAACCGCGCGGTACGCGATGGTTATGGTGGTTTCCCGCCGGGGTTGCATCCCGCTCTGTTCCTGTATCTGGAGGTCGAGCCTGCGCTGGTGGATGTGAATGTGCACCCTGCCAAGCGCGAGGTGCGATTCCGCCGCCCATCGGAGGTGACGCTGGCGATTATGGATGCCGTGGCTGCCACGCTGGCGGCCCATGCGCGTGGTGAATCGGAAGAGGAGGGGGCTGCGCAGGAAGAAAAGCCGGCGCCCCTGCCTGTTGTTCCGGAAATTAAGCTCTCTCCAGTTGTTCCTGCGGTGCATAAGCCTGTTGAAGCGCCGTCGAGACCGGCACTTAAGCCAATCTCGAGCCCTGCGCCTCGTCCTACGCTGGTGTTGCAGCCTCTGGTGACACCCCGACAGCAGGAACTCGACCTGCCTCCTGCACCCGCGCCGTCTGCTCCCGAACCTGCACCCGCGCCGCTGCCGAATTTCCGCCACATCGGAACGTTGCACGGCCAGTATGCCATTTTCGAGAACAAGGAGGGCATGGTACTCATGTCTCCGAGGGCGGCGCGTGAGCGAATCATCTTCGAGCGTCTGCAGGAGAGCAACAAGCGCCCGCTGGTGTCGCAGCGTCTGCTGGTGCCCGAATTGCTGGAACTTGATACCCGAGATATGGGCGTGGCGATGGAAGTGAAGCCGCAGCTCGAGCAGGCGGGCTTCCAGCTTTCGCCTTTCGGACGCAACACCCTGCGAGTAGAGGCGGTGCCTGCGCTTCTGCCGCTGCGCAAGGTGAGTGATTTTGTGCAGGAACTGCTGCGAGTCTTTACGAGTGGCGAGGTGCGCCTGAACCGTGCCCGCAGCCCCTTTGAACCCTTTGCCCGCCAGCTGGCGCGCCAGTATGCCCAGCAGGAGGATGTTGCCTCGTACCTGCAGAATCCGCTGCCGCTGCTCGCGGCGCTTCTCGAATGCGAAATTCCCTATTGCAGCCCGGGCGGAAAATCCACTTTGCTGCCGTTCCCCATGGCCGAGCTTAACCGCCGATTCCAGAATTGAATCTAAGCTGTTTTATTATTTGAAAACAGCTGGAATCTTGGCTTGCAATTCGTTAAGAAAAGCGTATAATGTCCGTGCGATTCGGCATGAGGAAATGGCTTTACATGGCAGGGCTGTCACTGGCACTGGGGAGTGTGTCCCCGGGGCTGGCCTATGAGGTCGTGGAACTTTCGCCGGATGATGAACCCGTTGCCACTGATAACTCTGAGTATCAGGAGCTGAGCAATCGCTTTCTGAGTACCACGACGGAGATGTGGTTCCTGCTCTCCGGAATCGCCAGCAAGGAAGGGGCAGATGCCGCAGCCCCGCGTTTTGCAGAGCTGGTCAAGCTCACATTCGAGCTTGATAACAAGATGAGCGCCATGCCTATTCTCCCCACGGGCGATGCTGAATGCGCCGGCATGCTGGATGGTATGCAGCTGCGCATCCTGGAGACGATGGATGACATGCATGTGGAGTTCGTGAGCCTGTGCCGGGCGCATTGTTATGGCTCGGCGGCGCTGACAAAGGCATTTGAAGATGCTGTGCGCATGGGTATGTTCTCCGAGGAGGAGGTGGAGGAACTCCGCGAGCCCGGTGACCCGCTCAGCGAGGATGAGGCCCGCCTGGAACTGGTGCGCCTGAAGCGCCTGGCCGAGCCTGACCGCGCGGTGTTTGATGTGCTGGTGACGGTGCAGGATGTCTCCACCGCCTCTCTGGCTGCGCCTGAGCTTACGCGACTTTCGCAGCGTTTCAAGTCTCTGTTGCCCGAGGCGCGGGTGATGAACCGCGATTTTGCCCCGCAGAATCAGGCCAGTGCGCAGGAAGTGCTGGCGCCCATCGAGCCGATTCTCTGGGCTATCCGCAGTGAGATTGTCCGAATTGCCGCTCTGCCTGGCTACGAGGCAGAGACCTACGATGCGTTCTCCGATGCGCTGGACCGCGTGTTTGAGTGTCTGGCGGCGGCGCATTGCAATATTTTCGATTCCATTTTTGATGCATCCTTCCGCAGTGATCTGGATAATGCGCTGCAGGAGAATGCCGTTTCTTCTCAATAAATTACTATATTACTAACCGTTCCCGATATGCCTGTTTCTGATTACCTCGTGACCATCGGCCTGGAAGTGCACTGCCAGATTAAGACCGAGACCAAGATGTTCTGCTCCTGCAAGGCCGGTTTCGGCTATGAGCCGAACACCAATGTGTGCCCCACCTGCCTCGGCATGCCCGGTGCTCTGCCTGTGCTCAACAAGTACGCTATCGAGCGCACCATCCTCACGGGTATGATGCTGGGCTGCAGCACCCCGCCTGTTTCCAAGTGGGACCGCAAGAATTATTTCTACGCCGATATGCCCAAGAACTACCAGACCAGCCAGCTGGACCTGCCGCTGTGCATTGGCGGTGAAGTGCCGCTGTATGCCTGGGCATATCCCGCCGACTGCAAGGTGAAGGCTGACGGCCCCGTGGTGCGCACGGTGAAGCTCGACCACATCCACCTGGAGGAGGATGCCGCCAAACTTACCCACTACAGCGGCTATTCTCTGGTGGACTACAACCGCGGCGGTACTCCCCTCATGGAGATTGTGTCCGCGCCCGACCTGACCAGCCCCGAGGAAACCTACGCCTACCTCAAGAGCCTGCAGCAGATGATGATCTGCGCCGGTATTTCCGATGCCGATATGGAGAAGGGGCAGATGCGCTGCGACGTGAATGTTTCCCTGCGCCCCAAAGGTCAGAAGGAGCTGGGTGCCAAGATTGAGATGAAGAATATCAACTCCATGTCTGCTGCCCGCCGAGCACTTATCTACGAGATTCACCGCCAGGCTGAGGAGCTCGATATGGGAATCGCCCAGGTGCAGTCCACCCGCCGCTGGGATGATACGCTGGGCGAGAGCATTGTGATGCGCACCAAGGAGAATGCCCATGACTACCGCTATCACACCTGTCCGGATCTCATCCCCGTGCAGACGGCTCCCATCGTGGAAAAGGTGAAGAACGAGCTGCCCGAGCTGCCCGATGCGCTGCATGCCCGCCTGCAGAGCCAGTATGGTCTGCCTGTGGCCGATGCGAATACGCTGGTGGGTGATTTCAAGCTCTGCCGTTATTTCGAGGAAGCCGCCGCCGGCAGCAAGGCTCCGCGCAAGGTGGCCAACTGGGTGATTAACAATCTGACGTCCGTGCTGGCCGAGAAAGAACTCAGCATTGAGACCTGTCCGCTGGCTCCGGCAGCACTGGCCGGTCTGGTGGATATCATTGAGGACGGTCTTGTCTCTAACAACCAGGCCCGCGAGGTGCTGGAGAAGATGTGGGATTCTGGCATGAGCGCTGCAGCCGCCGCTGATTCCATGGGCTTCAAGAAGACCGATACCAACGCTCTGGACGCCGTGGTAGCCCAGGTGCTGGAGGAGAATCCCGACATGGTGGAAATCGTGAAGGGCGGCAACATGAAGCTCATCAACGCCCTCACCGGCAAGGTGATGAAGGTGAGCAACCCGAAGCCTAATCCCAAGATGGTGACCGAGATTATTCTCGCCAAGCTGGGGCTGTAAAAACAAGTTTTGACGGGGCGTGCCTGCTGTGCTACACTGCGGGCACGCCCTGTTTTGTTTTCCGTATGTACCTCTTATTCGACTGCAACAATTTTTTTGCCAGCTGCGAGCAGGTGTTCCGTCCTGATTGGCGGAAACGACCGCTGGTGGTGCTGTCGAATAACGATGGTTGCGTGGTCTCGCGGAGTGCAGAGGCCAAGGCTGCGGGCATTGCCATGGGTGAGCCTTACTTCAAGTGCAAGGAACGCCTGGAGAAGATGAACGGCGTGGTGTGCTCGGCCAATTTTCCGCTGTACAGCGATTTATCGGACCGCTTTATCTCTATTCTGGAGCAGGAACTGCCAGAGGTGCAGCAGTACAGCATCGACGAGGCTTTTGCCGTTGTTGATCCCGGAGTGGATTGGGAAGCTGTCGCAAGGCGGCTGAGAAATAAGATTCGCCGCTGGACGGGGATAACGGTGAGTGTGGGTATCGCACCCACCCGTACGCTCTGCAAACTGGCTAATGAGACAGCCAAGAAATCGCATGAGTCAGACGGTGTCCTGGCATTCAACAAACCGGAAGATTGGGAACCCCATCTCCGAAATTATCCAGTGGGCGATATATGGGGTGTAGGGCGTCGATTGCTGCCGCGCATGCTGGCGCTGGGTATCCGCACCGCTGCGGGGCTGGCAGCAGCTGATGCCACCTGGTTACGCAAGCAATTCGGTGTGCATGGCGAACGCATGGCTCTGGAGTTGCAGGGGATTCCGTGTATCGATGAAGAACCTGCTTCTCCCCGTTGCCAGGTGATGGTGTCTCGCTCGCTGAAGGAAGCCGTGACCGACCTGGCCGAGCTGCGGGAAATCCTGTGCCTTTTTGTGGAAAAGGCAGGGCGCATTCTCCGGCAGGAGGAAATGATGGCGGCTGAGGTGCAGGTGGTGCTGCGAACCTCCCGCTATGAATCGAGCCACCAATATGCCAATGCTGCAGCCATGCGCCTGGAAAATCACACAGATGACAGCCGCCTCTTCGCCTCGGCCGCGGGGCGTCTGCTGGAAGATATCTATCTGCCGGGATATCCGTATCGCAAGATTGGCGTGTTGCTTACTGACCTGCTGCCGCAGGAATGTGTGCAGCCCACCTTTGACCACCCCGATGCCGCCCCCAGCGCGCTGATGGGCGTGCTGGATCAGCTGCAGAAATCGGGGCACGATGTCCACTTTGCAAATCGCGCCTCCACGTTGCCGTGGAAGCGCGAATTCACATCCCCTTGTTATACGACTAAGTGGGATGACTTGCCGGAAGTACGTTGAAGTTTATTCTTCTTCCTCTTCTTCGGCTGGCAGATTTTCCTTGAGGAAATCCAGCAGGTAATCCGGGGTGAGCAGCTCGCTGGTGACCACGGGCTTCTTGCCGGGCACATAGAGAGCGTTCACCGGCACGGAGCTGCGGTTCAGCTCGCGCATGGCGGCGTCGATATCGGGATTCGGGCTGGTCTTGTCGGCGCGCATGAGTACCACGCCGGCCTCATTCATGGCGGCATATACCTCATCGGTGTAGGCCACCTTCTTGTTGGCCTGGCAGGTGGCGCACCACTTGGCGGTGAAGTCCACATAGACAGGGGTTTCATCTTCCTCCAGAGCTTCCTTCATGGCCTCGGGCGTCCATTCCACCCATTCGACCTGGTTCTCGCTCGGGCTGAAGGGTCGGGCGCCCCAGAAACCGGTGATAGCCAGCAGCAGCGCGATGATGATGGCGATGATGCGGGTGCTGAGCGGGCGGAAGGGCAGGCACCAGCGGCCATATACCCAGAAAGCGGCGCAGAAGACCACCAGAGACATGTATACCCACATGGTGCCGCTGCTCTCGCTTTCCGGCCAGAAGGCGAGGTATACATCGAGCATCCACACGGCGGCCGCGAAGAGCAGGAAGGAAAGACCCTGCTTCAGGGATTCCATCCATTCGCCGGGCTGGGGCAGCAGACGCACCAGACTCGGGAACATACCCAGCACGATGTACGGGAAGGAGAGACCAAGTGCCATGAAGGTGAGCGCTATCGTCATCCACACGCCGGGCAGGGCCATGGCAGCGGGCATGGCGGCACCCAGGAAGGGTGCGCTGCAGGGGGTGGCCACGATGGTGACGAAGAAGCCCTGGAAGAACGAGCCGAGGTGGCCCTCCTTGCTCTGCACACCCTGACCAGCACCGGTGATGCCGGCGCCGATTTCAAATACGCCGTACATGCTCAGACCCAGCACCAGCAGGAGCAGCATGATGCAGTACACAATCCAGGGATTCTGCATCCACACAGCCCAGCTGCGGGAGGCGGAGCCTGCATCATTCCACAGGGTGGAGAACCACTCGGTCCACGGGGCATTGGCCAGTGCTCCGAGGTTGGAGAATACCACCATGAGTACAGAAATAATCCAGAAGGATACCAGCACACCCAGCACGAACACCATGGAGTGTGTGAATACCTTGCGGCGGCTGCCGCCACCCATCTGCACAAAGCTCATCACCTTGAGGCCGATAACAGGGAACACACAGGGCATGAGGTTCAGAATGAGACCACCCAGGAACAGGGAGCAGCAGAGAGCCACGATGCCATCGGGCACGCCGGCGCTGGTTGTTGCCGTCTGCGAGGCGGGAGTTGCAGCACCAGAGGTCAGTTCGGTGCTCACCGAGCTGTGCTTGTCGCCGTATACCAGAACACCGCTCAGAGAAGCCAGGGGCTTACCCACGCTGGCTTCATCTTTCACGGGGTACATGGGGTCGGTGTTGTCATTGCGGGTGAGCGTGAGGGTGTAGGTGCCATCGGCATTGGCGGTGAGCTTCTGCTCTGCCGTGGGAGAGATGCTGTTGTCTGCCGAGAAGAAGTAGGCGGATTCCAGACCGGGCTCGGCGGTGAAGCTCAGTGTCACGGTGTTGCCGCCCTGGCTGGCGCTGATGGTGGATTCAGAGTCTCCGGGGCCGATAGTGAGCTTCTGCTCGTCTGCCCAGACGGGGTTGGCGGCGGCATCGCCGGCAGCCAGCTCAATTGTGGTTGTCTGGGTCTCGGGAGGATTGCAGCCTTCGTCAGAGCAGGTCTGAGCCGTGGCCGACATGGTGAAGCTGGCCGTGGCGGGAGCATTGTCAGCGGGAGTCACTTCCCACACGACGACAGGCTTTTCATAGGTGTAAGCCACACCGAGGATGCCTTCGTGCTTGTGCGGCACCTGCCAGAACGGCCCCTTTACGGTGAAGCCCTCGGGAGCAACCAGCTCTGCGGTCATGGGTTCACCTACCGTGCCGGGATTCTGCCAGTATGCATGCCAGGGTGCGGTGATATCACCCTTGAGCGCTACATAGAACGGCTTGCCGGCCTGATAAGTCTGCACGCTGGCGGCTGAGCTGACGCTCATGGTCGAGGGAGCATCGAAGCCCATCATTCCATCGAACTGCGCCAGAGCCTGGCCACAGACCAGCGCAAGCGAAACGGTTATGCTGCGAAAGAGGTTCATGCAGATATCATATCATACACTCACTTGACCCTGCAAGCCAACATTTCATAAATGTTCATTCTTCTGCGGGCTTTTGGCTTGAAAGCTGAGGGGTGTTATGGCATGATATGGGGACAATGTACGGGCATGTAATCATAACTGGGGCTTCATCCGGATTTGGTATGGCATTTGCACGCCGTCTGGTGGGCGAGTGTGCGCACATGGTGCTGGTAGCACGTCGGCAGGATGTACTGCACGAGCTGGCGGATGAGCTGCGTGCGGCAAATTCATCTCTGCAAGTCACGGTGAAGGCCTGTGATTTAGCTTCCCAGCCCTCACGTTCTGCGCTGATAGAGGAGCTTCAGGCGCTGCCGGAGGGGAAGACGCTGCTTATCAATAATGCAGGTCTGGGCGACTATGGTGAATACATGTCGAGCACGCCCGAGCGCAATAACCAGATGCTGCAGGTAAATGTGCTGGCTGTGGCTGAGCTGACCCGCGCGGTGTTGCCCCGGCTGCTGACTCAGGGCGGTGGTATCATCAACATCGCTTCCCTGGCGGCTGATTTGTTTATTCCCGATTTTGCTATCTACGCTGCTTCCAAGGCATTTGTGGCTTCGTTCTCGGAGGCTATCCGACTTGAGGTGAAGAAAGCCGGTGTGCCGGTAGTGGCGGTGTGCCCGGGGCCTGTGCATACCGGTTTTGGCGATGTGGCCCGCCGCCATGGTTGCTCGAACGGTTATTCCTCGTTCAAGAAGTGGATATACACCTCTATTCCCACGGTGGTGAATGGTGCGCTGGATGCCCTGGCTCGCAATAAGCCTCGTTATTACCCTTCGCGCCGCATCCGCCTGGCCGGCTGGCTGTTGCGAAATACTCCGCTGTGGCTCATGCGCGCTGTGATGGGTAGCCGCCCGCGCAAGGTTGAGGCAATTGAGGAAAAATAAGATTTATATATCAGTTAACGCATGAAGCATCTGTTTCACCGCAAATCAAAGATTAAGTTGTTCACCTGGTTCCGCCTGGCGCTGGTGGTAGTGCTGCTGCTGGCGGCTGGTTCCTTGTATACGCCGTATCCTGCCGAGCTGGTCAAGGCAATGAGCGAGGACACCAAGGCACCACGTAAGAAAAAGAAGAAGAGGAAAGCTCAGCCTGTGGCAACACCTGCTGCTCCGTCTGCTCCTGTTGTTGCATCTCCTGCGGAGCCGGAGGAGGAAGAGATCGAGGTCGAACCCTGGACTCCTGAGGAGGCATTCACCATGCCGACTATCACGCTGCCTCCGTTCCCGCCTGCGCTGCCGGAGAAAGTAGAACCCGGCCGCTATGACCATATCAATTCCATGACCCAGGGGCTGAATATCCTCAGCTCTGTGCAGTTTCATGGTGGTACAACTGCCTCCCAGGACCGTAAGGCTCTGGATGCCTATCAGGTGCAGGTTTCTCTGAATCTGAGACTTCCTCAGGCTGCCGATGGCGAGGGCCTGAAGCATGCCAACCCGAAGCTGCCTGAACTTTTTGCCCGTTACAATGACCTCATGGCCGGCGCCAAGGTGTCGCAGTGGTATCAGGCACTGTATCTGCACAAGCAGAACCGCGTGCGTAAGGAAGCTGCCACGCTGGGCCGACTGCTGGATAGGCATAATTACTACGATACGGATACGATTCTGGAGATTGAAGCGCCTGATACCAAGCGTAAGTTGCTCTGGATGCAGGCTGATATGGATGTGGTTTCCGACGGCTCGGATGGCGACCGCTTGCCCGATATGCCGGAGAAGGTGAAGAACAGCGACCACTACCAGCCCATGACTTCATACCGCTGGCGCAAGCTCGGCAACAATCCGAACCCCCTTCTGCCTCACTGGGAGGAACGCGTCAAGAAGCTCAGCAAGGATAAGAAGGCCAATGCAGCAGATTTACAGCACGCTAAGAATGTGGTGCACGATTTGAAGAAGTACAGCTTCCTGCTGGCGGAATATGATTCCTTCATTGTGATACCGCTGACGCTCAAGGCGGGCGATAACGATGCCTATCGTCCGCAGCTGGGTGACTATGCTGCCGTGGTGGTGGATAACCGCGTTTTCCCTGCTATTGTCGGTGACTATGGCCCCCGATTCAAGGCCGGTGAGGCTTCTCTGCGACTGGCTCGCCTGATTAACCCGAAGGCCACGCCCTTTGCACGTCCTGTATCGCACCTTGGTGTGAGCTACATTATTTTCCCCGGTACCAAAGAGCCGGAGAACGGCCCCATTGACTACAATCGCCTCAACACCCGTGTGCAGGAGTTGCTCAATGAAATGGGTGGTCTGACACAGGCTGCACAGTTCCAGCAGGTGGAGGATCCGCTGGCTCCTAAACCCCAACCCGCTCCTGCACAGCCATGATTTCATTTCTCCGAGGAACAGTAGCAGAGGCGCTGCCTCAGTGTCTGGTGGTCGATGTGAATGGCGTCGGTTATGAAGTGACCGTCCCGCTTTCTACCTTCGACCAGCTCAACCCGATGGTCGGGCAGGGGGTTATGCTGAAAATCCACATGCATGTGCGTGAGAACGCGCAGGTGCTGTATGGCTTTGCTACGGATGCTGAGCGTGATATTTTCCGCCTGCTCATCGATAGAGTGAGCGGCATTGGCCCTGCTACGGCTATAGCTATTCTCAGCAGCTTGAATGTGAACACCTTCAAGCAGGCCGTGGTGCAGGGGGATGTGCAATCCGTTGCTCGTGCTAAGGGTGTGGGCAAGCGCACTGCCGAGCGTATTATCCTGGAGCTGAAGGATAAGATTGGCGTGGCTTCCACCTGGGAGGCTCAGCAGCAGGGCACAACGACTCAGGCGGCTTCAGATGCAGAGCTGGCTATGGTGGCCCTGGGCTTCAAGCAGGCCGAAGCCCGCAAGGCGATTGTGAAGCTGCTGAAGGATAACCCGCAGGCCGGGACGGATGAGCTTATCCGCGGTGCGCTGCGCCAGCTGAGCTGAGACTATGGATTTTGAGCTGCTCAAGGCGGTTTCCCGTTCGTTTTACCTGAGCATGGTGTGGCTGCCGCCTGCCATGCGGCGGGGGATTGCCCTTGGGTATATGCTGGCTCGTGCTACAGACAGCGTGGCTGATACTTCATCTGCCGTCCCCGGGAAACGAGTGCAGGTGCTGGAGCAGATGGGTAGGGCCGTAGCCGGAGCTTTATCAGGGGAAGAGTTGTCTTCTCTGCTGTGCGCTCTGCGTGGAGAAATGGCTGATGCTCAGAGCAAGGAGTCTGAGGCGCTGTTGCTGCGCCGTTTTGATGAATGTCTGAAGCAACTCGCCCAGGTGAGTGAGGCTGAACGGATATTAATCCGAAAAGTTCTTTCTACCATTGTAGAGGGGCAGCTTTGGGATTTAACCTATTTCACGCAGCGTCATGCGGTGGAAACAGATGATGATACGCGCCGTTACACCTATATGGTGGCAGGCTGTGTAGGAGAGTTCTGGACAGACCTGGGCCTTGCCACTATGGGCGAGAAGTTCTGCGAATCTTCCCGCCGGGAACTTATGGTGCAGGCCGGAATCCGCTATGGCCAGGGGCTACAGCTGGTGAACATTCTGCGGGACATGGAGGAGGACGCAGACCGCGGGCGCTCGTATATCTGCACTGACCATGTTGTGTGGCGTAACAGGGCAGAGCGTTATCTGCATGATGGCTTGGATTATGCCCGCCGCCTGGGTTCATTCCGCCTGCGCTTTACTGCCATGCTCCCGGCATTGCTGGGACTAAAAACCCTGCGGCTGATTGCTCAGCGCACAGGGTGTGAAAGGGTGAAAATTACGAGAAAATCAGTTTATCTGAGTATTATCAGGGCTGCTGCCAATAGCTTGTTTTCCAGAAAATCTTATTGACTTAGATTAACAAGATTTTTTGTGAACCCTGATTGTAAAAATCATGTATGCTAGGAAGAAGACCGCCCAGGCTTTATACGTGAAAGAGGTATGATGCATTGAATGCTGTTTTGCGAACGTAAACCAGAGCAGGGGATAAAACATCAGGATCAGGTAGCAGATGTTCTGCTTAAAGGCTGTAGTGAAGCGCATGTAAAGATAAGTTACATGTGCCAGCACAATCGCAGGAAGTGCGTAAAAAATAATCTGCTTCCATGGTGAGGCGATTTTTGCAATAAACCAGAAAATGTAATTACACACATTCTCATATACCACAGAACATGTGCCTATAGAACGCTCCTTTAATCGTCCTTTTACCTGTGTATAGACATCGACGTCTGTGAATGCTGCGCAAAGAATCCATTTCGCAAGCCACATACCTATGTAGCCGAACCCGAACGCTGCGCTACAGCCAATCAGTAGAATAAGTTGTTTTTTTATATCTTTTTCGTCCCTCCTCAATAAAACGAGGCTTAGAGGGACAGCCAAGAAGAAAACGGGTATGGTGAGGAAATCAATGAAGCTCGTGCAGGCCCCGAGGATGACAAAGAAAATAAATGTGCTTTTATCAGAACAATAAAGCGTGGGGTGTTTAAGGACTATGATACCCCCTATAAGCGGTATGAATTTTGCTAGATTAAAGTGTATTGCAGATTGAGGGAAATATAACTCAGTATAGAAAAAGGCGAAAGCAAAGGCAAGAGCAGTGAACCACCCAAATTGTCTGTATGTAAGGAAAACAAGATACAGAGAGAGGAGGGTAAGCGCTACCGCATGGAGAGTTCGAATCTCTGGCAGTCGGAGAAAGGTCAGCAGAGGACGGATGATAACCAGATAGCCATGCCAGTACCGATTGTAACTGTCAAGGTTGAGACCAGTTTCTCCTTTTGAAACGACATATTCGTAATCTTTGACGGGGTCATCTTCGTAATGTCCAAGAGAATATAACGGACTGGCCAGACTTGTCTGAACTGGGCGATTCTCATCCATGGTGCAAGCAAGTTGCAACATGAATGCAGCTGTAAAATGTGGCTTGTGTAGAGAATCATACAGTGAAGCCGTTTCGACTGTCTGGGTATGCTTAACTGATTTGCCCAGCTGAGTTCTAATGGTTTCCTGTGGTATTACAGCAACAAGAACCATGAGGGAGAAGCCAAGGATAATGCATTCAAATAAAGCCTTAATCCATTGGATACAATGGCGTGACAAGTTCTGTATCTGAAAATCCATAGCAAGGTTGCAGATTAATGCCCAGATGCGAGCTTTTTGAGCTTCTTGGCCAGGGTAATCTTAGCTGCGGAGGATACTCGGTCCACGTAGAGGAAGCCATCGAGGTGGTCGCACTCGTGCTGCAGGCAGCGGGCGAGCAGGCCATCGCAATCGATTTCGAGTACGCTGCCATCAAGCTGGGGAAGCTTGGCGCGGACGCATTCGGGGCGGGATACGTTGGCACGGATGTTGCGCACGCTCAGGCATCCTTCTGTGAAGAGATACTGCTTGCCGTAGGGCTCAATCTCGGGGTTGATGAATACCAGGGGCATGATGCTGCGCATGGGTTTCTGCTCACCATTCACCGTAATCATGGCAGGCTCGGTTCCTTCCTCTTCATCCTCGGGAATGTCAATGACCACCAGACGGATGTTCAGGCCTACCTGGGGGGCAGCCAGACCGATGCCCTCGGTGGCATACATGGTTTCAAGCATGTTTTCCACGAGTGTTTTCAGTTCATCGTCCACGTGTTCGACGGGGGCGCTCACGGCGCGAAGGACAGGGTCTCCGTATTGTTTGACGTTCAGCAGCATGTTATCTGGTGTGCGGGGGTGTGCCGCAGGTGCCCTATTCTGGAGGTTGATGCGCTGAAAGTCAAGCTCAAACTCGCTTGGCGAACGGCAATAAAAAGCCAGCCGGTGGATTTCCGGCTGGCTTAGTTGAATAATTGCTATTTAATCAGGCCTTGGGCTGGCTGTCCTTCTTGGGGGCAGCAGGCTTTTTGCCCTTGCGATTGCCACCTTTGCGGGGCAACGGCTTGGTGGTCGGCTCAGGGGCGGCTTCGCCCTTGGGGAACCACACGGCGTTGTCGCTGGTCACCACGATGTAACCCTGCTCGAGCAGCCAGATCATATCGGCCACATAGGGGGCATGGGCATCAGTGGCAGCCTTGCGGCTTTCCTCGTCCTCGCCTGCGGTGACACCACTGAGCTCGGCAAACATGACGTCTGCCTTCTTACCGGAGTTGTCCTTGGCCCAGTTCATGATGGCCATCATGCGGTCGGCCAGCACAGTGTCCTCGGGCAGGGCGCGCACGCGGCTGGGACCGGTGAAATGGTTGCCGTGCCACTTGTAGATGGGCATGTGGTGGCGGGCCATGCCGTGGCAGAGGTTCGGGATGAGCATCTGCGGGAAACGGCGGGTCTTGTCGGAAAGGATGGCAACGTGTGCAGCAATGCCGGGGGAGAGCACGGCACGGGGCGTGGAGCCGTTGATAAACACCTTGTCCACAACTTCATACACGTTGGCGTAGTGGTTCGCCATGAAGTCTGCTTCTACGGCGCGGGTATCTTCCAGCTGAATCTCAGCAGCGCCCTCGCGGGTGGGTTTCCACACGGTCTTGTGGCTGGCGGCCTGTACCCAGGCGGCCACGGTTTCCTCGTCCTTGCTCACAGAGATGCGGTTCTTGAATGCATCCAGCGGCATGGTGGAGTACTTGCTGCGGTAAAGGTTCATGAGGGCAGCCTGGTAGCCGTGCCAGGTGACAGGGCCAATGATTTCATTGCCCATGCCGCACACAGCAACAGCGGTGAAGGAGCCCTTGGGAGCCTCAATCTCAATTTCTTCCTTGGAGTAGAGCTCGGAGAACCAGGGTGCCTTCCACATGTAGGCCACAGCCTCAGCTTCGGTGAGCCAGCAGGCCTGGTCACCCTTGGTGCTGTGAATCAGCATGGGGGCATTTTCGAGTTTCATGAACACCAGGTCATAGCGAGCCTTGTCGCCCATGACCACGCGGGCGAGATCGATGAGGGGCAGGGCTCGTTTCTGCTTCTGAATGTTGGATGCGAAGAGTTCAAGAATGCTGTTGGCGGGGCGCAGCTCCACACGGAACCCCTCGGCAGGAGCGGGCAGCTCACGCTGGGGCATGGGCTCGCGGCGTGCATCTCGCTTCGGGGCACGCTCACCCTTGCCACGCGGAGGACGCGGGGATTCACCGGCATCGCGGCGTTCGCGATTAAACGGACGACGCTCGCCGCCTTCTTTGCGGCGGGGGGCGCGTGCTTCACGCGGTGCGCTGGTGTAAGAAGGGGTGCTGGCTGCTCCCAGGCGTGCCCAGGACGGCCCGAACTGGAAATCTGCCAGGTCAGACAGATTGAGGGAATTGGTATTCCCCTGGCTCTTTTCTTCGCTCATGAGATTAAAGGAATGTAACTGGAAACTAGACTACCCCTAATTGCGCGTCATTGCAATCATTTTTTGCGCGAAAATGCCGAAAAATCGCGGATTTTCGCTTATAATTCGCTAAACTCGACACCAAGCAGGCAGATATCGTCATCCTGCTGGACACTGCCGGTGAATTGGTGTACGCCGGCCAGAGCGATATCAATCATTTCACGGATACTCTGCGGGTTTCTCTCGTGGAGGAAATCCATAATCCGGATGGCGCCAAGCTCATCGCCATCTGCATCCTGAGCTTCTGTGAGACCATCGGTGAAAAGCATGAGTTTCATGCCGTCTTCCAGCCTGATGTCGCTTTCGCGGAACATGACATTGTTCATCAGACCGAGGGCAGGGGTGCGAGGAATAGCCGGCTGGAAGGGCTTGCCGCTGACCGGCATGACGATGGGTGCCGGATGACCTGCACCGGCGAGAGTGAGGCGGCGGCGTTCGAGATCCAGATACACATAGCAGGCAGAGGCAAACATGGTGATGTTCGCCTGACTGAAAATGCGGTACATCTGGCGGTTCAGAGAGGAAAGGAAGAGTGCCGGTGTGTCGGCCAGATTGGCCAGCTGAGCCATGAGGCCTCGCATCATGGAGGCGATGAGTGCAGCTCGGACACCATGCCCCATCACATCGCAAATCAACATGCCTACACCGCTCTGACCTACGGGGAATACTTCGAAGCAGTCGCCCGCTACACCTGCGGAGGGCAGGTAAACATGGTGGAACTGGGCTTTGCGCGTGCTGCCGCTGCTGCTTTGCCACTCACGGTCGGGAATATGAATGTTCTGCAGCGCCTGCTGCACCTCGCGTGCCAGGTGAATCTCCTTTTCCAGCATCCTGTTCTTTTCGTCCAGTTGCTTGGCAAGACGTTGGTAACGCTGCTGTGTTTCGATGAGTTTCGTTACATCGCTGGAGATGCCGACGATGCCTTTCACTGTGCCGTCTGCTGCGTACCAGGGAAACTTGGAAACGCGACCCCATGTGGACTTGCCGCCTTTCCATTTTTCGTGGTGAATGCGGTTGAGAATGGGCTTGCCCGTGGCCATGATTTCAGCTTCCTCCGAGCGGGCAATCTCGCACATTTCGGGGGCGAAGAAGTTGCTGTCGCGGCTGCCGATGAGGTCGGACGGCGTGCGGACCTTCATCTTTCTGGCAGTAGCTTCATTGGCAATGACGAAGCGGGACTCGCGGTTCTTGAAGAAAATGTTGTCGGGCAGGTAGTTGATGAGGGTGCGGAAGAGGTCGCGGTCCTCCATGGCATGCAGGTCTGCCATTTTGCGGCGGGTGATATCTACCCATACACCCACGAGACGGCTGGGCTTACGGTTCTCGTCGTACTCCAGCAGACCGTTGATGCGGACCCAGCGCCAGCCTCTGTTGCGTTGGTTGAGCAGACGTACCTCAACACGGAGAGGATTGGAGGTGGGGCGGTCGATGTAGCGCTTGACCGTGGTGGTGAAGAAATTGACATCCTCCGGGTGGATGGTTTTTTCCGGCTCTGTGAAGATATTGGGCGCCCAATCCTTCATGCTCATGCCCATCATTTTGACGCACTGCTCGGTGTAGAAAATCTCGTCATCCTCAAACAGCCAGCAGAATACACCCTCCTCAGCGGCTCGCAGAGCTTTGCGCACCATGTCCCACACAAATACGCCGGGTACAGTGCGTTTGGAATTATTTTGCTCAGGAGTCTCGCTCATTGACTCTTACTATATCTATTTTTCTCGCTTATTTCAAGTAGAATCGCCCGAAATTATCGAGAAAATCAGCTCCAACAGGCGTACCACACGAATCCGGCAGCAGCAACGAGGAAAACAACTGCGTAATTCATGAAAATCCGCCAGCGGCTGGTTTTTACTTTGATATGTCCGGCAATGGGTAGAGGTAGGTATTTGCCGTCTTTCGGAATGTTGATACCCATGGGACCGTCGTAGAGCTCCAGAAAGTATTCTTTCGTGTCGAGCTCCATGCATTTTGTTATTGCAGTCCAAGGTTGGAAATAATGCCAGCCGGCGAGACCTTGGATATGCAGCCCCTGTCTGGTGTGGCGTACGGCGTTACCAAGGTAGCTTTCTGCCTCATATTCATCGAGGAAATCGCTGTGACCGAACATGACAAAGGCTGCCCCAATGACAAAGCAGATTGCGCAGGCCAATCCCGCCCTGGGTTCATCCGGCAGGAGAAAAGGAATTGCTATACCTACGATGAACCATGGAACTCCCACCTTCAGAAAAGTAAGCAGACCTGTCTTTTGAGGTGCTCTCTGCAGATATGCAGGACTTTTCTCCTCGACTGTGTGTTTATCCCGGTGTTTTGTTATCTGCTCTGTGATGAGTGATAGAGCGGATTCTGCTTTTCCTGAATCGACAGGGAGAGTAAAGGTGATACAATCCTCTGTATCGACGAGAATGCGGTCATCAGCATGAGTCACGCTGTAGATGCTGTTCCAGGGAAGAAAAATGGCTGGTGCATCGTGCCTTGCTCCATATAGTAAGATGCCTGTTCTGGTGACACGCCATAGGTTACAATAATGTTCTATGCCTTTCCAGATTGGCATGCCTTTTTCTGAGATTTGGACAATCCAATAGATAGAGAAGATAAATCCCGCGCCTGCAACAAAGAAAGGAAGAAAGCTGTACCCCTTGAGCCATGCTGATCCGCCGACCAGCCCCCCTGATGCAAGCGCCACTATCGCACAGATAGTGAAACATGAGCCATTCTTTTCTGAGGATTCTGTAAGATTGTGGTGCATCAGTTATCTGAGTCAGGGTAGGGGCTGCATGAAGTTTCGGTGTGTTGCCAGCCAGGAAGGAGATGTTGCCAGAACTCGAAATGTTCGGATTCTCGTTCTTTAAGCATTCGTTCAGCGGTCATCCTGAATGGATACACCTGCACAGGTACATGTACGGTGCCGGCCTTGAATGCTTCGTTGACCATGGTGTAGATTTCTTCGATGCGCGCATCGGTCATGGCGAAGCAGCCGATGGAGAGAATGTCGCCATGCACCATGATGAAGCTGCCGGTGCGGCCCAGCTTGCGGTCGTAAGCATTCGGGTAACCGATATTGAAGGAAAGATGGAACTTGCTGCGGGGATTCATGCTGTGCGGATAGACCCGGTAGAATCCTTCTGGCGCTTGTTCATCGCCCTCAGCCGTCTTGGGTCCGAGTTCTCCGCTCATGCCGAATATGTGGTAGCTCTTGAGAATCTGCCAGCTTTTATCTGCCTCCTGTACCCACAGCTCCAAATCCCGGTCTTCTTTGATGATTCGGATGAAAACCGGTTTGCCGAAGTGTTCAGCAAACTCGGACTGAACATTGTTGCGCGCATCTAGAACGCGGTCACCTGTAGTCTGAGCCGGTGCTATTCCCATTACGATAACAGAGAGAATGATAAGAGCAATTAACGGCAGTAATTTACGCATAGGATGGAGAGATTGTCAAGGTTGTAGATAGAGATAGACTTCTGTTAGATGCAGAACTACGCTAATCTGTTGAAAAATAAACCACATTTTGCATGGGCTTGCCAAATGTCGCAAAGTCTGCTATAATAATCAGCGTTGAAAGCCCAGACTCAGAAGGAACACCGACACAAGGTGCTGGAATTGCCAGAGCTTATCTCAGGCATTCTGGTGATTTTTGTGGTGCTTTGGGAGGCTTGTTTCGAGGGTGTTGCCAATTCTACCGCAGAGCGAGATGCCTTCATTCGCTCATCGCACCTCATCTTGTGCGGGCTCGTTTGGTTCAATACGCTGGTGGTTCTGCTGCATCTGGTCATGGAGTGGGTTCGCTATGGCTTACCGGGCCGCTTTCTGTGGGTGCAGCTGCTGGTCGGATTGATTGCCTCTACCATCTTTTACGGTGGTGTGGCGGAAATCCTTGAGCGTTGGGCTTTCGTTGCAAGTCTTTTGTGCAGTTTTCTGCTGGGCGGTTTTTCCATTGGAACTATCGGTGCCATTATGAAGTCGCGGCGTAGCAGTCCCGTAAAGGCCGATAGCCGATGGTCTCCTGCCGTACGATTCTTTACCTACATGGTGGTGCTGGTGCTGCTGAGTACCTTGTTGTTGCTTACGCCTGGCGCCACCTATCAGCCCATTTCGGTGGTAGATGCCTTGTTTACCTGTGCTTCGGCCACATCCATCACCGGGCTTACCACGGTCGATGTATCCGGGACGTTCACCCCGCTTGGCAAGCTGGTTTTGTTGCTGGATATTCAGGTGGGAGCCATAGGAGTGATGACTTTTTCCTACTTTGTGCTCATGATGGTGGGTAAGCGCCTGGCTGTGCGTGACACCATGTCTGTCTCCGGTTATATGGACCAGCAGGGCATGAATATTGTGCCTTCGCTGATGCGTGCGGTATTCTTCGTGACAATTCTGGCAGAGGCAGTGGGCGCGGTGTGCCTGTATTACCTCTGGAAGGGGCAGCCCGGATTCCCGCAAGGAGACCTGTGGGGCTATGCCATTTTCCATGCCGTTTCCTCATTCTGTAACGCTGGTATCACCATATTCCCGGCGGGGATGGAGCAGGTTGGCGTGGCGGATAATCGCTGGGTACAGGGGGTGATGATGTCTCTGGTGCTTATCGGCACAGTGGGCTTCGGTGTCTATCTTGAAGGCATCAACCGCATCAAGACACGCTTGAGCGGCAAACACCAGATTAAGCGCTGGAGTACAAACTCCTGGCTTGTGCTGAGAGTCATGCTCATTGTCATGCTGGTTGGCACCGTGGGGCTCACTCTGCTGGCCGCGTTTGAGCCTTCCGCCCATCTGGCACATGGTACATTCAACCTGTGGGAATCGCTTTGGAATGCCATAGGCCGATCTGCTGGCTTTGCCCTGACGGATATCGGAGAATACGGCAAGGTATACCAGTTGTTCCTGGCGCTGCTTATGTTTGTGGGTGGTAACCCTGCAGGTACAGGTGGCGGCGTATATGCTCCTGTATTTGCGCTTTGCGTGCTTGAAGTGTACCGAGTGCTGCAAGGCAAGCAGGATTTAGAGATGCACAACCGACGCATTGCCCGCAGCACCGTGGAACGAGCCATGGCCACGGTTATGCTTTCAATTTTCTGGATTGTGTGTACAACCTTTACTCTGATGTTGCTGGAACCGGGTGTTACACAACAATCCAATGGCTTGGTAAAACTTCTTTTCCTCGAGGTGAGTGCATTCACGACTACCGGCTTTGAGCTTGGAGCACTGCCTCATCTTTCCGACATTTCTAAAATCATTATCACTCTCAACATGTTGTTCGGACGTGTGGGAATGTTTACCTTCATGCTGATTTTCATTCGCCAGAAGGAGCCTTCGCCTTTGCGTCTTCCTGAAACTCGATTACCTCTTACCTGATTCCTGAATATGAAGTTCGTTATTATTGGTATTGGCCAGTTTGGCCGTGCTCTTGCCCTGCATCTGTCTGACCTCGGCTTTGAGGTGACAATTCTTGATGAACGAGAAGCCATCATCACAGAGTTAAAGGACCGCGTGGCCTATGCGCTGGTCGGTGATGCTACAGATATCCGCGTGCTGCGCCAACTTGACATGGCTGGCGACGATACCTATGTGATTGTGGCTGTGGGCGAGCAGTTTGAGCGTAATCTCCTTATTACGGCGCAGCTGAAGGAACTGGGGATTACCAATATACTTACCCGAAGCGTGAACGAATTGCATGGCAAGCTGCTCAAGCTTATCGGTGTGAATGACCTCATCCGTGTGGAGGAGGTGGCTGCCCGCCAGCTGGCTGCCCGTTTCACGAATGAAGGTCTGATGCGTCTCCGCCGCATGGATTCCACGCACTCGCTGGCAGATGTGCATCTGCCTTCGGAATGGGTAGGTCTGAAGCTCATGGATGTGGGGCTGCGCTCTGAATACCATCTGAACCTTCTTACTGTGCGCCGCGGCAAGCTGAAAGAGAATCCGAGCTCTGATGATGTGCTTTCTGAGCCCGAGCAGCCCGTGATTGATACTCCGGATGCATCTCTTACATTCCAGGAAGGTGACGTGCTGGTGCTTTTCGGTAAGGATAGTGACTTGCAGCGATTTGTGGAAAAATTTGACCTGTTAGGAGAATGAGTGCGCGCGTGACTCTGCCGGAAAAACAATACTCCGGCTATATATTTGACCTGGACGGAACGCTGGTGGACAGCATGCCTACGCATTTTGTAGCCTGGCGCTGGGCTCTTAAGAAGCATGGTGCTCCGTATGAGGTGTTCCAGTGGGAGGAGTTTGTGGCTCATGGAGGTATGGCAGCTCCGGACATTGTGACTGATCTGAATGCCACATACGGCCTTGCTATGGACCCTGAGCTGGTAGCCGATGAAAAGCGCAATCGCTACGCATGGCTTCTGCAGAATGAAACACTTCCCGTAATTCCAGAAACGGTGGATTTGGTGCGGCGCCTCAAGGAGCAGGGGATTCCTTACGCCATCGGCACAGGCAGTATGCCTAGCGGTGCTACTGAAACCCTGCAGGCGGCCGGAATCGCGGATTTATTCACCGTGATGGTGACACCTGCAGATGTGCCTCCCGGATATGGCAAGCCCCGTCCTGATATTTTCCTGCTCTGCGCTGAGCGTATGGGGGTGAATCCCGCTGAGTGCGTTGTGTTCGAAGATGCTGAGCCCGGTATTCAGGCTGCACTGGCCGGTGGAATGGACTATGTGAGGGTGGGCGAATGCGCACCTGTGCGCGACTAATCAATTATTCCGCAGCGCTGTACGCATTCCGCCCAGGTGGTGTCGCGAGTCATCAGTTCGGTGAGCCATGGCTCATCCGGCAACTTGTGAGCACGGTTGAATGCAGCCGGTCGCGTGATGCGGGTGAACAATACCCGTTTCATAGCGCTTTTAGGAATACGGCGCAGCCCGTAACCTGCCGGCTGACCGTCCCTTGCTACATGGGATGACCATACACACGCCGTGTCACCTTCATCTTTCACCAGAATGACGAGGTGGCCTCGTTCGCTCCCGCCTACACGGTCATTCCACCATATTTTGAGAATATCTGATGGACGCGCCTTCGCCCAGGAGGTGAAATTGACTCCCGCACCCAGTCTGTGCACCAAAAGGGCATACCCGGGGCCGTTGGCATTGGCATAGCCCCAGGGGCCTTCGCCGTCTTTTACCAGTTTCGGCATCAGTGCCTGCCAGGCTTCGGGACTGATAACTCGGCGTCGGTTCTTTTCTTCCCACTCAATCAGGGCTGAGAGTGTGGCTACCCATACAGCAGATGAGCAGAATGACGGGCGGGCTACCAGTGGATTAAAATCTGGGCGGCGTTTGTATGTGTTCCATGTAAAGGAATCAACCAGAGCCTGTTTTGCTGCATCGGTGGTGCTGTAACCTCCGGGGCCGAGCTTCTGCATACTCATGATGGAGCTTTGCATTCCTTTCCACCATGGGTGAGCCGAAAACTGCTGATTTGATGTCTTTATCTGAGCGCTGAGCTGCGTGCTGCAGAAAAGCAGAATGGCTAAGGTATGGAGGAAGCGAATCATGCCGGAGTGGAGGTTTCAGTATATGAAATCTATCGAGTTCTGGCAAGACGGGAGGTGATGACTGTCACAGATTATAACAGTATTATAACAGTATTATAACAGTATGTTTTTCTTGCAAAAACACTTACCTTTGGTACAATGCTGCTCATGAAGAAGACCGTAGCTCTCCTGCTTGCCTTAGTTCCCTCGGTGCTGGCTGATGAATGGTATGATGAATGGAAGGATAACACCATTCTTATGGCTCAGGAGGTCTATGATAACTGGCGCCACGAGATGCCGGAGAGTGGATTCATGCCCAGTTTCCTTTCTTTCGAGTTCACTTCGAATATGGGGGAGCGGCATGGAGCGTCTGAATTATGCTGGCAGCAGTATGGCATCAATGTGCCTCTGGCTGACCCACGCCGTTCCGGCGGCGACGATTGGATGTTCAATGCTTCATTCAATGCACAGTTTACTTATGTAAATGCGGATGGCGCGTTGAACCTCCGCCGAAGCGATTTGTATAACTTCTCGCTTCCGATATCCGCAATTGTTCCAAGACCCAGCGGTAATCTTTTCATTGCTGCTGTTTCTCCCGCTATGTCCTCTGATTTTGTGCACAGAGCGCACAGCTTCCATGTTAACTTTCTTGTCTCCTATCAGGTAAAGCACAGTGAAAGCCTTACGTACTCCGTAGGTCTGGCTCATTCTCCTGATGCGACTATTTTTGCTCTTGTTCCCGTGGTGAATTTTGACTGGCGTATGACTCCGGATTGGAGATTAAGCCTCAGCGGATTCAAATTAACCGTGCTTCGTAAGATAAACGAACGGCTTGATATGGGACTCTTTGCTCAGGGCTCCGGTGGTTCCTGGGCCGTGAATCGCCAGGATGGCACGCGCATGCTGCGAATCCGTTCACTTGTAGCAGGCGTGATGGCTGAGTACGATTTCTCGAATCCTGGTGAAACCCGTCGTATTGTGTCACTATCTCTCGGCAGTACATTGGTGACTACGGTAGATGTCTGCCGTTATAATTCAGATTATGATCGCATAGAAGGCCGTCACTATCATCCCGGCCTCTTTGTGTCAGGTGCGGTAGATTTCCGTTTCTGATGGGTTGTGTAGCGTAACTTTGCGGTGTCAAAGCCTCTTCGCTGTGCTTCTGCGCGGAGTTTATCCATGGTCTCGTCACCGGGAAATCTGTCGCGTGTGAGCATCCACAGGTATTCGTCACCTTCTCCTGCGACAAGAGCTGCTGAGTAATCTTTGTTAACGTAGAGAATCTTGTAAGGTGCACGAAACCACCAGTACGGCCATACAAAGGAAACTTGCATTTCTCCTGGTTCTGACGGAAACGCCTTGCCTACAGATTGCTTTGCTTTTCCTTTGATGGAACGGCCGTTATTCTGTACCGTTAGGGTGCCGTTTTTGTGAAGCATATAGTCGGTATATACTTCATCCATATCTTTTTCAAACCAGTTTTCGTATCTGGCTTGTTCATACCATCTCCCGGCATACTGCCGCAGGTCAACATTCTGCTGGGGGGTAGTGTTAACGGCCGCGAAGGCCGTATGGAAAAATACAAGTATCGGAATCAAGAAGCGAAATCTCATATTAAGTGAGAATCTATCATAGACGGCATCGTTGATAAACGGTTGCCATAATAAGACACATATACCTTGCATTTAAACTTGCACAACAGGGTGCGAACATGGTATTCTCAGAGCGTCATGACAAGAATGCAACTCTTACGCCTTTGTGCGGCATCGGCTCTGCTGCTGCCCATGTGTGATTCGTTTGATGGCCCGCCTCCCATTGGTCAGGTGAAGTCCGTTGACCCGGTGGCCGAGAAGCTGATGGCTGAGGCGCAGGAGTACCAGAAGGAAGGTAAAACCCGTAAGGCTCGTAACGTATTGAAGGAAATCACTCGTTACCATGCGCTGGCGCCCAATGCTCCGCAGGCTCGTTTCATGCTGGGCAAGAGCTATGAGGCTACCGAAGATTATCGTGATGCATTTAAGGAATACAGTAAGCTGATAGATCGTTATCCTCAGGCTGATTTGTATGCTGAAGCGTTGAATCGCCAGCTTGCTATGGCTATGGATGGCGCCAGCGGGCGCATGAAGGTGCCCGTATTCTGGGGGGCATGGGAAACAACCATGGAGCCCGTCGTGGTGATTAACTGGTTGCGAGAGATTGTATCGAAGGCTCCCTATAATGACATGGCTGCCACGGCAAGCTCTATTCTTGCCAAATTCCTGCTTGATCAGGACCGCCCCGAGGAGGCCCGCAAGGAATACGCTTTGCTGGTGGAGAAATATCCCGATAGCCGCTATGCCCCGGAGTCTCAGCTCATGGTGGCCAAGCTCTGGGCCGATTCTCACACCCGTGGTGATAATAACCTGGTAAATCTCAGCAATGCCCGCGAAGCATACGAGGAGTTCAATCTCCGTTTCCCGAAACATGCAGAGGCGCATAAGGCTCTTTCTGAAGCCGCAAACATGGAAAAACTGATGGTTAATCAGCAGCTCGAAGTTGGCCGTTATTACCTTGAGCGTTCCAATGAATACACGTCTGCCATGTTCTGTTTTGAGGATGTGATAAGACAGAAAGAAGTAAATCCCGAGGCTGCTGCCGAGGCTGAGAAATTGCTCAAGACGGCTCGCGAACTTGCATCCTCTTCCACCAATCAGAATTAAGGAACCGATATGAACTTGCGAATTCTCTTTTCCTGCGCCCTTACCGGTCTGGCGTTGACGTCCTGTGGATATCATCTGGGTGGTATGAAGCCTGCCAGGATGGACGACATGCACACATTCTGTGTTGAGATGTTCGAAAACAACACGGTACAGCCTTCAGTAGGGGTATACATGACAACTGCTGTAACGAATGCGCTGCAGAGCGATGGTACATATAGGCTCGCTCCCCGAAACGAAGCTGATTTCATCGTCAAGGGAACTGTCAGTCACATATCCCGCGATTCGCTGACAACCAGTACAAAAGACTCTTATATCAGTACCCAGATTGGAGTGACGGTTCATGTGCAGTATGAGATTGTGAATCGGAAGACGGGGGTAATTATATCCAAGGGCACGGAGTCGGAACAGGCGTCCTATTTCAATCAGAATGGTAGTACAATCACGGCTATGGAGTCAGCCTTATTCTACGCGACCAGTCGCGTGGCTGATGATATAGTTCTCAATATAACAACCCGATGATTGAGTATCCTGTCAGCTTTGTGGGGTTGCCTATAGGAAATCGCGAGGATATCACACGTCGCGCGTTAGCTGTTCTGGAGTCTGTAGATTGTATCTGCTGCGAGGATACCCGGAATACGGGTATGCTGCTTAGTCACTATGGCATACGCAAGCCGCTGCTGAGCCTTCACGAGCATAACGAAACCCAACGCGCACCTGAAATAGCATCGCGGGCTTTGGCCGGCGAGAGCTTTGCTGTGGTGACAGATGCGGGCATGCCTGGGGTGAGTGACCCAGGGTATCGACTGATTCAGGAGCTGAAGTCTCGGGATGTGGCTTTTACTGTGCTTCCTGGCCCCTCGGCCGTTGTGACTGCTCTTGTTGGGTCCGGATTGCCCAGCGATGCCTTTTTCTTTGGCGGATTCCTGCCCGTGAAGACCGGGCGCAAGACGGCCGTGCTTCAAAGTGCGGTGCAGGCAAGTCATACGAGTATTTTTTACGAATCTCCATTCCGTATTGTCAAAACAGTGCAGGCTCTTGCCGAAATAGATGCCAATGTGCCTGTTTGTGTGGCTCGAGAGCTTACGAAGGTTTTTGAAACGTATCATCGTGGTTCTGCCGCGGCCCTTCTGGAGGAGTTCAAAGTTAAGCCGCCAAAAGGCGAAATCGTGCTTCTGGTCGGTGGGCAGAATGCTCCACGTGCCTGAATGAGTTTATTAAAATAAAAAGAAAGGCCGCACGCGTATGTGTGCGGCCCTTCTGATAATTGTATATTTGCAGTGGCTATTAGTGGGGAACAGGAATGGTCTGTTCGCGGTCGGGGCCTACACCCACGGAGCCCACGGGGCATCCTACCACTTCACCGAAGCGCTTGACGTATGCCTTGCAGTTTTCGGGGAGCTCATCCCAGGTTGTGCACTTGGAGATATCCTGCTTCCAGCCGGGAACTGTTTCGTATATGGGTTCGCAGAGGGCCCAGTCCTCGATGCGGGCAGGGGGATATTCCAGAATCTGGTCGCCCATCTTGTAGGCAGTGCAAATCTTGATGGTATCGCGCTCGTCCAGACCGTCGAGGTTAGTCATGGCCATTTCGTCGAAACCATTGAACATGGCAGAGAAGCGGAGAACCACACCATCGGTCCAGCCGCAGCGGCGGGGGCGGCCTGTGGTGGCGCCGAACTCGCGTCCAAGACCGTGCAGGTAATCGGCAATCTCATCATCTTCCGTTACGAAGGGACCGGCACCTACGCGTGTGGTGTATGCCTTACAGACGCCGATAATCTTATCAATCTTGGTGGGAGCAACACCCGAACCGGTGCAGCAACCGCCAGCACTGGTGTTGGAGCTGGTCACGAAGGGATAGGTGCCGAAGTCGATATCGAGCATGGCGCCCTGAGCGCCTTCGAAGAGAACGGTCTTGCCTTCCTTGATAGCCTTATTCACCACAGGAATGGTATTCGTGATGTGGGGACGCAGGACGTCTGCAGCAGCCATGACGGCATCAAGCGTTACCTTCGGGTCAGCCTTGGGCCAGCCAAGACGGGCCAGCTCATCATTGGCAGTTTTGATGCGGGCTTCCAGCACAGACTGGAGGCGATCAGCATCGGCAAGGTCAACCATGCGGATGCCAATGCGACGGGCCTTGTCGGCGTAGGTCGGGCCGATACCTTGCTTCGTGGTACCAATCTTCTGGTCGCCGAGAGCTTCTTCCTGGGCTGCATCGATTTCCTTGTGGATGGGCAGCACTACATGGGCGCGGTCGGAAATGAGCAGTTTCTCGGGGGTGATGCTCACGCCCTTATCAAGAAGATAGTTGATTTCCTCCACAAGAGATGTGGGGTTAATCACTACGCCATTACCAATTATGTTTACTTTATTGTCCCAGAGGATGCCTGAAGGTACGAGGTGCAGAACATACTTCTGGCCGTTGGCAATTACAGTATGACCGGCATTGCTGCCGCCCTGGCTGCGTACAACCAAATCTGCCGTTTCGGTAAGGAAGTCAATAACCTTACCCTTGCCCTCATCTCCCCATTGGGAGCCGATTACGAGTGTGTTCATGATGTAAGTTGATTATTTGGCTTCGTTGATAGCCTTGACGAAGCTGGTGAAAATGTGACCATCCTTTGGCTCGGGCGTGTATTCCATGCCAGCCGCACGCAGCTCGCAGCAGCAGATTCCGGCCACAGTGTCATCATTCAGATTGAGATGAGTCACCTTGACGTTGGCGGGCAGGGTATCAGCGTCAATTACAAAGCTGTGATTGGGTGCCGTGATTTCCACTTTGCCAGTGGCAAGATCCTTGGCAGGCTGGTTAGCCCCACGATGACCGAACTTCAGGCGCTTGGTGCTGCCTCCAAGGGCAATACCCAGAACCTGATTACCCAGACCAAGACCGAAGATGGGCAGTTTGCCAAGAAGGGCTTTTACAGTATTGATGACTCCCGTAAGTGCGGCGGGGTCACCAGGCCCGCTGGAAAGGAACAGACCGGCAGGATTAAGAGCAAGAATTTCTTCGGCGCTGGTGGTGGCAGGAACAACAGTTACCTCGTAGCCATCCTGGCGCAGGGCACGGAGGGAGCTTGCCTTAACGCCAAGGTCAAGTGCAACTACTTTGGCTGTAGCAGGTGCAAGTGTGCCGTAGTTGGTCATATCTCCGGCTGTCTTGTTCGGCAGTTTCCACGGACGGGATTCACCCTGCCACTCATAGGCGGCTTTGGTGCTTACGCCGGTAGCAAGGTCTGCTCCATCGAGTGTGGAGGCCTCCTTTGCGCGGGCCACAGCATCAGCTGCGCTCAGTTCTGTGGTGACACAGGCTCGCATGCTGCCGTTAATGCGGATGTGGCGAGCCAGACGGCGGGTATCCACGCCCTCGATGCCGGGAGTGTTGTGGCGCTTCAGCCAATCTCCCATGGGAGAATCTGCTCGCCAACTGGAGTGGATGTTGGAAAGCTCACCCATCACGATGGCTGCAGCTTGGGGTGCAGGGCTTTCGTTATCCTCTTCCACTATGCCGTAGTTGCCTATGAGCGAGTAGGTCATAGCGAGAATCTGTCCGCAGTAAGTGGGGTCGGTCAGAATTTCCTGGTAGCCCATTACTGCCGTGTTGAAGCAGGCTTCACCTGTAACTGTTCCGGTGGCGCCAATGGAGGAGCCTTCGAAAATAGTTCCGTCTTCTAATGCCAGAATTGCTTTCATGTGTTAATTTAAGCCGTGGCATTATACTAGCTCTGACTCGGATTGGCAAGGCAATAATGAAGCATGTCTCTAAAAAATGCGCGCTCGCGCGCGTGATGATAGGATAGGTGCGGAAAATTCGTCATTTTGATTAAGATAGCTTGCATTTCTGGTCTGAGTATGCTTATAATACTCTATCAATCGAGAGTTGTGCTTGTACACGCTCCAAGAAAGTTACACAATCAACGTTCTGCAAGTTATGGAAACCGAAGAAATCAAGGAAACTCAGGTCGCTACGCCTGCACCCACGGCTGATGCCTGTGATCGTCTGAATGCTGCTCGTCAGTTCGCCAGTGAGCAGTACGAGAAGGTTCGTAAGGCTGCCGCTGAGCAGATGGAGCATGTGCGTGAATATGCAGACCAGGCTCGCGCTCAGATAAATGAGAGCTGGGGTAAGGCTCGTGTTCAGATGAACGAAGGCTGGGATAAGGCTCGCGTGCAGATGAACGAGGGGTGGGATAAAACCTGTGCCGCAGCAAAGGAATACCATAAGGCTGGTGAAGAGTACGTGAAGACTAATCCTACTGGCAGCGTTCTTGGCGCTCTGGGTATTGGCGTGCTGATTGGCCTTATTCTTGGTGGCTCCCGCCGCTGAATCAATCCGGGCAATGAACCGGATTCTGAAATCTTATGTTTCATCTCTTCAAACAGAAAGATGGTGCTTCGGTGTTGCGCCAGGAGGCTTCGGCTATGGTGCAGCAGGCCCGTTCTGTAGTGCAGCGGACTGCTGAACATACTAGTGCATTGGGTTCTCTCTTTGCAGAGGAGGTGAAGGAATACACGACGCACCAGTTGCAGCGCGTAATTCTGGCTGTTGTGGCCTGCGTGCTGTTGCTGGGTGCGTATTTTGCGCTTTGCGCAGCAGTTGCGGTGTGTCTTGCAATCTGGATGCATCCGGCACTTGCGCTCGGGGTGGTTTTTCTCATTAATCTGGTGGTGGCGCTGATGCTGCTCCGTATGGTGCGGAGCATGGGAGGTAAGAAACTGGCACCTGCTACAGCCCAGGAAATCAAAAACGATTTGGAATGTCTCAAATTACTTTGCAAGGAAAGCAGCAAGCCTTGATGCGTGTAGCCGCCAGCCGCGTGGCAGTGGTTGATGCTGTGGCTTCTACACAGAGGCATGTCGGGAGTTGCGTGAGGGCTCTTCCCGTGTCTCCTGCCACCATTATGCGTATTGGTGCAGCAGCCGGTGCTGCGGCATCTGTAGTGGGGGCTCTCGCATGTTTGCGTCGCCGCCGTAAGGCTGCTGAAAAAGCGGCTGCGGCTTCACAAGGGGTATACGGGATAGTATTCCAGGTAATCATGCAGCTTCTTGGGCCTGTTTTGCTGCCCATGCTGCAGCGCTTTATTCAGAAGACGACTGCCGGAGCTCAGTCTGGAGCCGGTCGTGATTCTGTGTTCTGATATTTTTTCTTTTTAGCTTTTCTGCTTTTGTATGAAAAAAGTCTTTGTTTCAGGTGCTTTTAATGTATTGCATGCAGGCCATATCCGTTTCTTTACAGATGCTCGTGCCCTTGGCGATTATCTGGTAGTCTCTTATCCTCCCGCTGATTTGCTGTGGAGGATATATGACAAGAAGTCTGTTCTTGACGATGCTGACAAGTTTGCGGTTATCAGTGCTCTTTCCATGGTGGACGAAGTAGTGCTTTCTACAGACGAGGATGTGGCACTTTCGTTCAAGTCTGCTTGTTTAAAAGTAAACCCGCAGGTGCTGGCTGTTACAACAGATGACCAGTACATCGATGCCAAACGCCGATTCTGTGACGAACATGGCATTGTGTTTGTCGTGCTCGAAAAATCACTTCCGGAAGATGCCCAGACAACCAGTACTCAGGTTCTTTCCCGAGTGAAGGCTCCAGCTCATTCTCCTCTGCGTGTCGATTTCGCAGGAGGCTGGCTCGATGTGCCGGAAAACGCTATCCCCGGTGAATATATTGTCAACTGCGCCATTTCTCCCACTGTGTCACTGAAGGAATGGTTGTATCGGCAGGGTGCAGGTCTTGGCGGTAGTGGTGGCTGGAGTGTACTCAACGGCTGGGACCCGGTTGCATCAGAACTTGGTCTGGGTGTGGGCTGGCAGGACCCTGCAGTCATTGCAGAGACTGGCGCCTGTGTCTGGAAATCGGGGCCGAAGCCTGTGCTCGATTTCAAGAATACCGGCGAGTTCCTCAAGGGATGCATGGCTGTTTATGATACCCGGGTGAAGCATTATACTCCTGGTTTTGCCGGGTATGAGCGTTCATTTGAGCGTATTGCCAAAGCTGCTCGCATAGCCCGCCTTGGTGTGCAGCAGCAGGATGTAGCAGTGCTGGCAGTTGGTGTTCAGATGAGTTATCAACTGCAGCTTGAAGAAGGCATGCAGCCTCTGCCTGATTTAGGACAGCAGCTTGCCCACAAGTATTGCGGTGGTGGGCATGGTGGTTACGCCTTGTATCTTTATGAAAACAAGGCTGCACGTGATGCTGCGGTAGATGCTTGCGAGGATATGTACCCGATTGAGCCCTATTGCCGCACATTTGGCAAGGACGAACAGGTGGAGTGGGAACCCCGTTTCCTCGAGCGCCTTCGTAAGCGTGGAGTTATCAAATAAATATTTATCTCTGAGGATTATGGCTAAAGTATTTGTTTCCGGTTGTTTCGACGTGTTGCATAGCGGTCATATCGCGTTTCTTGAGGAAGCCGCCAGTTATGGTGATGTGTATGTATCTATTGGTTCTGATGCCACGGTGATGGCTCTCAAGAACCGTAAGACCATGTATACCGAACAGGAGCGAAAGTATATGCTCGAAGCAATTCGCTTTGTGAAGAAAGTATATATTGGCCCGGATACAGGTAAGATTCTGGACTTCGCACCTTTGTTGGATGAGGTGAAACCGGATATTTTCTTTGTCAATTCTGATGGTACGAGCGATGCCAAGAAAGAGTTTGTGGAATCCAAGGGAATCCGTTATGTGACCAGTGCCCGTATTCCGCATGCAGACTTGCCGGAACGCTCTACTACCAGTATTCGCCAATCTTTGAATAAATGAAGGAGTCGCGCATTACATACCATGTTGGTGAAACAGGAACTCGTCCATGGGGCGAGTGGCAGGTCTTGGACTTGCAGTCTCACGTAGTGGTAAAAAAATTACTTGTTTATCCGGGTGGGCGACTTTCCCTGCAGAAACACCAGTATCGCACAGAGCGCTGGATTGTTACTGAAGGGGTCGCTACTGTGCAGTGTGATAATAACCTTATGCATCTCAATGTAGGTGAATCTATCATGATTCCGTGTGGTAGCATGCACCGGTTGAGTAATCTGGGTACAGCCCCTCTCGCTTTGATTGAAGTCCAGATTGGCAATTACCTTTCTGAAGAGGATATCGAGCGATTTAACGATGACTACGGCCGATTACACTGACTTATGCACACTCAATCATACCATTCGGCATGGGATAAGATAGATGGCATATTGGTCATCAATCTGGATGAAAGTGTGGAGAGATATGAACGCTTCAAGCAGGTAAACAGTAATTCTTTACCACTTGAGAAAGTTCAGCGTTTAAGTGCAGTTTACGGTCGCCGTCTGCCCACCTTTGGTCAGAAACCCTGGTTTACTGAGCAAACCGGAGACCGTGCCAATTTCTGGGGCGGAACAGCAGGTTGTGCTTTATCTCACCGTCGGGCCATCGAAAAAGCAAAGGCAGAAGGCTGGAAGAATGTACTGATTCTGGAAGACGATGCCGTGGTTCGAGACAATGCCAGCGGTGTAGATATGCTGGCACAAGCTCTTGAGGAATTAACAGGAAATTATATGCTGTATCTCGGTTTTAACAAGCCTGTTCCGTATGGGCGTTTGTTAAAAAAAGGAGGTGCTGTAGATTTGTGGCAGGTAGAGGGAGTGTTGGCCACTCATGCATACCTGTTGCCTCAGAGCATGTATGATATAGTTCTTTCTCTTTTGCCAACAGAGGAAAATGTATGGGAGTGGCTTACCCGCTACCGCGCAATTGACTCTATGTACAGGGATTATCTTTCCGCTGTCCCAGGGGTGCGTATTTGTGCCCTGTATCCGGTCTTGGTTGATCAGGGAGAGAGCCTTTCCGATATTGGCGGAAGCGTTTCTTCCGAAGCGGAGTACTCCTGTAAACGAGCCCCTTATTCATACTGCTCTGTATCGGGCTTTTTCCACAGATTACGCATGCCGTTGCATCGCCTGAAGGTACACATGAATTCAATCAGAACGCGGAGACGTGGCCTTCGTTCTGGATTGCCTGGGTTCCGGAAACGTCGTAAAAAGTCGTAAATGCTGATTTTTTTGCACTGTTGCCATTGATTATGCTTGATAAATTGGCATAAAAGGGCGATATTATTGCCTCACTTAGTACAATATGTCTGAACAGAAAGAACGTAAGACCCTGGAAGAACGCAACCAGGCAAGCGACCTTGAACGTCTGCGCCACTCTTGTGCGCACGTGTTGGCTGCTGCCATTTGCCGTATCTGGCCTCAGGCTCAGCTCGCCGCCGGCCCCGCCATCGAGAATGGCTTTTACTACGATATCGAACTTGACCACAACATCTCCACTGCCGAATTCGAACAGATTGAGGCTGAGATGAAGAAGATTGTCAAGGAAAACCAGACATTTGAGCGAACTACAGTGACCCGCGATGAGGCCATGGCCATGGCTCAGAGTGGCGAACTCGGTGCCGGTGGCCCCCGCGAAGTGGCTTCCAAGTTCAAGGTCGACTTGCTTAACCGCATTCCCGAAGGCGAGGAAATTTCCATTTTCCGCAATGGTGAGTTCACAGACCTTTGCGCCGGTCCCCATGTGGGTCGCACAGGCAACTGCAAGGCATTCAAGATTATGAGCGTGGCTTCTGCCTACTACATGGGTGATGCCAATGGACCCCGCCTGCAGCGCATCTACGGCACCTGCTTCCCGAACCGCACGCAGCTTGATGAGCATCTCGCTCGCCTTGAAGAGGCCAAGAAACGCGATCACCGTCGCCTTGGTCGTGAGATGGGGCTTTTCGCCATCGATGAGATGGTGGGTCAGGGCCTTGTGCTGTGGAAGCCGAAGGGTTCTATCATTCGTCGTGAACTGCAGGATTTCATCACTGAGGAGCTTGACCGCATCGGCTATTCTCAGGTGTTCACCCCCAACATCGGTAAGCTGGACCTCTACATGACCTCCGGCCACTGGGAGCATTACAAGGAAAGCCAGTTCCCGCCCATTCCGGATCCGGATGATTTCCGCATGCTGCGCAACGAGAACGCCTCCTGCGCTGACCTGTTCAATGCGCTTGATACTCGTACCATCAGTGGTTTCATGCTCAAGCCCATGAACTGCCCGCACCACATCCGCATCTATGCCAACGATCCTCATTCCTACCGCGACCTGCCTGTGCGTCTGGCAGAGTTCGGTACCGTGTATCGTTGGGAGCAGAGCGGCGAGCTGGGTGGTATGACCCGCGTGCGTGGGTTCACTCAGGACGATGCCCACATTTTCTGCCGTCCCGACCAGATTAAGGAAGAAGTGCAGCAGTGCATCGGCATTGTGAAGCACATTCTCGGTACGCTCCAGATGAATGATTACCGCGTGCGCCTTTCTCTTCGCGATAAGGATTACTCTGATTCGAAGTATGTCGGCACCATCGAGAACTGGAAGCTTTCTGAGCAGGCTCTCCGCGAGGTGCTCACCGAGGAAGGATTCGACTACATTGAAGCAGAGAACGAAGCTGCTTTCTATGGCCCGAAGATTGACTTCATCGTGCGCGACGTCATCGGTCGCGACTGGCAGCTGGGCACTGTGCAGGTGGACTACAACCTGCCTGAGCGCTTTGACCTCACCTACACAGGTGCAGACAACAAGCCTCACCGCCCCGTTATGATTCACCGTGCACCTTTCGGCTCCATGGAGCGTTTCACTGGCCTGCTTATCGAGCACTTCGGTGGCAAGTTCCCGACCTGGCTTGCTCCTGAGCAGGTGCGCGTGCTGCCCATCTCCGAGAAGGTGGCTGATTTCGCAGAGGAGCTTCGCGCCAAGCTTGCTTCTAAGTTCGTGCGTGTGAAGCTCGATGATGCTCCTGATAAGATTGGCGCCAAGATTCGCAACGCTCGTCTCGACCGCGTGCCCTACATGCTCGTAGTTGGCCAGCGCGAAGCCGAGGAAGGCAAGGTTTCCGTGCGTCATCGCGAGCTCGATGTAGTCGGCACCATGGGCGTGGATGAGTTCATCTCCGCTCTGGAGAAGGAAATCAGCCAGCGCCTGATCCGCCCTGAATTCGAACCCGAAGTAAAGGAACAGAAGTAAAACAATTCTCTCCACCGGCAGGCAGGGAATGGACCGTGAGCCATCCCGCCTGACGGTAGACCCCAGGACTAACCAAGAACACACACAAGTGGCAGCCCCCCAGAAACCCAATAAGCCGGCCAATCGCCCTAACCGCGATAAAGGCTCCAATAATGCACCGCAGATTCGCGTCAACGACCGCATCCGCGCTCCCAAGGTACGAGTAGTCACCGCCAAGGGTGACCAGCTCGGCGTCATGGCCACCCGAGATGCCCTCGCCAAGGCCAAGGAAATCGGTCTCGACCTCGTAGAAGTCGCCCCCAATGCAGACCCGCCTGTCTGTCGTCTCATCGACTACGGCAAGTTCAAGTATATGCAGGCTAAGCTGCAGAAGAACAACAAGTCGAAGGTGACCAAGATGAAGGAAGTCAAACTTCGCGTGGGTACCGACGTGAATGACTACAACGTCAAGATGGCTCGTACCGAGCAGTTCCTTGACCATGGCCATAAGGTGCGTTTCCAGCTTCGTTTCCGCAACCGCGAAAATGCTCACCGTGAGCTTGGTCTGGATGTGATGGCTAAAGTGGTGGAAGATATGAAGACCATGGGCCAGGTAGACCAGCCTGCCAAGCTTGCCGGTAACACGGTTACCATGGTGCTGGCTCCGCTCCCTGCCAACCAGCGTGTCAAGAAGTTCAAGAAGTACGAGGAGGCTGATTTTGATGCCGAATCGGACGAGTTCGACGCCACAGACGATCTGGGCGAAGAATAAAGCTCACTATCCTGACAATTAGGACTTTTTCAAGTCACCAGCAGCTTCGGCTGCTGGTGATTTTCATTATTCAGCGTACCTTCATGTCCTTGATGACGAAGGTGACCACACCGAAAAACTCGGCCCCGCACCCTGGCGTGATTTCAATCGGTTTGAAGGCAGGATTTTCCGGCAGCAAGCGCACTTTCTCGCCTCGCTTATCCAGTCTCTTTACGGTGAACTCTCCATGTATGGAGGCTATGATGATAGCCCCGTTGGTTACAGTCGTGCTGCGGTCTACGACCAGCACATCGCCATCGTCTATGCCTGCTCCCGTCATGCTGTCGCCGCGAGCCCGTACAAAATAAGTGGCGGCAGGATGCCGCACACAGAGCTGGTTCAAATCCAAGGTGCCATTCAGTTCGCCAGTCGCAGGCGAGGGGAAGCCTGCAGCCACACCTTCAGCAAAAAATGGTACTCCTGAAGTTTCTTCTACCATGCAGCAGCAGTGTAACACAGCTCCCGCTACCTCGCAATGTAAAAACGCGCCACCCGAAAAACCAGGTGGCGCGTTTGTCAAATATTTCCGACTCTGTTATCAGAAGCTGTCGGCTGCATTCATCTGCCCCTCATTGGTGGCAGGTGAAGGCTCTGCAGAAGGCGTGATTTCCGGGGTGAGCACGGGGTCATCTCCAGGTTGCACCACGGGATTGTTGTTGTGCTCTACGATGGTATCGTTCTCTTCGTCCTCCTCAGCTTCCTGCTGAGCCTGTTCGGCATCGACCGGAGCGGGTGTCGGCTGAGGCGTGGCAAGTGCAAGAGGCTGGCGGGTCACAGGGTCAACCTCCACCCCGTTAATCATCATACGGGTCTTGATTTCGCCCGTGTTCGGGTCATATACGCGGCTGGTCTGCACTGTCTGCATCTGGCCGTTGGAATCGGACGAGAAGGAGAAGCTACGGCTGGTCATGTGCATCATGCCATTGCCGGGAACTGCCTGCTGTGCACCGGGGATGGGCAGCGGAGCTGGGGCTGCAGCAGGCTGCACGGGTGCAGGATTAGGATTGCGGCGGGCAAGCCGGGCGCACACGCGCAGGGATTCACCCTCCTGACCGGTGATAAGGTAAAGGTGGTCAACGCGCATCACCACTTCTTCGCCGGGCTGCAGCGCTGCGATAGTATCCACGTTTTCAGCCGGCTGGCCGGGCAGCTCCTTGTTCATGCCGATGGTGAACTGCATGCCGGGGGTGAGCTGACCATCACCGATACGGTTGTAGCGACGGTAGGCCAGGCTGTCAATTACCTGGAACACGCCAACTTGCACGGTGGTGGGTTCATCCTGGTCAATGCGCTGCACGGCAAGGTCACGCAGCCCCACAAAGGAGGCGCGCACCGTGTTTGATGCCATCAGATCGCAATTACCACGAGCCTGAGCGGTGACCAGATTGGTGGGCATAGCGCGCAGCGTGGGAACATTTGCCAGCAACATGGGCGAGCTCATGGCCAGAGCCATGACCGAACTGAAGGTGATGAATTTGCTCATGATTACACTTGTTGACGCAAATAATACGTGATTTGTTCAAGTATTCTATCAGTTTTACAGCATTTTCAGGTTATTGCCTACCAACTCTACCGCCCCGGAGGTGTCATCTGTAAACAATTTTCCCGTGCCGAGTGCCTGCATCTGCCCAGGGGCTGCATAGGCACACCACTCAGCTAACGCGGTGAGTCCGATGTTGCTTTCAAGTGCAGAATTCACCCACCATCGAATGCCTCGTTCTTCTGCTTGTTGTGCCCATTCCTGGGCTTTCAGCAGTCCACCGTGTAGTGAGGGCTTCAGCACGACCGCCTGAGGATGTACAGTATCCAGCAGCTCTGAAATCGGCGCGTTAATCAGCTCTTCATCCAGCGCAATGGGCAGGGGGGATTGGTGGCATAATTCTGCCATGTCTGTCCATTGGTGCGGACGGATAGGTTGTTCAATGAAACTTACACCAGCTGCTGAGAGAGCCTCAAGCTTTGTTAAAGCGTGTGTAGAAGAAAAAGCACCATTGGCATCTACTCTCAATTCCACAGAGGGAAAAGCCCTGTGTGCTTCGTGAAGCATCTCCAGCTCCTGCTCAAAGGGCAGGGCGCCCACCTTCATCTTCAGGCAGGTGAACCCCCGGCTCACTCCATCCTGCATGGCTGCGAGCATGTTTTCGCAGTTGTTCATCCAGATGAGGTGATGAATCGGAATTCCGCATTCCCTTCGTGCAAAAGGGGTATTCCAGCGGGGGCTTCCGGGATTCATCGCAGCCTGCAAAGCGCACTCCAGCCCGAATTGTATCGGGGAAGGTAAGTTTTTTTCAGGTAGCCCTTGGTGTAGCTCCACCAGCCTGCACCACGCGTCCAGCTCTTCTTCCTGTATTTCCGGAAGAAGCCCGGGCATGATGCAGCATTCTCCACAGCCGATACCAGCGGGCGTTTCTGCTTCGATGATATAGGTAGTACGCTCTGTCAGAGAGCCCCGGGATGTGGCTGCCGGACGTTTGAAATGCAGCACACGCCGCTGCCACCGCAGCTTAAGCGGCTGTGGAAAATGCCTCAGCGGTGCTGCATCGATAAGCTGCATCAGGGCAGTTTCGGATACTTGGAGTAATCAGGCTTGCGTTTCTCAAGGAATGCCTGAGAGCCTTCGTGTGCTTCGTCGCACATGTAGAAGAGCATGGTGGCATCACCCGCCAGTTCCTGAATACCGGCCTGGCCGTCGAGTTCAGCGTTGAGCCCGGCCTTGATGAGGCGCAGCGCGATGGGCGAGTGCTGCATCATTTCTTCAGCCCACTGCACATACTCGTCCTCGAGCTGCTCCAGCGGTACTACCTTGTTCACCAGTCCCATTTCCAGCGCCTCCTGTGCATTGTACTTGCGGCAGAGGAACCAGATTTCGCGCGTCTTCTTCTGGCCGATGCAGCGGGCCATGTACGAGGAGCCAAAGCCGGCATCGAAGCTGCCGACGCGGGGACCAGTCTGGCCGAAAATGGCGTTCTCTGAGGCAATGGAGAGGTCACAGACCACGTGCAGCACATGACCACCGCCGATGGCAAAGCCATTCACCGCAGCAATCACAGGCTTGGGCAGAGAGCGAATCTGCTTCTGCACATCCAGCACCGAGAGACGCGGAATGCCCTCCGTGTCCACATAGCCACCGCGGCCTTTCACATTCATGTCGCCGCCGGCGCAGAATGCCGTGTCACCCGCACCGGTGAGCACCACTACCGAGATGTCCTGCATCTCGCGGCAGAGGCGCAGCGCATCGCTCATTTCTGCCGTAGTCAGCGGGGTGAAGGCGTTCCGGTAGCGCTCGCGGTTGATGGTGATACGGGCAATGCCGTTGTACTTATCGAAGATAATATCCTCATATTCCTTGATTGTAGTCCACTCGCGTTTCATAGTCAGATATTCGTGTAAAAGTTTTTCAAAATGGCGGCATCCTGCCTCGTTTCGGTGAAAAGCTCTACCAGTACCGGTTCGGGCTCTGTAGAAAGCAGTACTTTCAGTGCTTCTTCCCAGTGGAATTCAATGAGCACCTGCCTGCAGCGGAAATTGCACCCGCACCAGCCCATGATGCTCTCGCCATGCGGCGCCCGTATCTGGGGGCAATCCGGCATGCCGGGCAGGGTGCCAAAGATGCCGCCTTCCTGGTTGTTCAGTAAAAGAATTCTCAGATTGGGACATTGCTGAGCCATGAGCAGACCGTTTAAATCGTAAAATACGCTTAAATCGCCGATGATAAGGAAATGGAGCTTATCCGGTGTTGCCATGGCATGTCCGGCGGCGGCAGACACACTGCCTTCAATACCGTTGACTCCACGGTTGCATTCCACCTGTATCCCCTGGGGCATGGGGAAAAGCTGGGCGTAGCGCACGGCTGAGCTGTTGCCCAGGTGCAGCACGCTGCCGGCGGGCAGATTCTTCATCAGCTCTCCCACGAACTTCATGCCGCAGAATTCATCCTCCTGAAATGAGGCCGGTTCAGTCTGCCAGCGTGTGCGGTAGGTATCGTCTCCTTCTTCGGCGAAAGCTGCCAGCAAATCCCAGAATTCCTCCGGGTCGCCTTCCAGTACCCGGGTAAGCGCACAGAAGCTGTCCACCACTTCGCCATCGGCAGAGATGTGCCAGTGAGCCTTGGGTGGATTGCTGCGCAGAAGCTTTTTCAGCCGTTTCGAGATGACATCACCGCCGCAGGTAATGAGCAAATCGGGACTCCTGGCTGCATCCGGATTATTGCCCAGCAGGACATCTGGGCGGTTGCAGTCGGCAAAGGGAGCGTTGGCAATGTGTTCACCCACCACGGCAAATTGCTTATCCGCCGCCAGCTTAGCGAGCATGAGGGAAGGGGCGGATTGCTGGCCAAGCAGAATCAGCCTGCGTGGCAGCGCAGAGGCTTCCTCCAGCAGTGCTTCTTCCTCATCGGCATTCATGCGGGCTGCTTCAGTGCGCTTAATGACTCGCACCACGGGCAGTGTTTCTTCTACCATGCCGAAAAACGGCTCGGTAAGGGGGATGTTCAGGTGCACCGGGCCGCCTCCGCGATGGCTCAGTTCCAGCAATGCCTCGTTGATGATTCGGTTGGCGTGCCAGGCGTCCTCCTCCGGCACTTGTGCGGAAAAGCGCACAAGTGAACCGAAAACTCCGGGTTGGGGCAGGGTCTGGCCATCGTTCTGGCCAATCCATGAAGCAGGGCGGTCTGCAGAAATGACTAGCAGAGGAGTTTTGCGATAGTATGCCTCTGCTACAGCAGGATGCACATTCAGCACAGCGCTGCCGGAGGTAACCACCACCGCCACAGGCGCCTGTGCCTGCTGCGCCCAGCCAAGAGCAACAAATCCTGCGCTGCGTTCATCGGTCACGCTGCGGCATTCCACGTCTGCACAGGCGGCCAGCGTGGCCACGATGGGAGAGTTGCGGCTTCCGGGGCAAAGCACAGCTCTTGTTACCCCATGCGCCAGCATCAGCGCCACCAGTTCCTGCACCACAGGCTTCTCACTAATCATGCGTGGATTCTAACATAGTTCCGCCGTGCACTCAAGGCTGGAGATTGACTGTGGAATCTGCTTGACGCAAGACATTCCATTCTATAAGATACAGAAATGAAAATTCCTCCATTCTGGACAACTGAGCGCAGCAAAGGTATTGATGGCCAGATGTGGCGTTTACGAGGCATATCGTTTACATCCATGGAAGAAGCCCGCGAGCGACTTGAAGCCCGCCGCGGTCTGCGTGCTGAGTTCCTGCGTATGCCCGGAGGAAATTTTGATGACTACCGAGCGAAACTGCGTGCGTTGGATGAGATAGGTGAGGATGAATACTCAGTGTTATTGCTTGAGCCCGTAGTACGGCAGTTGAGTGAGGACCTCGTCATTACCCGCAACCGATATGGCGTGCAGGTGCTCAACAGTACATCCCTCTGTTTTGTCGATGTAGATGATGTTCCTCTTTCGTTTGGCGAGACGGTGCGCGGTTGGTTTGGCAACAAGCTCTCGCCGGAGGATAAGCTGCTTGGCATTGTCCGTAGCCTTTGCGAGCAGGATTCCAGCCTCGGTGCACGCGTGTACCGCACTCACAATGGCTGGCGCATCATGCTTACGGGGAATGACCTTGCACCCTCATCACCCCGGATGAAACAGCTCTTTGCGGCACTGCACGCCGACCCTCTCTATGTCGCCATGTGTGAGCGACAGCAGTGCTGGCGGGCGAGGCTGACTCCTAAGCCATACAGAGTTGGGATTACACGATTCCCTCGCCCTGTTGATTCGGAATCCATTCATTCCCCTGAATCCCAGGAGTGGATTGCGAGGTACGAGTCTGCCTGCGTGGGCAAGGCTGCGTGCCGCCTGGTGGATTGCATGGGGAGCCCCATCCTGGAGGCGGGGGTAGAACTGCACGACCAGCTCACTCAGGCAAAGATTGCCGATTTGCCGCTCGTTTGAATCAGCCGATGACATGTCTGACAGCATATTATCTTACCCGACGTCGCTTCTGTTCTGCATCGGATATCCCTTTGTCTATGGTGTGGCTGCAGCATTGAGTTATGTGTTGGCCGGTATCGGCTCTCCTGCAAGCTTGCTTAAGCTTGTTCTGGCTATCGTGCTCAGTAGTATCAGCTGTTTCATCTGTATCGCTCTCATCCTCGCGGTAGCGCCATGCTCTGTTCTTATCTGCGGAGAATACACAAGCTGGACAAGCGCAGTGCAGCAGGGATTCTTGATCCTGTTTCTGTTTGCTCCCTTGTTGGTCAGCCTCAAGTTGCTTAAATACCACTTGTGGCGTAGTGTATTTTCAGCGGTTCTTGTACCCTTGCTGTTCACGATACTCATATCTCTGATAGCGCTGGTATAAGCTCTGACAGCTGGAAAAATAACGCTTGCCTCATGGGCTCGTGTATGCTAGAATCACGCCCGTACGTTTTTCCCCCATAATTCATGAATACGGAACTTCGCATCGTCATCGGTTCAGACCACAAGGGTGTGGATTTGAAGGAAGCCGCCATCGAGATCCTGACCGGCTGGGGTTACCAGGTAGAGGACGTAGGTCCCGCCACCAAGGAATCCTGCAACTATGCCGAATACGCCAACAAGGTGTGCAAGCGCGTGGTGGATGGTCGTGCTGACCGTGGTATGCTTATCTGCTTCTCCGGCCTCGGTATGAGCATTGCCGCCAACCGCTGGAAGGGCGTGCGCGCTACGCTGGCCCGTACCCCGCAGGAAGCTGCTTTTGCCCGCCACCACAACAACTCCAACGTGCTGTGCATGGCTTCCGCCTTCCTTTCTCCCGAGGCTATGGAGGAAGTGCTTCGCATCTGGCTCGATGCCGAGTTCGACGGTGGCCGCCACATCGGCCGCCTTATCAAGGGTTCCGGTTCTCCCCTGTCTGAGAGCGATCCCGAGCTTGCTGCCTACATCGAGGAAGAGCGCCAGCGCCAGAACAACAATATCGAGCTGATTGCTTCCGAGAACTTTACCTCTCCTGCTGTTATGGAGGCGCAGGGTTCCTGCCTCACCAACAAGTATGCCGAGGGGTACCCCGCCAAGCGTTGGTACGGCGGCTGCGAAGTGGTGGACAAGGTGGAGCAGCTGGCCATCGACCGCGCCAAGGCTCTCTTCGGTTGCGACGCTGTGAACGTCCAGGCTCACTCCGGTTCCTCTGCCAACCAGACCGTGTACCACGCCTGCATCAACCCCGGCGATACTATCCTCACCATGGACCTCGCCTGCGGTGGTCACCTTTCCCACGGCTTCTTCGCCAACTTCTCCGGTAAGACCTACAAGGTGGAGCACTATGGTGTGAGCCCCGAGACGGAGATGATTGACTATGACGCCCTCGAGGCCAAGGCAAAGGAAGTGAAGCCTGCCCTCATTCTTGCCGGCGCTTCCGCCTATTCCCGCACCATCGATTTCGCCCGCATCCGCAAGATTTGTGATGAGGTAGGCGCCATCATGTTCGTGGACATGGCCCACATCGCCGGTCTGGTGGCCGCCGGTGTGCATCCGTCCCCCATTCCCTACGCCGACTTCGTGTCCACCACCACCCACAAGAGCCTTCGTGGTCCGCGTGGCGGTCTGGTGATGTGCAAGGAGCAGTGGGCCAAGAAGCTCGACAGCGCCACGTTCCCCGGCCTGCAGGGTGGTCCGCTCATGCACGTGATTGCTGCCAAGGCTGCCTGCCTTGGCGAGGCTCTCAAGCCCGAGTTCCGTGAATATGCCCAGCAGATTGTGAAGAATGCCAAGGCTATGGCTGACAAGCTCAGCCAGCTCGGCTTCCGCATCGTGGCCGGTGGCACCGACAACCACTGCTTCCTGGTAGACCTCAGTTCCAAGGGCCTGAATGGCGCCGAAGCACAGGTTGCCCTCGATAAGGTGGGTATCACCGTGAACAAGAACGCCATCCCCTACGACAAGGGCACCACCTTCAAGCCCAGCGGCATCCGCATCGGTACCCCCGCTGTGACCACCCGTGGTATGAAGGAGGACGACGTGCGCAAGGTTGCCGAGTACATCGGCCGCTGCCTTGCCATCCTTGCAGCCCAGAAGGTGTGCGAGACCCCCGGCGCTTACGATGATCTCCGCGCTGAGGTTTCCGCTTTCAACAAGAGCTTCCCCATGCCGTAAGGCCGCGCGAAAAGCTAATGCATAAAGAAGCTCCCGCTATTCTGCGGGAGCTTCTTTTTTGTACTGATTGTAAGGCTTACATTTCTTCCACCAGCCCCATGAACTCGATGGGGGTGGGAGTTTTCAAATCAGCAATCAGCCAGATATAGGGGCGATTAAAGCTGATGCATTTTGCTGCATAGTCCAGTTCAGGATTCTGAGCTGCTTGCGTTTTGCTTTCTGTCAGGATAACTTCAAGGCTCTGTACAAGTGCTCCCAGGTGAATCTTTTCGGGTGTGAGCCCGCTGAAATCTGCTGTTTCGGAATCAAACAAGGCCTTGAGTCCAAGGCGGCGCAGGTTGTCACGCGAATCGTACGGAGGCACCTGGAGCTCGAGTCGTGGCAGTTCCACCAGAGTGTCCTGAGGCTCAGCGGTGGATAAGGCACGACGAATCTCTGTAAGTATTTCCGGTGTGAGAGCTGCTGCAAACTCACGGGCAGAGCCACTGGGGAGGATTCCGATGTATACCAGAGGAATGTGGCTGATGTTTGTTCCCTTCATAGGCAGGGCCACTGCTTTCCAACTGCCATCAGCTGCTTCTGCCACTTGGTAAAGCCCGCGGCTCCGCATCTGGCTGAAGTGAGGCATGCCGCCGGATGCACTGTCGAAATCCGCTGTGCGGGTATCAGCACTATGAAACGGAATGTCCCAATCTGCCTGGAAACGCGCCACGCAGCCTGCCAGTAATCGCGTGCGGCTGGTCACCATATTACTGTCTGCGAGCTGCGCATCAGGGTTGCCCATGACAGGTGCGAGCATGCCATTGAAAAGCCCCAGCGCCATCGGCACATTCTCTGAAAACGGCAGAGTCATTACCTGTGCGGCTTGCTCGCCTTTGGGTAAGCTGAAATCCTTGCCGAGCAGTGCTGCGCTGTCGGGCTCGCTGTTGCGGAGGTGGCTTTCCGTGCTCAGTTGTAGCACCTGCAGTTCCTCGAGTGTTTTGCCACCCGCGATGTCCTGCAGAGCGAGAAGTGCGCGCCCCAATGTACGGGGTGCAACTAAGATATTACCACTGGCTTTGCTGCTGAGAGCATGGTGAAAAAGCCGCAGGCTGAACGCATCCGTGCTCAGTTCTACCGGCTTGGCCTCCGTTTCAACGGATACCTCGGGTTGCTGGTGTTGGCGATAGTAGCTGGCGGCTCCACCAGCAACCAGACTCAGAGTGGCCACAACGGCCCACATGCGCCACGATGCCTTCATTTACGAGTAAAGCGAGAGTTCTTCATCCAGTTTCGCCGTGGGGGATACGCAGTAGCGCTCACCCAGTTCGATGCTTACTCGGTTGCCCAGAGAGTTGCGGAAGGTGATATGCACCGGCATCTTGCCCGGGTACTTCTGCAGCGTGGACTTGATGAGCGCGAGGTCTTCGGCATTGTGGCGTGCGGTGTTCAGCGTAATCTCGTAGAACTTGGGTTTGCCGGCGCGGCGACGGTTGCCGCTGCCGCCAATCTGCTCCACGCCATTAGCCGATACCTTCTTACCGCCTGTTTTCTCATCTTCCGAGATGCGTGCGCGGAACTGTACGAAGTTGCCAGCGGTAAGCAGTCCTTCCTGCTCGGCAGCCTTGGTGTATGAATCTCCCCAGAGCAGGGCCTCGGTGCTGCCGGTGAAGTCTTCCACTGTGATGATGGCGAACTTCTGACCACTCTTGCTCACCTTGATGGTGACCGCGCGCAGCATGCCTGCCATATCGCGGGCGCCACGGATTTCCTCTGCCGTGAGGTCGGGCAGGGTACCTATAGGTACGAACTTGGGTGCATCGATGATGCCTCGCATGCTGTCCAGCGGGTTGCCAGTGAAGTAGGCGCCTGTGAGGAACTTCTCGTCATCCAGACGCTTTTCCTTCGGCCACTCCTGCTGGCTGGCCGTCTCCACCGGGGCAGAGGTTGTCTCCATCATGTCGAAGAGCGCCATCTGGCCGGCTTCGGCGTCTTTGTGTACGCTGCTGGCGCCGTTGATGCACTGTTCGATGCTGTCGAACATCTGGGCGCGGCTCACATGCATCCAGTCGAAGGCTCCGCACTGCACCAGCACTTCAATCTGGTTGCGGCGCACGTTCTGCGGGGGGATACGGTAGCAGAAATCCTCCAGACTCTTGTACGGGCCGTTCTTCTTGCGTTCCTCCACAATCACGCGCACGGTTTCCGAGCTCATGCTCTTCACCGAGGCGAGACCGAAGCGCACAGCCAGCTTGCCGTTCGGCATGGTCTCAGGCTGGAACTTCACCTCACTGTGGTTCACGCAGGGGCCGAGCACCTCGATACCCATGCGGATAGCTTCCTGAATGAACACACCAATCTTTTCGTTGGTGGCTTCGTTGGTCATCAGGCCACAGAGGAATTCCACCGGGTAGTGCGCCTTCAGGTAGGCGGTCCAGTAGGAAATGTGGCCGTAACAGGCAGAGTGGGACTTGTTGAAACCGTAGCCTGCGAATTTCTGAATCTTGTCGAAAATGGCGTTGGCCGTCTTTTCGTCAATCTGGTTCACATCCCAGCAGCCCTTCACGAATCGGCGGCGCTGCTCGGCCATTTCCTGCATGTCCTTGTGACCCATGGCGCGGCGCAGAAGGTCGGCACCACCCAGCGTGTAGCCCGCCAGCAGCTTGGCAGCGGCCTGCACCTGCTCCTGGTAAATCATCACGCCGTAGGTCAGGCCCGATACCGTCTCCAGCAGCGGGTGCTCGTATTCAGCCTGCTTCAGGCCCTTCTTCACGGCAATCATGTCGTCCATGAACTGCATGGCGCCGGGGCGGTAGAGGGCGAGCAAGGCGATGATATCTTCGATGTTGTCGATGCCGTAGCGTCGGCAGGTGTCCACCATGCCGCCCGATTCAAGCTGGAACACGCCCATCGTGTCGCCTCGGTTCAGCAGTTCGTATGTGGCTTTGTCTGCGATGTCAACGGCATCATAGCGGAAATCCGGCACGCGCCAGCGCACATAGGTCTCCGCATCCTTCATTACGGTCAGAGTCTTGAGACCCAGGAAGTCCATCTTCAGCAAGCCGGCGTTGTAAATGGCGCCCATATCGCACTGGGCCACCACTTCTCCGTGAGGGTTGCTCAGGTCGTCGCGGGTGAGCGCCACATATTCATCCAGCGGGCGGTCACCAATCACCACACCGGCGGCGTGCATGCCCACGTTGCGCACGGTGCCTTCCAGCTTCTTGGCGTAGTTCCAGATTTCGCGGTAGGTGTCATCCTGTTCCACCAGGTTGCGCAGGTCTTCACTGGCTGCATAGCTCTTATCCAGCGTCACACCGGGGCCGCTTTCAATGAGCTTGGCAATCTTGTCGCTGTCGCCGTAGCTCATGTCCAGCACACGGGCCACGTCCTTGATTACCGACTTGGCGCCCATGGTGCCATAAGTGATGATGTGGGTCACAGCTCGTTCACCGTACTTGTGGCGCACATAGTCAATCACCTCCGGGCGGCGAGTCTGGCAGAAGTCGATATCGATATCCGGCGGGCTCACACGTTCCGGGTTCAGGAAGCGTTCGAAAATCAGGTTGAAGGCGTAGGGGTCGATGTTCGTGATTTTCATCACATAGGCCACCAGCGAACCGGCGGCCGAACCACGACCGGGGCCCACGGGAATATCGTGGTCCTTGGCCCAGTTGATGAAGTCAGCAGTGATGAGGAAGTAGCTTGGGAAGCGCAGCTGGTTGATGATGCCCAGCTCATAGTCCAGGCGGGCGCGCAGCTCCTGGTCATTCTCGGCTCGTTCCTTGCCGTAGCGTTCCTCCAATCCTTTGAAGCAGATTTTGCGCAGGTATTCCTCGCGGGTGGAGCCGTCCTCGGGGGCGAACTCGGGGTATCGCTCGGTGGAGGTGGAGTCCAGCTTGATGGAGGTGTTGCAGCGCTCGGCGATGACATTCGTGTTCTCGTAGGCATCCGGATATTCGGGGAAGAGCTGGCGCATTTCTTCCTCGCTCTTGAAGTATACGCTCTTCGGGTAGCGCATGCGTTTGGAATCCATGCGCTTGTTACCTGTGCCCACGCAGATGAGGATGTCGTGCGCATCGTGGTCATCAGCATTCAGGAAGTGTGCATCGTTTGTCACCACCAGCGGCACATTGTTCTTGCGGGCAATGCGTACCAGCTCGGGGGTGGTGCGGCGCTCTTCCTCCAGCTCGTGGTCCTGCAGCTCCACAAACACATTGTCCTTGCCGAAGATATCGACCAGGTCGAGAAGCACTTCCTCGGCCTTTTCCGGCTCGTCGCGCAGCAGCCATTCCTGCATGGGGCCGGAGATACAGCCTGTGAGGCAGATAAGGCCCTTGCTGAACTCACGCAGGGTGTCATAGTCGATACGCGGTTTGTAGTAGAAGCCGTCCAGGTGGCCGCGGGAGACAATCTTGATGAGGTTTTCCCAGCCGATGTTGTTTTCGCACAGCAGTACCAGGTGACAGTACTTGTTGCGCCCGGGAATCTGCTTCTTCACGTCCAGCGGGGTGGGGGATACATATACCTCACAGCCCAGAATCGGCTTGAACACAGGTTTCTTTTCATCCGGGTGTTCCTTGTTCCACTCCAGCACCCCCTTGTTGTGCTTCTTCACGTTCACCATGAACTCAATCGCGGCGAATACGTTGCCGTGGTCAGTAATGGCCACAGAATTCATCCCGAGCTCCACGCATTTCTTAATCAGATCCTTCGTGTGGATCATGCCATCGAGCAGCGAATATTCCGTGTGAACGTGTAAGTGAGTGAAAGCCATAGCGCGTGCGCGCATTATACACGAAGCGCTCATGTTTGTCAGGCACAAAACATGCCAACGGCCGGAAATGTTGTCGCCAACAATTCCGGCCGCAGAGTGAAAATAAATATGATATCTTTCTTTACCTCCTCCGACGCGTGGTAAGCGCCACTAAAGAGAGAAGACTTAAAGTAATCGCAGCAGGCTCGGGGACGGACTGTGTGATGACCTCAGTTTTAAGTCCGGCTACAGTTGAGAGCTTGGCGCCGAAATTTTCGTCAAAGGCAATACCGCCGCCTTCCGCCTTATCGGAATGCATCAGCTTTTTTTCTACCAGTTGATAAGTTTCGTCGTCCGAATTAGTAATCCATGCTTTGGTGAGGAGATAGCCTTTTTCTGTTTCTGAATATTCCACGCCCCAGAGGGTGTAGGCGTGGGCTAGTTGTTCATTGCGAACAGACAGAGTGAGTGCATAACCATCATTCAAGGCATTGACGATGGCGTTTGAATAGGCATACGGGTCGCTGGAATCCCATGCGATGATGTAGTTGGCGTCATAGCTGAGGTGAAAACCACCCTGAGCAAGCACCCACAAGGTGGTAGGAAGATTCAGCTCATTTGCATAGTCCTTGTCTTTGTTTTCTATGATATTAAAATCAAAATACTGCGCCTTACCCCCATCGTCTAATCGATTGTACTCCGAATCCAGCGAGAGGACGCCAGTTCCTTTCATCCACCATTGGTAGGCGTGGCTGGCGTTACTGCCTACATTCATGAAAACAGCGCGGAATGTGGTCCATATCTGTTCTCCCTGGGGAATGGTGGACGTGAGGCTGGAAGCATTATGCCCCTGCCACCAGGCTATCACATTGCTGGAGGATGCCGCCCAGCACATGGCTGTATCGGCCATGTAGCCATCGTTTACCACGGCCTTGTTGTAGTCATACCAGCCGGAGTCACGCGTGACTCCGTATGCCCAGGCTTCTGCACCTGTTGACTCACTTGTGGAGATGGACGCAATTGTGCATGCCAGCATGATATGTGCAAGAATCCTCATGCCTGAAATTTAACATAAATCCTACCAAATTCAAGCGAATTGTGTTAAATCGGTAAAAATATAGTAATTTTACAGGAAAATTACTTCATTCAGGCGGGATCCCGGCTGTTTCCTGACAGAAATTTCAATACTTTTCGTTCCTTTGGGGATGCTGTAGTAATGTAAGCCACCGCCTGTTTTCGTAGCCTTGCCGGAAGAGACTTCCGCCTCGGCTGTGCCCACCAGGATGACCTGCCTGTGGGAGGAGGAGGGAACTCCGATTCGGACACGGACATTGTGGCTGCAATCTACAGAGGTGGAGATATCTGCGTCTGTCAGCCATCGGGCATCGACCCACTCGCCGGGCGGAGGCAACACCAGTTTGAAATCCTTAATCTTAATCTGCTGCTCTGTCCGCGAGGTATTGGTGAACACAAGCTTGCGTACGCCGGATTTGAAGGCATTGCCACCAATACGCAGGGATGTGCCATTCTGCGCGGGCTTCGGGCGGGATTTCCGGCCGGAGATTTCCTGCACTTCGACACGCCCCCAGCTGCCGATGCCCTGGTTCTCGAGGTCAATGATGATTTCCCGTGCGGTTACGCCGGCAGGCACATTAAGCTCGATGCTGCCGCCGGCGGGCAGATTGTGGAACTCCATGATGCGGTTCAAGCCTATTTCGCTGCCCGTATCATTCACCGTCAGATTCACGCCGTTGATGCCGCTAGTTGCGGTGGGGTGTACTGAGGCAGACTTACCAGCCTTTCCTTTGGCAATTTCCTGATACAGCTTCTCATTCTGCTTACGGAGCACCGCTTCAATGAGCGGCATGATATGCTCGGTGGCCACGGTTACGCCCTGAACCTGAGTCACGCCCTTGCCGTTCCACTGGGGGCGCATGGTTTTCTTCATGTCTGCCAGTGAGTTGGTGGCCTTCAGGAAAGCGAGCAGCGGATTCTTTTCCTTGGCGGAGCAGGAATCCAGCAATCTGTCGCCCGCGTCACCCAGCATTTCAAACTGCTTTAACCAAGGCTGAATCTCCTTGGAAATGGCTGAGGCAGAACCATCTGCCTTGCTGAGTTTCTTGCCAGCCTTGCGTATGTTTCTGAATATCTTGCGCATGTCCTGCAGCGCATCTTCGTCGGGGGAGCCTTGCTCCACCTGCTGGCGCAGCGCGGTAATCTGCGGTGCCAGCTCAGCGGATTCTTCGCGATAGTAACCATGCACATTGGGCAGCAGGTAGCTGTTGTGGTCGCAGAAGAGCTGCATCTCTTCCTTGTATTCGGGATAGAGCCTGGCGATACCGGCCTTCCAGCTGGCGGTGGAATCGAATCTAGTGATATTCCAGGTGTAATCTGCCACCCCGAAAAGGCCCACTTTGTTGGCCTCGGCATGCTCCATGGGGTTGGCCACAAATCCGCTCATCTGCTTCTTCATTTCCTCCTCGGTACCCAGACCGTAGGTGCGGCCCATGGAAAGGCGGTCGCGGCGGAAATCATTGCACGGCCAGTTCCACCACACAAACGTAGGAGACTTGAGAAACTGGTTCACCCAACGCTGCCCGTCCAGATGGATATCATGCACCACGGTGTTACCCGTCCACATCATAAAGATGTCCTTGGGCAGTCCGTTGCCCATCTCAGTGAGGAATCCTTCGTTGGTCCAGCCGCGGTTGTAGCCAGTGGGGCACATAATCATTTCCTGATTCGCATCGGGGTGCTTGCGGATGAAATGCTCCTGAATATAACGACAGAGCTGCACCTGGCGGGCGGCACGCCCGATTTCGCCGTTAGAATCGTCCACGAACACACCGAAGTCGCGCACGCCGAGGTCATAGAGCTGCTGCAGCTTGGCACAGAGCTTGTCCAGCTGGGGCTTGCCCTCCTGATTGTTCCAGTTCACCGTGTTGGCAGGGTGAATGGCCCAGAAGAAGCGTACATGGTTCTTGCGGGCGTGGGCCACCACTTTTTTCAGCTCTGCGGCCTTATCGGCGGGGTAGAGCTGGTAGCAGCCTGCGCCGTGGTGGTAGGGATCATCCTTGGGCGCGTAGATGTAGGTGTTGAGCTTGTTTCGGCCGTAGAACTCCAGCTGGGCCAGGCGGGCCTTGTTGCTCCAGGGGATGCCGTAGTATCCCTCGACTACGCCTCGGTAGGGCAGATCCGGCCAGTCGAAGATACTGGCAAGCGGCAGCTGTCCTTTCTTTGCCACTTGTTCCAGAGATTCGCCGGGGAAGGGGTCGCGGTGGGCATCCTGCGCATTGTCCACATCCTGCAGCAGCTGACTGATGGTCTGCTTGGCGTAGAAGATGCCTGTATCGTCCTGTGCATACACATTCAGCTTGCCCGGCGTGATGGTGATGGCGTACGCACCACTCACCTTCGGAAGTTTTTCCCAGCCGCTGCCGCGCGATTTCTTGTTTCGCTTGCGGATGACCACCTCCTTTACACTGGTGTATTCCTTGCCCAGTTTCATGCGCTGCGGCAGCGGGTACACGGCTGGCTCCGCACCATGGAGAAAAGGCGCAGCAAATGCCAATATCAGCACAGAAAGCAAGGCTCGTATCATAAAAGGAGAGATTTCCAGGCATTATAACATATTGCCCCGGCGAGACAAGGTAAAATCAGGGCAGCGAAAGTGTACTCATTTGTATAATTTAGCAGCAGAGAGAAATCCGAGTTTGTCGAGCAGGCACAGCCTGCGGAATTTTGAGCCCGAAGGGCGGTATAATCGTAGCGATGGGGTGGAGCCGCCCCGCTGAGGCGGGGCGTGCGTAACCCCTCGATTACATCAAAGAAATATAGGAGCCCGTTTCAACGGGCGGCATAAAGAGTCGCAATACGAAACCGTATCGATTTCAATGTATATCGGTATTGAATTAACGGTCATTTGCATTGCCGAGATATTCCTCTTGGCCACGCATTATGCCGCCCGCAGACGCGGGCTCGGGTCTTATTTTTGTTGAGAACGAGGGCCTGACGGCCTTCGCTACGATTATGTCGCCCACTTTCGTGGGCTCTGAAATTCCGCTCGCCATCGCTTCGCCAATTCCCGATTTGTCGGGGATGGACTTATCCATAAAAACAGGGCGGCCTAGCCCATATACGGAGAGAGGGCTGTCGCTTCCTCTCGTATGGCTTCACTTCACGGGGGAGGTTTTGCCGGAAATGACTTTCATCCTCTCCTCCTTGGTCATTGCCTTTATTTCCTCACCGGTGTAGATATTCAGCCCGGCCTTGCGGAGGGAATCATAGAGCTCAGGGAGGAAGAACTCCCGAATCTTCTTTGAAACCCTCCAATTACTTCCGAGCTTCGGAGCTTTCAGCTGACGCTTGGCTGCATATAGGGTAAATACGCCATATTGCGCGTCGACTTCCAGAATGTATGGTTTTCCATCAATCTTCGCAACCAGACGTATGTTCGGGCCGAAGGTAGAGTCCTCGCAGTCCTTACCATCATGCAGCAGGTCGAAGTCCTCCAGACATGCGCGGAAGTCATAGCCCTTCGCTTCGGGATGATTGTAGAATTTACCATCCCTCTCTTTAACGACGAGTGCGTAATCCACACTGGCCATAAGCTGAGGGATTGTTACAAAGAGAAGCAGAAAACTCAGTAGGTTCTTCATGGCTAATCACTTCCTGAGTACGGGGCGGAAATGCCCGGTGATGGTGAAATCGAACAGGCAGTCCTCTTCTTCTGTGCCCATGCCGATATTGTGGAAGCAGAGCGGAGTGCCGACTTCTGATTTGCGGTCGCTCACAATCATCACATGGGGGATGCTATCGCCAATCAGGCAGGTCACAATATCGCCGGGCAGGTAGTCTGCGGGATTCTTAGTGACGGGCTTTGCCCAGCCGCGCCGCTTGAAGTATACCTCCTGGTTGGGCACGCGGCGGTGGTCGATATTCCTGTCCGGCTTGCGCTGTCCCCACATGCCTCGGCACGGGTAGGCAGAGAAGTTACGCCTGATATCCTCGTGCATTTCTTTCTGCAAATCCAGCCCAAGCACGCGCAGGGCGCGCACCGTCACATCGGAGCATACGCCCGTCTCCATCGGCACATCGCCGCCGGGGTAGGGAATGGCTGTATAGCTCGGGTCATAATCCACCGTCACCCCAATCTGCCTGCGCGCAGCATCCGGCAGGCGTTCTGCTGCCAGAACGGGAAACGTAAGAGCAAGGAGCAGGGCGTGGATGGGAGAGATTTGCATCGTGGTCAGAAGTTGAAATTCATCTGGCGTCTGGGTGAAGTTTGGCGCCATGCTCCCGCAGCACCTTACCTACGGCTCGTGCTTCCGGGGTGTCGATGCTGCCGTAATAGATGCGCAGCGAATTACCTTCGCCGTTGAGTACATCCAGAGGAGAACCTGCTTCTATCAGCATGGTTGCAATGGCTGCGAGCTCCTCCGGCGTCGGCTTGTACCTGCCGGAGAAGTTCCAGGACGGCCTGACCGGTAAATTGAAAAGGTAGCTGGCCACGCGTCCGTTTCTGCCGACCTTGCGAGTGACATCGAAGCCTTTTTCCAGCGCCAGTCGGATAAGCTCAGGATTCGGATTGTGCCTGAGCAGGAAGTGCATCAGCGTCATGCTCTTTTCTCCGACATGCGCATTCGGATCCACGCCACCATGCAGCAGCTTTTTTACCAATTCGGTATCACGGGAGCACCACATCCATGAAATTCTCCAGCCCATGGTGCGTTTTTTCAAATCCTGTTCACCGTATTCGAGCAGGAGCTTACGCATGGCATTGTTCCAGTCGTGCCCCGTCAGACGAGAAAAAGGAGGTTCAAAGGCTGGTTTGTTGCCCCAAGCCCTTACAACGGGGGCATCCGGGTCTGCTCCTTTATCCAGCAGACGTTTTGCGATGCGGGTACGGCGCTCGGCACTTTCTTCGTCCATGAAAACCACGAGCATACCCAGGGGCGAGCTGCCGATTGGCCCCATTTTCTGCCAATGCTTCGGGCGGGCGTTCACATCTGCCCCCATATCGAGAAGTTTGTTCACCAGAGCTTCATTGCCCACACGGCAGGCAGCCTGCAGTGCCGTGAATCCGGAGGAGGAGCGCAGGTTGGCATCGCCTGTGGTTTCCACGCGGTTCAGCAGCAAGGGAATTTCCGCCTCCCATGCCTGTTCGGTATAGGGGGCTACGTTGTTGGAATAGCACTCAAAGGGAGGAGCTGCCAGCAATGGTTGAGCCAGTAGCGCGAGTGCCAGACACAATGTGGTTTTCATGCTCGTAATAAACCGCCCCTGCCGATGGGCAGGGGCTTTGTGAGAGGTTGATGGGAATCAGGCCATGGTCACCTTGTGTGCCTTGTGAATCAGCTCTGCTTCCTGTTTCACTCGCACCTGCAGGTCGGCCAGGGCGTTCATGTAGTAGATGTACGCATCATACGGCGAGGGGTAGGGGGCGAACCCGTTGCTCTTCTCCATGTAGTGGAAGTGGTCTGCGCTCTGCAGCTTGCGCCACACATGAATCATATCGCGGTCCTCGCTGGCCTTCACCGGAGATTCCAGATCGTAAATCTTCTTGATGGCCTCCTGCTGCATCACGTTGCCGTTCCAGTGGGTGGTCGTGCCGAACGTGGAGCAGCTCACAGGATTCGGGCAGTTCAGTGTGCCGGTGGACGGGAACACGCGTACCGCTTCACCGGGGGTGTAGAACTCGTTGCCAGCATTCAGCGCGGCGGTAATCATGGTGCGCCAGAACTCAAACACTCCTGTGGTATCAGGCTGGCGCTCGCCGAGCGTCTCGTAGTCCATGGAGATATTCACCACCTGACCCTGCTCGGCGTTCAGCCAATCCACAAAGGTATAGGGCGAGAGCGGGTATTCGTTCCAGCTCGGGTCGGTGCGGCGGTTGGCCAGGTCGTTCGAGAGGTGGCGGTGGCGCAGCAGGGTCTTGGTCTTATCGATGAGCGGGGCACACTGCAGGTCATTCGTGTTGCGGTTGCTCATCATGCGGCCATTACCATCGGCCATGATGCCTTCGAAGCCCATATCGTAGGCCTGGGCAGCGATGGCATTCGAGTACAGCATACCCGTGTTCCAGAGCACCGTGGGTCGCTGACCGAAAAGCTCCTGAATCAGGTCGCAGTGCTCCTGCACCTGCTCGGCGAACTCGCCTGTGGAGTACAGGGAAGCCAGCGAAGCGTAGTACGGCATGGCCAGGAACTCCACACAGCCCGTCTCTGCCAGCTCCTGGAAGGAGGCAATGAGGTCGGGGCGGTGGTAGCGGGCCTGCTCCAGAATCACACCGGAAATAGCGAGGGCAAAGCGGAACTTGCCGTCGGAAAGCTCGATGAGCTGCTTCATCATGCGATTGGCTGGCAGGTAGCATCGCTCGGCCACTGCGCTCAGCACACGTCCGTTGAGGAGGTCGTCCTCGTAGAATGCATGTTCGCCAATCTTGAAGAAATCATACGGTATCAACCGGTTCGGCTGGTGCGCATGAAAAGTGAGCGTGATATTCATATCCTTATCAGAAAGTTAATGCGTGAATTACCAGCCGAGCACGTGGTGGTACACCCGTATCATCTTGTCGGCTGCGGTTTCCCAGTTCGAGTTCTTGATGTCCTGAGCACTCTGCTCGGCCACCTTCTTATACAGCTCGTCATCCGTTACCAGGTCCACGATGTGCTTGGCCATCATGTTCACATCCCAGAAGTCAGCTTTCAGCGCGCCCTTCATCACCTCGGCCACGCCGCTCTGCTTCGAAATCACGGCAGGAATGTTGAACTGGGCTGCCTCCAGTGCGGAAAGTCCGAAGGGCTCGGAAACCGACGGCATGCAGTACACATCCGTCATGGAGAGCAGTTCGTTCACCTTCTGCTTGTTCAGGAAGCCCGTGAAGTGGAACTTGTCGCCCACGCCGTGGAAAGCGCCCGTCTCAATCAGCTGGCGCAGCTTCTCACCCGTACCGGCCATCACGAAGCGCACATTGTCGGTCTGCTCCAGCACCTTGGCGGCGATATCCAGGAAGAACTCCGGCCCCTTCTGCGCCGTGAGACGGCCCAGGAAGAGCACCAGCTTCTCGGGGAACTTCTTCTTGCTGTGGAAGACATGCACGGGGTCAGCGCCATTGTGCACGGGGAAAATCTTAGCTGGGTCAATGCCATAGTGACCGGCAGCAATCGTGCCCGTGTACTTGGACACGGGAATCACGGCGTCTGCCTGCTCCATGCCGTACTTCTCAATGTCGTAAATCCAGCCGCGGGCATCGGCACCTGCGCGGTCGAACTGCGAGGCATGCAGATGCACCACCAGCGGCTTGCCTGTGGCCTTCTTCACCTCCACACCGGCCAGGTAGGTCATCCAGTCGTGCGCGTGTACCACATCGAAATCATACTTGCGTGCCATCACCGCGCAGATTTTCGAGAACTCAATCACCTTGCGGGCCAGATCACCGGCATACAGGTCCTCCTTGCCGGTGAACAGCTCAAGGTCAGCCTCGTGAACACGGGAGAAGAGCAGCTTGCCCTCCTTCGTGAAGGTGATATTTCCGGGCGTCCCTTCCACGCAGGCGTACGGATCCAGATTCACAGGAGCCTTGCCCACCACGGAGAAGCTCTCGTAGGTGTACTCAGCCTCCTGCGTCACCAGCTGCTCGTGCTTCAGGTTGTTCACACCCATCAGCTCAAAGCCATCATACCTGGCATCAGGGGCAGCCTTCGGCACAATCACATTCAGATCCACCTTCTGCGAAAGTGCCCGCGAAATACCCATGCACGCCACTCCGAGCCCACCGTTAATCAGCGGCGGAAACTCCCAACCCAATTTAAGAACCTTGATTCTTCTCATATTCAGTGCATTAAATGTTATTGAAAAATTACAGACTCTGTGCTCTAGTCTCGCCAAGATTAAAGCACAATACAATCCTGTTGTCCAGACAAAAGTCTGTCAATCCTACTAACAAACTATAATTTTGCCGCAGCGGCGGCAAGAGCTGCATCAATGCTCGTTATTGGCGCGGCGGATATCCTCCAGCGCGGCAATGAAATCGTCCAGGATTTCTGCAGGAACCATGATGCGGTCACGGTTCGAGCTTACCTTTTCGGTGATGCGCACCACACGCCCACGGGCGTTGCTCTTCAGGTCAATGAAAAAGGTCTTGCGGTCAGCAATGATTTTCTCTGTGCAAATGATATCGTCGTCCACTGTTTCTAACCCGGGGTGGTTATTCATACCCCTATGAACGCACATTATAACATACTCAGAGCCTCAGTCAATCAGGAAATGAGAGAAATAATCAGCAGAGCCTCGTCTTTGCTAAAAGAAAAGCAACTTACGAGCACCACGCGAAGATGTGTTTCAACTCCGTCTGGAAATCCTTGAGCCGGGCAAAGTAGTTGGGGTACGCCTTCTCCAGCTTCTGGATGGAATCCATCTTTACCAGCACAACCTGGCGAGTGCTTTCCTGGCTACTGCGCTGTTCTTCGCGGACATAGGCTTCGTATGCCTGTTCGTATTTATCTTTCGGGTAAACCGTAACATTGGCAGACTTAGTGACACTGTCGAAAATCATCAGGGCCAGACCGCCCTTCTGACGGTAGCTGGGTGCCAGGTTATTGGCAGCCAGCGAGAAACTCTTCATCATGAGGCCCACTTGCAAATCATTTGCCTGCTGCTTAATCCGGCGGGCAAGTTCCTGCTTCGTCAAATTCTTGTGCGCGGGAAGTGGAGTCTGCTTTTCCTTGAGCGCGAAAGCACTTGCCACCAAGGCAAAGAAATCAAGCCACTCCTGTGCGCCCTGACTGGATTTGAACTTCTCGCCCATGAAAGCCTCAAAAGTTTCCACCGCGGTAGCCCATGTGTGCTGTAGCTGGGTACGCAGCTGCATTTCAATGCGCAGCCCATTGTACCCGGCCTTATCCTCCTTATTCGTCTGGTAACGGAAAACCAGATGTACACCTCGGTATCCGGAGTCCTTGGGGGAGGCAATATAATCATCCTCACGCTGCAATTCATGCAGCAATTTGTGCGAACCTGCGGTATAAAGTTTTCGCAGCTCCTTCAGCTCCGCAATACTGCTTACAATCGCGCGAATCCCACCAATATCATCCATCTGGTCAAGTCGCATCGAGCGGAACCGCTGCAGCTTCTCCAGAATAGTCGGCTTTCGCTTAATACGCTGCGCCACAATCGCATCACTCAGCCCTAGCTTCTTCAGACGGGCTCTCAGCGTGTTCTGGAATACATTCAGCGGCTCCACGTGCAGCGCGCGGAAGTTATCCAGCATCCCGAACGCCCACCCCACCTTATCCGCAGTTGATGAGGTGTCGCGCAAAATGCTTCCAGCCTTAGCTATTTGAGAGGCGGAAAATAGCCGTTGTTCAGTGGGAGACATGCTGTGCTTCTGTATTTAGCATATTTAGGATGGAAGTTAAGGCATGCGTTCAGTGGTAATGCAGAATATTTAGGAATTCCTATAAGGAGGAGTACCCTGCATCGATCTTTTGTAGCCTTTGTATTGAAAAATCTGATGAACATTTCGTTTTTCTAAAAAATGTTATGAATCACGCTATTTGAGCTAGGCTTCGCAAGGCGGGGCACCGAGAACGTCGTTAAGCTATATATTCAGGATGCCTTGTTTTTCTTCAATGACCGATATTTTATGAAAAAATCTTGCACTGCGCGCTTATCTGGGCGTATTGAGGCGAATGAACAGATAACCTTTGCATAACGCAAAACTGTATATGCCTCTTGTTGTAAAAGCTAAATCATTTTCCTTAATCTCCAGTTCCTTAAGCTTTTCTTCGGCTCCTTTTCGATACCATAAAGATTTAAACCCCTCGTATCGGGGAGCGGCGGCCCAAGAATCCAGATTCATTATTAAATCATAGCTCGATGTGTGAGACGAGCCTTCGATTGACTTTACTATTTCATACACATCATTATCATCAGCTAACATAACAAGTCCGTTTACCTCAACAGGAGAAACTCCAATGCTAGCAATGCCATCTCTGAACGAACTTCTGATTGTGTTTTGCCATTCTAAATTTCTTGCATTCATATTCAGGCTTCTTCCACTCCATATCAAAACCAAGGACAGAAGAAGAAAACGATTGACCCTGCAACTTACCAAAACAAATAAAATCAAGGAAAAATATAAGCAATGGGCTGTTCTCATAGACACATCTATGCCAGCAGGAATACTTTGTGCATAACAGCTCATGGCAACTAACCCCATAACCAGAAGCATTGTAAGACCTTGTATTTTATTATTCCTGTGCGTCCATGCAAATAATACAACGCACAGAAATCCTGTAAATCCACATACTTTCCCCATATAACGTATGTGTCTAGAGGCAAATCCCAGCGCTGTTAGAACATTCGTCGAAATATCCGACAAGCTTCTTATATAATTGGGCTTTCTCCACTCTCCAAGTTCAATAAAATGCCCACAAATAATATATGTAATCAGCTCTGCAATAGCAAAACCTATCACAAAACCCGCAATCCAGAAGAGCACGACACGCAACAATGTTCTGGAATTCTCATTCAAAAACAATAGCGGTAACAGGAAGTACACATTACTGAATGTTGCATTAAATAGTATACCGAAAAGCAAGAAAAATAGCCAGAGAGGCATTCTTTTGCACACCAGCGAGGCAATCGCCAGTAGAAACATGGAAGGCATGGCGATGATTGGCCAATCAAGAAACAGCACCACAGATGGAGTCAGCATTACCAGCAATGCAATTAGTATACTTTGGCCTGAATTTAACCATTTTCTAGCGCACAGATATCCAAAAATACCAATAAACCCGAAGTCTGCAACCAATGCCACATGTGTATTAAAATACCGTAACACGTCAAATAGCAGATATATCAGCCACCTCCCTTCTGTCTCCAAATTCCAGCAATATGTCCCTATCTGAGATAAATCATCATGCCCGAATACCGTTCTATCACAGAAGTAGGAGAACTGAGAGACCACCATTGACAACATTAAACAACCAACCGCAATTTCCGGTAAGTGTTTGTTAATTATGCGATTGATACCCGTCATGCATCATGAATATACAGCATTCACAAAGCTAAGGTTTGCAAGGATGCATGAAATCAAAGGTTTGTATCCTAAGTAAGAAAAGGGCAACCTCTGCCATAAATTATCTCGCACTTCAAGATGTGACGTTATATCATTCACCTCTGCACAGTAACAGTCATTGCAAGCAATTTTTCATTGACTTAGCTTTGTGAATGCGTAACTACAACTATGAATACAAAAACGATAAAAAGACTGATGACGATGGTGCCGCTGGATGGTGTTGATGCTGCGCGGCTGGTGATGGAGTGTGTGGAGGGGCTGGGGGGGCGGGCAGAAGGGATGGCACGGGTGGAGTTGATGGAGCTGGTGCGGCGTGTGATGAGGGAGGGGATTGCAGCTGTGCAGGCAGCGGAGCGGACGGTACCTTTTGAGCAGGCTGCGTGGGAGAGTGTGCAGGCGCGGGCAGGGCGGAGACCTACGACTACGCGTGATTTACGGCATTATGTGCGTAGGATGCTGAAGCATACGGCCTTTGCTCAGTTGCCGCTGCGGGCTGTGACGGTGGGACAATGCCGCGAACTGCTGCACAATGCATTTGGTCACAGTGCGCATAGTTACCGCAAAGGACGGGCTATTCTGCATAGTATTTTTGCTTACGGACAGAGACGGGAATGGTGCAATGCGAATCCGGTGGCTCGTATAGAAGTGCCGCCTGTGCAGGAGTCTCCTATAGAGCCCCTTACCAATGATGCGGTGAGCCGTTTGCTCAAGGTGGTGGAACAACGACAGTTCCGTGATATGAGTTTCTCTCTGAGTCTGTTGCTATACAGCGGCGTGCGCCCTGCAGAGGTAGAGCGATTGCGTCCGGAGGATGTGTGCTGGGAGGAGCGGCAGGTCATCATCCGCCCGCAGCGCAGCAAAACTGGCGGCGGGCGAGTTGTACCTCTACGCGCGCTGCCCGGCATGCGTGCACAGGATTGCCGCGTGCCTCGAAACTGGCAGAACCGCTGGCTGGCTTTGCGACGTGCGGCCGGGTTTACTCATTGGGTGCCGGATGTCTGCCGCCATACTTTCGCCAGCTACCACGCCGCACATTTCAGAAACCTGCCAGAGCTGCAGCTGGAAATGGGCCACCGGGATTTATCACTTCTGCGCAGCCGATACATGGCTCCCACCACGCGAAAGGAAGCAAAAGTATTTTGGAATATGCAAGGAAAATGTTGATTTCTAGTGATTAATGAACAGCCTGGCATGGCGTAGCAAGCGAGCGATAGCGAGACGCGGAGACGGCTGAATAGGAGGCTCGGCGACTCGGAGGCGGAAGCGTAAATCAAATACGCCAAGGTCCCCACCGAGTGATTGCACCCGTGAAAAAAGAGGATGAAAACACTAGCGTTGCTAGTGTGAGCTGGTGGCGGAGGAATTCGCAAGTTTGTATATCCCTCTTCATTCCTCATAGGTCACCATGATGCGGGCTGCGGAGGGGAGGCGCTCGGCGAGCTTCTTGTTGAGCTTGGTGAGGCGGGCGTGGCTTTCCTCGACGGTGAGGCGGGGTTCGCGGGGGATGGTGATGATGCAGAGGCGCTCGTGGCCGCGGGTGTAGCAGCTGATGCTGCTGGGCAGGGGGGCGCCGCGGTGTATCATGGCCTGGCGCACCTGGTCTTCCCAATCCTCGGGCAGGGGCTCGGTGTAGGCGGGCACGCGGCGCAGGTCGGGCTCCACATGCAGGGCTACAAGGTCGGCATTCAGGTTGCGCTGTACTTCCTTGCGGAAGGCTTCCACTGCGACCTGCCAGGATTCCAGCGTGGCGGCAGGGGGCAGCTCAAGGTCGACGGCGATGATGAACTTGCCATCGTCCGTATGCTGAAGCACGAGGCCGTGCACGCCGAAGCGGTGGCTGAGGGCCAGGCGACGGATGACGAATTCGGGGGTCTCGGGCAGGGACTGGGCGGGGGTCATGTGCACCATGGTCTCGGCGCCTTCCAGGGTGGTAGCGACAAGCTCTTCTATGGCATCGGCGATTTCATGGGCTGTATCCACATGCAGGCTGGGCGGCACCTGTACCTCCATATCCACGTAATAGCGGGCGCCGGATTCACGGACACGGAGGCGGGAGAGCGGGTAGGTGGGCATGCGCTCTGCCATGGCTTTGCGGATGCTGTCGGAGGCTTCGCCGTTGGATTTGTCCATGAGGTTGTTGATGGACTGCTTGCCGAGGTCCTTGCAGACGTGGAGAATGAGCGCCGCCACCACGAGCGAGGCAAAGACGTCTGCTCGCATGAGCACCCAGTGCAGCCAGCTGCCCTCGACGGTCATGCCTGCAACGGCAGCACCGGTGATACCAAGGAGCACGGCGGCGCTGCTCCAGATATCGGTGGTGAAGTGGGCCGCATCGGCCTCAAGCGCGGCGCTGCGGGTCTCGCGCGCTACCCGCTTGAGCATGGCGGCACGGTTCACATCGACCACAATGGAGATGATGACGATGGCAAATGCCCAGTAGGAGAACTTCACCTCCAGCGCAGCAGGGTCGGAGCTGAGGAGACGCTCGCAGGCTTCCATGATAACCCAGGCAGCGGTGGCGAGCAGCAGAAGAGTTTCTGCCAGAGCCATGAGGTTCTCTACCTTGCCGTGGCCGTAGGGGTGTTCGTCATCAGCAGGGCGTGCAGCTACCTTCACAGCAAACACAGTGCCGCCCGCAGCCACTAAATCAAGCGCACTGTGCAGCGCCTCCGACAAGATACCGAGCGAGCCGGTGAAAATGCCCACCACCAGCTTGGTGGCAGCGAGGAATCCGCTCCAAATCACCGATGACCACGCGGCCACGCTCTTACGGGTATCTGTATCCATGCCAATACTCTACCTTGTAGGGGGTAATAAGTCAAGAATATTGGCGGGCAATGCCCGGGGAATTTGATACATCCAAAATCAACAATTCAAAATCCAACATACAAAGCAGAAGCCGCATTCCTTTGCGGGGAATGCGGCTTGGGGAATTGAAATGAAATGGTATTTTTATTCAGCCCAGGTGAGCACCACCTTGCCGGACTGACCGGAGGCCATGACCTCGAAGCCCTTCTTGAAGTCGGTGTAGTGCATGCGGTGGGTGATGATGGGGGAAACATCGAGCCCGCTGCGCAGCATGGCGTCCATCTTCTGCCAGGTACCATACATTTCGCGGCCATAGATGCCCTTCATCTTGAGCCCCTTCCACACGAAGGTGTTCCAGTCGATGCCGGAGCCGCCGGGCTGGATGCCGAGCAGGGAGATATTGGCACCATAGGCGGAATGGTTGATGATGTCCTTGAGGCAGGCGGGAGCGCCGCTCATCTCAAGGCACACGCCGTAGCCTTCCTCGATTTCGAGGTCCTTACGGGCGGCATCGATGCTGTCGCCGGAGATGACGTTCACGGTGCGGTCGGCGCCCATGATGCGGGCAAGGTTGAGCTTGTAGTCGCTCACGTCGGTGATGGTCACGCTCTTGGCTCCGGCCTTCTTGCAGACGGCGGCAGCCATGGAGCCGATGAGACCGGCACCGGTGATGAGCACATCCTCACCCACGAGATCCCAGGAGAGGGCGGTGTGAGTGGCATTGCCCAAGGGGTCGAGAATGGAGGCAATCTCCATGGGCATGTCCTTGTGAATGCGGATGACATTGCTCTGGGGGATGGAAAGGTATTCGGCAAAGCAGCCGGGACGGTTCACACCCACACCCTTGGTGTTCGGGCAGAGGTGGAAGAGGCCTTTGCGGCAGTTGCGGCAGTGGCCGCAGACGATGTGACCCTCGCCGGAAACAACATCGCCGGGTTTGTATTCCGTGACGGCAGAGCCCACGCGCTCGATGATGCCGCAGAACTCGTGACCTACGTGCATGCCTACGGGGATGGTCTGCTGGGCCCAGGCGTCCCAGTTCCAGATGTGCAGGTCGGTGCCGCAGATAGCTGTTTTGTAAATCTTGATGAGAACATCATTCGGGCCGACTTCAGGCATCGGCACGTCCATCAGTTCCAGGCCTTTATCGGCCGTTGTTTTGACGAGGGCTTTCATTTCGGGGCGAAACTATACTCTCACCCCGCAGCTCGCGCAAGCCTAATCTCTGTTTTGTGACAGGAAAGTATGTCACAGCGTCAGGGAAAGTCTTGTAATCGTCAGATGGCGGGGGTAGAATGCGCTAACAGAGAGAACAACGATGTTTATACCTCCTCTTATCATCTATGTGACTTGTCTTGCTTTGTCGGCTCTGTCGAAATCGCAAAACGTACGCACGGGTGCGTATATAGCAGTGGTGGTAATGCATCTACTTGTGGCGATAGTGCCGACCTGTTTCTGGATTTCGGATTATGGGGTGTTGCTGGGGCTTGCTATGGGTGCAGCTGTGCTGGGTATCAGCCTGCTGGTAGCCCAGGGTGCCAGATTCGTTATCCGTGAAGTAGCCCGCGCGCTGACAGAACCTTGCGATTAAATATCGGTGCGCTGACTCACTCTGAACTTTACAGGTGACAGCAAACGTGATACTTTGCTGCTTTCCCGGAATTTTATATAGCCATGAACAACCTTCTTTCCATCGAAGAACTGACCGGCGAGCAGATTTGCGAATTGCTTGCCCTGGGGCACAAGCTCAAAGCCGAGCGCGGTTGCCACGCAGAACAGCCCTTGGCCGGGCAGACCTGGGCTCTGATTTTCTCCAAATCCTCCACCCGCACCCGCGTGTCCTTTGAGGTGGGTATCTCCGAACTGGGCGGCCGCCCGATGTTCCTTTCCACCCGCGATATCCAGCTGGGCCGCGGCGAGCCTATCAAGGACACCGCCCGCGTGCTGGGTCGCATGATTCACGGCGCCATCATCCGCACCTATGACCAGCAGGATGTAGTGGACTTTGCCGATTACTCCAAGCTGCCCACCATCAATGCCCTGACCGATCTGGAGCATCCCTGCCAGATTCTGGCTGACCTGCTCACCATCGAGGAGCAGTACGGCGAGGGTTCCTGGAAGGGGATGAAGATTGCTTTCCTGGGCGATGTGGACAACAACATGGGCCGCTCCTGGATGTGGGCTGCCAAGCACCTGGGCTTCACGCTGATGCTGGCCGGTCCCGAGCAGGCTCTGCCCAAGGCCGAGACTCTGGCTGCGCTCGATTGCCCGAACATCATCTGCACCACCGATGCCGCTGAAGCTGTGCGCGACTGCATGGTCATCAACACCGATACGTGGATTTCCATGGGCCAGGAGGCAGAGAAGGGCACCAAGGAGAAGGCTTTCTTCCCCTACCAGGTGAACGATGAGCTGCTCAAGCTGGCTGCCCCCGGCCACATTGTGCTGCACTGCCTGCCCGCCTACCGCGGCTATGAGATTACCGATGAGGTGCTCGAGGCTAATGCTCCCGTCATCTTCCGCGAGGCAGAGAACCGCCTGCACGCCCAGAAGGCCGTGCTTTACACGCTGGCCACCAGCCGCAAGTAAGTGATGGATTACAATACACGCATCGAGGAACTGCTGGATGATATGTCCGTCTTTGAAGACTGGACAGAGAAGTATGAATTCATCATATCGCTGGGCCGCAAGCTGCCCGCCATGCCCGAAAAATACCGCAAGAACAGCAACCTGATCAAGGGTTGCCAGAGCCGCGTGTGGGTAGGCACCGAGATGGATGACGGCAAGCTCATTATTCACGCAGACAGCGATTCTCTTATCACCAAGGGGCTCATCGCGCTCTTTATCCGCCTGCTTTCGGGGCTGACTCCTGCCGAGGTGCTGGCGGCTGACCTGGGCAAGCTTGATGATTGCGGGCTCAAGGAGCACCTGGCCTCCACCCGCGCCAATGCGCTCACTTCCATGGCGGCCACTATCCGCAAGGCTGCCGACACCGCTTCCAAGACTTTCCTGCTGTGAGCAACAAACTGCAAGCGCTCATCGAGCAACGCCTGGCCAAGCTGCCACCCGAGACCAACGCTTTCCGCGTGGCCGACGGCGCACCCTGGCCGGGCGTGTTCATTGATGCGCTGGCAGACCGCCTGCTGGTATCGCTGCGCGATACCGCACTGCCGGCAGGGCTCAAGGAATTGCTGCGCGCTACGGGGCGTCCCGTGTATGTGAAGCGTCTGGATAAGGACGTGAAGGAAGCGCCGCAGTTTCTCTGCGGCCCTGAGGTGCCGCTGCGTTTCGTGATTCAGGAGAACAGCGTGAATTACCTCATGGACATGGGGGCAGGGTACTCGCAGGGCATTTTCCTGGACCAGCGCGATAACCGCGCTGAGCTGCGCCGCCTGTGCCGCCCCGGTATGAAGGTGCTCAACACCTTTGCTTACACGGGGGCGTTCTCCGTGTGTGCTGCACTGGCCGGTGCCCAGACTACCACGCTGGACCTGGCTCAGCCCTGCCTGAGCTGGTGCCGCGAGAATATGGCGCTGAATGATATCGACCCCGACGACCATTATTTCTGCAAGGGGGATGCACTGCACTGGATGGACCGCTTTGCCCGCCAGGGTCGTCGCTTCGATATCATCGTGCTTGACCCGCCCACTTTCTCGCGCGATGAGAAGGGGCATGTGTGGCGCGTGGAGAAAGATTATGACCACCTGGTGAACCTGGCAGCTGCCTGCCTGGCTCCCCACGGGCGCATTCTCTGCTCCACCAACTGCCGCAAACTCACCATGCCGGCATTCCGTCGCATGGTGGCGGCAGGAATTCCCGGTGCACAGCTCGTTTCGGTGCCCATGACCTTCGATTTCGACGGAGAAGACTACCTGAAATGCATCTGGGCCATCACCTGAGGCTCTCGCTGATTCCCTTTTTGTGCTACTCTATATAGTGTATCGCACTTGCTCTGTCCACACCATATAGAGGATATCTGAAAAGAGCTTTTTTATAGCCAGAAGTCAAGCGAATCAACGCTTTCCGAGGCTATTTTAGAACGTAGAGCTTAGAAACTGTCTAAATTCCGAAATCTTACAGGGATATACAATATATGGTATAGCTAAGCATGATGGGCTGCAATATTTTGTATAAAGAAAAGTGCGACCGTATTGATTTTTTTCCTTGCTTTGCGTTGGCGAGAGTGGTAGAGTTGCGCCTGTGCACCTAGCGACTATCCGTCTGCCGGGACACCCCCGGAAAACGGGTAAATGAAACTCACAACCTCTCACGGAACAATGCCTGAAATCATCAAGAGAAACGGAAAGCGCGAACGCTTCGAGGCCTACAAAGTACAGCAGGCCATCGAGAAGGCGTTCCACGCCTCACAGGAGGAGTACAATCCTCTTGTCTATGCCAATGTGCTGGATAAACTGAAGCACGAAGAATACCTGCCCGTGGAAATGGTGCAGGACCGCATCGAAAAGGAACTGATGCGTGCCGGCGCCTACGACACGGCCCGCAACTTCATCAAATACCGTTTCCTGCACAAGCTGCAGCGTGAGCAGATTGCCGGTCTCTACCAGGGCAACACCTGGGTAGACTGTAAGCAGACCATCGAGGAATATGTGGGCAACACCGACTGGCGTATCAAGGCCAACTCGAACACCACTTACTCCAACGCCGGTCTAGTGAACAACACCGCCGGTAAGGTGATTGCCAACTACTGGCTCGACCAGGTATACACCCCCGAAGAAGGTGCCGCCCACCGCAATGGCGACTACCACATCCACGACCTTGACTGCCTGACCGGCTACTGCGCCGGCTGGAGCCTGCGCGCTCTGCTGAACGAAGGCTTCAATGGCGTGCGCAGCCGCGTGAACAGCCGTCCGCCCAAGCATTTCCGTGAGGCTCTGGGACAGATGGCCAACTTCCTTGGCATTCTTCAGAGCGAATGGGCCGGTGCACAGGCCTTCAGCTCCTTCGATACCTACCTTTCTCCCTATCTGTTCAAGGACCAGCTGCCGTACAAGGCAGTGAAGAAGGCTCTGCGCGGCTTCGTGTACAACCTGAACGTGCCCAGCCGCTGGGGTCAGAGCCCGTTCACCAATGTGACCATCGACTGGACCGTGCCCCGCGACCTGCGCGACCAGACGCCCATGTCCAACAACCAGCACATCTTCGAGGGGCTGGAGGACGAGGCACTGCTTGCCATCGCTAAGGAACGCGGTGTGGAGAGCCTGACTGACCTGACCTACAAGCACTTCCAGAAGGAAATGATGGTCATCCAGAAGGCTTTCTACGAGGTGCTTACCGAAGGCGACAGCACCGGCCAGCCCTTCACCTTCCCGATTCCCACCGTGAACATCACGGAAGACTTCGACTGGGAAGGCGAGAACGTGCCGCTGCTCTTCGAGAATGCCGCCAAGATCGGCTCCTCCTACTTCCAGAACTTCGTGGGCTCCCAGTACAAGTACGACGAGAACGGCAACAAGGTCATCGACGAAGAGGCTTACAAGCCGGATGCCGTGCGCTCCATGTGCTGCCGTCTGCAGCTGGACCTCCGCGAGCTGCTCAAGCGCGGTGGTGGTCTGTTCGGCTCTGCTGAAATGACCGGTTCCATCGGCGTGGTGACCATCAACCTGGCTCGTCTTGGCTACCTGTACAAGGGTAACAAGAACCTCCTGTACAGCAAGCTCGGCGAGCTGATGGACCTGGCCAAGGAGACCCTTGAGAAGAAGCGCGTCTTCATCAACACGCTGTACGAGCGCGGTCTGTATCCCTACACCAAGCGCTACCTGCCGCACCTGCGCAACCACTTCTCCACCATCGGTCTGAACGGCATGAACGAAATGCTGCGCAACTTCTCCAACGACACGATGAACACCGCTGAGCCCGTGGGCATCGCCTTTGCCGAGGAAGTGCTGCACTTCATGCGTGAGCGCATCCGCGGTTACCAGGAGACCACCGGCAACCTCTACAACCTGGAGGCTACCCCCGCCGAAGGTACCACCCACCGCTTCGCCCGCGAAGACCAGAAGCGCTTCCCCGATATCATCCAGAGCGGTACTCCCGGTCACCGTTACTACACGAACAGCTCCCAGCTTCCTGCCGGCTACACGCATGACCTCTTCAAGGCTCTGCAGATGCAGGACAAGCTGCAGTGCTGCTACACGGGTGGCACGGTGTTCCACATGTACATGAACGAGGCTATCTCCTCTCCCGAGGCCTGCCGCGACATCGTACGCAAGGTGCTTACCAACTTCAAGATGCCCTACATCACGGTGACTCCGCTCTTCTCCGTGTGCGAGAAGCACGGTTACCTCCGCGGCCGTCACGATTTCTGCCCGCTCTGCGACCAGGAAATCATCGACCGCGCCCGCACCGAGGAGCAGCCTGAGCTGCCTCTCTTCTAAAGAAACAGATTCAACCAACCCCAAACCAATAGAAACAACACGACCATGAGCGATCAGGATGTAAAACCCGTATACAAGACCGACGAGCAGCTTCTTGCCGAGCACTCTGAGGAGCGCACCAAATGCACCGTGTATACCCGCGTGATGGGCTACCACCGTCCGGTGGAAACCTTCAACGCCGGTAAGCAGGGCGAATTCGAGGAGCGCGCTCACTTCGAGGAGCCCTGCGGCTGTGGCTGCGACGCCATCCTCAAGTAATTCGCGTTGCGAACAAAGGTTATGCGTCACCCCGCAGATATCACCCCGCTTACCTTTCTGGATTACCCGAAAAAAGCGGCCTGTATCTTCTGGTACACAGGGTGTAATCTGCGTTGCCCCTACTGCTACAACCCGGAACTTGTTCTGAGTCACGGCGGAGGGCAGGATGAGATGGCTTTCCTCCGGGAGCGCGCCGGCTTCCTAGATGCCGTAGTGCTTTCCGGAGGGGAGTCCACCCTCAACCCTGATATTGCTGAACTCTGCCGCGAGATCAAGAAACTCGGCTACCTTATCAAGGTAGATACCAACGGCAGCAACCCGCAGGTCATCCGCAACCTGCTGGAAGAAAAATTGATTAACTACGTGGCACTTGATAACAAGATGCCCGCCAACCGCAGCTGGCGACTCCCCGGGGGCAAGCTGCTTTTCGAGCGCTACCAGGAGACGCTCACCACCCTCATTGAATACGGAGTGGAGCACGAAGTGCGCACCACCGTGCACCCCGGGCTACTGGACGAGGCAGACCTCCTCCGAATGATTCGCGATACCCAGGCCTTGGGCTACACGGGCACCTACTACCTGCAGTTCTTTTTTGAACCGGATAAGGGCAAGACCCTCGGCAATCTGGAGCCGCCCACCCGCCGCTACGACCGCCGCCTGCTGGACGACATGAGCCCGCTCAAGATAGGCTACCGCAATTTCCCCGAGGACAGGTACAAGTAAGAGTCAGAGAAGAGCGAGAACAAGTGTACGGTGCATGGCTCGGATACCGGCGCAGCCTCAGCTTCTTGTCGACTTTTAACATGGCTCTTGACATGTGAGCTATTTTACCGCATACTGGCAGGGATATGAAGAAACTACCTTATTTTCTTGCCTTTTTTGCTATCGGTTCTGGTATCTGCGCGGCTGCTGATAATGATGCCTATGTATGCCGTTTGCAGTCTCTGACCCGCGAGTTTCCTATGGAGGCAGAGGAGAAATCTATTCCGCGCTGGCTGCGCAGTGCGTCTCTGTCGGTAGAAATCCAGGTAGTGCCTCCAACGGAGAAGATGACGGTACTGTCTATCAGTGCGAAAGATGTTTCCATTACCGATGCGAAGGGTAACGCACTTGAATGGTCTCCCGATAAAATCTTCGGTCAGAGCGGAGACGTGATTGAGTTTAATGTCTATACTGCTCCGCAAGGTGAATGGGTGGAAATCAAGGGCAATCTGGTTGTTACGATTGGCGGCGATATTGTCACCCAGCCTGGCCAGACGGTGAAAATGGGGGAGAAGGGGAAACTGAATATCCCGGGTTGTGACGTATCCTACGAATGGGATGAAAACGATGAATTGAGGATTTCCATGAGCAATGGTGATGCCAACTTACTTGACGATTTTATTTTTAAGACGCCGTCAGGCGAGGAGGCGGAAATCATCAGTACCTGTCGGGCATCCGGTGAAGGGGAAGTGCGTTATTTCTTCAGATTTGAAAAGGATGTAAAAACCGTATCTGTTATGGCAAAGACGTACTGTGAGCAGAAGAGCGATACGGTGTCTTTCCATAAACGCATCGGTTTCTGTGGTGAACTGAAAGCTGAGTGAAATGCCGCGTTCCTGCAAAGATAATGAACAACCGCCACAGCTGCTGGAAGGCATCTGCGTAGGCGTGTCGGATGGTGATTCATTGCATCTGGAGCTGCCGGATGGCGAGCGGGTTCGCGTACGGCTGTATGGCATCGATGCCCCCGAAAAGGACCAGGAATGTGCCCTTGCAGCGCGTAAGAAACTCGGGAAACTTATCTATGATAAGGAGATTCGTGTCGAGGTGCTCGATGTCGATAAATATGGCCGCTATGTAGGCAAGGTGTATGCCGGGGCCCGCTATGTGAACCGCTTCATGTTGAAGGAGGGGCTGGCCTGGCATTACAAGCACTATGCCGCTGATGATGAGCTGCTGGCCGAGGCCGAGGCTCGTGCCAAGGCTGCGGGCAGGGGAATATGGGCGACTGAATCCCCGTGCAGGCCTCGTGTCTTCCGCAGCGAGCAGAGAAAGGAGGGAGAATCGTGAAGAGCCTCTTTCTGTATTTCCTGGCATTCGCCTGCACCTGCATGCTGAACAGTTGCATCATGCACACGCACTCGCGCCTCGCGGATTATGGGCGGGAATATGAGGGTGTGATACTGCCTATGGATAAGGAGCTGCCGGCCTGGAGTAAGGACGGGGAATACTATGTGCAGGGCATCAGAACAACATTTGAACGACGAGATGCCGACCTCTGTTCTCTGCTGTGGGTGACTCCCTCCGGCCAGTATAAAGCTAGGTCTGGTGCCGAAACAGATATAGCCTATGTGAAGTTGAGCCCGGGTAGACGACACCCTTTCACCGCAGCACCTCTACCCGGCACTGGCAGTGTTCCTGAGCAGAGTGCTGATTCCGTATGGATAGATGCGCCTTGCCGATTCTATGACGCTGAACCTGTTTATCGTCGCATCGATGAATTGCCGGCAGCCGCTCTGCCTGCTGAATCGATGATGGTGAGCGCAACGCGTTTCACCGGACACGCCCCTCACGACACACCGGAGGGTATTGTGTATCTGACCAGCGAGGCTCGCCTGACATCAGATGCCATCTGGGCTTATCCTATGGCCGGTGCAGCCTTTGTGCTGGTGGATGTGCCGATAAGTGTGGTGAGTATCCTTTTTGTCCCTTTCATCGAGATAACCGGTAATCTCGGTCTTTCCTGGTTTGAGTAGTTATGAAGAAGATTTGCTGCCTCATCGCTTGCGTTGCGTGTGTATCCGGTTGCCGGATATGCACCAGTACTCGCATAGCAGACTACGGGCGTGTATATGATTGCGTGCAGATAAAGGAAGATTCCCCTGTCTGGACGGTTGAGGGACACGGGGATTGGTATTACTTCAACGGTGAACGCAGCACCTATACTCGCAGGGGCACCGATGTTGTTCGAGGACTGATATCACCAGGCGCAGGAGGTGCGTATACCCGTGTTCCGGAATCTGAAGTCAGTCAGGTTGTCGTAGAAGCCAGTCTGTATGGGAATTCAGCCATCATTGCTCGCGAATTGCCCGACTACGCAAAACGGCTCGCAGATAAGGTTGCCGCATGGACAGAGGAAAGTAATCCACGCGGACGGATACTGATGACCAGCGGAGAGGGTGCAAAGCTCACCTCTGATGCCTACTGGGCCTATCCGCTGGCAGGGCTGAGCTTTGTGGCGGTGGATTTGCCGCTGACCACCATCAATTTTCTCTCATTCGCCGTATCGATGCCTTTCGCTCAAATCGGGCTCGGTATATGCAACTCGGTCACGAGTTGGTTTGAGGAATCAGACTGAATCTTTCGCGGCGCGTATTGCCTCAAAATAAAATCGAACCCAAGGGGGTGGATGCCTCAAAATTAATCGAACCTTAGAGTACTCATTTTTTCGAACTAATCAAGCCCAAAGTTACCTTGGAGCCCAACACCCTAGCAGGGTGGGTTTGGGAGGGGCGGCAATGAGCCCCTCCCTTACGGCTGAGGATGGCTTAACAGCATTGCTATTTCTTTTGCGTATTGCGCTATCTTGTTCTTTATTGTCCATGGATTGAGGCTTTCGTGTAATCTGATGAATCTTTCCTTTCTGCCGCCTTCCTTCATCTTTTCCAGCACGCGCATATATGGAGTTCGAGCCTTATCGTATCGTTTGATTATTCTCCGTCCGCATTTCTCTTTCTTCTCCAATCTCATACTCGCTATAAAATGATTGTGCTGCAAGTTTACCCATTTGTAGAGTTGATTTAAAAGGTATACAAATCGCACATCATCAAGTCTTTCGTCCCCTACTACTTCTCTCACAAGACGTCGATTTCGCTCTTCGACCCGTGCGTTATCATTTTTGAAATTTGGTCTGGAGCGTGTTACTTTACACGTCTTGTATTTCTTCTTTATAAAGTCCTGCAGGTGATAGTTGATGAACTCTGTCCCATTGTCTGAATTGATAGAGCGAATCCGGAAGGGGAGCTCTCTCAGAATATACTGCAGTGCCGCACATGTCCCCTCTCTGCCTTTGTTCCATATGGCTCTGTTCTGCGTCCACAATGTCAGCTCATCCGTCACAGTCAATGTCCAGGCAAAGCTTCCTGCCAGATTACCTCCGCAGTGAGCAACTGTATCTATGCTGAGGTGTCCCGGTTCGATCACTTCCTCTTTTCGGTTTACTATGGGAATGCTTTGTTTGAGCCGTTCCAGAGCTAACCGATCATCCGCTTTCTTCGGTCCGTTCAGCTTAAAAGCTGATAATGCTCTATCTATAGTAGCAGCAGAGAGTTCTGGTAATATTACATCGCTGTATTCAGCAGGAAAATCTTGTGATTTCCTGCGTGACTCAACCCAGTCCCGGAGCATGGGTTGCATCAGTTTAGCACAAGGATAACCCATCCCTGCCCATATTTCACGCAGCAGCTCCACCTGTTTGGTGTCGAGAATATTTCGGCGCCCCTTCTTTTTGCGCTTTTGTCTATTTTGACTTTGAGTAAGTACTGTTATGGCGTATTTTCTTGATTTATAGCCAATATATTGCATTAAATCGTCTATGATGGCTGATTTCTGGCTGCGAGTAGTGCATTTGCCATAGAGAAGCCTAGACCTCAAAACGAACCTTTCTTTTTCTTTCCCGCTCATCATTAAGTGCATGTAGGTATTATAGTGCTCTTAATTTTGAGGCAACCAAGAATTTTCATCACTGTAGGCGAAACGGCGATTCCTCGTTGGGTTCGATTTTTTTTGAGGCAATGCGGCCTTTTCTAAAAATTAGAAAAATTACAAAAAAGAGCAATAAAATGCTTGCAATGATTAAAAAGTTGTGATAATCTACCGCCAGCAAGAATAGTTAGAGAAAACTAACAAGAATAGAAAGGAACAACACGATGAACACGACAATAAGCAAGATACAGGCACGGGAGATTCTTGATTCCCGCGGAAATCCGACCGTAGAAGCCGTGGTGACACTGGCAGGCGGCTCGTATGGGCACGCCTCGGTGCCGAGCGGTGCCTCCACGGGTGAACATGAAGCCTGCGAACTGCGCGACGGCGACAAGAACCGCTACCGCGGCAAAGGTGTGCTGAAGGCCGTGGAATACGCCAACACCGAGCTGGCCGCCGCGCTGGTGGGCATGGATGCCACGCAGCAGATTGCCGTAGATGCCCGCATGCGCGAAGTGGACGGCACTCCGAACAAGAGTCGCGTGGGTGCCAATGCTGTGCTGGCTATCTCGCTGGCTACTGCCCGCGCTGCCGCCTGGGCCACAGGGCAGCCGCTGTATCGTTACCTGGGCGGGCCGAATGCCCATATTCTGCCCGTGCCGATGATGAACGTGCTGAACGCCGGCGCGCATTCCGATGCCCCTATCGACTTCCAGGAGTTCATGATTATTCCCCGCGGGCTGCCCTCCTTCCGCGAAGCTCTGCGCTGCGGTGCTGAGGTATTCCACTCTCTGGCAGCCGTGCTGCGCAAGAAGGGTCTGAGCACCGCCGTGGGCGATGAAGGCGGCTATGCACCCAACCTGCACAGCGCCGATGAAGCTCTCGATACCATCGTGGAGGCCATCACCGCCGCTGGCTACGAGCCGGGCAGGGAAGTAGCCCTGGCGCTGGATGTGGCCAGCTCCGAGTTCTACGATGCTGAAAGCGGACTCTATGTATTCAAGAAGAGCACGGGCGACAAGCTCACCTCCGCCCAGCTCACTTCGTACTACGAGGACCTCATCAAGCGCTACCCCATTATCTCCATCGAGGACGGCTGCGCTGAGAACGACTGGGATGGCTGGAAGCACCTGACGGATACCATCGGCAAGCGCTGCCAGCTCGTGGGCGACGACCTCTTCGTGACCAACGTAGACTTCCTTCGCAAGGGCATCGACCGCGGCGTGGCCAACTCCATCCTGGTGAAGCTGAACCAGATTGGCTCGCTGAGTGAAACCTTCGAGGCTGTGCGCTTGGCCACTACCAGTGGATACACGGCAGTCATCTCCCACCGCAGCGGCGAGACGGAGGATTCCTTCATCGCCGACCTGGCCGTGGCTACCAACGCGGGGCAGATCAAGACCGGCTCGCTTTCCCGCGCCGACCGCCTGGCGAAGTACAACCAGCTGCTCCGCATCGAGGAACAGCTCGGCTCCGCCGCCCGCTACGGCTGCTGATTAAGCGCCGATTTTCTCATAACGCCCGCCACCCCGGCTCTGCGCAGGGGGTGGTGAGGCGTTTTTGTTGACTTTGTGCAGATTTTATGCTCGCTATTTGCGGAAAAACGGATATAATGGCGGCAGCAAGGTATCATCGGTTCAAGCATCCGATGCCGAGCGTTTTTCCAACACAACATACTCATACAACTATGCAGTACACACACGAAGTCGAACAGATGTGTTGCGTCAAGAAGGGCTGCAATCACGGCCCCGCCCCCATCCCCCAGGAGGGTGCCTGGACGCAATCCACCAAGATTGAGGACATTTCCGGCCTTACCCACGGTGTGGGTTGGTGCGCTCCTCAGCAGGGTGCTTGCAAGCTGACCCTGAACGTGAAGCAGGGTGTCATCCAGGAAGCCCTGGTTGAGACCATCGGCTGCTCGGGCATGACCCACTCCGCCGCTATGGCTTCTGAAATCCTTCCCGGCAAGACCGTGCTCGAGGCTCTGAACACCGACCTCGTGTGCGACGCCATCAACACCGCCATGCGCGAACTCTTCCTGCAGATCGTGTACGGCCGCACCCAGAGCGCTTACTCTGAGGGTGGTCTGCCCATCGGTGCAGGTCTTGAGGACCTTGGTAAGGGCCTGCGCTCCCAGACCGGCACGCTGTACGGCACGCTGGCCAAGGGTGCCCGCTACCTGGAGCTGGCTGAAGGCTACATCACCAAGCTTGCTCTGGACGCCGACGGTGAAATCACCGGTTACCAGTACGTGAAGATGGGCCCGATGATGGAAGACATCAAGAAGGGCATGGACGCCAACGAGGCCATCAAGAAGCACACCGGCTCCTACGGCCGCTTCGCCGATGCCGCCAAGTACATCGACCCCCGTCACGAGTAAAGAACCCCTAAATATAGAACAAGATTATGCCTCTTTTTGAATCTTATTCCCGTCGTATCGACCAGATCCTTCCGGTTCTTGCTCAGTACGGTATCAACTCCTGCGAGGAAGCCGAGCAGGTTTGCCTTGAAAAGGGTATCGACGTGCGTGAAATCGTGCGCGGCATCCAGAACATCGCTTTCGAGAACGCCGGTTGGGCCTACGTGGTAGGCGCTGCCATCGCTATCAAGAAGGGCTGCACCAAGGCTGCCGACGCCGCTGAGGCTATCGGTGAAGGCCTGCAGGCTTTCTGCATTCCCGGCTCTGTGGCCGACGACCGCAAGGTGGGTCTGGGTCACGGCAACCTGGCTGCCATGCTTCTGCGCGAAGAGACCGAGTGCTTCTGCTTCCTGGCCGGTCACGAGTCTTTCGCTGCTGCTGAAGGCGCTATCGGTATCGCCCGCTCCGCCAACAAGGTGCGCCAGAAGCCTCTGCGCGTTATCCTGAACGGCCTCGGCAAGGACGCCGCCTACATCATCTCCCGTATCAACGGCTTCACCTACTGCCAGACCAAGTTCGACTACGCCACCGGTAAGGTGGAAGTGGTGAGCAAGAAGGCATTCTCCGACGGCGAGCGTTCCAAGGTGAACTGCTACGGCGCTGACGACGTGCGCGAAGGCGTGGCCATCATGTGGCTCGAGGGCGTGGACGTTTCCATCACCGGTAACTCCACCAACCCCACCCGCTTCCAGCACCCGGTGGCCGGCACCTACAAGAAGGAATGCACGCTGGCCGGCAAGAAGTACTTCTCCGTGGCCTCCGGTGGTGGCACGGGCCGTACCCTGCACCCGGACAACATGGCTGCCGGTCCCGCCTCCTACGGCATGACCGACACCCTGGGCCGCATGCACAGCGACGCTCAGTTCGCCGGTTCCTCCTCCGTGCCCGCCCACGTGGAAATGATGGGCCTCATCGGCATGGGCAACAACCCCATGGTGGGTGCTACGGTTTCCGTGGCTGTTGCCATCGAGGAAGCCATGAACAAGTAAGTTCTGCTGCTTCAAAGCAACTCAGAAAGAGCCCTGGTGGATATCCACCAGGGCTTTTTGCATCCGGAAATTGTTATGCGATAACCAGTGATTTATGGAAATTGCCTCAAAAACTCTCAATCCCTGGGAGCCAGGGTATAGCGGGTGTTCGACTGCTGGCGGGCAGATTCGCGGTTGAGCAGCTCCACAAAACGCATCTCCGTCAGGTATATCGCGGCAGGGTCCTTGGCAGCATCTTCGCGAGCCTGTTCCTCTATCTGGTTCTGCGCCAGAGCTCGTTCATCCGGGTGAATCTTGTTCCACATACCTTCCTCCTCCTCCAGAAGCTGCAGGCCAAAGCGCTCGCAGGAAATCACGCTGGGTTTCAGATTGCTTACCTGCACCACGTCGCTGTTGTCGCGGCACTCGCACTCGAGATTGGTCATGCTGGTGTCGATTCCGTAACGCACGCGGTAGGGCTGGATAATCCTGATGCGCTTGCGGGAGAACATCCAGCTTGTGGTATATTCATACTCCACCACGATGTCCTTTTCATAGAGAGAATACATCTCTACCAGACGTCCGGACTGATTCACCGAGTGCCCCTGCAGCGCACTACTGGCCACCATGTTCTCCACCATGGTGCGCACCGAGTTCTGCGCCTTCTGCACGGCTTCCTGCGGGCTTCTCACCGTGCCGTCATAGAAACAGAAAGAAAACAACCAGCAGCCGCCAAGCAGCAGCATAATCAACAGGATGAACCATTTCAAGCATCCACGGGACTTTTTCTTTACAGGAGCTTTCGGCGCTGTTGTTTCTTCCTGACTCATGATAGCATAGTCTTTCTATAGTTGGTTGATACTTTATTGTAATCCTGTATGTGTGAAAATCAAGCAATTTCTAATAACCGTGCAGATTCATAACGCTGAATATCACAGCTTCTCCAGCACGATTTCTGCTTGTTTGAGCACATTGCCGATGCGTTTCTGGTATCTGGGGTATTTGCTCTTGCGGAAGTTCTGCTCCACGGCGTCCACCGACTTGCTGAGCTCGTAGCTGGTGCTCACGGCTTCGCCGTTGTTCTCAGTGGTCTGGGTGGCAGATTTGCCGCCTTCGCCAGCCATGGCTTCGCCCTTCAGTTCGGCTTTGCGGGCGTTGAAGAAGGCTTCCCAGCGTTTGAGGTAGTAGTGGCTCATGAGCTCGGCAAACTGGCGGTGGGCGTAGTCATTGAGCATGCCGTTGACGGGAGTCCAGGTGGTGATGAGCTGCACCATGGCGTTGCGCATCTCGGCTCGGGCCTTGGCGTTTTTGCCACCCTTGGCTTCGGCTCCGGCCAGGAAGCGCCCCAGCAGGAAGTCTTCGGACGTGGCCAGCATGGTACCTGTGCTGCGGATAAGCTGCAGATAGGCCGCGCTTTCCTTGTTGAAGGCCTCGAGATTCCTGGCATCAAAGGCTGCCTTCACTTTGGGCAGTTGCTCGCGGGCCTTATCGGCCAGCACCTGGCGGCACACATCGGCCAGATCGTGGCGGAAGGTGCGCAGCTTGCCCAGCTTGTGCTTCTTACCCGCCTTGAGCATGAGTTTGGCGGCCTGAACCACCTTGGCCTTGTCGTAGTAATCATTCGGGTTGGACCAGGTGGATGCCTTGCGTGCAGTGAGGCTGGGGCGTGCGCAGAGAATGTTCTCCTGGCAGCCTTCCTGCAGGCGTGTGGGGGCATAGACACTCTCGCGCAGCAGCTTCAGGGCTCGCACAAGGTCCTCGTCCTTCACGCCATAGCGGGCTTCGGCATACTTGCGGATGAAGGCCTCGGTATCGATGGCTTCGCGCGTGTTGATGCGTTCGGTGAGCAGGGCGTAGTAATAGGGGTTGGTCTCCAGTCCTTCGGAAATGAGGCCGATACCGATGGCTCCGCCTGCATTGCCCGTCATCTTTTCCAGCAGCTCAGCGCCACCGTACATGCCATGGTTGCCACCGAAGTTGAGCAGCTCGCACCACACATGGGGGCGCCCCTGGTAGTTGCGGGAAATGTTGTGTTTCGGGCTCATGTCCTTATCCAGCGCCAGAATGATGGTGTGCTTGGCATCGGTGCCTGCCACGAGGTCTCGGTGCGGGTTGTGGCCCCAGGCCTGGATGAGCCAGGACGAATCAGGAGAGGCCTTCAGCATGGCTGCCTGCACAGCCTTGGCTGCCGGGGTGAGCGGGGTGCCGCCCGTGCTGCCGCCTTCGTGGAAGAGATCGCCGCCGAAGTATTTGCCTTGGTAGCCGTAGACGGATTTGAGGTGCTTGTACCACAGGGCTGCCAGGCGGGGGAAATCCTCAGCTGTGGGCTGCAGCACAGCAGGGCGGTGGTAGTAGGCACACCACTTCCCCTGGGGAATGATGCGGCCTTTCACCTTATCCGTGGGCATATCATGCGGGAGGAAGCCCACATAACCCTGCAGCACCGGTTCCATGCCCAGCTCGCGCATGCGCTTCACCTGGAACTTGCCGAGCTTGGCTTCATACTGGATGATATTCTGGCTCACAGGACCGCCTTCGCCTTCCAGATTACCCATGTTCCACCAGGCCGCATAGGCCGGGTTGGGGATGAAGCCGGCAATCTTGTTCTCCGGGTAGCCGATTTCCTTCAAAAACTTCTGCCACACGGTTTCGAGCCCCGCTGTCACCAGCACATGGGTGTAGCCCGAAAGTGCCAGGCGATCCAGCTCCTGCTCCCAGCGCTTGGTGTCCCAGTGGGCGCAGGTGTAGCTCAGGGTGCAGTAGTTGTAGGCATAGTTGAAAGGCAGGGCTTCCGGCACAGTGATTTTTTTCTTGGGCACCACAAAGCTGGCTGCGCTGGTGTTGTCTCCGTTCCAGGAAAGATGCACCTTGGCATAGTTGCGCAGGTAGTACCCATAGGCGCGGATGCATTCTGCAACGCTGGCGCCCTTGATGTGGATGGCATCGTCTTTCCCCGTGATGGTGGGAGCCTTGTCTTTACCAATGGAGAAATGCACTTTCTCCGCATATTCGGGCGTGACGCGCTTCACCAGCTCGATGGCGGGTTGCACGGCACTGGCTGCTTGGCATGGCGTACAAACAGCAACCAGCGCCGGGATGGCGCTGGCTGATGCTAAGAACGCCGCGTAGGAACGGTAGTTCATATGCTGTCGATTCCGGATTTACCAGAGTTTGATGTTGGAGATGTTATCTTCGTTCTCAGCACTCTTGTTGGTGCTGTCGCCCTGTCCATCGGCGCCCTGGGAGAAAATGTCGAAATCGGCGTTGATGCCGGTGCCGGTCTTGCCCTTCTCGTCCTCGGCTTCGCAGCCCAGGCGGTAGCGGTAAGGCTTGCCCCAGGGGTCGATAATCACGAGCATCTTGCGGCGGCCTTTCTCCTTGGTGCGGATACTGGCGCGGAGCACGGGAATACCTTCGCCCTGTTCGGCTTCCTTGGGATTCTTGATGACGTTGAGCGTGCGGCAATAGGGCATGCGCGTGTTGCCGCTGGAGTCCTCGTCGGGTTCGCCGTCGTTGTCCTCGTCGCAGGAGAGGGCGCGGTAGAGGATGTTGGAGCTTTCCTCATCGCCACGACCGAAGGGGAGCACACCGCCGCTGTCCGTGCGGTATTCCTCCAGACAGGCGGCCATGAGCGCGATTTCTGTCTCGGCCTTCTTCACCAGCTTCTTGTTCTGGTAGCTGGCCACAGCCACCCACATGCCCGAGGCCAGCATGGCCAGGATGCTTACGCCGATGAGGATTTCCACCAGGGTGAAACCCTTAGCTGTCTTCTTGCTCAGTTTCATGCGCAGGGAAGGGAGGATTAGACGTTCTTGATGATTTCCATCATCGGCATGAACATGGCGAGCACGATGCTACCCACAACCACAGCCAGGAACACAATCATGAGCGGTTCGAGCATGGCGGTAAGGGCGGTCACGGTGTTGTCCACCTCTTCGTCATACACTTCGGCCACCTTCATGAGCATGTCGGGCAGCTGACCGGTTTCTTCACCCACGTCCACCATGGAAATCATCATGGGCGGGAACACGTTGCAGGTGCTCATGGGGGTCACGATGGATTCACCCTCGCGCACAGAGTCGTGAATCTTGGTCACGGCATCGGCCACAATCACGTTGCCGGCGGTGTCGCGGGTGATGAGCAGAGCCTGCAGAATCGGCACACCGGAGGAAACCAGAGTACCAAAGGTACGGGAGAAACGGGCCACGGAGCTCACGCGGGTGAGGTCACCCACCTTGGGCAGCTTGAGTACCAGGGCATCCACAGCGCGGCCACCCTTGGGCGTGCGCTTCCAGATGGAAACACCGATGATGCCGGCGGCCAGCAGGCCGAGGAAGAACACGGCATTGGGCACGAAGGGCACAAGGCTGTCGGCCATGCAGTTGTCGGAGAAGTTGAACACGAACTGCGAGAGGGCGGGCAGCTCCATGTTCTGGCCTTCGAACATTTCCTTGAACTTGGGCACGATAACCAGCATGAGGAATACGAGAATACCCACAGCAATCACCATGATGATGGTCGGGTACACCATGGCAGACACAATCTTGGAACGCAGGCGGTTGGCCTTTTCCTGGTATTCGGCCAGACGATTGAGCACCACTTCAAGCACACCACCGATTTCACCGGCCTTCACCATGTTCACGAAGAGCTTGTTGAACATCTTCGGATAGGTGGAAAGGGCTTCGGAGAAGGTGGAGCCACCCTGCACAGATTCACCCAGAGCCACGATGGTGGCGCGCAGGTTCGGGTTGGGCTCCTGCTTGCTGAGCACGTTGAGACTCTGCAGCAGGGGCAGACCGGCATCAATCAGCGTGGCGAGCTGGCGGGTGAATACCATGAGCTCCTTCTGCTTCACGGCACCACCGGCTTTGCCCTTGGCTCCACCGGTCTTCTTCTTCTTGCCCTTTTCTTTCTTGGCGTCCTTCTTCTTGGCCGCAGAGGCGCTGCCGCCCTTGGCTTCCTCGCATTCGCGTACGAGCAGACCCTGGGCGCGCACCATTTCCATGGCGGCAATCTTGTTATCAGCTGTTACAAAGCCTGTCTTTTCAGCGCCGTTCTGGTCGAGCGCAGTGTATTTGAAGTTAGGCATAGTGATTAGTAAGTTTAGAGGAAAATGTTGTTATGTTAAGAAAATATCAGATAAGCGCAGCGGCGTCAAGTATTAGGTGTACTTCAGCACTTCTTCGATGGTGGTATTGCCTTCAAAGATGTTCTGGATGCCGTCTTCGCGAAGCGTGGTCATACCCAGCTCCACGGCCTTCTGCTTGAGCACGATGGAGGGCACGTTCTGCGTGATGAGTTCCTTGATGGGGTCGGTCACGTTCAGCAGCTCGTGGATACCCTTACGGCCCTTGTAGCCCGTGTTGGCGCACTTGTCGCAGCGGGCGCCGGTGAAGAACTGCTGGCTGCCGATGAGCTGCGGGTTGATGCCCAGCTGCGTGAGTAGCGAGGTGGACGGGGTGTAGGGGGTCTTGCAGTACGGGCAGATGGTACGCACCAGACGCTGACCCAGCACGCCGAGCAGCGTGGCGGCCAGCAGGAAGGGCTGCACGCCCATATCCACGAAACGCGTCACAGCGCCTGCGGCGTCATTCGTATGCAAGGTGGAAAGCACAAGGTGACCCGTAAGAGCTGCCTGAATGGCAATCTGTGCAGTGTCCTTGTCACGAATTTCGCCCACCAGAATGCGGTCCGGGTCCTGACGCAGGAAGGCGCGCAGCACACGCGGGAAGGTCACGCCGATGGCTTCGTTGATGGGCACCTGCACAATGCCGTCGATGTCGTATTCCACGGGGTCCTCTGCGGTGAGCAGCTTTGAGTCCTCGGTGTTCACCTCGCGCAGGGCGGCGTAGAGGGTGGTGGTCTTACCGGAACCGGTGGGACCCGTCACCACGAAGATGCCGTTGGGCTTGTTCACCGTGTCGATGATGTACTCGTGCAGGTGGGGGGAGAGGTTCAGGTTATCGAGGTTGAGGCTCACGCTGTTGCGGTCGAGCACACGCATTACCACCGATTCACCGTACTGGGTGGGCAGGGAGTTCACACGCATGTCCACACCGGCTTCGCCCACCTTCATCACGATGCGACCGTCTTGCGGCACGCGGCGTTCGGCAATGTTCATGCCGGCCATCACCTTCACGCGGGAAATCACGGAGTTGGCCAGGTGCACAGGGGGCGGGGCCATTTCGTACAGAGCGCCGTCCACACGGTAGCGGATCTTGAACTCGGTTTCGAAGGGCTCCAGGTGAATATCCGAGGCCTTTTCCTTGATGGCCTGCATAATCACCAGGTTCACGAACTTGATAACAGGGGCGGCGTTGGCTTCCTCTGCGCCGTCATTGCTGCCCACGCTCATGTGGTCGAGCTCAGCGAGCAGGTCACCCATGGCGGCCTCGGCGCCACCGTAGCATTCGGTGATGCGGGCGCGCACCTCATAGTCGGCAGCCACATACAGGTAGATATCGTGGCCGGTGGCGATGCGCAGGTCATCCACCGTCTGCGGGTTCAGCGGGTCTTCCAGACACACATACAGACCCTCGCCCTCGCGGTATTCGATGGGCAGGGCACCATGCAGGCGGGCCTGGGCACCGGGCAGCAGGTCGAGCACCTCCTGGGGAGGCGTGAACTCAGCCAGGGAGATATACTGGGCGCCCACTTCCATGGCGATGACGTTCCAGTAGTCCTCGGGGGCGCTGATAATGCCGAAATCGATGAGTGTTTCCCACAGCTCCTTGCCGCTGTTGGACATCTCGTCCATAATGTCTTTGGCAACGGAACGCTCCAGCATGCCGTTGTTGATGAAAACATCAATTGCAACCTCGTTGTTCATGTTTGTTCTAAATTGGTGTGGGGTGGGAAATTAGCTGGCGTCGCCGGTGGTTACGCGGATGATTTCTTCGGCAGAGGTGAGACCGGCCAGCACCTTGCGGATGCCGTCTTCGCGCAGGGTGCGCATGCCGAGCTCGCGGGCGCGCTTGCGCAACTGTGCCGAGGTGAGGTCGGAGTTGATGAGACCGCGCACATCGTCCGTGACTTCGAAGATTTCGAAGATACCGAGACGACCCTTCATGCCCTTGCCGCGGCACTTGTCGCAGCCGCCGGGGCGGGGCACCTTCACGGCGCGGGTGATGTCGATGCCGAGCGTGGCGGCCTGCTTCGGTGTCACCTGGCCGTCCACCTTGCAGGAGCAGAGGCTGCGGCACAGGCGCTGGGCCATGATGGCGCGCACAGCGGAGGCGATAAGGAAGCGGTCCACACCCATATCGGCGAGACGAGCCACGGAGGACGGCGCGTCGTTGGTGTGCAGGGTGGAAAGGACGAGGTGACCTGTCATGGCAGCCTGAATGGCGATGCTGGCGGTCTCCCCGTCTCGAATTTCACCAATCATGATGATGTTCGGGGCCTGGCGGAGCATGGCGCGCAGAGCAGCGGCGAAGGTCATGCCGATTTCCGTGCGGATCATCACCTGGTTGATACCGCTCATTTCGTATTCCACCGGGTCTTCAGCGGTGATAATCTTCTTGTCCGGGCGGTTCAGGTGGTTCAGGCAGGCGTACAGCGTGGTGGTCTTACCGGAACCCGTGGGACCCGTCACCAGGATTACGCCGTCGGGCAGGGTGACCAGACGGTCGAAGGTGGCCTCGTCGTCAGAAAGGAAGCCCAGCTGCGGCAGACCCAGAGCCAAGGCGGACTTATCAAGAATACGCATTACCACAGATTCGCCGTGGTTGGTGGGCACGGTGCTCACACGGAGGTCGATATGGGCGCCGTCGCGCAGGTCCATTTCGATACGGCCGTCCTGCGGCACGCGCTTTTCGGCAATGCTCATCGAGGTGCTCATCACCTTGAGACGTGCCACGATGGGCCCGAGCAGCTTCTTGGGGTGGTTGGCCACCTCTACCAGTCGGCCGTCCACGCGGAAGCGGAGGCGCACGCGGTCTTCCATGGGCTCAATGTGAATATCGGATGCGCGCATCTCGTGAGCATCGTTGAACATATTGTCCACCAGCTCAATGATGGGGCCTTCCGTGTCGCCCTTGGCAAACTGCTTCTTTTCGGGGTAATACTTGTCGAGAGCCTTCATCAGCAGCGGCTCGGTGGTCACGAAGAAGCTCACATCGCGGCCCAGGAACTGCGGCAGACTGTCCATGGTCTGCATGTCGAAGGGGTCGCAGATGGCCACCTGCAGGGAGAAACCGTCATCGCCCAGCGGCAGGAACTTCACGCGGCGGGCCAGCTCGCCCTTCACCGTGCCGATGATGCTGGGGTCGATTTCAAAGGAGGTGACGTCTACATACTCCAGGCCGGAGTTGTTGGCTGCTACCTGGGCAATGTATTCGTGTGTAAGGTAATTATTCTCAACGAGGTATTCAAAGATATTATCCAGCGGCGAAAGCTGCATGCGGACCATATCGAGGGTTCCCTCATCGATGCCCCCGGCTTCTACCAGGAGCTGCAGGAGAAAGTCTTCGTTCGAGTACACGGAAGTAAGATTTGGTGGAGATTAACGCGTTACAGGGCGATAGTACGCCCTTTTTGCAGTCTACACCAAACACCCCCGTTCGTCAATCATACAGTTCATTTCTGACGCCTTTTTTTCGCCGCTTGGCGCTTTTTGCGCCTGTATTCCCTAGTTTTTGCTTGCTGCATGGCTGCAGGCTGTGATATAACCGCCCCGCAATCATGATGTATCGTCTGTTTATCGCCTTTTTTGCTGCCGCTCTGCTGGTTCTGTCTGCTTCTGTCCGCGCAGCTGAGCCCGCTGTGCAGCATGAGGAAGTGGAGGCGCCCGTCTCCCCCGCAGCCCGGCAGACTATGGCTCAGCTCCGTGAGCATTTCGATACCCTGGTGGGCCTGCTGAGTCAGATTCGCGATGCTGCGAGCGCCGACCGCCTCGGCGCTGCCGCCATAGCCGCCCATGATTCGCTCGGGCAGCTCGATTTCTCTGCATTTGAGGAAGAGGACGAGGAAATCCTCGCCTTTGCGGCCACCTCGTTCTTCTACCTGCTCGCAGATGAAATCGCCCGCCTCGAAGAGGTCGATTTCTTCGGCAATACGCAGCTGAAAGCTCATTTCTCCGGCGCAGAGGAAGCTCCCGAGGATGAGGATGCAGCTCCCGAAGACCTCTCGGCCCCTGAGTCCCCCGCCTCCGAAGCCGAAACCGAATCCGTGGTGCTGTAAATCGGAGGATTCGCGGCTGTTGACCTAAAAAGGTTTGGCATTTCGGCGGGAATATGATATACTCGCCCGCGCAACTGCATTATCCAAGCATTATGACCATTGATTTCGATAAATGCGGCGGCCTGGTGCCCGCCATCATTCAGGACTCTGCCACCGGCAAGGTGCTCATGCTGGGCTACATGAATGCCGAATCCTACGCCAGAACTCAGGAAACCGGCCGCGTGTGCTTCTACAGCCGCAGCCGCCAATGCCTCTGGACCAAGGGCGAAACCAGCGGTAACTACCTCGATGTCGTCAGCATCAAAGTCGATTGCGACAACGATACCCTCCTCATTCAGGCCACACCTCATGGCCCCGTCTGCCACACCGGCACCGATACCTGCTGGGGCGAGACCAACGAAGCCAGCCCACTCCTCTTCCTCACCGAGCTGCAGGACTTCATCAACAAGCGCCACGAGGAAATGCCCGAAGGCTCCTATACCACCAGCCTCTTCCGCGATGGCATCAACCGCATGGCCCAGAAAGTAGGAGAGGAAGCACTCGAGGCCTGCCTCGAGGCCTGCAACGGCACCAACGAACGCCTTATCTACGAGGCCTCCGACATGTTCTATCACCTCATCGTGCTGCTCACCTCCAAGGGCCTCCGCATCGAGCAGGTCATCGAGGAACTCGCCTCCCGCCACAAACCCGGCTGGAAGAAGCACTGATTCCCACCGCAAAATTCATTTTCCCCACGCTGCCGCGCACCTAGGCGCCGCAGCGTGTTTTTTTATTTGTCTCACTGTGCTGACAAATATTTCCACACATTATCCTTGCGTGCCTCATTTCCGGGGTGTAAGATGTCTCTGCTTCCACGGGGCATTAGCTCAGTTGGTAGAGCGGTTGCATCGCACGCAACAGGTCAGGGGTTCGAATCCCCTATGCTCCATTCTTGTAACCTCCTAAGTCGTAATGACTTAGGAGGTTCTTAATTTTACTTGCGCTTACCGAATTCGGGGTTGGGTCGCAAATGGTCGCAAAACTTCGGGTCAATAGCAAAAAGTGTGGAATTTGAATTTTCATATCACAATGTGCCCACATTCAATTAAGACTCTTAATCGGTAGTTCTGAAAGTTACGATAGCCATAGGCGCGGCGTTGAATTAATTTCATTTTTCTATGGAAGC
>JBGVNQ010000019.1:0-69304 GCA_045125705.1 Akkermansia sp. | reverse complement strand
AGGTTTCCTTTCTATCCGATTTCCGGGCGTCCTCAACCCAGGAATGAGTGGTAGCTACCCACTCATTCCTGCTCCGTACTCGCGGCTATTTTACCGCGTGCAGGTTCAACCTACCACAAAATTTGTATAGATGCCGATTTGCCAATTTGCCTAATGATGCCAACGCTTTCCCAATGATACCCGATTTCATGAACCCTCGCAATATCCGCAGCGGCATCCCCCCTCTGGCGGGCGCGTGCGCCCGCGGAACTCAATACATCCAAAAATCAACATTCAACATCCAAAATTACTCCCCGCCCCTTCTCTGCCGGAAGACGCGGAGGTACTGGTAATTGATGAACCCGAGGTAGCCGAGAATCATCACATTGAACCACTCGCCATCCACCAGGGCCCAGATACCCAGACCGCCGCAGATAAGCAGGCCCAGCACACAAGGGATGAGGTAATTATTCAGCAGCGAGCCCAGGAGCTTGCCGCCATCCAGCGGGAACACGGGCAGCAGATTGAACAAGCTCCACCAGAAACACACCAGCATGCCCGTGGTGAGCGCCTGCAGCACCACCGGCGAAACCTCGTGCGCGTTCAGCCCCAGCAGCAGGTCGCGCTGCAGGTCAAAGGGCAGCACCTCCATCCACGGCATCAGGTACGCATAGCGCACCCCTGCCCACGGGCAACCCAGCAGACCGCCAAAGCACAACCCCAGCAGCCCGCCCAGCAGCAGCGAGGCCAGCGGCCCCGCCAGCACCAACAGCACATAGGCCCAGCGCTGCTGCGGCAGCATCAGAAACTGCGTGCTGCCACCCAGCCCCGCCACTTCAATCCCCACCACCGCGCCGCCCGTGGCGCGGCCGGTCAGCGCGTGGCCGAACTCATGCACCAGCAGGCACAGCATGCCCGCCACCACAAAAACCGCCACGCGGCTCAGGTCATCGCCATCGCTCACGCCAAAAGCCCCGCCCAGCACCGCCAGAATCACCCACGACATCGGGTGAATGCTCACCGGAATACCAAAAAGTCGGAAATTCAGCACGCCTCGGGGGGAATTCTGCTCGTTCATGGCCGCATTTTACCCCCTTCCCGACACCTTTTGCAATAAAATTTGCATTTTTTTCTAAAAAAGACTTGCAATACGCCGCGCAAAGTAGTAATATCTGCCCGCACCCCGTCCACGGGGAAAGCAAAATCCGGCGTAGCTCAGCGGAAGAGCGGATGACTGTTAATCATTAGGTCGTTGGTTCGATCCCAACCGCCGGAGTCAAGGAAGCCCAGCAAGTCAACTTGCCGGGCTTCTTTGTTTTTCCTTGCCAAGCCGCCCGCCGCGGTGTATGCTGGCTGCAACCAATACACAACACCATTTCACACCATGGAATTCAATTTCGAAGCACTTGAAAAGAAAGGCCTCAAGCTCAACCCCGCACCCGCTCCCGTAGGCTCCTATGTGCAGTGCATCCGCACCGGCAACTACCTGCACCTCTCCGGCGGCATCTCCATCAATGGCGATGTAGCCATCTACGGCAAGCTCGGCGCCGAAGTCAGCATCGAGGAAGGTCAGCGCGCCGCCCAGGCCGCCATCCTCAACCGCCTCGCCGTCATCCAGGCCGAGCTCGGCAGCTTTGCCCCCCTGCGCAAGATTGTGGCCGTGAACGGCTTTGTGAACTGCACCCCCGACTTCACCGACCAGGCCAAGGTGCTCAACGGCGCCTCCGACCTCCTCGTCGAGCTCTTCGGGCCCGTGGCCGCCCACACCCGCTCTGCCGTGGGTGTGCCCAGCCTGCCCCTCGGTGTAGCAGTTGAAATCAACATGATTGTTGAGTTCGACCCCGCCGCCTGCTGATATTAACACCGACCGGGAGAGCGCCATGGCCACCATCGTTCTGGGAATCTGCGGCTCCATCGCCGCCTACAAAGCCGCCAGCGTAGCCTCGCAGCTCGTGAAACTCGGCCACGAGGTTCACTGCGTCTGCACCCCCGCTGCGCTGCACTTTGTCACCCCGCTCACCCTCATGACGCTCTCCCGCACCCCGGTCATCACCACCTTCGAGGACGAAACAGGCAGCTGGGTTCCCGTGCATATCGACCTCGCCCAGCGCGCCGACATCCTCGCCATCGTCCCCGCCTCGGCCAACACCATGGCCTGCATGGCCCACGGCCAGTGCCCGAACGCCCTCACCAGCCTCTACCTGGCCTACCGCGGCCCCGTGCTCATCTTCCCCGCCATGAACGGCCTCATGTGGGACCACCCCGCCACCCAGGCCAACGCCGCCACCCTCGCTGCACGCCCGCAGCACCGCATCATCGGCCCCGCCGAGGACGGCATGCTCGCCTGCGGCACCTCCGGCAAAGGCCGCCTCGTGCCCGAGGACGCCATTGCCCAGGAAATCCTTGCTTCCTTGCCCTCCTGAATCTCGGCTGAAAGCCGGATCTATCTCCGCTCACGCGGAAATCCTCTCGCAATCCCCATTGCGAAATTCTCTCCCGCACCTCAGACGGGAAATTAACTTTCGGCTCATTTCCTCCCTATTTGAGCCGAAAGGGAGAGCCACATCCATATCGTTATCTTATTCCCGTCGTACAAAAAAACAGGAACAGATATTGACAATGATTCAATTAGATGCTAATTTTCCTCTGTACCCATCTATAAACTACCCCAACTACAATTTTCACCATGAATTACTTCCCCTACAATTCCGAGCTGGCAAAAGCTATCGCCGCCGAGTTTGTGCAACTGGAAGGCGGTAGCATCAATAAAATGAAGCTAATTAAGCTCATGTATCTGCTAGATCGCACCGCAATCAAGGAGGAAGGATACGCGATAATCGGAGGTAAATATGTATCCATGAAATTGGGTCCCGTTGTTTCGCCATTGTTGAATGATTTAAACGAATGCAACTGGCCAGGCTTCCATTTGAGTGACTACAAATACGATGTTTCAATTGTACGCGGAGACTACGGCTCTGCTTTAATTTCCGAATGGCTCCACGAGCTCATTCACCGGGTATATTCTGAGTTTGGCAGCATGAACAAATGGCAGCTTTCAGATTACACGCACGCCAACTGCCCGGAATGGTCTGACCCAGGCAATTCCAGCTCGCCCATCGACATCATGCTTATTGCCGGAGATAGTGCAGACGAAGTGGATGCACTTGCTCAGGAACTATCGATACTCGCTCGTTAACTCATTCGTAGCGTATGTTCAAACCTGGCGACGTCTTTCGCAATCCCGGAAACATGGGTCACATGTGGGTGGTAGTAGGCATTGCCGCAGATGATAAGCGCCTCATGGGCAACTGGTCGAGCCGAAAAGACAACCGACCTGTTACCTGTCTGTTAGTACCAGTCGACCACCCTGCCATATCCCACGACTCATATTTTGTTTACGGCATGATGCGAGAGTTTTCAGAAGCCACCCTCCATGAACACATAAAAAACAAGAATTTGGTTCCCGCTGGCAAATTATCAGAAGCTACCCTTCAAAAAGTCCAAGCTGGAATATTTACGGATAAAAAAGTAACTCCTTACATCAAAGCCCGTTATGCGCACCTGAAAAGGTGAGTCAACATACTTCCAAATCATCAACTCAATACCTGCAGATTCGAGGTTTTCTTACTCCTCCTCTGGAGAAGAACGCTCCAAATCATTACCATTGACAATATTCCGCGCTACATAATCTTCTATATGAGAGCAAAGAAGCCGAATATTTTCTTCCTTTTTGGAAAACCTTTCCATAACTGATTTGGTGTCCATAGCAACAGCCACTATGGTATGATACTCCTTCTTTTTAGATTTCCAACTACCTGACGCCTTACCAAAACAGAAGATATAAGAATCCCCATTTACTGCGTTGCTCCCCATATCATATGGAAACACAAACGCGTTATAGACAGCATTGTTTGTTTTGGCTGACACCTGCTCTCCGTAAATAAGTTGCTTGTTAATCGAAGAAGAATCAGGTAAATGGGATTTCGTCCCCGTCATAGCATAACGATAATATTTAGAATCAATAATGAAAATTTTATTTTCATATTCAACAATAGTATCAGGTTCCAATGCAGTGTATGCTTGTCCTCCTGCTAAGGAAGGTATGAACCATTCCGTACGGGGAAAATATTCTCGTTTATCCGTATTTGAAAAAGAATAATCAATCAAACGTTCCCATATATGTTCAAAATAAGATGTACCATATGAGAAATCTCTCAACACAACAGAACTAGAATCATTTTCTATAACCTGCAGCATCGCATCAAATAGCAGGCGATTATCAGATATATTTGAACTGGAAAGTTTCTGGCGCAGACAGTCAACCATTCTTTCTTTCCCTGCTGGACACGAAAATTTAGGCATCTGTAGCCGCGAGAACAACCAGCCAACTCGAGTAAAGGCAATATATACACAGTACTTATGAATTCTAGTTATCAGTTCGTTCTCATTCCTAACAAGAGATTTCGTAACATATTTATCGTAATAAAAAGCACCATCCTGTGTCACATGAGGAGTATTCTTCCTAAAAGTTTTGCTCCATGAAACAACGCCGTTCAAATTATTTTTGTAAGCAGATACCTGATCTGCATAATAACATCCTCTTCTGAAAAAATCCTTGATGATTAACCTATATGCAGCGAATGGGAATGAGGGTAACTCAGCATCCTCACCATGTCCAGTCATGCTAATTCCTTCATCCCTTTTTGAAAACCGTTCCAATATTCGAAACAAAAGGAAAATATCCTTTCGGATGCCCGACACCGTACTAGACAAACGAAACCCCAAAGGGAAACATACCTTGGGTTTCCCATTTTCTATACTCACGCCTACAAATCTGTTTCTTTCAGAATAATTATTTACACAACATATGGAGCGCAAATATTCGACTTCTACATCTCCGTCCCTCATTTCGGAAGTATTTCTATTTCGATTCACTGCGTACTAACTCATCATATACAGTGCTGTTAAAAATTCTGAATCTATCATTTCCAGATGAACCGTTAAACTTCGCTATAGCTTCGTCTAATGTGTTCACATTGTCCAAATCAAACAAATCAGCCCGGGAATACCTAAACGCATCATCCCACAAGTATTTAACAACCTTTTCAGCAAAGCACAAATTGACTGGTCTTTGCAGCATAACTTCATCTACATTTTCCATATGCTCCTCATTTACACAAGCCAAATCTTGAGGACGGACAAAATATCTACCTAAACGCTTATCCTCTGATACAGCAACTCCGGAGTTACTAGAAACTATAACATCATTAATCGTCTTTGCAAAGTGCATCCATGTTACATCTGAACCAAGTATGGGACTATCCTTATGCGGAACACTTGTAAAATCATTTTCAATATAGCGCATATTCCACCTACGCTGAAATGCGGTATCCAAAGTGAATACATTTTGATCAGATGTATTCATTGTTGCTATAATATTTAAATTGGCGGGTATACGAATCTTCTTCATCGGATCCCCAAACAGGTACTCTGCAATCTGGCGACTCGTTACGCCGTATAGACTTTCACCAGCTAGGCGATTGCCATCAGTTTCTTCGCGTCTATCCAATAACTGAAAGATTTCCCCAAAAATAGCAGGAGCCTGTCCTCGATTCAATTCTTCTATGACTAGGTAACAACTAGAAGCAGGGTGCTGTAAAGCCAACATTAACGCATCCGTAAATGGACCAGGAATAAATTTATAAACAACCGAGCCGCAATCGAGAACGGGGTGAATTTGTCCAACAAAATCTGCATACGAATACTCAGGATGAAATACAACTCGAATCATCATATCTTCATCGGAGCAATACTCAGATGTAATTGCATAACTTTTGCCCACACCAGGAGCTCCGTACAACAAAATATTTTGAGCTCCTGTTATAAGATTGCTAGAATCATAGCGTACAGGTAGCTTGCTTTCCTCTGTAACATCCACATATTCGCATTCTAGTATTGTATCATATTTCTCCACAACACTCTGCGCAGCTGACAATTTTGCATACGACTTATATTCATTTATATCTATATCGGCGTTTCTACTAATTCGTGAACCTTTAAAATCACCCAGATAATAATGTAAACCCTGCTTTAATAAAGCCCTTGATAATTTCGCTGAGAGTGAATCACTAGTACGTAATCTATTCGAAATAGCCTGCTCCGGCACATACAAAATCCTATTCTTGTCATCCTTTTTCAATGATGATGATATAACATGAACAAACTTAAATTTAAAATCATTATCTATTTTAATAAAAGATGAATCCAAATATATTGTCAGAATTTTTATTAATTTCTTCTCGAGCTTCTCATAATCAATGTAATTAGAAACATCTCTATCATCAGCCAAGCCACTCCATAATAACAACAAACCAAAATAATCTTCTCGACACCCTTCGAACAGCTCTTTTATTATGAGAGCTGAAGACCCAAATTCCAGTTTAAACGGTCGAAACATGGACTCCTTCTGTTCTTCACCGTAATGAACTTTAGCCACGCCCCAAAACTCGTCTAATACAAGACGAACTACTTCCGAGTCACTTGTAAACAGCCCGTTAGACAAAAAACGCTCTAAGCACAAACTATAATCAACCAGCTTGATTTTCAACAAACTCGCTTTCGCTATTATTCTCTGTAAAAATTTTATTCGAGGCAAAGTCTCACCATCCTTGATTTCATGGCATTCTATGGGGTATCCAACGTAATTACATATATCCCACAGAATAAATGCTAATGCTAAAATTTCCTTCGGATTTATATTATGCGTCCTTTTTTCCATCAATCCTCTCACGCAACTTATTTCATTTCTATTTTCAACCTCCGACACCTCATTTAATAAAGAGTTTAGCTCATTGGCCTTATCTACCATCCATTCCAAATGATGTCTCTTTATTTTTTTATCACAAAGCGAATAATTTCTTTTTTCTTTAGGAGTAAAAACAGCATATTTATCATTAAATCGCACTGCAAAATTCAAGTTATGCTTGTTTATATAAGCATTGAGTTTTTTCGCCACTGCTAATTCATTCTTACTAAATAAAATCTCAACATATATAGAATTTCCCTTAACTCGATACTGAACATCTTTCTTACAGCTTCCTGGAGTATACCTAATACAACAATCGCCAAAAATAGAGACCTGACCTAATTCTCTATCCATTACATATTGATCAAACGACTTAATCAAAAGCATCCGAAATTCTTTTTCGTCCATGAGGTTCATTATAACCGCTAAAACATCCCCTGCAAGAAAAAATCTATATTTTATTTATGAAAGTTTCCGTCTTATAAGCAAATATAACAGCCCACTTGTCCGGACGCAAAGAGGGGTTGACATAGGAGCCGAGAAGCTGTATGTTGGGCGCAAGCAGAAAGGATATATAAACAGTATGGATTGGAATCATATCATATCGGCGGCGGGTGCCTTGTTTCTGGTGATGGATGCGCCGGGGAATGCGCCGGTGCTCAAGAGCCTCATGCAGCAGCTGCCGGCGCACCGGCGGCGGCCTGTGCTGGTGCGCGAGCTGTGCTTTGTGCTGGTGCTGCTGCTCTTCTTCTATTTCCTGGGCAAACCCCTGCTGGGGTGGATGGGTATCAGCAGCTCCTCGCTGAATCTGAGCGGCGGCATCATGCTCTTCATCATCGCGGTGGGCATGGTATTCCCCACCAAGCGGAGCCCGCACCAGAACTTCACCATGACCGAGCCCCTGCTCGTCCCCATCACCGTGCCCATCATCGTGGGGCCCGCCGCCATCTCCGTGGTCATGATGCAGGCGGCCCTGGCCACCACTCCCCTGCAGAAAACGGAAGGCTTCCTCTCCATCTTCCTGGCCTGGATCTGCTCTGCCGTCTTCCTCGGCATCTCCGACAAGCTGCTCGACCTCATGGGCGAGAAAGGCACCCTCGCCCTCACCCGCCTCATGGGCACACTGCTGATTCTGCTCGCCGTGCAGATGCTCCTCAACGGCATCACCGAATACATCCGCCACCTCCCCGCAGCCCTCTGAGCCCCACCCCTTCCCAACTACCCCCGGCCAGCACAAAAAAATTAACCCCCGCCTGTTACAGCGGGGGTATGTATGGAGTCACACTATAACCGTGAAAACGCGCTCTCCTACGCTATTGTTCTCACGAGTGCTGGTTCTGAAGTGGCTTCACTCTAGCACTCTTTTTGCGGGCTTGCAAGCAAAAAAATAATGTTAGATTTTTTACTGCTTTCAGAGCACTATTTCATTGACTCCGGAAACATAGCTTGTAGAATATAAGTTCGTAATCGGCTTACATACTACCCGATATCTGCAACGCACCCCTTTCACCTACACATGACGATGACTGACTCCCCTGACTCTCTGCAAATACTGCGCCGGAGCGCCCTCACCTACTGGAGCGGACACGACTTCTATGCCCCCGATACCGTAAGCCTTGGCATCGATATCGGCATCGAAGGCATTGGTATCGCCGTGCGCAAAGGCACAGACCTGCTCTACTGCAAAACACTGCTTGTGGACCTGCCGGAGGCACAGGCCCTGGCCGCCCGCCGTACTTTCCGCGCCTCCCGCCACGCGCGCAAGAATCGCCGCACTCGTATGCGCCGCCTCAAGGCACTGTTTGCCAAGCACGGACTCCCCTGGGTGAGCGATGAAGTCATGGCCAGCAGCGATCCCTTCAAGCTCCGCCACCGCGCTATCACCAAAACACTCGCCTCACGCGAGGCGCTCTCCATCTGCATCCGCTCCTGTGTGCTGCGCCGTGGCTACGATTATTTCGCCATGGACGACGACTCCACCGGAGAATATCCCTGGGGCGCAGAGCTCGATATCAAGGCCGCAGACAAATGGATTCGCTCCGCCTTTGTCGATGCCCAGATGCGCGACTATCTCGTCAGCCTGACCGACTCGCTCACCGAAAAGGAAGACAAACAGGAAGCCTGGAAAAGACTAGTGGAAGAGCGTCACCAGAAAGCCGCGCAGGAAGGCATCTCCACCATGCTGGATGCCTACGCCCACAAGAAGCTCAACGACCGCAAAGCACGCGGCTTCAATTACCCCCGCGCCCACGTCCGCGACCATCTGGAAACCATCATTTCCCGCCACAGCCACCTGATTGATGACGCCGAAGGCTTCTCCGCCGCGCTCTTCTGCCCGAACAACACCCCGGCAGAGAAAAAACAATCCATTTTCCTGTACAACCGTAAAACGCCTACTGAGGCAAAGAGCATCTTTGACCGCAAGGTCAAGAATTGCCCGTACTGCGACTGGCTCGGACTCCCGCCAGCGAAGTGCTGCTCTGCAGGCGAGCTGTCCTACCGCCGCTGGGCCTTGGTCGATTTCCTTTCCGTGCGCCGCTTCGAGCTCACCGCTGGTAAGATTCCCATGGGCAAGGTTCACCTGCCGGCAGCAGCTTCGGCCGCCCTCTTTGCCGCTATGGAAAACGGTGTTTCCAAGTGGAGCGAAGCGAAAAAGATACTGGAAAACGCCCTGAAAGCAGAAAATCTCAGCTTCACCAAAAAGAGCGAGCTCAACAGCACCCAGTTCGAACAGCTCAAGGACATCGTCACCCCCACTATGGTGGCTCGCAAAGGGCGCGCCTCCATGTCCGCCTCTGCCGCCCAGAAGATGTACGAAGCCGCCACACAGGGTGGTACCTGTTTCGCCCCGGAATCCATGGAACAGTGGAAACAGGAAAGCGGGCTCTATGACCACCGCAAATCCATGCCGACAGAAAGCGGCATCTATCCCCAGGTGCAGAGTCTGCTGGGTACCCGTAAAGCCATAACTCGCAAAAATGCAGACGGCAGCAGAACCACCGCCGATGCGCTGGTCGCCCGTGGCATTCTGCAGCGAATCTTCGAAAAGGACCTGGCCGACGAGCTGGGCGGCAAACTGGTGCCGGACTACTGCATCATAGAGACAGTCAGAAACGCCGCTACCAATCAGGACAAAAAAGCCGAAATTGAAAAGGAGCAGAAGGAAAACCGCGCCCGCCGCGAAAAGCAGGCCAAGGCCTACAACAGGCAGAACGCAAGCAATGCCGATTTCATGCGCATGCGCCTTTTTGCCGAGCAGGGAGGCTCGCCGGATAAAGCAGCCATCTGCCCCTTCACCGGGCAGAAACTCGAACCCTCAGACCTCTTCTCCGGCGAGCTTGAACTGGCCCACATCTACCCCGATGCCCGTGGTGGCCTCTACATGGTAGAAAATCTGGTACTCACCACCCGCAAGGTCAACGCCGCCATGGGCAACCGCACCCCCGTAGAAGCTGCCGCTGCCAATCTCCCCGGCTGGCAGAGCTGGGAAAATATCCTCAAAACTATTAAATCCTTCAGCTGGAACGATAAGAAGCGGGAACTCTTCACCCATGATTCCCTCAATTTCCCGGATTTCAACAACCTGACCCGCACAGCTCAGCTCGCCCGTGAACTGCGCACCGCACTTGCGGTATGGCTCGGCATCAGCGGCGATGAGGAGCAGCTCCGCTGCCGCATCGGTAACCCCTGCGGTGTATACACCGCGGCTGCCCGCCGCAGCTGGCTCTGGCCGGAATACAAAAAGGATCGCTCCAACAACCTGCATCACCGGCTCGATGCCGCCGTCATGTCCTGCCTCCCGCCGGAAGGGCTCAACGATATCCGATATAAAGGCATCTTCGAAACCGAAAAGACTCACAAGGGTGACCGCAGGCTCATGTGCATCCAAGGGCTGCCCCTGCCCGATTTCCAGAAAATGTGGAACGATGGCTCCACCTGCCCCATCGAGAAGCAAAGCAGCACCAGCAAGCACAAATCACTTGGCGACAGCACATTCTGGGGTGTAGATGATAAGGGAATGACCCACCAGCGCACCCCGCTCACCCCGGATATCAAACCAGCCGAGCTCCGCAGCACGCTGGAGAAAATGGGCATCCCCGCCAAGGATATTCCCAGCGACTCCGCCATCAATCAGTGGCTCCTTGCCTGCCAGGCTGCTACCAAGGCAGACACCACCACGGCAGCCCCGCCCCTCCGCCTGCTCAACGGCACCCCGGTGCGCAATATCTGGAAGTTCGGCAGCAAAGGCAATGTAGATAAATCCCCCATCGGGTGGAATGGCCTCATTACTGAATCCGGCAAGTTCCACCAGCTCCGCAGCCTCTCTGCCTCCAATGACCGTCTGGAACTCTGGCTCGGGTGGAATGCCAAGAAAAAATGCTGGGCATATTACAAACGCATTATTCCCACCAAGGCAGTGCTCGATGGCTTCAAGCGCATGGGGCTCCCATGGCGTGGTACTAAGGGTGCACCCCAGTACCTGCTCGATATTCTGCAGAAAAACAAGGCCCGCGACCTCCACGAAATGATTTGCGGCATCCTGCCTCCTCATTCCGTTAAGGTAGCCACCTTCAGAAAGGGCGATGTATTTAACCTCGTCTTCGAACGAAATGACAAGTACATCGAGAAATTGCAGAAAAACGGCTCAGTTGATATGCTCGACCATCCCAAAACTATCCAGACTTGGGGGCGTATTTCAGCCATAAAAAGCTCTGCATCATTAGAAATAAAATCCATTACACACAAGGACAGAAAGCCAAAAGAACTAGCTAACTCTATTGAACTTGCAGCATTAAAAGGCATCCTTACCTCTGATGCATTAGCTGACCAATTTAATCTTTTACCGCCCGTATGATACACCACCTCATCCTGATGGACGAATCAGCTGATTTGCGAATCAGAGATGGGTTACTGTATAGCGGCGAGCACAAGATTGCCCTGCAGGTGCTGGGTTCCCTGCAATGTCTGGCTTCACACGCGAGGTGGAGCCAGGCGGCTCTCTGTTCGGTAGCACAGCAGTGCCCGGTCATCATGGCAAGGTGGAACACCGCCACAGGCAAGTGGGATACTGCGGGGTTACTCCCCCGCTGCCGCTATGTGAACCCGGATGCAACCTACCGCCTCTGTACCCTCAAGCCCCGGCAGGCCACCCAGCTGGCGTCGGACTTGCTGCTCACCAAGGTGCAGAACCAGCATGCACTCATCCGAGCGCTGGATCCCACCCTCTCACCCCTGCCCAAGTTAGCCCCCAATTCCTTCAACCGCATCCTGCGGCTGGAGGCCAAGTGGGCCCGCTTCTTCTGGGCCCGGTACTTCCGCGCAGCTGCGCAGGATTTGTTCACTCGCGAAAAACGCCAGGCGCAGGCCCCGCTCAATGTCGCACTCAACTACGGCTACGGCTTCCTCTACCATGCGCTGGAGTGGCAGTGCATTGCCTCCGGCATCGAGCCTGGCATCGGCATCATCCACAAGCTCCGCCGCAGCCGCCCCAGCCTGGCCTGCGACCTCATCGAGCCGTTCCGCTGCTGCGTGGAAATCACCGTCATGCGCTATCTGGATGAAATGCACGATACTCGCAAAATGGCTGGCCGCTTCGCGGAAATGCTGGAATCCTTCTGGTGCTATTCCGACAAGCGCTTCCGCCTGCGCACCATCCTCCGCCTGCATGTGGAATCCTTTACGCGCGCCCTGCTCGCCCAGAATACCAACCTCTTCCACCCCTTCGTGCTGCATGCTCGTGATGCTTGCTTATGATGTGCCCGAAACCAAACACCAGACCCTCCTCCGCAAGGAATTCGAGGCTCTGGGCGGGCATCGCGTGCAGTACAGCCTCTATCTCTTCGAAGGCGAAGACCACGAAATCGACCGCGTCATCCGCTACATGCGCCGCGTAGCCGCACAGGTGCCGCAGGGTGATATCCGTCTCATCCCCATGGAACGCTCCGTCTGGGAACAACAGGTCATCCTGCTCGGTGAATCAGCGTTGCCTACACCACGCCCATTCCCGGATTTCGTCCTCTTCTGGTAACGAAAAAATGCTGAAAAAACGAATCTGTGAAAACAGCAGAGCATCCAAGAGGTTGATTTTATATCTCTTGGATGCTCTTGTATACCATAATGACCCGGTAGGGTCAACTTCAGAACCGGCTCCGTGAAATAATACGCCACCGTGCGCCTATACCATAATGACCCGGTAGGGTCAACTTCAGAACATACACACGAAAACCATCCCCGGCCAGCGCATTATACCATAATGACCCGGTAGGGTCAACTTCAGAACGATTCGTAAGGCCGTGAAGAATATGGTGGATTTATACCATAATGACCCGGTAGGGTCAACTTCAGAACTTGACAAAGTGGCCGCCACTCTTGGCCTTAACTATACCATAATGACCCGGTAGGGTCAACTTCAGAACTGGCCAAGCGCGTGCTCAAGTATGCTTTTGAGTATACCATAATGACCCGGTAGGGTCAACTTCAGAACATACACGCGGAAACCATCCCCGGCCAGCGCATTATACCATAATGACCCGGTAGGGTCAACTTCAGAACCATTCGGAAGAGCGCGCCGTGCGGGATGCTGGTATACCATAATGACCCGGTAGGGTCAACTTCAGAACGCAGTGACGTCTGCAGATGTGCGGCAGGTCTGTATACCATAATGACCCGGTAGGGTCAACTTCAGAACAGCTGAAGCGGGAGAATGCTGTGGAGTGGCAGTATACCATAATGACCCGGTAGGGTCAACTTCAGAACGAGATATGCCTCTTCGACGGTTCCCTCTTGTGTATACCATAATGACCCGGTAGGGTCAACTTCAGAACTAGCAAAGTGTTCTACATAGTGACGTTTGGCATATACCATAATGACCCGGTAGGGTCAACTTCAGAACGATGTATTTGCGTGCGATGATGGCGCGGGGGTTATACCATAATGACCCGGTAGGGTCAACTTCAGAACTGCTGGTGGAAAGCGTGACACACGGCACCCGCTATACCATAATGACCCGGTAGGGTCAACTTCAGAACGTTCAGCTCGTCGGCCTTGTCGGCGGCCTCGCTATACCATAATGACCCGGTAGGGTCAACTTCAGAACCTGTCCTCATAGTTGACTATGAGGGGAACGAATATACCATAATGACCCGGTAGGGTCAACTTCAGAACACACGGTGCTCACGGGTGCCGCGTGGATGGATATACCATAATGACCCGGTAGGGTCAACTTCAGAACTGTGTGGCTCTGCAGAGTGGTTATATATACAATATACCATAATGACCCGGTAGGGTCAACTTCAGAACAGCTGCAAAAGTTTGCAGCATCACAAAGCAAGTATACCATAATGACCCGGTAGGGTCAACTTCAGAACTATATGCCTAACGTAAATGAAGAAGTGACGGATATACCATAATGACCCGGTAGGGTCAACTTCAGAACGGGGTTCACACCGTGGCCTCTGCGCACAAATGTATACCATAATGACCCGGTAGGGTCAACTTCAGAACGATAATCAACGCCTTACAAAATGCATAAAAAATATACCATAATGACCCGGTAGGGTCAACTTCAGAACTTGCGCGTGCCAGTATGGCGAGATCCTCAAGCTATACCATAATGACCCGGTAGGGTCAACTTCAGAACTGAAAAACGCGCTCAAAAAGACTAACGGAAAGTATACCATAATGACCCGGTAGGGTCAACTTCAGAACTGAGGGCACGGCACATAGAAATGACACTGCGTATACCATAATGACCCGGTAGGGTCAACTTCAGAACGGCGTGCGCATTCAGAGAGGCAGCAGCCTCAGTATACCATAATGACCCGGTAGGGTCAACTTCAGAACGAGAGGTCATGTTGAATTGCTTGCGGCAATTGTATACCATAATGACCCGGTAGGGTCAACTTCAGAACAACAACCGGCTATTCACATCCAGCGCAGCACATATACCATAATGACCCGGTAGGGTCAACTTCAGAACGCAGATACTCGTGCGATCCGTAGCAGCCTCATATACCATAATGACCCGGTAGGGTCAACTTCAGAACAGTCTGATAATGTTATATTTACTTGTTATCTTATACCATAATGACCCGGTAGGGTCAACTTCAGAACTTCCTATTCTGCTGCACCCCATTGTACAGGATTATACCATAATGACCCGGTAGGGTCAACTTCAGAACCAGCTGTGAAACGTATGAACAGCTGGGGCATTATACCATAATGACCCGGTAGGGTCAACTTCAGAACTCATGCACAGCCTGCAGCTGCTCAGGAGTCACTATACCATAATGACCCGGTAGGGTCAACTTCAGAACTATGTGATAAGCTCCTACACTCCCACAGTCACTATACCATAATGACCCGGTAGGGTCAACTTCAGAACCGGCTTTCACCGGGCGGGCTCTGTCTCATCTTTATACCATAATGACCCGGTAGGGGCAACTTCAGAACGCTTTTCTCTTAACAAAGCACCCCGCTCAGTTTATACCATAATGACCCGGTAGGGTCAACTTCAGAACGCGCTGTCTCCAAGACTCATGCGCACCTTTGCTATACCATAATGACCCGGTAGGGTCAACTTCAGAACGAATAGCACCTAACCGCTTAATCCAGCCGCGCTATACCATAATGACCCGGTAGGGTCAACTTCAGAACAAACTAGACAAGTCAGAGGTGAATGACTCGAGTATACCATAATGACCCGGCAGGGTCAACTTCAGAATCAGGTGCCATCGCACAGGCGTGCAAGGCAGCATAATGTGGTTACGATTTTGGAGGTTGGATTTGTAAAATTCGGCAGGCTTTGCCTGCGAGGGATTTTCAACTAGCTTACCACGACGAAACGGCGCGGATGGGGCAAAATCCATGGTCAATAGTCGATAGTCAATCGTCAATAGTCAATGGACAATTCAGTTAGGGCTTGACTTTAGGGGCTGGGTGGGTATACTTTCCGCGGGGAGAGTACACAACAGCCCCGGATATCATCATGGAACCCATTTACGAAGGCAAAGCCAAGAGACTGTTCACGACGGAAGATCCGAATGTTCTGCGCATGGAGTACAAGGACTCCGCCACCGCATTCAACGGTGTGAAGAAGGAGGACTTCGAGAACAAGGGCCGTTTTAACAAGGCTATCACCCTCATCATCTACCGCATGCTTGAGGAGAAGGGTGTGCAGACGCACCTGGTGGACGATGTGGACGACATCAACCTGCTGGTGAAGAGGGTTTCCATCATGCCGCTGGAGGTAATCGTGCGTAATGTGGCCGCCGGTTCGTTCTCGAAGCGCATGGGTGTGGCCGAGGGCACGGAGTTCAAGAAGCCCATCGTGGAGTTCTCTTACAAGGACGATGCGCTGAACGACCCCTTCATCAACGATGACTACGCCCGCGAGATGGGCGCCGCCACTGAGGAAGAGTGCGCCGACATCAAGAAGATGGCCCTCATCATCAACGAGACGCTGAAGGAGTTCTTCATGACGGCTAACCTGCGCCTCATCGACTTCAAGATTGAGTTTGGCCGTCTGGCCAGCGACCCGAGCCAGATTGTGCTGGCCGACGAGATTTCTCCGGACACCTGCCGTCTGTGGGACGTGGCCACGGGCAAGAAGATGGACAAGGACCGTTTCCGCCAGGGTCTGGGTGGGTTCATGGAAGCCTACGCCGACGTGCTGGACCGCCTGCAGAAGTAATTTTCTCAACCGGCCACCGGTGGCAGAATGCCCGCCGGTGGCCTTTTTACCTTATTGCGCGCCCGCGCAAACCCCAAGAAAACAAGCAATATGGCAACACTGACGTTTGAAGTATTCAGCCGATTCCAGTCGGCCACGGACGCCAACAAGCTGCTCTACACCCCGATTGCAGACCAGCTTACGTACAACCACACCCGCCTGTACACCATCGAGTGCGAGGGCGACACCGAGGCAGCCGCCGCCTACATGCGCAGCGTGCTGGTGGATTCCATCTCCCAGAAGGTGCAGGAGGACGGCACGCCGGCGCTGAGCGGCGAGCTGTTCAGCATTTCCTACGGCATCAAGAAGGGTGCGCTGGATTTGGAGAAGGAGGCTATTCTGACCAACTACCGTGGCCGCAAGGGGCTGCCCTTCGACATCACGGCGCTGACCATCACGCAGAAGATCTATGTGTTCGGCGAGGGCGATGCCGCCGCGCTTTCGGCACGTTTCTGCAAGGACGTGTGCAACCCCGCCATCCACACCTGGAAAATCAACTAAAACTCTAATTGTCAATAGTCAATTGTCAATAGTCAATTCTTAATATCATGGCTACTTATCGTACCATTCCTGTTCGTAATCTGAGCGAAGCCGAACTGACCGCGCTGAGCCAGAACATGAAGCTCTCCCTCTCCACCGAGGATATGCTGGTGGTGCAGCAGATTTTCTGCGAGATTGACCGCGACCCCACGGATGTGGAGCTGGAGGTGATTGCCCAGACCTGGTCTGAGCACTGCAAGCACCGCATTTTCGCCGCCACCATCCAGCACACGGTGGACGGCCAGACGGAGGAAATCAAGAGCATGTACAAGACCTTCATCCAGAGCACCACGAAGGAGCTCATGGCCAGGAAGCCGGGTTTTGTGCTGAGCTGCTTTGTGGACAACGCCGGCTTCATCAAGCTGGACGACAAGCTCTCTGTGTGCCTGAAGGCCGAGACGCACAACCACCCCTCTGCCATTGAGCCCTACGCCGGTGCCAACACGGGTCTGGGCGGCGTGATCCGCGACATTCTGGGGGCAGGCAAGGGTGCCAAGCCCATCGCCAACCTGGACGTGTTCTGCTTCGGCGCTCCCGATACGCCGCAGGAGATGGTGGAAGGCCACAACATCATCCACCCGCTGGGTATCATGCGCGGTGTGGTGCACGGCGTGCGCGACTACGGCAACCGCATGGGTATTCCCACCACGAGCGGTGCTATCCAGTTCGACCCCACCTACATTTACAACCCGCTTGTATTCTGCGGCACCGCTGGTGTGATTCCGCAGGAGGACATTGCCAAGGAGATGAAGCCCGGCCTGGCCGTGGTGGTCATCGGCGGCCGCACCGGTAAGGACGGCCTGCACGGCGCCACCTTCTCCTCTGCCGCCATGGGCGAGGCCTCTGCTGAGGAGGACCAGCAGGCTGTGCAGATTGGCAACCCCATCGAGGAAAAGAAGACGCTGGACGTGATTCTGGAGGCCCGCGAGCGCGGCCTTATCGAGTTCGTGACGGACTGCGGCGCCGGTGGTTTCTCCTCCGCTGCGGGTGAGATGCTTTCCGAGACGGGCGGCAACCTGTACCTGGAGCGCGCCCCGCTCAAGGAGACGAACATGCTTTCCTGGCAGATTTTCCTTTCCGAGTCTCAGGAGCGTATGGTGCTGGCGGTGAAGCCCGAGAACCTGGACGAGCTGCAGAAGCTGGCCGACACCTTCCAGACGGAGATGACGGTGCTGGGTGAATCCAACGACAGCGGCGTGCTGCGCGTGTGGCACAACGGCGAGTGCGTGGTGGAGATGGACAACTCCAAGCTGCACGATGCCCCTGTGAAGAAGCTCACTTCCGTATTCACCAAGGGTGAGGCCAAGACCGGCATCGCTCTGGATGACAGCAACCTGGCCAGCGACCTCAAGCAGCTCTTCGGCGACTTCGCCATCGTTTCCCGCGAGCCCATCATCCGCGAGTACGACCACGAGGTGCAGGGCAACACCGTGCTGAAGCCCCTGGCCGGCGCCAGCGCCGACGCCCCGCAGGATGCCTCTGTGATTGATATCGACGGCTCCGACAAGCTCATGTCCCTGGCTCTGGCCATTCTGCCCGAGTGGGGCAAGACCGACCCCTACGCCATGGGCACCGGCACCGTGGACGAGACCGTGCGCCAGCTGGTGCTGGCCGGTACCAACCCGGACAAGATTGCCCTGCTGGATAACTTCTGCATGGGCAACCCCGAGGAACCCACCGAGCTGGGTCGCATCGTGGAATGCGCCAAGGGTATCCGCGAGGCCGCTCTGGCCTACGGCGCCCCCTATGTTTCCGGCAAGGACAGCTTCTACAACTACTTCGAGACGGAGGACGGCCCGGTGAATATTCCCGTGACCTTCCTGTGCTCCGGTTTCGGTGTGGTGGAGGACGCCGCCCACGTGCGTGGTGCTTCCCTGCGCCGCAGCAACAGCGCCATCTTCATGGTGGGTAACACCGAGGACGAAATGGGTGCCTCTGTCTATGCCCGCCAGAAGGGTATCTCCGGCGCCAAGGTGCCGCAGACCGACTGCACGAAGAACTACGAGCTCTACAAGGCCTACTACGACAAGGCTCTCACCCAGGGTCTGGTGCTTTCCGCCCACGACCTTTCCGAGGGTGGTCTCGCTGTGGCCGCTGCCGAGATGGCCTTCTCCGGCATCGGCGGCATGAAGATTGACCTGGACGCCCTGCCCACCGTGAACGGCTGGCAGAACAACGCTGTGCCCTGCTTCTCCGAAAGCACCGGCCGCTTCCTCGTGGAAGTGGACGAGGACATGGCCGCTGAGTTCGAGGCCGCCATGGCCGGCTTCCCCTGCGCCCGCATCGGCTCCGCCACCACCGACGGTCAGCTCACCATCACCGCCAAGGGCAGCACCGTGCTGCAGGCTGAGATTGCCGAGCTGAAGAGCATCTGGAAGAACGGTTTGACGCCCTTCTATTAATAGAACCTGCGAATCAAAACCTCAATTCGTCAATCGTAAATTGTAAATCGTAAATCCATTTATGCCTCACGCATTACTTCTCAAATACCCCGGCACCAACTGCGACGTGGAAACCGCACGCGCTCTGAATGCAGCCGGTTTCTCCACCCAGATGCAGCCCATCGCCACCGCCACCCCGGCCCACGTGGCCAAGGCCCAGCTCGTCGTGTTCTCCGGAGGCTTCTCCTACGGTGACTATGTGATGAGCGGCCGCCTGGCCCAGCTGGAAACCGAGCGTTTCCTGGGCGATGCCCTGCAGAAGCACTTCGACAACGGCGGCTTCCTGTTCGGCATCTGCAACGGCTTCCAGATTCTCACGAAGCTGGGTATCCTGCCCAAGGCCTCCCTCATCTGGAACAAGAGCGAGCGCTTCGAGTGCATGTGGGACAAGCTGGTGAAGGTGGCCCCGAACTGCCCCTACACCACCTACCTGCCCGAGAACTTCGAGCTCCCCTCTGCCCACGCTGAAGGCCGCCTCGTGTGCGACCCCGGCGATGCCCAGAAGTACCTCGACTCCGGCTGCGTGGCTCTGCAGTATGCCGATAACCACAACGGCTCCGAGCTCCGCATAGCAGGCCTCATGGACCCCACCGGCCGCGCCATGGGTCTCATGCCCCACCCCGAGCGCTTCCTGAAGCCCCGCCACCACTACGACCCGGATTGGTCCGGCGACCCCGATTGGGGCTGGGGCTACTACTTCTTCAAGGGAGCCTATGATGCAATTAAGTGAATAATGAAGAAGTGAATAGTGAATAGTTTTCACGCATCCGCCGCAGTTCATCCTGAGCTGCGGCGGATTTTTTTTTGGGGGGGTGGATATATTAAATTCCGCGGGCCAAGGGCCCGCCGAGCTTCATCATTCGTAAATCGTAAATCAAAAATCGTAAATCCCCTGTCCTTGACAAAGCCTTGGGGCTGGGCTAGACTGGCAGCATCGCAGAGCAACCTACATTTTCGCTGAATCTGGCCGGTGGACGGCTGGGAGTGGTGCCGGCGGGGGCGTTTCCCCGGCTGGAGCGGGCCTTTGCGCGCAGCGCGGGGGCGGGTATGCTGGATTTGCTGCGGCATGGGTTGCCGCTGGGGGCGGGGCCTTTCCCGGCCTGGCTGCGGGAGAAGGCTCAGGAGCTCCTGATGCAGCACCTGCGGCGGCTCCGCCGCGGGGATGATACCGCCCCGCAGCTTTCGCCACAGCAGGCGGCAGACTGGCTGCAGGGCATGCCGCCGGTGTATGGCGGCACGGTGACGGCGGGCATGCTCGTCGAGTGGTTCGGCACGCTGGGGGAGGCGCTGGCCCGGCAGGCAGAGCGCGAACTGACCACGCCCGAGAAGTGGCTTGCCGCCCTGGGCGAGGGCTGGCAGCAGCTGGGCATGCTGTGTTTTCACCTGGCAGAAAATGGTGGCGAGGGCGCCGAGGCGCATCCCTTTGCCTTTCTGGCCACTTTCATTCACCGCGCGGGGCAGGATGGCAAGCCCCGCCACGCGCCGCTGGCCATGGCCCGCCAGCTGTATGCCAACGATGTGGAGGCCCTCACCTCGCTGCTCCGCCCCCTGCAGGTGGCCGCGGCGGGCAATAGTTTCCTGAACCAGCTCATCAACAGCGGCGAGATATACAAGCCCTGCGCATGGGGGCCGCGACAGGCCTATGATTTTCTGGAAAGCCTGCCCCAGCTGGAGCAGGCCAGCATCGAAACCCGCATGGTGAACCTGTGGCAGAGCCGCCCGCCCCGCGTGGAGCTGGAGGTGCAGCTGCAGCCCGCCGGTGGCGACAATCAGAAACCCGACCGCGCCCCCGCGCTGAATATCTCCACCCTGCTGCGCTTCAGCCCCCGCGTGGTGCTGGGCAACTACGAGCTGAGCGAGGCGGAGCTCGAGGAGCTGCTGGCTGGGGAGGACGGACTCATCCGATTCCGCGGCGAGTGGGTGCGGCTGGACCGCGAGAAGCTCGAAAAACTGCTCAACAGCTGGCGACAGGCCACCCGCATGGCCGCAGGCGGTATCCCCCTGCTGGCAGGGCTGCGCTGGCTGCTCGGCAAGCACAGCACCGCCCTGCCCAATATTCCCCCGCCGGATGAGGGAGGCATGCGCGCCATGGCCGCCCCCGCCCTGCAAGAGGCACTGCAGCAGCTCTGCCTCAGCCCGCAGGAGCCGCAGCTGCCCACCAGCCTGACCGCCACCCTGCGCCCCTACCAGATGGATGGCGTGCGTTTCCTGCTGGGGGTGACCGAGGCTGGCTTCGGGGCCTGTCTGGCGGATGACATGGGCCTGGGCAAGACCCTGCAGGTCATCGCCTGGCTGGCGCATCTGCACGCCACCGGGGCGCTCGACCGGAGCGCCGCACTCATCGTGGCGCCGGCCTCACTGCTCACCAACTGGCAGGACGAGCTGCGCAAGTTCGCCCCGCAGCTCAACACGCTGGTGCTGCACCCGGATATGCTGAACCGGCAGGACTGCGACTACCTGCAGAAAAACCCCCAGTGGCTGCTGAAGCGGGCGCACGTGGCGCTCACCACCTACGGCATGGCCACCCGCTGCGCCGAGCTGCTGGCGCAGCACCCCCTGCCCGCCCTGGTGCTGGACGAGGCGCAGGCTATCAAGAACGCCGATTCGCAGCGCACGCGCAGCCTGCTGCAGCTCAGCTCGCCGCGCCGCGTGGCGCTCACCGGCACCCCGGTGGAAAACTCTCTGGGCGAGCTGCGCAGCCTGTTCCACTTCCTCACCCCGGGGCTGCTGGGCACGGAGAAGGAGTTCAACGCCATGGTGCAGAAAATGGGCACGGACTACAGCCCGCTGCGCAAGCTGGTGCGCCCCTTCATGCTGCGCCGCCTGAAGACCGACCCCGCCCTGCTGCCCGAGCTGCCGCCCAAGACCGAACAGGCGGCCTACTGCCTGCTCACCCCGGAGCAGACCCGTCTCTACGCCCGCGAGGTGGAGCGCCTGCAGAGCATCATTCACGAACCCGACCCGCAGACACGCCTCACCCTGCTGCTGCCCATCCTGAGCCACCTGAAGCAAATCTGCAACCACCCCGCCCAGTACCTGGGCGAGAGCTACTATGACCCCGCCCAGAGCGGCAAGATGACACGCCTGGGTCACCTCGCGCGCCAGATAGCCGCTGCGGGAGATGCCGCGCTCATCTTCACCCAGTACCGCAGCATGATGGAGCCGCTGCACGATTTCCTGGCCGGCATCTTCGGTGCGCCCGGGCTGGTGCTGCACGGCGGCACCCCCATAGCCGAGCGCCGGGAGCTGGTGCAGCAGTTCCAGCACCCCGGCGGGCCGCCCTTCTTCCTGCTCTCGCTCAAGGCCGCCGGCACCGGGCTCACCCTCACCCGCGCGCGCCACGTCATCCACTTCGACCGCTGGTGGAACCCCGCCGTGGAAAACCAGGCCAGCGACCGCGCCTACCGCATCGGCCAGAAGAACCCGGTCATCATCCACCCGCTCATCTGCCGCGGCACCATCGAGGAGAACATCCACAACATGCTCACCCGCAAGCGCGACATGGCCGACAAGCTCCTCTCCGGCGGGCTCGAAAAGCTCCTCCTCCACCTCCCGCCGGAGGAAATCCTCTCCCTCATCGGAGGAGCTCCGGCTGCTCACATGCAGTAACTTGGCCCGCCTCGCACCACTATTCACTATTCCTTATTCACTATTCACTCAAATGAATCCTTTCTGTGCCGCAATTTGCGCTTGCCACGGGGTGGGGAAACAGGTAGACTGAGTGGCATATGAGTAAAGAGATTACCCTTGAGCAAGAAAAGCTGATGGCCCAGCGCCAGCGCGCTCTGGATGCCGCCATGCTCCAGATTCAGAAAGATTTCGGTGAAAACGCCATCATGCGTCTTGGCGACCGCAAGACCATGGAGGTGGAGACCATTCCGACCGGCAACCTGCTTATCGACCGCGCCCTGGGCGTGGGCGGTTTCCCGCGTGGCCGTATCGTGGAGGTGTTCGGCCCTGAATCCTCCGGTAAGACCACCCTTACCCTGACCGTGATTGCCCAGGCCCAGAAGGCCGGCGGTCTGGCTGCCTTCATCGACGTGGAGCACGCCCTGGACCCCGCCTATGCCGCCAAGCTCGGCGTGAATCTGGATGACCTGCTCGTGTCCCAGCCCAACAGCGGTGAAGAAGCCCTGCAGATCTGCGAGGCTCTGGTGCGCTCCAACGCCATCGACGTGGTGGTGGTGGACTCCGTGGCCGCTCTGGTGACCAAGCAGGAACTGGAAGGCGATATCGGCGACAGCACCGTGGGCGCCCAGGCACGCCTGATGAGCGCCGCCCTGCGTAAGCTCACCTCCCTCATTTCCAAGGCCCGCACCATCTGCATCTTCACGAACCAGATTCGCGAGAAGATCGGCGTGATGTTCGGCAACCCCGAGACCACCCCCGGTGGCCGCGCCCTCAAGTTCTACGCCTCGGTGCGCTGCGATATCCGCCGCATCGGCCAGATCAAGGGCACAGACGGCTCTGTATCCGGCAACCGCACCAAGCTCAAGGTGGTGAAGAACAAGGTGGCCCCGCCCTTCAAGGAGTGCGAGTTCGACATCATGTACAACGAAGGCATCTCCAGCGTGGGCAGCCTCATCGACCTGGCCATGGAGTTCGACGTGGTGCAGAAGCGCGGCTCCTGGTTCAGCTACAACGGCGGCCAGCTCGCCCAGGGTCGCGACGGCGCCAAGGAGGCCCTGCGCAACAACCCCGAGCTCTACGCCGAGATTGAAGCCAAGGTGCGCGAGAAACTGGACGCCGCCGGCACCAAGTAAACCTCACCTGCGGGCGGTCGGCATCACCGACCGCCCTTTTTCCGCATGCCCGCCAACGAAGTGCCGCACATCCCCCTGCCACCCCGCCCCGCCGGTGCCACACCGGCAGAGGTGGAGCAGTATGCCGCGGACTGCCTGGCACACCTGCACCTGCAGGACTGGCACTTCGGGTGGGACAAGACCTCGCGCCGCCTGGGCTGCTGCAAGATGCAGCAGCGGCGCATAAGCCTCTCGCGCTACTATGCCGAGGCCTATGCCACCCGCGAACCCGGCCAGCTGTGGCGCACCCTGCTGCACGAGCTGGCCCACGCCCTGGCCTGGGTGCACCACAAGGCCACCGGCCACGGCCCCGTGTGGAAACGCTACTGTACCGCTCTGGGCATAGACGGAGAGAAAGCCAGCGTGCGCGGCATCGAGTTCGACGCACCGCGGGCCGCGGCGCGGTTCACCCTGTGCCACAGCGAGACGGGTGAAATATTCCGCACCTACTCCCGCCGGCCCACGCTCCGCGCCGCGCGGCTGCGCAGCTGCTACATACCCGGCCGCAAAGCCGAAACCCTGGGCAAGCTCACCATACGCCCCATCGCCTGATTCACCACCTGCATGGCACGCTACAAATCCAGCAACGATGATTATTCTGCCCCCGAGCCGCCACGGGAGCGGGTGGATTACCGCATGCAGGCGCCGCCCCGCCGCCGCCAGAAGCCGTCACGGAGTGACTACTACGACGACTACGAAGAAGAGCCGGCGCCGCCGCGCACCCAGCCCCGCCGCGCCTGGGAGCACGATGATACCCCCTACGAGCCCCTGCCCGAGCATGTGAACCCCATGAAGGAGTTCACCGCCCCGCCCCGCAAAGGGACCGGCTGCCTGCGCGCCTTGTGGCTCTTCTTCACCCTGCCGGTGCGCATTCTCTTCTGGTCGATGCGCAACCTGCCGAAGATGGTGCTCATTCCGCTCAAGATTATCATCAGCCTGGGTTTTGCAGGTCTGGTGATTGGCGGCATCCTGGCTACCATCTATGCCGTGAAGGCGGGGCGCTATGACTTATCGCAGGTGACCCGCATGCCGGAGCGCACCATCGTGCTCGACCGCAAGGGCAACGAAATCGGCACCCTGCATGGCGAGAACCGCCGCAGCATCGCCAACATCCACGAAGAGGTGCCGCGCTACATGATAGACGCCATCATCATGCAGGAAGACCGCGCGTTCTGGACGCACGGCGGCATCGACCCCCGCGGCCTGCTGCGCGCCGTGGCACAGGTATTCAAGCACCACCGCACCACCCAGGGCGCCTCCACCCTCACCATGCAGCTCGCGAAAAACACCTACAACCACCGCGAGCGTAATTTCACCGCCAAGTTCACCGAAATGGCGCTGGCCCGCCGCATCGAGGCCACCTACGACAAGGAAACCATTCTCACCTGCTACATCAACCGCGTGTTCTGGGGGCACACCTTCCTGGGGCTCAAGCAGGCGGCCTACGGCTACTTCGATAAGCTGCCGCGCGACCTGACGGTGGGCGAAGCCGCCATGCTGGCCGGCATCATCTGCAGCCCGAACCAGTTTTCGCCCTACCGCAATCCGTCCTCGGCCAAGGTTCAGCGCGACAAGGTGCTCAAGCTCATGTATGAGCATGGCAAGATTACCCGCAACGAGTACGAATACGCCCTGAAGGAGCCGCTGGTAACCCGCAAACCCGAACGCCGAGGCAACGACAACTACGCTCTGGACCTGGTGCGCACCGAGGTGGACCATCTGCTCTCCATGCTCGATTCCAAGGACGAGAAGCTAAAGGAGGAAGTGGTGGTTTCCGGCGGCCTGCGAGTGCAGACCACGCTGGATATTGACCTGCAGGATGACGCCATGCGCGAAATCGACTCGCGGCTCACGGCCATGTTTGAACGCCAGCGTGCGTGGAAACACCAGACCCGCGCCCAGTTCAAGGAACAGAAAGCCAAGCTGCCCGCCGAGGAGGCCGATAAGCTGCGCCCGAAGTACCTGCAGGCCGCCTGCGCTGTGATTGACAACGCCACGGGTGCCCTGCTGGCTGTGGTGGGCGGGCGCGACAGCACCGAATCCCCCCTGAACCGCGCGCTGCAAAGCCGACGACAGGTGGGTTCGGTATTCAAACCTCTGGTATACACCGCCTACTTTGAGCGAGGCTACGGCCCGCGCACCATGATTTCGGACAACGCCATCCAGCGCGGCGAAATTGCCGGGGCGAAAAACTGGCGTCCGCGCAACTCGGATGGCCGCTTCTCCGGCATGCACCCCGCAGCCTGGGGGCTGCTGAAGAGCCGCAACACCATGGCTGTGCGTGCGGGCAATGCTGCCGGTCTGCAGAACGTCATCAACACAGCGCTCACCGCCGGTTTCCCCCGCCCGAACCGCAACCCCGGCCCCACCATCTACCTGGGCACCTGGGAAGCCTCCCCCCTGGAAGTGGCGGGGGCCTTCACCACTTTTGCCAACGGCGGCGTGCGCCCCACGCCCTTCATCATCCAGAGCATCACAGATAAGGAAGGCCGCGTGGTGTGGCAGCACACCCCCTCCGCCCGCCGCGTGTGCTCCACCCGCTCAGCGAATGCGGTATCGGCCATTCTGCAGCAGATTACCAAGCCCGGCGGTACCGCCGGCAGCATGCAGGCACTGGGTTTCAAACACCCCTGCGGCGGCAAGACCGGCACCACCAACAACTACACAAACGCCTGGTTCTGCGGCTTCACCTCTGACCTGACTGCGGCGGTGTGGGTAGGCTTCGACCGCCCCACCCAGATTGCCGACAAAGCCTACGGCGGCACCGTGGCCCTGCCTCTCTGGGTGGGCGTGATGCAGTGCGCCGCCGCCCGTGGCTACCAGATGAAGGCCATACGCACCACCCCCGCCAAGGCCCGCAACACGGGCATTCGCCTCTGCCGCGTTTCCGGCATGCTGGCCCACGCCGGCTGCGAATACGAAGGCAAGGCCTACATCGAGACCATGGCCGATCTGAGCAAGCAGCGCTCGCTCTGCACGGTGCACGCCGAGCTGGCCGAAGACCCCGGTGAGGATACCGCCGATGACATAGCCGAAGACCCCGAGGACAGCACCCCCGACATCGACGGCACGCCGAACGACATTTTCAACCGTCTCCCGCAGGACGACATTGCGGAGGAAGTATAAACAAAGCTCATGGACTTCTCAACAGCATCTTTCTGGTACAGCCTGCTGCCCGCCATTCTGGTGCTGGCCGTGGGCGACCGGCTGCTGAAACAACGTCCCACAGCCAAGCAGCTGTTTCACAAATGGCTCATGCTGGTGCTCAGCCTCATCCTGCTGGGCATAGCCAATGAAACCACACTCATCATTTTCCTGAGTGTCACCATTTCGGCCTATTTTCTCTGCCGCTGGGGATGCCGACTCGGCATGCGCGGGCGCAAATGGCTGCTGGGCGGCCTCATCCCCCTGCTTCTCCTGCCGCTGATTTACTACAAATATTCGTATTTCTTCGGCAGCGCTATCCTGCAGCAGGAATGGGACACCCTGCGCGACCTCATCATCCCCATCGGTATTTCATTCTACACCTTCCAGGTAATCGGCTTCTGCATCGACACCCTCATGCGCAGCGAGCCCATGCCCCGCTGGCTGGACTACATGAACTTCTGCGCTTATTTCCCGCAGATTGTGGCAGGCCCCATCGAACGCCGCGCCGACCTGCTGCCGCAGGTAGAAAAGATGGAGCTGGCCTGCACACGGGATAATCTGGCACAAGGCATTCCCTACATCATCCTCGGCTTGTTCTTTAAGCTGGCGCTTGCTGATAACCTGGCACACGCTATGTGGGTGAAATACAGCTGGGGAAATGCCTGGATTGTGTGGATCAATAACCTGTTGTTCACTTTCCGCATCTATTTCGACTTCGGCGGCTACGGCCTCACTGCCTACGGCATCGCCCGCTGCATGGGCATCACTCTGCGCATGAACTTCCTGAGCCCCTACACCGCATGCAACATCAAGGAATTCTGGCGAAGGTGGCACACCTCGCTCACCCAGTGGTTCACGGATTACATTTATTTTGCCTTGGGCGGCAGCCGCACGAAGAGATGGGCTCTCAACATGCTGATTGTCTTCCTGATTTCCGGTCTGTGGCATGGTGCCGGGTGGAATTTCATCATCTGGGGAGCCCTGGCCGGCATTGCCCTCATCATCCACCGGCTTTTCAATAAAGCAGGATTGCGGCTCTGGGCTCCCCTCGGCTGGCTGCTTACGTTTACCTACATGGTCTTTGTGTGGATGTTCTTCTACACGCCTGATTTCTCGCTGCTGCTCCAAAGGCTGGAATGGATATTTTCACCAAACTGCTATGATGTTACAGGCATGGTGAGCCACCTCAGCTGGACTTTTATCATTCCCCGTTCCTCCTTCATCCCTTTCATGATACCGCTGGCATCAGCATGTATCATCCTGGAGTGGTTATCGTGGAAAAAATACGACAACCCCTACCAGTTACTCCTGCACCCCATTGCCTGCGGCATCATGGTAGCCATCATGATACTGCTGAACAATCCGGTTTCCAACCAATTCATCTACTTTGCCTTCTGATATCATGAAACGGCTCATCATCAGCATATTGGTCGGCATTGTCTCGGCACTTATCCTTGCTCAGGCATACTGCTATTATCTGCACCCGGAAATCAATTTCTACAGGAATGCAATTAACATCAGTTCCGACTACGAAAAAAAGCTTCGCAATAAAGGGCACAGCTGCTACATCATAGGTGGAGGCTCGGAAATCCGCTCCAGCATCAGCCCTGAAATCATGCTCAGGGGTTACGACGTACCTGCTGTGAATGTAGCTACTGCTGCCCCCTTCGGCATCGCCACCAATCTTTCCATTGCCCTGAACCACATTCAACCGGGAGATTCTCTCGTATTCAGCCTTATTGCGACCGATAGTAGCGCCTTTCCGGCAACAGCCAGTGGCACTAAACTCGCGTTCTATCTGTATGGAGAAAAGGCATTTACCCTCGGAGGTCTGCCTGCAAATCTCACATCGCTGAAACATCTCATTTCCTCCGATGCGGCCAGTATGATGATATCATCTGTCCGATATCTCTCCCGAGGATATGCATATGTATACTCGGCTCAAGCCACCCTGCATCCGGACGGATGGATGGAAATACACCGCGCAGGTATGCAAGGTAAAAAAACAGGCAAAGTTCTCAATCCTTATCATGGTCTGAGCCAGAAATGTATAGCCACCCTGCTCCAGACAAAGCAGAAATGCCAGCAACTCGGCGCAGACTTCATTATCATGCTTCCCCCTTCATACAGCCATCCTGATTATTGCGGTCATTACCTGCTCAATGCCCTGCATATAACCAAGCTCGGGATACCCGTGCTGAAGGATGAACGACTCGGAATCATTAAAGCCCCCAATCTGCTATCAGATATGGCCGCCCATTTAAATGCACAAGGCACCATTGGAAATTCACGTATCATCGCACGCGCTCTCAAAGAAAAACGATACTGGAACGAATCTGAGTTAGTAAACCTGCTTTTACTACACGGAATCAAGGTAGCGCCCGCACAAAAGGACAACATTATGCCTTGATGCTTACTTGAATTAACAACTCGCCCCAGATATACTGAGCCCCGTGAAACGCGTGTTCCTGCTTTTGTTTATGGTTACGACCACGCTGGCCGGAGCCTGGCAACCGGTGAATGAAAATGCACCGGAGCCGGCGCGGGAGGTTCACGCAGCCTGGGTGGCCACCGTGTTCAACCTGGACTGGCTCAGCAAAGCAAGTCTGTCAGCCAAAAAGACAGAGAAGCTGCCTCCCAAGCACCTGCAGAGCCGCAGTCAAATGGGTTCTTTGTTCACGCCGCTGGTAAATACCGCCTATTTTCAACACTGCTACCAGATGAAGGTCATGCATGCCACCAGCAACAAGACTTGCAATACAACCATATGCATCTGCCGCATGTCTCGCATGCTGTCCAAAGCCCCCGGTGCGGATACCGCCGATGACACAGCAGAAAGCCCCGAGAACACCATACATGTCATCGATGGTGCCTCGAACAACATTTTCAACCGTCACCGGCAAAACAACATTGCGGCGGAAGTGTAAGTCATCTCATCATCCACCTATAGAAAAATTGTTTAAAAATAAATTTTACCCCCTTCATGGATATAGAAAAGCACACTATAGGCTTAGGTTTATTATGGCTTGTAACCACCTCCGTATTCTTCTTACTGGGATGGGTCACACCAGTAATAGCAGTCATTCTTAGCGCCGGACTCATCTTCTGTGTAATCAGAATCTGGGTGAAAATCCCAGATTCCGCTCCTCACTCTAAATATCTTTATCTTCACCTCATTCCCATTGCGGCGCTCGCCTTCTTCTGCAGCTTTTATTCCGGTCTTACAGGCCATTTCCCGCAACACATATTGGACATGGCTCAACGGAATGCAGTCTACGGAAACCTATGCCAAGGAGATTGGCCTATAGTTCTGCCCGATGGTCGATACTTTGTATACTATTTCTCATCGTTCCTGCCAGCGGCTTTTTTCAGCAAAATCATGGGTTATGATTCCGCCCCGCTCCTATTATTGGTGTGGAATTTCCTAGCAATCTTTCTAGCATTTACTCTGGTACTCTGCCGCACCAGAAAAGCCCTTTTCGCGTGGATTGGAATTCTGATACTGCTCATTATTCAGGATCCTGTCGGGCTGCTGAAACCATGTTCTGAAGTTATCAAAGCTATATCTGGATGTGATGTAGCTCTAAACTCCCAAGCAGCACCTCTGCTCATGGGCTTTCGTACTACAATCAACCATACACCAGGCATCCTATTAGCAACAGCCTTATTATTCAATCGCCGCATTAGTCATTCTGCATTGCCCATCATTGGGGTAACCACTTTATTGATGACAGTGTTTGGAGCCATCAGCCTTTTCCCATTCCTTGTATATCGATATTTAAAACTGAATGCCTGCTCCTCTCCTGCAAAAACTGCAACCAACGCTACTCGTACATTTTGCTTTTCCTTGGAAGGCTTTTGTTCGCTTTGTCTTTGTGGCATAACTATCTTATACCACAAATGCGCTGATGGTGAAGTTGTGATTACGCCCATCTTTTTTGTTACATATAATAAACCCGTATGGTATATCATTTTCAAAAACATTGCCCATGTCGCACTTATTATAAGTTGTATGATGTGTCCTCTTTTGTGGATGCGTAAAGAACACAGAGGGCCGCTCTGGATACTTTTCTGGAGTTTTACAATTGTCAATTTCATCTATATAGGAAACGGCGGGCCAAACGAACTCGCATTCAAAGGCAATACAACTCTACTCATTGTCACAGCCTTCGGCTGGATGAGAACATTAAACCGAGCGCCCATTTTCTACAAATCTCTCGTCTGGATAATATTGGTATTATTAACAGTACACTATTCATGTACCACTTTTGTCCCACGACTAATGACGTTCGGCAAACATGAAAGAAACGTCAACAATCCTTTCTGTGGACATCTGTACCATCCCGGTTCGCTTCTTGATCAATCCGTGCCCAAGTCTACGCCCGCTCTCATCCCTCACATACTGTATTCCGAAGCAGGTGAATCGAGAAACATTTTTCCGTTCTCTGCATTACCTCCGGCAAAAAACAATTTATATTCCACTCCGGCAAATTACAGAAACGACAACCGCTTCCTGCAAACCAAACCCGATAACAAGAATCTGCACATCCTTTTTTACAATGAAAAGTAAGCAGAGGAGCTGCATATGCCTTGCTTAAAGCTTGCTCCCATGCTCCCTGCCCCGTATACTGCCCCTGTGAAACGCTTGTTCCTGCTTCTGTTTATGGTGACGGCCACACTGGCCGGAGCCTGGCAACCGGTGAATGAAAATGCACCGGAGCCTGCGCGTGAGTTCCGCGCTGCCTGGGTAGCCACCGTGTTCAACCTGGACTGGCCCAGCAAAGCAGGCCTGCCCGCCAGCCAGCAGAAGACAGAACTGCTCAGCATCATCGAGCAGGCTTCCAAGCTGAGACTCAACGCCATCATCCTGCAGGTGCGCCCGAACGGCGATGCGCTTTATAAATCAAAACTCGAGCCGTGGAGCGTGTGGCTCAGCGGCGCCGGCACCGACCCGGGCTACGACCCGCTGGCTTTTGCCATTGCCGAAGCACACCGCCGTGGCATCGAGATTCACGCCTGGTTCAACCCGTTCCGCGCCACGGTGAGCAGCCGCCCCGTGGGGCGTGGTCATGTATCTCGCCGCCAGCCGGGCTGGATTCTCCGCGCCGGCAGCACCACCATCCTGAACCCCGGCAAGCCGGAGGCCCGCGGCCATGTGCTGCGCGTCATCATGGACGTGGTGAACCGCTACGACATCGACGGAGTGCACCTCGATGACTATTTCTACCCTTACCCGCCGCACCACAACGTGGCCGATGGCCGCACCCCTGCCCAGCGCCGCGCCGCCATCGATGACTTCGTGCAGGCTCTCTACCAGCGGGTCAAGCGCACCAAGCCCTATGTGCGCGTCGGCATCAGTCCCTTCGGCATCTGGCAGCCGGGCTTCCCTGAGAACGTGGAAGCAGGGCTCAACGCCTACGAAGAACTGGCCTGCGATGCCCGCAAGTGGCTTGCCAAAGGCTGGGTGGACTACCTGGCACCCCAGCTCTACTGGCGCTGTGAGGGGCCGCAGAGCTTCCCCGCCCTCATGCGCTGGTGGAGTGGCATCAACCCCAGCCGCCCCGTGTGGCCCGGCATTGCCTCCGTGCGCATCGACAGCAAGGAAGACCCCGGCCGCAAGGCCAGCGAAATCGGCCGCCAGATTGGCTACTCCCGCCAGCTTGCCCGCCAGAGCAGCGGTCAGCTCTTCTGGAGCTGGAAATCGCTGGGTACCAACCGCGGCGGCATTCAGCGCGAGCTGGGCAAATACTACCGCAGCCTGGCCCTGCCGCCCGCCATGCCCTGGAGCGGCAGCCAGCGTCCCTCCCGCCCGCTGGTACAGGCGCAGGACACCCCCGCCGGCTGCACCGTCACCTGGCAGGGAAACGCCCGCAAATGGGTGCTGCAGGTGGGCAGCAAAGGCCGCTGGTTCACCATGGACGTGCTGCCCGGCAACTGCAACCGCATCACCCTGCCACCGAATGTGGCTAACACCCTTGACCGCATCGCCATACGCCCCATATCCCCCACCGGAGTCAGCGGTACACCCGGAATTCTGGCTCGCTAACAACATTTTTTAAGCCGAAAACAGGTAAATTCCGGAATTTAGAGTTGAACTGTACTCTAGTGCTGGTATAATACCACGCGTTATGAGTACAGACGCAACCAAAGTAGAGCTTCCGAGCTCCGTAAAACGCTATGCCCTTTACCTGATGGTAATGGCAGGCCTTGGTGGTCTTCTGTATGGTATTGACGTAGGCGTTATTGCTGCCGCTCTGCCGTACATCGAAAAGACCTCTTCCTACACCCCGCAAGAACTGGCCATCGTGGTGGCCGCCGTTCTTTTCGGCTCCGTTCTTTCCTCCCTGTTCGCCGGCATGCTGGCCGAGTGGCTGGGTCGTAAGAAGGTTATCATCCTGTCTGCTCTGCTGTTCACGCTGAGCATTCCGGTCATCTGCTTCTCCAATGGCGTGTTTGAGATGCTGATGGGCGGTCGTATCCTGCAGGGTGCCAGTGCCGGTCTCGTGGGTGTGGTGGTTCCCATGTACCTGGCTGAATGTCTGGATGCCAACTCCCGCGGCAAGGGTACCGGCATGTTCCAGTTTATGCTTACCGTGGGTCTTGTGTTCGCGGCCCTCATCGGTCTGGTGACCACCATGTGGGTGGGCGCAGCTGATGATCCCACCGTGACCGCCGAGAGCAAGACGATGGCCTGGCAGGTTATCTTCTGGTGCTCCGCCATCCCCGGTCTTATCCTTTTCTTCGGTGCTTTCAAGCTGAAGGAATCCCCCCGCTGGCTGTACCGCCGTGGGCAGCGCGAGCTGGCTCTCTGCTCCCTCGCCTCCAACAACGGTGACACCGCTGCCAAGGAGATTCTGGACGAAATGATTGCTGCCGACGCTGCCGAGGAAGCAGCCAAGGCCGACATGGCCGCCGCTGCCAAGGGCGACTCCCTCCTCCAGCGCAAGTATGTGATTCCCTTCATCCTGGCTGTGGTGGTTCTGGCCTGCACTCAGGCCACGGGTATCAACTCCGTGCTGAACTACTCCGTGAAGATCTTCCAGCAGGCCGGTCTGCAGGGCGAGGTTGCCAACTGGGCTGACCTGGCCATCAAGATCACCAACATGGTGATGACCGTGGTAGCTGTGACCCTGGTGGACAAGAAGGGCCGTACCTTCCTGCTCAAGATGGGCACCTCCGGTATCATCGTGGGTCTCGCCGGTGTAGGCGCTATGTTCCTCTCTGTGGAGAACAACCGCGTTGACGTGACCGCACAGGTGGCCGCCGCCGTGCAGGACAACTCCCTGAACATCTCCGCCGCCGATGCCGTGAAGGCCGCCATGACTCCCGAGCTTCTGGCCGCCCACCCCGAGTTCATGCAGGGTGAGTCCGTGGCTCCCGGCATGCAGCTGATTGTGACCTACCAGCAGGGTCAGTCCAGCATGCAGGATGTGGCCGAAGTACGCGCTGATGCCGCCGCCGATGGTTCCGCCATTGCCATCGCCAAGAGCACAGCCCTGGCCCCCACCTTCATGGACAAGATCTGCTTCTGGAGCACCCCGCTTCCCGAGGGCGCTGTGAAGGAAGTGACCATCACCCGCGCTGAAATCGGCATGAAGCCCAACGCCGTGACCGGCTGGATCGTGACCGGCTTCTTCGTGGTGTTCATCTCCTTCTACGCTGCAGGCCCCGGCGTGTGCGTATGGCTGGCTCTCTCCGAGCTTATGCCCACCCGCATCCGCGCCAACGGCATGGCCATCGCCCTGCTCATCAACCAGGGCGTGTCCACCACCATCGCAGGCACCTTCCTGCCCTGGGTGGGTTCCTCCGGCTACTCCACTGTGTTCTTCTGGCTGGCTGGCTTCACGGTAATCTACTTCATTACCGCTGCCTTCTTCCTGCCTGAGACCAAGGGCCGTACCCTCGAGGAAATCGAGCAGTACTTCAAGACGGGCAAGATGCCCGAGAAGAACTAATCCACCAATTAGTTCATTCCATTTTCACCGGCTCCCCCACCGCCGCACCGGGGGAGCCGGTTTTCTTTTAGCTATGGGCGGAAGAAATGGCGATTTGCAGGAATGCAGATTTCAGATGAAATCTGCATTCGCCATACTGCCATTTATCGGGCTACATCGATTTATCAGAAGTTCTTATGTGAGAATAAAAAGCCTCCATGAGAAACCATGATTGGTTGATGTTCAGCCCATTTGAAATAACATAGTCTATAATACAGGATTCCTCCTGAGCAGTTAATTTCGTGGCGTTTGTAAATTCTTTGCGATATGCGTAATATGGAGGATACTGCCAGGTTGCCACAGAACGCACAGCCTGGAGATTCTTGTCCTCATTCAGCAATTCGAGCAAACTTTTATATTTGCCGGATATGCATACATAATAAGTCAGCCCACGCCTCAGGTAATTAAACAACAGGTGTGCTGAATAGTAGGTTTCGTTATCAATTTCTTCCTTCTTTATGTACAGATAATCTCGCTCTGTTACCCTGATTAATGGGTGACTTCTGTCTGGTAAAGGTATTTCTACACTCTCAGGAAGGGGGGCATGATAACCATGTAGCAAGTGAGACAGCATATGGTATTTTGCTGACGATAAAGCAAAAAGTGAGGTCCCTTTCCTAAGGTAAAATCTGCCAGCAGCATCCTTTAATACATCGTAATGAATAACCTCAGAATCATCAAAGTATAGCTTCGCGTGCAATACCTGCTCCATCTCTATATCCTCTGGCGGGCATACAGGCTTGAGCACGTGTTCATATAGGAAAAACTGACCTGTATAAAATGCCATTTTATCGTCCTGAATGCAGACAGAATGCGAACCATCATACAATATAACATGAGATACCCTATCCACCGCACAAGCAGGCGAACCTTTATCTATCTGGTTATCTGCATGTGCGATATTGAGAAAAATCAAAAAGAAAAAGAGAAGAAAATATTTCATAATCAGCAGAAAACGATACTACCTGACGCTACATGCTGAATGATATCACAAGCGCTCCTCTGGGAGCAATTCTATTTTTCGCATACAAAATTCAGACTGGACTCTCGCATTTAATTTCTGCTAATATAGTGGGCAATAAGAAACGACCATGCGATACAAGGTACTGACAGCAGAGGAAGCCGCCGCCATGATTCCGGATGGTGAATGCGTGGGGTTCAGTGGATTTGCCAATGCAGGGGCCCCCAAGGTCATCCCCATGGCCATGGCCGCTCGCGCCAAGGCAGAACACGAAGCCGGCCGTCCCTGGCGTATCAGCCTTATGAGTGGCGCGACCACCAGCACCCTGGTGGCAGGCTGTCTGGCCGCCGAGGATGCCCTCATCCGCCACATGCCCTACCAATCCAGCCCGGAGACCCGCAAAGCAGCCAACGAAGGCCGCATGCACTACAATGACCTGCATGTCTCACTCATGGCGCAGCAGATGCGCTACGGCCACCTGGAGCGCCCCACCACCGCCGTCATCGAATGCTGCGAAGCCACGGACGATGGCGAGCTGACCCTGACCACCAGCGAGGGCAACACCCCGACCTTCGGCCTGCTGGCCGACCGCATCATTCTGGAAATCAACTCCTTCCACGACCCGCGACAGCTGCGCTGCCTGCACGATATCTTCATCCCCAGCGACCCGCCCCACCGCACCTTCATTCCGCTGAACAATCTGGACGACCGCATCGGCCGCCCCACCATGAAGGTGGACCCGGAAAAGATTGTGGGCGTGGTGCTCACCCATGAGCCGGACTACATCGCACCATTCAAGGACCTTTCCGATGTCACCCTCCAGATTGGCGAGAACATGCGCAAGTTCCTGGAGTCCGAATACCTGGCAGGCCGCATTCCCGCCGAAGGCCTGCCGCTGCAGAGCGGTGTGGGCAATGTGGCCAACGCCGTGCTGGCCAGCGTGGGGCAGTCCACCATCATTCCGCCCTTCAAGATGCATACCGAGGTGCTGCAGGACACCGTGGTGGAGCTCATGAAACAGGGGCGCTGCCTGTTTGCCAGCAGCTGCTGCATCCATGTGTGCGATGCCACCCTGCAGGAAATCTACCGCAATTTCGATTTCTACCGCGACAAGATTCTGCTGCGCCCTGTGGAAGTTTCAAACAACCCCGCCATCGCCCGCCGCATCGGCCTCATCTGCATGAATACCGCACTGGAGGTAGATATCTTCGGCAACGTGAACTCCACCCACATTGCCGGCACCCACATCATGAACGGCATCGGCGGCAGCGGCGACTTCGCCCGCAGCTCAGCCTACACCATCTTCTCCTGCCCGTCCATTGCCAAGGGCGGTGCCATCTCCTCCGTGGTGCCCATGGTCTCCCACACTGACCACACGGAACACGATGTGCACGTCATCATCACCGAGCAGGGCGTGGCCGACTTGCGCGGCCTTTCACCCCGCGAACGCGCGGAGGTCATCATCGAGAACTGCGCCCACCCGGACTACCGCCCGATGCTGCGCAAGTACCTGGCACGCACCACCAAGGGGCACACCCCGCACGACCTGCGCAAGGCATTCAGCTTCCACAACGCCTTTACCGAAACAGGCGACATGCGCAACGCCGACCTGGACTAATGGCCGATTGGACGGGCATCAGTGGTGGTGATGCCCGCAATCGCAGTCGTGCCCATGGCAGTCGCAATCGTGGCCGTGGCAATCACAATCGTGGCCGCCACAGCTGCAGCCTTCATGCTCCTCCGGCTCATAGTCGGCATCCTCAATCTCGGGAGGCAGCGGAGCATCATCCTCCGGGTGATAAGGCGGCTCCAGACGGGCTGCCAGCGTAGGCGTAGCAGCCAGCTGAGCCGCGAAAAGGCCATTGGTATTGCGCGTACGCAGGTTGGCGCCGGCAGCCAGCAGCTGGTCCACAATCTGCTCATAGCCGTAGAAAGCGGCCAGATGCAGCGGCGGCTGGCCATAGGCGTTGCGGGCGTTCACATCGGCCCCCGCAGCGAGCAGCAGAGCAATCAGCCCGGTATCGGGCTCCACCCCCATGCTGGCCAGGTCAGGGGCAAGATCCACCTCATCCTGCAGCAGCAGAGTAGCGGCCTGTCGCAGCGTCTCGGCATCCTCGCCGTTCATCACGGCATCCAGAAACTCCTGCACAGGCTCGTCAAAATCATCAGGGTCCAGGTCAGCAGCCATTTCACGCAGTTCCTCGGGCTGCACGCGGGGCTTTTCGTCATCCTCCAGGGTGATACTGTTCCACTGTAAATCGCTCATGGGCATAGTATACCCTGATTCCCCTTACATGGCCAGCCTAAACACAGTCGCATACACATTTGCAAGAATGCAGATTTCAGAACGCAGAATGCAGAATAATGATTTTGTGTTCAGCTTTCGCCTCACCTGTAAACAAACCCACCTGAGATTTTCTCAGGTGGGTTTCCTTTATTTTCGAGCTGCCGATAGGCGGCGCGCTAACTGGTTATTCTGCATTCTGCATTCTGCATTTCTACAAATCCAATTTGCTTAACACCTCCACAGAAAAAAGCAACTGCGCTTGAGCAAAAGTAGAACAGCTCTATTTTATACTTTACTTATATGAATAAAGGTGTAGCATAAAACCATGGCCAGACGCCCGCTCAAGACTTCCGCCAAGCCAACGGTTTCCGCTAAGAAAAAAGCTGCATCCTCATCCGGCAAGGGGTGGATTGTGGCGCTGCTGCTCATTGCTCTGGGCGGTGGCGGCGGTTACTATGCCTACGACCAACACCAGCAGAAGGAAGCAGCCGCCCGCCGCGCTGCAGCCGAAGCCGCACGCAAGGCTCGTGAAAAGGCCGAGCGACTCAAGGCAGAGGAGGAAGCCCGCCTGGCTGCAGAGAAAGCCGAACGCGAACGCCTCGCCCGCGAGGAGGAAGAGCGCCGCAGGCTTGAGGAAGAAGAACGACTCCGCCGGGAGGCAGAGGAGGCAGAGCTGCTCCGCAAGAAGAATGAGCAACAGCCCGAGGAGGTCGACGAACCCACCCCCGAACCGGTGGTGGATGACACTCCGTCCACCCCGAAAGAACCCGGTCTGTATGATGAGCCCCTGCCCCTGCATGGACCGGATGCCAACACGGCCACCATGCGCAAGAAGTTCGATGAACTCATCGACAAGGTCATCGACAAGCAGGATTTCTCGGCCTTTGAGCGCGAATTCGGCAAGCGGATTATCGAAGCCATTCCGACCTTTGCCGGCAACACAAAGCTCAACTACGCCATGTACAAGAACCAGCGCAACCTGATTCAGGCAGTAGACCTCTGCCTGCTCGTGCGCAAGGCCGGGCCGGAGGCGCTCAACAAGCTGGCCGTAACCGAGGGCAATGCAAATGACAACAACGGCCGAGACTTCATCCGCTGGGCGCTGCGTGACAAGAGCCGCCCGCTGCACCTGTTCATGCAGAGCTACCTGACCCAGGAAGGGCGCGATGAGAACATGGCCCACTCACTCGAGCTTTTCTACAACATCTGGGCCGCTACAGAGGCCAAGGAACGCGTTAAATACCTGAATCTCACCATAGCCGGTGCCCTGATGAACCCGCAGGTCTGCGATTCCAACGGAAGATACCGTAGCCAGAGCGAACCGATTCTGACCGTGCCGGAGGTCTGCGCTTTCCTGCGCGAGATGGACAAGAAGAAAGGTGCGCTTCTGACTGATATCAAGAAACTGAATGTCTCCCAGCTTATCTATGTGGTGGATGCACGCCTGCCGCGCAATGAGTTCGACTGGGCCATCGAAAACGTGAACTTCACCCAGGCCAATTGGGGTGGCGCCTACAGCTCCGTCCGCTACCTCATGGAGCGCGCCACCAATGGCAAAGACCCCTACACCGATTATTCCTTCGCGGAAATCCTGAAGGAAGGCGGCATCTGCATGGACCAGGCCTACTACGCCTGCAACACGGGTAAATGCCGGGGCATTCCCACCGCCTATGTCACCGGCGATGGCGACCGCGGTCCGCACGCCTGGATGGTGAACCTGGTCGATGCCACCAACTGGGTGCAGACCAATTCCTACGGCTACAACAGCGGACGCTTCTCCAACCCCTGCTCCGGCCGCGTCCAGCACGAATCCGTGCTGCTCAACCAGAGCGCCAAGACCACGGATGTCAAGCTTGCCCCCGCTGCAGATGCCATGATTCTGGGCGATTACCTCGTCCGCGCCGGTGCCACCAAGGAATCCCACAACACCGCCCGCTATGTCACCGAGGCCTTCCCCGAGCTCACCGCTTCCTGGGCGCACTATATCAAGGTGCTGGGGCACGATGAGAAGAACCTGCCACCCACCTCCGTATGGCGCAAGGTGGATACCGACCTGAACCGTCTGAGTCGCAAGAACTCGGAGCTGCTCGACCTGGCCGCCGAAGTGCAGGAGAAATACCTGCTCGCCGGGCGCAATGCCGCCAGCAAGCAGGCAGCCATGAACCGCGCCATGAGCCAGCTCAAACGCCGCGGCGGCGATGACCGCGCCGACCTCGTGCTGGCCGCCGTAGAGCGTCAGGCACAGATCATGGCCGAAGCCGGCAACATGCGCGGCCTGGCAAACCTGTATCGCAAACAGCTCAAGGAATACACCAAACGTGGCGATATCTTCGAACAACTCCTGCGCCAATATATGGGTTTCCTCGGTGAAAAAGCCACGCCACGTGACTGGAACACCCTGGCACGCGACACCGAAAAACTTTTCGATAAGCATGTTCTCTCCGGTGGCGGTGACTTCTTCAAGCTGAAGAAGGAGGTCGCAATTCAGCACATGATTGCCAACGCCTGGGAAAACGCCGGCAACACCCGCAAGGCTGAAAAGCTCCATGCCATAGCCGATGAGCGCCTCAAAAAGGGCCAGCAGCAACACGGCGGTGGCGAGGATTGATATCTCCCCTACAAATCTCTACCAGCAAAAATCCCCGGTTGCGTAGTGCAACCGGGGATTTTTTCATGAATTAGCTTTCAAGCTGAGCTTGTATCAGTACTTGTAGTCCACATAGAACTGGAACTGGCCATCGTCATCGGCACAGTTTTCGCTCTTGAAGGGAATGGCATAGTCCACTGCCAGCGGGCCCATGGGCAGGTTGAGGCGCAGGCCGATACCATAGTCAGCAGCCCATTCGTTGGGCTTGAAGTCGAAGCTGTCCTTGTGTACGAAACCGGCATCCACGAACATGGCGAAACGCACGGATTCCACGATGGGAAGGGTCACTTCGAACTGCACAAAGGCAGAGCTGTTGCCACCCATCGTCTCATCGCCGGCGAGCTTCTCATCCACCATACCCACATCTCGGAAGCGGAAACCGCGCAGGTTGGCCGGGCCACCGAGGTAGCAGCGCTCGAAGATGGGCACCTGCTCATCGCTCTTCACGGTATCAATCGTCTCCAGACCGAAGTTGATGCTGAAGATGGAATCCCAGAAGGAATTATAGTAGTAGGAACCGGACAGGCCCACTGTGTAGGTCTGCACTGTGCTGCCCGGGCCGCTATAGCCGGCAAAGCCCTGCACATGGCCGCCGCTGCGGGGAGTAGCCATGGCATCGCGGGAGTCATACTCATAGGTCACGCGGAAGTGGCTGCGGTCATAATCGCCATCCTGAGCACGGAAGAATACCGGGGCGTTACCCTCTGCTTCGATACCATAGCGCTCCAGACGGTACTCAAGCTTAAGCGAAGTCAGGTCAGTGAGCGACTTACGCAGGGAAACGGCATAGCCGAAGTTATTCTGCTGGTAGTAATCGCTCAGGTAAGTCGACTTGGTGTAGAATATTTCGTTACCCAAGGCAAGCTTGCGATCCAGGAACCAGGGCTCGAGCAGGTAGACGGAAGCGCTGCTGTACTCCGTACCCAGCTTGCCGGACACCGTGAGGCGCTGGCCACCACCCACGAAGGTGCCACCGTTCACGAAGCCACGGATATCGAAGTTCGACTGGGTGACGGTGGTGTAGAAATACAGGTTCTCCACCGTGGAGAATGCCAGGCCGAGCGTCAGGCTGCCCGTCATCTTCTCGCGCACATCCACATTGATATCGCGGTAGCCGCTGCTGGTGGTCAGCCCCTGGGAAACAGATACGCCCTCGAAGTAATTCAGGTTCTGCAGGCGCTTCTGAGCCGTTTCAAGGTCCACCGAGTTGAGGTTCTCACCGGGCTTGAGGGGAAGCTCGCGCAAAATCACGTGCTGGCGGGTCTTGGTATTGCCGCGCACATTGATGCGGCCCACCTTGTAGCTGTTACCCTCTTCCACATCGTAACGGATATCAATCAGGCGAGTGCCATCGGCCAAGACACCGGCTTCGTTGATATCAGGGCGCACATCAGCATCGGCGTAGCCCTTGGCGCCGTAGTAGCGGCGAATCATCGTCACGTCGTCCGATACCTTCTGCAGCGAGTAGATATCGCCGTCGAGCATGCTGAGACCGGGTTCCAGCTCAGCCTGAGTATAGGCCTTGAGCGGGCCGAAGGTCACCTTGCGCACCTGGTAGCGGGGACCTTCCTCCACCGTCACCTTCACATGCAGACGCTGGCGGCCTTCCTTATTGGGGCTGGCGGTGTATTCAACATTCTTGAGACGGGCACGAAGATAGCCATAGTTCTTGTAGTGCTTGATGACAGCCTCCATGTCATCCTCCAGCACCTCGCGATCCACACGACCGGACTTGGTGAACCAGGTGAACAGGCCGCGTTCCTTGGTCTGCATGAGCTGGCGCAGCTGCACATCGTCGAACACAGTGTTACCTTCGAACTCAATGCTGTTCACACTGACCTCGCGGTTTTCCTTGATATCGAACACCACGTCCTTGTATGCACCGCTGGCCGTCTTCTCTGCACGCCAGCTCACCTGAGTATCGGGATAGCCGGCTTCCTGATAAGCCTTGATGATATTGGCACGGGCAGCGGCCAGAGTGGCATCGCTCAGCACTGCACCGGGCTGCAGCTTGCAGGTCTCGCGCAGGTCATCATCATCAAACTCCACATTGCCGGTAAAGCCCACACCGGCCAGCACACTGCTGGCGCGCACATGGAAAATCACCTTCACGGCGTTGCCGCTGGGCTTCACCTCCACAGATGCATCGGAATCCACCAGGCTGCGCTCAATCAGGCGCTCCAGGTCAGCATTCACACGCTGAGAGGAGTATTCGCTGCCGGCGCGGGTCTGCACCACGTCCATGAGGCGGCGGTCGGGCACCACCTTATCACCGGTGTAGCGGAACTCCACACCTGCCACGCGCTTGCCGTCAAACGCAGCATCGCTCTGGAACAGGCCGGTTGTCGGCCCCAGCTCACGAGCCACTTCCGCATCGTCCAGCAAACGGGTATCAGAAGCAGCGCTCACCAGCTTGGTCTCCACCGGTTTGGCAGGAGCCGGTTCCTCTGCCTTGGCAGGCTTTTCCTCCTTGCGGGTCATTGCCTCCAGGAAAGGATCGTTTTCCTGAGAAACAGATTTCGTCTCCTGCTGGGCAGTCTGCTGGTCCTTCATCATGGCATCCAGGAACGGATCGCCTGTTGATTCCTGACCATAAGCAGGCGCCGCTATCGTCAGTGCCAGTGCGGCAAGCGTGGCACTCCAGTGCTTCGTGGGCCTATTCATGGTGCTAATCCTATACTCTGCCCTCTACCACGTCAAGATTTTATTCCTGCATCACACCTAACTTCGCGCGCGCATGTCTGCGTTTTTTGAAATGCAACTGCCAAATTTGGCTTGCCTTTCAGCCAAAATGCGCTATGCTAATGCCAGCAGGGCGGCGCTACACCCCTGCATGAATCATTATGTCCAGCGATAACCTTCAGGAACTCGAAACAAATTTCATGTGCGACCCGGATGCAGACGGCGGTTTCGTCTACACCACGGTCGAAGCAGCCATTAACTGGATGCACAAGTACTCCATGTGGCCTATGCCCATGGGCACCTCCTGCTGCGCCATTGAGTACATGGCCGCTTCCTGCTCCCGTTACGATATTTCCCGTTTCGGTGCTGAGGTGAACCGCTACGCCCCGCGCCAGGCCGACTTCATGTTCATCTGCGGTACCATCACCTACAAGATGGCTGCCCTGGTGCGCCGCATCTGGGACCAGATGCCCGCCCCGAAGTGGTGCATCGCCTGCGGCGCCTGCGCCTGCACCGGCGGCATGTTCCGCAGCTATTCCGTGCTGCAGGGTGTGGATAAGATTGTGCCCGTGGACGTGTACATCTCCGGCTGTCCTCCCCGCCCCGAGGCTCTTCTGCAGGGTCTTATCACGCTGCAGGACAAGATTATGGCCACTGACCACCCGCTCAAGGGCTTCTTCAAGGAACACGACCTGCGCCAGGCTCAGAACGCCCACACCATTCCCGCAGGCATCATCACGCAGGACTAACCCCCATTCTTCATCACCATGTCCGCCCCCACCCTTTCCGAACTTCAGAAGGCCGCTGCCGACAAAATCTGCGCACGTTTCCCGCAGATTACCACCAAGGAATTCCGCGGTGATATCACCCTGACCATCGCTCCGGAGATTCTGACCCAGGCCATGCGCTACGCCAAGGACGCCTGCGGTTTCGACATGCTTGTATGCGTATCCTCCGTGGATAATATGGGCCAGGAGCCGCGCTTCGAGGTCAACTACACCATCACCCAGGCCGAGACCGGTGCCAACCTGCTGGTGCGCACCCCTGTGTCTGAGAGCGATTGCACCGTGCCCAGCATGGTGCCGGTGTGGCGCTCTGCCAACTGGCTGGAGCGTGAGCAGTATGACCTGATGGGTATCGAGTTCACGGGACACCCGGATCTGCGCCGCATCATGATGTGGGAGGGCTATCCCTACCACCCGCTGCGCAAGGACTTCCCCGTGGCCGGTAAGGATTTCGAACAGGCCGGTGTGGCCTTTACCCAGAAAGCCCCCACGGGCGGCGCTCCGTTCATCACGACGCCGGGTGTCAAGACCGCCGGTGAACGCGAACCGCGCTCCCGCGGCTGATACCGCCCCAATGCGGAAAATCTACAGCATTTTTCTGATTCTGGCTGCAGTCCTGCCCCTTCTGGTGGCAAGCTGCAGCCATTCTGACCCCCGCACCCAGGCACTCACCGACCTGCGCGATGATGTGGAGGACCACCTGGAGGCACTGAACCCCGGTGACTGGATTATCATCGGCCCCACCCCAGCCATGGAGCAGGCCACCAAAGTGAAATCTCCGCACCATGTGAGTGTGCTGGCCAGCAATGTAAACACCCTGCGGGAAACACTCGACCTGCTGGAAAACGAAGACCGCCTCACGCCCAGAATCTGGGCATGCCGCGAGCTCGAACAGGCCGATAAGCGCCGCACCCCCGGCTCTGCCCGCCTGCGCACCCACCTGAACGAGCTACTCACCGGGCGCACCCATTTCTCTGTGGATGAGCGCATGATTACCCTGCAGCTCAAGATGCTGCCTGTGGAAAAGCAGGTGCTTTTCATCCACACCGATACCACCTTACCTTTCAGCAGCATCGGCATTGAGCTGGACACCACCGGAAGCAATGCCGCAGCAGAACAGATAAACACCCCCAGAACAGGCAAACCCGCTTACCAACATGCCGACCTTAAGCCCTGACCAAGACCCCGTAGCCCGCGCCCAGGCCTGGGTGGGCGATGCCGTGCTGGCGCTCTATGTGCGCGAGTGGATTCTCTCGTTCAAGGGAGAAATTGACGGGGCACTCTTCATTGAGTTCACCAGCAACAACTTCCTGCGCCTCATCGGCAATGCCACTGGCGTAGAAGCCCAGATTGGCCGCGTATACAAGGCTGAAGGCCTGGCCGCCGCCAATGCCTGGATTGACGAAAACCTGCGTCCCCGCATGGAGCAGCGCCTGCACAAGCTGCGCTCCACCCACCCCCACCACAAGAAGTAACCACGCCGCGCCATGAAACTTGTCAGTTGGAACGTGAACGGAATCCGCGCCACCCTGGGTAAGGGGCTGGCTGAGAAGATGGATGCTTTGCAGCCCGATATCCTGTGCCTGCAGGAAGTGAAGGCCCGCCCCGAGCAGGTGAGCGACCTGTGGCTGGCCAGCTGGCCGCACGCACTGTGGAATCCGGCGCAGAAGCCGGGCTACTCCGGCGTGCTCATCCTTTCCCGCGTGGCACCGCTGAGCACCAGCATCGGCATAGGCTGCCCCGAGCACGACACCGAGGGGCGCGTGGCCACCATGGAATTCGAGGATTTCTACCTGGTGAACTGCTACACCCCCAACTCACAGAACGAACTGGCCCGCCTGCCCTACCGCCAGGAATGGGATGCCGCCTTCCGCGCCTATGTGGCAGGGCTGGCAGAAAAGAAGCCTGTTGTCTTCTGTGGCGACCTGAACGTGGCCCACGAGGAAATCGACCTCGCCCGCCCCGCCGCCAACCACTTCTCCGCCGGTTTCTCCGATGAGGAACGCGCCGGTTTCACCGAGCTGCTGGGAGCCGGTTTTGCCGATACCTTCCGCCGCCTGCACCCCGATGCACGCGACGCCTATTCCTGGTGGAGCTTCCGCGGCGGTGCCCGCGCCAGGAACGTGGGCTGGCGCATCGACTACTTCTGCGTATCCGAACCACTGCTGCCGCGTGTGCAGAGCGCCGAGATTCACGCCGACATCACCGGCTCTGACCACTGCCCGGTATCCATAACCCTGAACTGATAACAAGCATTTACAAATGAAACCACTTAACAAACTGGGAGAAAAAGTAATGGAGAACGGCTCCGTGTGGGAGCTCTGGGAACGCGACGGCGTGCTCACCCTCCAGCTCGACGGCATGCCCTGCGCCAATTCCTTTACCTACGGCAGCGAAGAAGCCATGGCCGAAATCGCCCTCTCGCCCATCACCCGCGCCGGGCAGCCCTGCATCATGATTGCCGGCCTTGGCCTGGGCTATGGCCTGGCCAAAGCCATGGAATGCCTCCCCAAGGAAAAGGCCCGCTTCATTGTGGCGGAGCCTGTGGCCGACATTCTGAAATGGAACCGCGAGTTCGGCGAAAACAAGGAGCTGTGGAACGATAAGCGCGTGAGCGCCGAAACCACCGCTGCCGCCGAGCTCTGCCGCAAGCGCACCGGCTCTCTGCACGCCATCCTGCTGCGCCACGCCCACGCCCGCTGCGAGCTGAGTCTGGGCGATGCTCAGGCCTTCTTCAACGCCCTCAAGGGTGGCAGCCTGCTGGCCATTAACCTGAGCAAGGCCGACAAGCGGCTGGAAGCCACCCTGCGCCGCGCCGGCTTCGAGGTGAGCACCACCGCCGTGCCCGCTTCCTCCAAGGGCAAGCAGATGCGCCTGCACACCCTGGTGCTGGCCCGCCGCGGCCGCTTCGTCCCCTTCGCTGAGCGAGCCTGATTTCATTCCCTGACACCCAACTACCCATGTTCGACTTCTTCAAACTCCGCCGCATGCCCACTCTCGAGGAAATCGAGAGGGAGCGTGAACGGCGTTCCCGGGGCATCCGCAGCATGCTCAAGGTGGCCGGCATCATCTTTCTGGCGCTGGTGGCTTTCATCTCGTCCATGCTGCTGCTCAACCCCATGCTGCAGCTGCACTCGCTGGAGCAGGAAAAGGTGCGCGCTGAACAGCAGCTCCTGAAAGCCAGGCAGGTAGAAAGCGAGGCCTACCATCGCTTCCTCTGGATGGATGACCCCGAGTATTTCGAGCAGATTGCCCGCGACCGCGCCAACCAGGCCAAGGCCGGCGAACACATCGTGCGCCGCCCCACGGCAGAAGAACTCAAGCAGATGGAACAGGAAAAACGCAAGCAGCAGAAACCGAAAAAGCCCCGCCGAGACTAACCGTTTACCCCTTTTATCACACCATGACCACATACCAGGCACCGGCCAAGATTAACCTTTCCCTGCGCGTGCAGACCAAGCTGCGCGAGGACGGCTACCACAATGTAGACATCCTCATGGCACCTATCGACCTGTATGACCAGCTCGATTTCCACAACTCGCGCACCACCACCCTGCTGTGCGATACTCCCGGCGTGCCTACCGATGAGAGCAACCTGGTGTTCAAGGCCATCCGTGAGTTCGAAAAGGCCTATGGCCGCAAGGCCAAGCAGCGCATCACCCTCACCAAGCGTATTCCTCACGGTGCCGGTCTCGGCGGCGGCAGCAGCGATGCCGCCCTCACCCTGCTGGCGGTGAATGAGATTCTCGGTACCAACTATGACCTGGCCGAGCTCAGCGCCATGGCCGCCCAGCTCGGCAGCGACGTGCCCTACTTCCTTACCCCCACCATCTGCCGCTGCAAGGGACGCGGCGAAATCGTGACCCCCGTGCCCGAACTGGCCGGGTGGAGCAGCCCCATCGTGCTGCTCAAGCCCGCTTTCGGCGTGAGCACCCCCTCCGCCTACAAGGGGCTCACCTGCAGCCGCCGACTCAAAGGCGTGAGCTACGGCCCGCAGAAGGTCGATGACATCACCCTGGTGAATGAGCTGGAACGCCCCGTGTTCGCCAAGTTCCCTGTGCTGGCTCACATGAAGCACTGGCTACTCGACCAGCCCGGCACCCGCGCAGCCCTCATGAGTGGCAGCGGCTCCACCATGTTCGCCCTCACCGAAACCCCGGAACAGGCCCGCGACATCGCCGCGCGCGCACTGCAGGAGCTCGACCCCACCCTCTTCACCCACTGCGGCACCGTGAACCCGCAGGCCCAGGCCGAATGAGCTTCCCCTCCAGCGCCGCCGACCCTGTAAACCACAGCATACTCTGCGTGGCAGAAGATGCCGTGAAGGGCTTTCACCGCTTCCCCTTCCGCACCATTGCCGAGCGGTGCGGTGTAGCAGAGCGCGAAGTCACGGAGCGCCTGAAATCCATGCTGGCTGCCGGCACCATACGCCGCGTGCGCCAGACCCTGCTTTCCACCAGCCTGGCCCAAGGGGCTCTCATCGCCTGGAAAGTGCCGCAGGAGCGTCTCGAAAACGCCTATACCTGGCTGCGCGACAATGACCCCTTCACCGGCCACGTGGTGCTGCGAGAATGCAGCGACCCCACAGCCCCCGGCGCCGATTACCGGCTCTGGACCACCCTGAAAGTACCCACCGGCTACGGCAGCGTGGCGGAGCACAACAACCTGCTCATGCGTCTCATCGGTGCTGAGGACTGGGTAGCCCTGCCTGTGGTGGGCATGTTTGCCCTAGGCGTGGGCCACACCCGCCGCGCGGGGCTCAGACCCGGCGACAAGCTGCCCCAGCTGCCCACCATGCAATGCCCCACCAGCCCGCAGCTCAGCGAGCAGGAATGGGCCGTGCTGCTCAGCCTGAAGGAAAGCCTGCTGCCGGAGGAGTTCATCTCCTGCCCCTGGGAGCTCCGCGCCGCCGCACTCGGCATGAGCTGCGAGCAATACTGCAGCATCGCGGAATCACTCGATACCCGCAAGGTCATCGGTCGCTTTGCCACCTTCCTCGACCACCAGCGCAAGGAAAGCAACCGCAGCACCGGCACAGGCGCCGCAGGACTTTTCCACTGGAGCGTACCCGCCGGCATGGAGGAGCGCGCCGGCGCGGAATGCGGCCGCCACATCTGCATGACCCACTGCTACTGGCGCAGCGGCGGCGAAAAATTCGGCAACGCCCAGATTATGGGCGTGGTTCACTCCCCCACCCGCGAGGAAGTCCTCGCCCACAAAGCCGCCATCGACTCCCACCTAGCCGCCTGCGGCATACCCGTGCTCCACACCGCCGTCTTCTGGAGTCTCAAAGCCGAAATCCGCCCCAGTGAGATCTCACCCGTGAAATACAAAGAGTGGCTCAGCTCCATGCGGGGATAAGCAGTTTTCCTGCGCCGCCCGTGTGATTAAATTCTCCGGCAGCAGACAGAAAACCGCCTCCCGGCAAATGCGGGAGGCGGTTTTCGTTTGATGGAATGCAGTCAGCTATCAGAAGCAGCAGCGCAGAGCTGCATTTACCGACTGGTTCACCTGATTACTGCGGGCTTCCAGGGTATAGAAGGCACCCAGGCTCCAAGTGGAATCGAACATCCAGTTAGCACCGGCATTCAGCATGAAGGCGCTGCGGCCGATATTCGTACCCTTGCCCTCGCGGTTGAAACCATACACACTGGTCTTCACCTCAGGATTATCGCGGGTCACATCGCCGATGTAGGCCAGAGTCAGCTCAGGAGCAAAGATATTTGTCCCCTCCATCTGGTAGATACCACGCAGAGTCACGCCCACGGGAATGCTCAGGCTGCTCATCGAGCCACTGTGGTAGTCTCGTTCACCACCGGTGAACTTCTCGGTGAAGGAATCCTGATCCACATTCTGGTAGGTCAGACCCGTGAAAATGCTCACCGTGGTATTGTCCGTCAGGTCGCTGTTCCATGCGGCACGAACACCGATATTGAGTACCTGGTCATCCCACTCAGCCTTGCCAACCGTGCCAGACTGATAGGTATCGGCCTCGTTCTCTACAACACCATAAGCAATGTGACCGGCAATGCTCAGGCTGCTACTCTTGGTAAGAGGAGTCACATACTGGGCCGTCAGAGTGGGCATAAGTGCCATCTGGTCTACGCGCAGCTGATTATCATCGGACTTGAAATCGCCGAAGCTCTGTCCCAGTGCCACACCCGCGCGGAAGCTCTGAGTGAAAGCATGCTGCAGGCCTACTGCATAACCACCGGCGTTGCTGGTGAAGCCCTGCTTGCCGCCCACATCCATGAAGCTGCCCATACCGGCGCCCCAGAACGTGGTCTGCCCGGGCATACCAACAAGGAACTGATGCTCTGCCGTGCGGGCCATCTCCTGCACCGCGTTGGCCGAAGCCCACATTGTGTTGGCGACATTGGCCGAGTTGCTGTCCATCAGTGCCGCCAGCGCAGCCTTGCTCACTGCAGCATTCAGCACCAGCGTGCCTTCCGTGGCATTAAAGCTGAGAGTTGCACCTTCTTCCAGCAACTTGCTCTCATCGCTAAGCTTCAGCGTGAAATCTTCCTCCTTAGCGTTGGTTGTGGCAGCATCAATCAATTTGAGGCTCAACGGCTCTGAACCGGCTGCCACAATACCCAGAGTCACATCCACATTCACATTCACCGTCTCTGTGCCCGGATTAATGGTAAGTGTACCTGTCTCAAGCACCGAATAAGTGCCGCTGCCATTGGTGGTGGCGGTGGCAGCCATCGGTCCATCCACACTGAACGAAAGCGTGGCTCCGCGGTCAATGGTCAGGCTGGTGTGTTTCTGATAGCCCGGGCTATTACCCACATGCAGCAACGCTCCGGGCAACAAAATCGTATTGCCAAAGGTACCACTTCCATAGATACTGCCTGCATTTTTTACCAAACCAGAAATCGAGCCATTGTTAGTCAGGATAGAACCCTTAGCAACATCCACAGATCCCATGATAGTTCCAGAGTTCAAGATATTGCAACTGCTTCCGGTCGTCATGTCAGCAGCAATCGTACCATAGTTAGTAACACCTGCCTTATCAGCAATGGACATGGTAGAAACTTCACTACCAAGGCCGAGTGTTGTCTTACTGCTGATGCTGAGAACTCCCCCATTCACATTCACCTCTGCAGCTTCATAACTGGCACCCTTCAGCTCCAGGTTACTTTGCACACCTGCGTTACCGATTTCCAGCTTAGCGGCACTAGTGGAAGACTCGGTTGCAACGATACTGTAGTTCACAGCGCCAGTCCCCTGCAGCGTCATGGTCTGCGTACTACCTGTCACCAGGCTGCCGCCATCGCCCTGAATAATCAGGTTATTGAGCAATGCACTGTCCAACGTACTGGCATCAGCAACACCGCCCTGCAAATATACAGGCTTATCTTTGGACGGCGTGGTATCCGCACTTGAACCAAGCTGAACCTCCTTCCCCTTACCAATCGTAATTGCATTCACGGGCGTCTGCGGCTTTCCTCCCTTAGCAAGGTAGATGTATGAATAGCCTCCCTCACCTGTCGTAGCATAGAAGGAATAGTCATTCAGGAATTTAATCCAGTTACCACCTCTATATTCCTCGGTTTCATAATTATCCGCATAGCTATCTCGGACCAGATATGGTTTCAGACGAGAAACAGTGGTCTCGTCTACACTACTGCAGCGAATGATATAATCAGATGTATCAGGAAGTGCATAAGAAGATTCCCACGTATCCCAACCAGTCGCTTCATCATACACTCCGTTTGATTCGTTCCAGAAGAGAACTGCTGTGTCTGATTTAATGGTCAAACTACCGGAAATATGCCACTTCAAATTGAGATTCTCTTCGCCATCTTTTGGGCTATCATAAAAACCTATGCACGCCTTGTAATACGTTGTGTAAACCTTATCCAACGACCAGAATTGTTCACCTGTACCGAAAGAAGTACCGCCGCCATTCAAAATAACGTTACCCTCTAATACTGCATACCCCTCCCCATATTCATTAGAAATTTCAATATGAGCATCGGTAGCACTGATATCATAAACCTCTTTATGAACAGGATTATAACCTGCTGCATCATACACTCCACTCGAATCACATACGTAGTAATTTGGGCTATACTCATCCCAAACAGCCTTTGCCGGGAATGATACAACCAATGCCATTAAGGCACTCAATAACAATTTAGGTAAATGAAGTTTCATAGTTGACGTAATAGTTTTTTCAAGTTTAAATAATGCCCACTCAAGGCATCTTTCATGCTACGCTTCGCGCAAGCGCATGTCAAGAACAAAAATTTTGGAACAAAACCAACAGAAACAAACACAACTCACTCGTCTTCTACAGCTAATAATGCTTCACCCTGAATAATGCGTCTACATAATTCCTTTTCAACCATCAAAAAACACGCCGGGAGGATGCGGAATCCACCCGGCGCGGCGTTGTTGAAATGGGGAACTGAGCCTTAGATCTGAGCCAGAGCCTGCTTGAGGTCATCGATGATATCCTCGGCGTCCTCGATACCCACGGAGAAGCGGATGAGGTCGGGCTTCACGCCGGCTTCGATGAGCTGCTGCTCGGTGAGCTGGCGGTGGGTGTGGCTGGCGGGGTGCAGCACGCAGGTGCGGGCATCGGCCACGTGGGTCACGATGGAGCACAGCTTGAGGCTGTCCATGAACTTGATGGCGCGCTCGCGGCCTCCCTTGATGCCGAAGGTCACCACGCCGCAGGTGCGACCGCCGTCGAACTGCTTCTGGGCCAGTGCGTAGTACGGGTTATCGGGCAGACCGGCGTAGTTAATCCAGGCCACGTCTTCCTGGGTGGAGAGGAACTCGGCCACCTTCTGGGCGTTCTCGCAGTGGCGGGGCACACGCAGGTGCAGCGTCTCCAGGCCCAGGTTGAGCAGGAATGCATTCATGGGGGAAGGAATGGAACCCAGGTCGCGCATGAGCTGCACGGTGCACTTGGTGATGTAGGCGCCGGCGCCGAAAGCCTCGGTGTACACCAGACCGTGGTAGGAGGCATCGGGCGTGGTCAGGCCGGGGAACTTATCAGCATGGGCATTCCAGTCGAACTTACCGCTGTCGACCACCACACCGCCTACCTGAGTGGCGTGGCCATCCATGTACTTGGTGGTGGAGTGCATCACGATATCGGCGCCGTGCTCGAAGGGGCGGCAGTTCATGGGCGTGGCAAAGGTGTTGTCCACAATCAACGGCACACCGTTCTTGTGGGCGATGCGGGCCATCTTCTCGATATCGAGCACCTGCAGGGAGGGGTTGGAAATCGTCTCACCGAACACGCACTTCGTGTTGGGGCGGAATGCCTTCTGGATTTCCTCCTCGGGGGCATCCTGGTCCACAAAGGTGCAGTCGATGCCGAACTTCTTGAAGGTCACGGCAAACAGGTTGTAGGTGCCGCCATAGAGGGCGCTGGTGCACACGAAGTGGTCGCCTGCCTCGCAGATGTTGAACACGGAGTAGAAGGAAGCAGCCTGACCGGAAGAGGTCAGAATGGCTGCCACGCCGCCCTCAAGGTCGGCAATCTTCTTGGCTACGCACTCATTGGTGGGGTTCTGCAGACGGGTGTAGAAGAAACCGGCCTCTTCCAGGTCGAAGAGACGTGCCATCTGCTCGCTCGTCTCGTAGCGGAAAGTGGTAGACTGGTAAATGGGAAGCACGCGGGGCTCACCTTTGCGGGGCTGCCAGCCGCCTTGTACACAGATGGTTGATGTCTTCATAACTGGCAGCAAGTATAGCACCCTGCCCGCCCCTGCACAAGCCCGTGAATACATACTGACACAATGTTCCTACCATAACAGTATGCAAATATTCCCCATAAGGGGTCAAAAGCAACTCAAAAACCAGCATTTCTGGTGTTTTTGGATTGACTCTGCGGGCTGCACAGGGTAGAGTAATCGCGTGGCAATGAAAAGCAGAACATTTTTGAACATTCTTTCCCTGGCCCTGCTGGCACCGCTGTGCCTGGCACCGCTGTATGCACAGGATGATGCAGCCGATGCGGAGCCCAAGAAGGTAAAAAAGGAAAAGAAGGATAAGAAGAGCAAGAAAGGCGAAAAAGATGCTGAGGAAGCCGATACCAACTTCATCAGCAACAAGATTCCCGGCTGGACCAACCCGGACGCCGCCCGCCGCACCCTGCTCAACCAGATTAAGAACGGCCTGAAGGGTGATTCCCCCGAGAACGTGGCCAAGTTTGTGGAAAAGCCTCAGAACCGCCTTCTGGTGGCCCAGTACATGCTGGCCAAGTTTGATGCGCTTACCCCGCCGGACATGGCCGCCAACAGCCGTAAGAAGCTGACCGACGCCATCGCCCGCATGCCCGGCGAAATCGAGAGGGACAAGGAAAAGCTCAAGACCATGCGCGGCAAGGAACGCATGGCATTCCAGGCTGCCATCAAGGCCAAGCAGGCCTCCATCAAGACCATGGAGGCCGAGCTCAAGAACATGCCCTGGACCCTCAAGGAGCTGGCCACCCACCGCGATGGCCGCGTGGTGCTCAAGCAGGTGACAGGTAACCTGGAGTGGATGGAGAACATCTGCTTCTCCGGTCCCTGCGTAGCCCCCGGACGTGCGCTGCACATCATTGCCACCATTGCCAAGCAGCACCCGGATGTCTACAAGGATAAGGTTGTGCGCGATATCGCCACGGCAGTGGGCATTGAGTTTGCCCGCTACAACTGGGACTTCAACAAGGCCCTGGACCGCGCCGACTACTACATCACCAACTGGAAGGCCGGCCGCCTGAATGTGCTCTTCGACACGCTTCCCATGTACCTGCGCCGCATCGTGTGCGGTTGCAAGGGCGACAACATTGCCGGCGACCGCATCAGCCTTGAATGGGCACTGGACAACGTGCACGTGCCCGCCGAGCGCTACATGGGCAGCCCCCACCGCTGCGGCTACCGCCTGTATAACCTCTATGGCGACAGTATCCACGGCCCGGAATACTACATGCCCTGGGATCACATTTACGGCGGCAACCACTTCACCCGCTCGCTGTATGTGGGCTGCGTGTGCGGTGGTATCTCCCACTTCGGTGCATTCGCCGCTGTAGCCAACGGCGTGCCCGCCCTCACCAACGGCGAACCCGGCCACTGCGCCTATGTGCTCTGGTTGAACGGCACCTGGACCCCCGGCAACACCGTGAGCTGGGAACGCGGCCTGCACTGGCAGCCCGTGCTCAACATGTGGAGCGCCTTCTCCTCCCTGCACCTGGGCTCTGAGCTCTACACCAAGCTCGATAACGACACGCACATGTCCAACGTGTACCGCGTGCTGGCCCACGGAGCCGCAGAGAACAAGAAGGACAAGATGGCTCTCGGCTACTTCACCGATGCCACCAGTGCCCAGCCCATCAACATTGCCGTTTGGCAGGAATACAATGACTACCTGACATACAACAAGGGCGGCGACATGAAGCTGCTCAGCGAAATGCAGGACCAGATGTGCTACATGCTTGCCCCGCGTTACCCCGAGGTGGTTTCCGAGTTCCTCGGTGCCTGGGTGTACCCCAAGATGATTGCCGCCAAGATGCCCCAGAAGGACATGATGCCCCGCTTCCATGTCTTCTGGGACAACATCCGCAACATGGGTCCTGAGCGCTGGCGTATCGAGAAGTTCGGCCGCCGCCAGATTGAAATGCTGGCATACCAGCCCCCGCCCGATGGCAAGGAAATCCCCCCGCCCGCACCGGAGCGCGCCCTGCCCATCTTCAAGCTGGTCATGAATGACCTGGCCTCCAAGGCCGACTACCTGCCCGTCATCATCGGCTGGGGTGAGGAAATGGCCAAGGGTCTGGGTGGCAGCCACGCTACGGAACTCGCCACGCTCTCCAAGGAAATCTCCAAGACCGGCACAGGCGCCATGGGTGGCAACGGTGGCAACAGCAACGTGACCGGCCAGCTCATGATGTCTGCCGCACGCGCCAAGGATATCGACACCTTCCAGCGTCTGGGCGCCAACTGCGCCGATTCATACGCCACCCCCGGCATGCCCGAGCTTCCCGACATGCCCGGCAAGTTCCTGTCAGAGAACGGTCTGCTTCAGGTCAGCTCCACCTGCAACCACGATGCTCCTGTGGAGCACTGGGGTGTGCTGCGCCCGAGTGGTGGCCGTTTCCACACGGATAAGGAGGAGAATCCCTCAGCCACCGTCATGCTGCCCAAGCCCGGCTACGTGAACGGCGTCATCATCGTGACCACCAACAGCAACCATCACCGCCTCAACAACATGGAGGTACAGGTTTCTGACGATGGCACCAACTGGCACACCGTGAAGAAGCTGGGTGACTGCAAGGAGCGCCTCATCCGCATCGACTTCCGCGAGGAGCTCGCCCGATTTGTTCGCGTCGTGCGCAAGGGTGGCCCCGAGTTCTTCCACCTCAACGGCATCTTCGTATACGGCCGCGATGCCGCCTAACCTATTCCCATTCCAAAATATGAAGAAATCCCTTTATCTGGCACTTCTTGCCGCATGCATGCTGGGCACCATGCCCCTGCAGGCTGCCCAGCTGTACTCCACCCAGGCAGAAGCAGAAAAGTCCGTCACCGATGATGGCTATATCCTGGCTGTCTACGCCAAGGGCTGGGACCGCTTCAGCGAAGCGCTCTGCAAGAAGCTCGTGGCCGACCCGAAGATTCAGAAGGCCGCCGGCACTGCCTCCATCGTGCTGGCTCCGTTCTACCAGTATTCCTCCTCCGACGACCGCGCGAAGCAGGCCGAGGTATGGGGCCGCCTGCAGGAGCCCCGTTCCAACTCCATGGAAACCTACCCCAGCCTGCTCATGTACGACAAGTCCGGCTACCTCTATGGTCGCGTGCAGGGCACCCTGCTCATGCGCGGCAGCATAGACGAAATTGCAGCCGAGGTGCAGACCAAGCTCGATGAAAAGCGCAAGCAGGACGAAATCATGAAGCAGGCCGATGCCGCCAGTGGCGTGGAGCGCGCCAAGCTCATCGCTCAGGCCTGCGAATTCAAGGGCATCGAGTGGCCGAACAACGCCCGCAACATGGTGCGCAGCGCCGACCCCTCCGATGAATCCGGCATGGTAAAGCGCCTGAACTTCGACCCCTGGGGCTTTGCTCAGAAATACTGCGGCAAGAAGTCCGACGGCGGCCTCGAGCTGCCCGCCGATGAGACCGTGCGCATCATGGAAGAGCACCTGAAGGATCCCGCCTACACCCCCGAGCAGAAGCAGGTATTCCACGCCGTCATCATCGGCACCCTGCGCCGCGCCAAGGGTGATTCCGCAGCCACCCAGCTGCGCTCCAATATCATGGAAATGAAGCGTCTCGCCCCGGAATCCAACCTCGGCGTCACCGCTGACCAGACCATCAAGATCTGGCTTAATAAGGAAAAGAAGAAGTAAGCCGGGTGTAAAGACCTTACCGAAACGCCCCCGTTTCCACATCCGGAAGCGGGGGTGTTTTTTATCCTCGAATCCCGGAACAGCGGCCTGTGAGAGCGTAGCAAGCGCAGACGCGAAGCCCCAAGACCGCAGGTCGAAGACGGAAGTCGAGCGGAATTTTAGCCCACAAAGTGGGCGACATATCAATAGCGAGTGGTAAAGCTGCGTTAGCAGCGGAACCACTCGTTAAGTAAATAACGATATTGAAACCCGTGGAACGGGTGACAGAAGCCTTGGCTGCATTGATAATCGACGATTTCTGTCTCCCGTTCCACGGGTTCATATTATTTTTTTTGTTCGTACGAGGGGTTCCGCCCGACTGTGTCGAGCTCCACCCCGTCGCTATTGATATGTCACCCGCTAAAGCGGGCTCAAATTTCCGCTCGCCGTTGGCTCGCCAATTCCCGATTTGTCGAGGAGTGGTCAATTATGCCAACGCGTTCCCGTTTATGGTTTCGCTGCTGAAGTCCCCCGCTCCGAGAGCATCACTTCGACATGGCCAGCACGCGCATGGTGCGGGGGAAGAAGCGCTGCAGCAGGAAGAACAGCCCCGAACAGATAGCCAGGATAACCAGCGGCATATAGAGACACTGCATCTCTGTGAATTTGCCGCCGTAGGAGCCCGTGATAGCCAGGCGCAGGGCGTGCAGCACGATGTAGTGCGTCACATAAATAAAGAAGGCAGCCGGAGCCAGCCTGACCACCGCAGCACAGAAACGCGGCAGGTACTGCTCACACAGCGCACCGATACCCATGGTGCAGCTCACCCCCAGCAGCACCAGCGCACTGCTCTGCACAGGCGGATAGAAGCCGAAGGAATACACCAGCGGCAGCAGCAGCAGAGCCGCCACTACGGGCGCCCAGGCATAGCTGCGCACAAAGGCCGTGAAACGTGCAAAATCCGCATAGCGGCGAACCCACAGCCCCAGGGAATAGAAGCCCAGCGCCAGAATGCTTTCATACAGGCGGAAAGGCAGCCAGCCTACTTTCCAGGACTTGTGGCTGGCAGCGGTCTCGGCATCGCGGGCGCAGAGCACATCGCTGCCGGCAAAGCAGAGCAGCACCAGCACCAGCAGCACCTTGGAGGGCAGACGCTGCAGCAGCGGGCTGAACAAGGCCAGCAGAATCAGCGTACGCAGGAACCACAGCGGCACATTATCAAAATCCCAGTAGCACCAGTTGAGCAGACCTATTTCCTTGGGAATCATCTCCCACTTGAACCAGCTGAAATCCCCTGAAAGGGTCTCCCCCCAGTGCATCATGGGCTGCAGCAGCAGGATGGAGGCCACCGCGGTCCAGAACACAAAGGGCACCAGCAGCGTGCGCGTGCGTTTCCAGTCCAGCCACTGCCCTTCTGCCGCCTTGTGGGTGAAATACCCCGCAGCCAGGAAGAAGAAGAATATCAGGCTGCGGTAGTTAAAGAGGTCAATAATGTAGTTGAAGCTGCCATAGGGACGATCCACATGGCGCAACACCACGAAGAATGCCGTCCACACGCGGCAGAAATCAATCCATTGAATGCGTGCAGACGGCATAACTTTTTTTGAGGAGGAGGTTTTATCAGACCGCGGCGTCCTCATCATCCGCAGCCTCCAGGGCGCGGCGCATGCGGCGGGTCAGGAAGGGGCGCACCACCAGGCCATAGCCCAGGTAGCACACGAAGATGAAGGCCGGAGCAATCCACGGGAAGAAGATGAAGGCGCAGATGGCAATAACCGCCATGAGGATAGCCATAGCCGTGCCTCGCTTTTCAAAGTTCACGTGCTTGAAGCTCGGGTAAATCACGCGGCTCATCATCAGAATGGCCACCACAGCCATGACGGCAGCCATCACATACTGCCACACCGGGGGAATGATGAGGCCACGGTTAGCCGTCAGGTCAATCACCAGGTACATGGTGCTCACCACAGCACCGGCAGCCATGGGCACGGGAAGACCCACGAAATCCATGCTCTGATTCGGCTTCTTGGGAGCTGCAGCCATGCAGTTGAAGCGAGCCAGACGCAGGGCAGCGCACAGCAGGTAGAGCACCGCAATGCTCCAGCCCAGGTAAGGAATCTCCAGATTGAAGAGCACGGCCTGAGCCAGCAGCATGGCCGGAGCAATACCGAAGGACACCACGTCGGCAATGGAGTCGAACTCACGACCGAAGGGGCCGTCGCTCTTGCACATGCGAGCCACGCGACCATCGAGCAGGTCGAAAATGCAGGCAGCAAAGATGAGGTAAGTGGCATTCTGGTAATGCACAAAGGCCTCTTCTGTGCCGGACGGGAACTTCATACCCTCAAAAATAGTGAGGATAGAGAAGAATCCGCACAGGAGGTTGCCGGCCGTAAGCAGGTTCGGCAACACCGGGATTTTAGGTTCATCCGGATAAACCGGGGGCTGGGGAGTAGACATATGTTTTAGTTTCTATTGGTTGAGTAAGTTTGTATTCAGGAAAGTGCTTCAGCAGCCTTGGACAGCAGCTCATCCTTGGCGGCAAGCTCCTTGCCGGAGCCGCGTGCCATGTCGGCCTTGCCGCCGCCCTTGCCGCCCACGATGGGGGCCAGCGTGCGGATGAGGTCACCGGCCTTCAGACCGGCGGCCTGAGCTTCGTCGCCGCAGTAGGCACCCAGGGAGAGATTGGCGCCATCGTCGCACACCAGGAAGGCGGCAGCGGCATAGTGGCGCTTACGAAGGCCGTTGAACAGCTCGGTGAGCAGTTCGTTACCACCCTCGGCGCAAACCACCACATTACCACCCGTCAGCTTCTCGGCCAGCAGCGCATCGGCAGCACCGGCAGCGGCAGCCACCTGGGCCTTCTTGAGCTGCTTCTCGGCCTCGATGGCGGCTTCCTTCAGCTTGTCGCAGTAGGCATTGTAGTCATCGAGCAGAGCGTTGATGGTGGCAATATCCTTAGCCTCGCGCAGCTTCATGGCCGGCTTGGCATCGTTGGAGGGCACGGGCACGATGGCCTGCCCCAGTGCGGCGAGCTTGCCGTTGGCCTCGTTCAGCTTATCGAGCATCTCCTTGCTCTCGGGCAGGCGGGCATTAACCATATCCTGCACCACAGCGTAGCCAGCGACACCTGTGGCAGCCTCGATACGGCGCACACCGCTGGCGATGGCACCTTCGCTCTTAATCTTGAAGAAGCCGAGCTGGCCGGTGGTGGCGGCATGCGTACCACCGCAGAGTTCCATGGAAACGCCGTTGAAAGCACCGGCTTCGCCACCCATCTGCACCAGACGCACCACATCACCGTACTTATCGCCGAAGAACTGGCAGATTTCCGGGTGCTTCTTGATTTCGGTCATCGGGTACTCGTTGCAGACCACGGAAAGGTTCTCACCAATCCACTGGTTCACCAGCACCTCCACGCGGCGCAGGTCGGCCTTGGAGATAGCGCCGCTGTTCACGTCGAAACGCAGGCGGTCGGCATCCACCAGCGAGCCCTGCTGGGCGATATCCTCGCTCACCAGAGTGCGCAGAGCCTTGTGCAGCAGGTGCGTAGCGCTGTGGTGGGATTCCAGGGCGCGGCGGCGCTCCACATCCAGCTGCAGCTCCACGGCGTCGCCCACGGCGGGGGTCACGCCATCGGCCACAGAGATAAGGTGGGCACGGGCCTGACCAATCTGCTGCACACCGATGACCGGGCAGCTGTCGCCACCCACGGAAAGGGTACCGCCATCGCTCATCTGACCACCCATTTCGGCGTAGAAGGGAGTCTTGTCGGTAATGACGAAGAGGATACCATCGGCCTCGTGCACCTCGGTCACCGTGGCGGTGGTGGAGTCCTCGGTGTAGCCGGTGAACTCGGTCACCTGCTCGGTCTTGAGATCCAGAGCACGCACTACCTGCTTCTTCTGGGCAGCCTTGGCGCGCTGGCGCTGCTCCTCCATGAGGGCATCGAAGCGCTCGGTGTCCACCTCGAGGCCACGTTCGCGGGCCATGAGGGCGGTCAGGTCAATCGGGAAACCGTAGGTATCGTACAGCTTGAAGGCGAAATCGCCGGAAACCTTGCCGCTGGCAGCCACTTCCTTATCGAAGAGCTCCAGACCGCGGTCCAGGGTTTCGTTGAAGCTGGTTTCCTCGCGCAGCAGCACCTCCTTAATGGTGGCCTTGCGGCCTACCAGCTCGGGGAACACGCGTCCCATCTCACCTGCCAGTGTGTCCACCAGCTCAGAGAGGAAGGGCTTTTCGAGGCCCAGGGTGCGGCCATAGCGCACGGCGCGGCGCAGAATGCGGCGCAGCACGTAGTTGCGGCCATTGTTGCCGGGCAGAATACCGTCGGCAATGGAGAAGCTCAGCGTGCGGATGTGGTCGGCAATTACGCGGAAGGCTACGCTCTCACGCAGCGTTTCCTTCTGCTCGGGGGTGGCATCCTGCGGGTAGATATCCACATACTTGCGGCCGGAAATCTCCTCAATACGGCTGAAAATCGGGCGGAATACGTCCGTGCTGTAGTTGGAGACGCGGCGGGAGAAATCGGTGAAGCCCTTGGTGCACTGAATCATGGCGCAGGCGCGTTCGAAGCCCATGCCGGTGTCCACGTGGCAGGCCGGCAGCGGGCGGAAGGAGCCATCGCTCTCGGCGTTGTACTGAATGAACACGAGGTTCCAGATTTCGATGCACTTGTCGCTGTCGCCATTCACCAGACGGCCCTGAGTATCGCCCTCGGGGGTCAGGTCCACGTGCAGCTCCGAGCAGGGACCGCAGGGGCCGGTCTCACCCATCATCCAGAAGTTATCCTTCACGCCGCCGTTCACCACGTGCACCTTGGGGTCCATGCCCTTGGAGGCAAACAGCTCGGCCCACATATCATAGGCCTCCTGGTCGAACTCACCGGGGTCACCCTTCTCCTTGTTCGGGGCATACACGGTGGCGTACAGACGCTCCACGGGGAAACCCCAGCGCTCTACGATGAGCTCCCAGGCCCAGGCAATGGCTTCTTTCTTGAAATAGTCGCCGAAAGACCAGTTGCCCAGCATTTCGAAGAAGGTGTGGTGGTAGGAGTCCTGGCCCACATCCTCCAGGTCGTTGTGCTTACCACCGGCGCGGATGCACTTCTGCGTATCGGTGGCGCGGGCGGGATTCCACGGCGGGGTCCACACACCCAGGAAGTAAGGTACAAACTGGTTCATGCCTGCATTCGTGAACAACAGGCCCGGGCTCTGCGGCATGAGCGAGGCGGAAGGCACTACGGCATGCTGCTTTTCCTGGAAAAAGTCGAGGAAACTCTGGCGAATCTGCGCGGATGTCATCATAGCGATGTTATTATGCGGTAAAGGTATACTAGTACATGCCTAGCATACACCGCTTCCGCCCCCATGTAAAGCAAATATGCTGATTCACCCCCCTCACACGCGCGGAACGGCGCGTGTTTTCATTCAGGCTGTGCCTGTTTTCACCTTTCACTCGCGCAAAGCGCGTTTTCATCCGGAGCACCTATCACGCTCCGGCACCCACCGCGCCGAGCAGCAGAAGGATACCCCAGCAGATGAAGGTCAGCTTCCGGTATCGGGAACTGCGGCACACCAGTGCCCGCACGCCTCCCCACAACCAGAGAATGAGAAACAGCAACGATAACAGAATATCCGCATTCAACGTACCACTCCCAAACATGGCGCCTTGAATCACGATAATCACGTAGCTGCTGAGCACCAGCCGCAGGGCAATCAGGTCGCGCCATCCCGGGCGCTTGCAGCCCAGAAAGAGAATCAACCCCACCACACAGAGCACCGCCACAACATACCACAGCTCAAATGCGCTCATACGGATACAATTGCTACTTCTTCATTGCCTTGCGCTCAGCCTCATCCAGCTTGCCGTCCTTGTTGGCATCGTACTTCTCGAGCATACGCTGGTGGGCATCCGGACGAGCATCCTTGCGCTCCGGCATCTTGCCGGCAGCACCCCAGTGCGCAGACTTAGCCGGGCGATTCGGCATCTGCCCCCCTGCCCCCCAGTGCGTGGGGCGGGTCTGTTCCTGTGCCATAGCCGGCACCACCAGGGTAAGAAGCATCACTATCGTTCTCATGACACCATTCTAGCACACTCAATACCCCCTGCCCAGCACCAAATTCTTGGAAAAGTGGCATTTTTGTGGAGCTTTTTCCTTGGAAAAGTGGCACCTATTCAATTTTTGCACACTTAAACATAAGATAGACAATCGCATACATTTTTTTTGCAAAAGAAGCCAACAAAACCACTTATCATTACCCCGCCCGGCTCAGCTGACAGTTCTAAATGCAAGAACTCGTGATTGGATTTTGTCTCATGGAAATCCCTTTTCTTGTCAAAGGATGCAACGTCACGTTGCCGCAAGAGGGGACAAGGAGAGAGTGCATAACTCTCCCCTAAAACCAGAACCAGTGCCGCAGAGAGGAATCTCACCATGAGGCTCTGCCTCAACAAAAAGCCCCGCTGGTCGGCGGGGCTTTTTGTTGAGGGCTTAGCTTACATCTGCGGAGCGGCGGGAGCCGGTGCAGGTGCGGGGGCGGGCTGGGGAGCCACGGCCTGGCGGATATTGTTCAGAGCATCGAAGAGCGGGCTCACGGCATCGCTGCCCACGAGAATGTGCGGGAACTTGATTCTATCCAGGTTGCGGATGGTCTCCATGCGGATGATATTCTCACCGATAGCCTCGTTGAGAGCCTTCTTACCGGCAGCTTCCAGAATCATACCTTCGGATTCGGCCTTCTTCATGGCCACGATGGCGGCGGCTTCCTGCTGCTTGGCGTAGAGCTTGGCATCGGCCTCAGCCTTGGCGCGGAGCAGCTCACCCTGAGCCTCCTGGTTCATGCGGTTGGCCTTGGCGCGGCCTTCGGCCTCGGCAATCTCCTCGGAGCGCTTGGCGATTTCAAGCATGATGGCCTGGCGCTCATACTCCTGGGTGGCCTCCACCTTCTTGGTGATGCCTGCGGTCACGCTCTCCGGAGGCAGAGTGGAGCCGATAGTCACGGATTCCACAATGAAGGGGGTACCCTCCAGCTGCTTGCGCAGGCTGCTTTCCACCATCGTGGTGATTTCGGGGATACGGGCGGGAGCCTCCAGACCACGGAACTGGGCAATGGCCGTACGCACAGCGGTGCGGAAAGGCTGGCAGATAAAGGAATCGTAGGCATCCTTGGCGATTTCGTCCGGGTTGTTCGGCACATCGGCGATGGCTCCGTAATTCTCCACGAACTCCTTCACCTTGTTGGCATCGATACGGTACACGAGGTATGCCTCGGCCTTCATCTTGAGCTGGTCTGCTGCGCGGATATCATCGAAGGTCTCCGTCATGGTGTACGGCGTCACGCAGATCGGAATGGACTTCTGGCGCCACACATAGCCCGTGCCACCCGGGCCCTTGATGACACTGCGGAACTCCTTGATTCCGAAAATCGGGTTGGTGTACACATAGGCAGCGTAACCGCCATCCACCTTCTCGTTGGAACAATTCATGGCGACGATAACACCGACGCCTGCGGCAATCAGCAGAAGCCCCGCACCAATGGTGGACAAGACTCCGGCCTTAGGGGTAGTAATATATGTTTTGGCCATGCGCTCTTGTAACATAGAACGCATGGCCGTGTCAAGTATTCGCTGCGGGTGCAGGTTACATTCCCTGCTGCTGCAGAAGCGCATCCGGATTGGGGTCGCGCCCCATGAATGCGCGGAAGGACTCGCTCTCCGGGCGGCTGCCGCCGGTGGAAAGCACCGCACGGCGGAAATCGGCGCCCGTGGCGGCATTGGTCGGGCCTTCCTTCTCGAAGCGGGTGAAAGCATCTGCAGCCAGCACCTCAGCCCACTTGTAGGAGTAATACCCCGCTGCATAACCACCCGAAATGCAGTGCTGCAGGCTGCGCATCACCGAGGGAGCGGTGGCGGAAAGCGGCAGGTTCCAGGGGTCGAGCAGCTCGCGGCTGGCGGTGTCCAGATTGCGGCCACGGAACTTGCTCTCGTAGTTGATATGCATCTCGAGGTCAAGCTTAGCCATGCGCAGCTGGGACATCATATCAAAGCCCGGCATGAAGAAGCGGCTGTTCTGCAGCTTCACCAGCAGGTCAGCAGGCATGGGAGCTTCGTTTTCCCAGTGGCGGGCATAGGACATCACGCCTTCAGGAATCCATACCCAGTTCTCGTTCAGCTGGCTGGGCAGCTCCACAAAGTCGCGGGCCACGCGGGTGCCGGCGTGGGAATACAGCTCCGTATCGCTCAGCATGCTGTGCAGCGCATGGCCGAACTCGTGGAAAATCGTGAGCACATCCATGTGCGTGAACAGGGCGGGCTTGCCCTCGGTGGGCGACTTCAGGTTGCACACCAGCACACAGAGGTGCGGCGGACGCTGGCCATTCTCCACCTTGTGGTGGCGCACGCCCATCACCCAGGCGCCATCGCGCTTGGTATCGCGGGGGTGCAGATCCATGTAAACCGAGCCCATGTGACGGCCTGTTGCCACGTCATGAATGGCATACAGCTTCACGTCAGGGTGCCACACTTCGGCTTCGCCGGGGGCGGCTTCCTCACCGGGCTGCATGCAGCGGGTGGGCACCTCGGAAATCTTCACATTGTACAGGCCCTCGAACACCGAGAACATACCGGCCACCACATTCTCCTTCTTCTGGTAAGGGCGCAGAGCTTCGCTGTCGAACCCGCATTCCTGCTCACCCATCTGGGTGATGTAGTAGTTCACATCCCAGGGATTCACCTGAGTCACACGACGGCCGGTGCGGGCGGAGATGAAATCGAGCATCTTGGCTGTATCGCGGTCAAAGGCGGGTTTCACCTTGCGCATCATCTCATCCACAAAGGAGAGAGCCACCTCACCGCTGCCCACCATGCGGCGTGCGGTCACCAGGTCAGCATACGTTCCGAAGCCCAGCATCGTAGCCAGATCGCTGCGCAGAGCCATCATGCGGTCCACCACCGGGGCGTTGTCGAACTCCGGGGTGTTACCCTCGCTGCAGCGGCCCTCCCAGCACAGGCGGCGGGTTTCCTCCACGTCGCAATAGCGCAGCACATCGGCCACGCTGGCGTAATCCAGCGTAATGAGCCACTGCGGCTGCTCCGGCGTACCGAAGCCGCGCTCCTGCGCCTTGGCGGCCGCGCGGGACATCCACTCAGCGCTCAGACCGGCCAGCTTGGCCTTATCGGTAATGACAAGCTGCCAGGCATTTGTGGAATCCTTGCAGTTCTTGTCGAACTGAATGCGCAGGGCAGCCATCTCCTTCGAAATCTCCATCTTGCGGGCCTTCTTGTCAGCCGGCAGGTCAGCGCCGCTGTCCTTGAACGAATCCACCACCTCCTGCACAAAGCGCTGGCGGGCGGGGGAAAGCTGGCGCACCCAGGGCTGCGTGGCAGCCTGGCGAATCACGCTCCACAGGCGGTCATTGGAAGTGATGGAGGAGCTGAACTCCGCCATTTCGGGGGTTACTTCATCCATGGCAGCGCGCACCTCGGGAGAATCCATCAGATACATCAGGTTGCTGAGCAGCTGGTCGGCATAGGAAAGCTCCACATCCAGAGCATCAAACTCGGCAAAGGTATTCTCCCAGGTGGTTTCGTGCGGCTGCAGGCGGCAGATTGCTTCCAGACGCTGCTTGGCGCGCTGAATAGCCAGGCGGATATCAGCCACACCCTGCTGCGGGGTCAGACGCGACCAGCGGGGATATGCCCCACCCCATTCAAGGAAAGGATGCTGCTCTGCGGATAAAACAGGCAGTGGTGTTTCTGTCTGCTGAGCATGCAGCGGGAGAATCTGGCCAGCCATAGCCAGCACCGCTGCCGTTATCATGATAGACCGGAACATCATATACCATTCCTATACGCGCGCGAGATGCTGATTCTTTCATTTCAATAGCATAAACATGTAAAAAACCACTGGAGAAACACGTCGGCATCATCAGCCAATCATCGGCAATTGTAGGAATGCAGATTTCAGAACGCAGAATGCAGAATAATCATATTGTGTTCGGCTTTCGCCTCACCTGTAAACAAAACCACCTGAGATTCTCTCAGGTGGTTTTCCTTTCCTCGCGCTGTCGATAGACGGCGCGCTAGCTATTCATTCTGCATTCGCCAGAAACCTCCGCGTCACGGTGGCGATGGCTTCCGCCGCCGTCGGCATCGGGATTCCCAGCTCTGTGGTAAGGCGGGTGTTATCCATGGCCGTGTGGCGGGGGCGGGGCTCGCGGAAGAAGGGCACCTCGTCCAGCTTCTGGCGCGCCACCTCCGGCAGAGTGGGCAAAGCCCCCTGCTCCACCGCAGCTTGCAGCGCCAGAGTGGCGCATTGCCACCAGCTGAGCGGCTCGCCCGTGCTGGTCACCTGCACCACGCCGGAATAATCACTAGCACCCAAAGCCAACACGGCGCGGGCAATATCGGCGGCATCCGTCGGAAGGGAATACTTATCATCCACCGCCGCCAGCGGCTGCCCCGCCAGGGCACGCGCCACCGTACTTTCCACAAACGAGGGTTTGCGGGGATTACCGCACACCCAGGAAACACGCGCCACCACCGCGGTGGGCAGCGCCTCAAGCACCTGCAGCTCACCCTCGCGCTTGCTCTCGCCATAGCAGTTGATGGGTTGGCACTTCGCTGCTTCATTCTTCAATCCTGCCCGCTGGCCGCAGAGCACATAGTCGGTGGATAAATGCACAAACCTGGCCCCCGTGTGTCGACAGGCCAGCGCCATAGCGGCAGGTGCCACCGCATTCACCAGATGCGCCTGCAGCGCATCATCTCCGCAGGCCTCCAACCCGCTGATGGCAGCGCAGTTCACCACCAGCTCAGCCCCACTGGCCAGCACCAGGTCACTCACCTGCTCTGCCTGCTCCAGCGGGCACTCCGCATGCGTGGGAGCCTGCACCTCATACCCTGCCTGCTCCGCAGCTTCGCGCAGCACCTGCCCCGTGCGCCCTGTGGCGCCAAACAGCAACAATTTCATCGCAAAATCCTTCCCGGATAAAAAAGTAAGCGAGCCGGCGCTTTTTGATTCAGCGCCGGCTCGCCCAACTTACTACCTATGAAATCTTTATAACTCCACAAGCCTTTTATTGTAAAGCCGTATTGCTGATTAGTTACGAGTTTTTGTAACCTTTTTTGTAACTTTTTACCACCTAGCCACTGACTTTTCTATCACGCTTACT
>JBGVNQ010000018.1:0-44488 GCA_045125705.1 Akkermansia sp. | reverse complement strand
AATTTTGAATTTTTTTTTAATTTTTGCCCCGCTTTTCTCCATTCCTATAGGAATACCCTGTTGGGAAGAACATGTGTTTTCTCTGTTGCTGTTTTATGTCTGATTTGGTTCCGTAAAGCTGGCGTTTGGCCGATTTAGTGGGTCTGGAGGTTGATATTCTTGGGGTGGCTGGATTTTCGGCTCGTCTTTGGCGTCGGCATTATTTCAGTCTTGTTTTCCCCAGAATACGCGCGCCTCTTTTCGCGATGTCGGTGCCATGTACCTGCTGCGCAATAAGGATAGGTCTCTGTGACCCATCTCCAGCTGCAACTCCGGCAGATTTCTGAAATGCGCGGCGTGGTAGCTGGCAAACGAGTGGCGGCACACATCCGGCGTCCAGCGGGTGAAGCCGGCGGCGCGGCGCAAATCCCGCCAGTGCTTCTGCCAGTTGCGGGGCACGCGGCAATCCTGCGCGCGCATGCCGGGAAGCGCGCGTAGCGGCACCACGCGCCCGCCGCCGGTCTTGCTGCGCTGCGGGCGGATGATGACCTGCCGCTCCTCCCAGCACACATCTTCGGGGCGCAATCGCTCCACCTCCGCGGGGCGCACACCGCTGTAGAGTAACAGGCTGAGCGAAAAGCGCATATCGCGGAAACGCCGCCGCTCCACCGTCTCCCGCAGGCGCCCCACCTCTTCATTGCTCAGCGGCGCAATCGGCTGCTCCACCACCTGCGGCGCCTCAATGCGCGCCACAGGATTCCCATCGCACCACTCCCGCCGCTGCCCATAGGCAAAGATACTGTGCAGAATCGCCCTCGCCTTGCGGTAGCTGTGCGCGCTGTGTCCAAATGCCGCCTGGAGCATCTCCCGGCATTGCCCCACCGTCACCGCTCGCAGCGGCAGCTGCGCAAAGTGTTCATTCTTAAGCATTCTACGGACATAATGTCTAAGATCTCTTGTCGTGGTAGGTCGCCGCCCTGCCCGAGCCTGCACACTTTCCCACGCTGCCTGTTCAAAAGGGACCGTCCGCTCCGCCGCCTGCACCGCAGCAATCCCCTCCCTCATCACCCGCCGCACCAGCTCCATGAGCTCCACCCTGGGCAATCCCTCCGCACGCGCCCCCAGCCCCTCCACACACTCCATCACCAGCAGCGCTGCATCCACACCATCCAGCGGCACCATCGTCATCAGTCTCTTTATCGTTTTTGTATTCATAGTGGTAGTTACGCATTCTGTATGCTGAGTCAATAAATATTTGCCTGTAAAGGCTGTTATTGTACAGAAAGCTAATGATATACCATCAGACTGAAAGAGGCGAGGATGGAACAGGGGCGGGAGCATCTTTCCGTCTTCAATCATTCAATATCAAGATTGTAAATATTTTATGTCGCAATACGCATACAGAAAGCTGATATAAATACGGGCGCGCGCGCAAGCAATGACCTGCATACCAAACCTGCGGTAACATATTACTTCCGGGTGCACTAACTATTACCAACACCTAACCGCAAACAAGGTTTTAGTATGCAGTCTTTTTCAGAGATAACCAACGGGGCCCAGATATTGGGGCTTGTTCCGGGGAACAAGCCGGTGTGGATTATTACCACAGTGCCGATTGGAGCGGAGGCCGTGACTGTATACTACAAAAACGAGTCCGGGAAACCTGAAGAACAGATTGTCTATCAAAAGGATTTGCATAGGCTGTCGATAGCTGAGAAAGAGCTTGCTTGGTCATTCACGGCCGACGCTACCAACTTCCGCATGGCGCTGGAAGCCATGCGTATTCAGCTGGGAAGCCTCTTTGATCCAATGATGGCCGTGCACTCGTCCAACATTGAGCCCTTGCCGCACCAGATTTCTGCGGTATATGAATCCATGTTGCCGAAGCAACCCCTGCGCTTCGTGTTGGCCGATGACCCGGGTGCCGGTAAGACTATCATGGCCGGGCTTCTGATTAAGGAGCTACGGATGCGCTCAGATGTGGAGCGCGTTCTGATTGTGGCCCCCGGTTCCCTTACCGAGCAATGGCAAGATGAATTGCTCGACAAGTTCGCTTTGGAATTCAAGATATTCTCCAACGAGCAGCAAAACCTGTCCGCCTCCGGGAACTACTTCGCCGACGAGAACCTTCTCATCGCCCGCATTGACCAGATAGCTCGCAATGAGGACTACCAGCGCAAGCTGCAAACAACTCAGTGGGATTTGATTATCGTCGATGAGGCCCACAAAATGGCGGCGCACGCTGTTGGCCGAGATGTGAAGAAAACGCAGCGTTACCAGTTGGGCGAAATGCTCAGCAGTATCACGCGCCACTTCCTGCTCATGACCGCTACCCCGCACAGCGGCTCTGATGCAGATTTCAACCTCTGGCTTGCTCTGGTGGACCCCGACCGCTTCTACGGGGTGATTTCCGGCAAAGACGGCTACAAGATAGACGTGACAGACATCATGCGTCGCATGGTGAAAGAAAAGCTGCTCAAGTTCGATGGTACGCGCTTATTCCCAGAGCGTATCGCTACCACCGTGCAGTATACACTTTCCCCCGCGGAGCGTGATTTGTACGACCGCGTGACCGAGTACGTAGTGCACGAGATGAACCGGGCCAAACGCCTGGCCGGTGCTAAAGGCAGCCAAGTGGGCTTTGCTCTTACAGTGCTGCAGCGCCGTTTGGCATCTAGCCCCGAGGCTATCTACAAATCTCTTGCCCGCCGATTGGAGCGCATGCAGAAAGAATTGAAGGAGCTCCAGCTTCGCCGCGCCCAAGAGAAAAACGGAGATATCCCCATAGAAAGCCCCCGGCGTGACTCGTCTTCACCCGCATGGGACGACTTCGACGAAGATGACCTGTCGCCGGATGAGTGGGAGAAAATGATGGACCAAATCCTCAGCGCCAGCACGGCAACCACTATCGAAGAGCTTGAGAAGGAGGTAGATACCCTGACCAAGCTGGCAGCACAGGCCAAGGATGTACGCGATGCCAACGATGACCGCAAGTGGAGTAAACTTTCCGAAATGCTCCGGACCGAGAAGGATATGCTGAGTGACACAGGTCGCCGCCACAAGCTCATCATTTTCACTGAGCACAAAGACACGCTTGATTATCTGGATGAGCGGATTTCCGGCCTGCTCGGCAGTAGAGAACGCGTGCGAGTTATCTCCGGCTCCACCAATCGTGAGAGCCGTCGACAAGTACAAGAGGATTTCTGCAATGACCCCGAGGTACACGTGCTCATTGCAACTGATGCCGCTGGCGAAGGTGTCAACCTGCAGCAAGCCCATCTGCTCATCAATTATGACCTGCCATGGAATCCAAATCGGCTGGAGCAGCGTTTTGGCCGTATCCACCGTATCGGGCAAACCGAAACCTGCCGCATGTGGAATATGGTGGCCGGTGAAACCCGCGAGGGCTTGGTGTTTGATGCCTTGTTCAAGAAGCTGGAAACCGAACGCCAGGCGCTGGGCGGTCAGGTGTTCGATATTCTGGGGGAGGCTTTCAAGGATAAACCGCTGAAGGAACTGCTACTCGAAGCCATTGCCGATGAGGCTACCGACAAAGCCCGCCGCTGGATGACCGAACAAGTGGAGTCTGTACTGAACCATGAAGCACTGCAGAACATCATGCAGCGCAACATGCTGGTGGAACAGGCCATGACTAAAGAGGCCCTTTATGCGGTCAAAGCCGAGCTGGATAAAGCCGAGGCCCGCAAGCTGCAGCCGTACTTTGTTCAGGCCTTCTTCCTTGAGGCATATCGCTCTCCCTTGATTGGCGGCCGCTATACCAAACGCGAGCCGGAGCGCTATGAAATCCGCAATGTACCGGCCACGCTTACCTCTCTCAACAGGCAAGTGCTCCAGACCCGCACTCCTCTCGCGCCCCGCTACGAGAGAATATGCTTTGAGAAGGCGTATATTCGTGTGGGTAATGGTACGCCGCGAGCCGAGTTCATTCACCCCGGGCACCCCCTGATGCAGACGCTCACGGAGAGGATCCTGCGTGAATATCAGGGGCTCATTAAGACCGGCGCCGTTATGGTGGCCCCTGCGGATGACCTGACGGAGCCGTATCTTGTTGTTATGGTTCGGCACACCGTACGCGAGGCCTCAATAGACCGCCCCGTATCCCAACGCCTGCAGTTTGTGCGTATCTCACAAAGCGGAGAATGTACCAATGCGGGCTGGGCACCCCACTTGGACTTCGAGGCACCCAAGGCGGAGGATGGCGCCGTCATTGATGCCCTTCTTCAGCAGCCATGGCTGCGAGATAAAGACTGGGAGCAAGAGGCATTGAACTATGCTTCCGCCCACCTCGCCCGCGACCACTACGAGGAGGTGCGCTCCCGCCGCAAAGCCCAGGCAGATAAGACGCAAGCGGCCATACGTGAGCGCCTCATCGATGCTATCAATAAGTACCAGTCCGATGCCCGTATGTACGAGGCTCAAATTAAGGCAGGTAAGAGCCAGTCTCATGCACAGCCCGCCAATGCCCGTAAAAAGGCTGATGAATTGCGTGAACGTCTGAACCTACGAGAAGAAGAACTGGAGGAAATGCGCCATCCCGTCTCCAGCTCTCCCGTTGCATTGGGCTGCATGTTGGTGGTGCCCCAAGGCTATCTCAACAAGGTCAACCGTAACGGTGAATTCTGCGTCAACAAGGCCGCCCGTGACCGCGTGGAGGCTCTGGCTATGCAGGCGGTCATGGAGAAAGAGAGCTCCTTCGGCTACACCGTGACGGACGTATCCGCCGAAAATTGCGGCTGGGACATTACATCTCAGCCTACACCCGTTGGTAACATCGTGCCCGATGACCGCCATATCGAGGTTAAGGGCCGGGCAAAGGATGCCACCACTATCACGGTGAGCAGCAATGAAGTAAAAACCGCTCTCAATCAGGGTGATAAGTTCATCCTCGCTATCGTTCTGGTTGATGGGGACCAAGTGGACGGTCCCTACTACATACGCAATCCCTTCAAATCAGAACTCATGGACGGTCAGGTAAGCGGCAACTTCTCAATTGCTGACCTTCTGAAACGCGCCGTTACACCTGAAGCCACTCTCTAATCATGGACAAAATACGCTCCCCAAAAAAGCTCATCGAGGTTGCCCTTCCGTTGGATGATATCAACGCAGCATGTGCTCACGAAAAAATGCCAGGCATAGGGCCGCATCCCCGAGGGATACACTTGTGGTGGGCTCGCCGTCCTTTGGCCGCAGCACGTGCTGTGTTGTTCGCTCAGTTGGTGAACGATCCCGGCGGTGAGCGTGGCTACAAGGTCGGTCTTACCAAAGCACAGGCAGCAAACAAACGCGAGGAGCTTTTTGATATTATCCGTGAGCTGGTTAAGTGGGAGAATGTCAATAATCAGCATGTACTAGAGCGGGCCCGCAAGGCTATCCACGACAGCTGGCTGGAAACCTGCTCCATGAACAAAGGAAAACCCGGATTCGACTCGGAAAAGATGCCAGCCTTCCATGACCCCTTCGCCGGTGGTGGTGCTATCCCTCTTGAGGCGCAGCGCCTTGGCTTGGAGAGCTATGCCAGCGACCTCAACCCTGTGGCCGTTATGATTAACAAGGCCATGATTGAGATTCCGCCCCGTTTCCGGGATTCCCAGCCTGTAGGGCCGCTGCCGTTCAATGAAAAGAAATTGACGGATTCCTACACCGGAGCACAAGGCCTCGCTGAAGATGTTCGCCGTTATGGTATGTGGATGCGAGAGGAGGCCCAGAAGCGCATCGGCCATCTTTATCCCAATGTCGAGGTTACGGCTGATATGGCCTCAGACCGCCCCGATTTGCTGCCTTATGTTGGGCAGAAGTTGACCGTGATTGCATGGCTCTGGGCCCGTACGGTGAAAAGCCCCAACCCCGCATTCAGTCACGTGGATGTGCCATTGGTTTCCAGCTTTGTGCTTTCTAAGAAGAAAGGCAAAGAGGCATACATAGAGCCTGTAATAAGTGATTCCGGTTATACTTTCAAAGTGCGCCGAGGTGCAGCACCAGAGGAAGCAGATAAAGGGACCAAAGCAGGAGGAAGGGGCGCTGACTTTTGCTGTCTTATGTCGGGTATGCCCATATCTGGTAACTACATTAAATCGGAAGGCAAATTAGGCAGAATCGGTTCATCTTTGTTGTCCATTGTTTGTGAGGGAAATAAAGGGAGAGTATACCTTTCACCCTTATCCGAACACGTTAGCATAGACATAAGTCCAAGCTGGTTACCACAAGGCGATGTTCCCGCTCGACTTACCGGAGGCACCTGTGTCCCTTACGGACTTGATAAGTGGCACAAATTATTTACCCCGCGTCAGCTAGTTGCACTCAACACTTTCTCGGACTTGGTGCAGGAGGCCAAGGCAAAAGCAGAACAGGACGCTATCCTCGCGGGTATGCCGGATGACGGTGTTGCCCTTGCCGACGGAGGGAGTGGAGCAAAGGCTTATGGCGAAGCTATTACCGTATATCTTGGATTTGTTGTAGATCGGTGTCTTGACTTTAATAATTCCATAGTAGGATGGCGAGCAGGCAATGAGAAAATCATGAATATGTATTCACGACAAGCAATTCCTATGTCGTGGGATTTCGCTGAGGCTAACATACTAGAAAACGTTGTCGGCGGATTTGTAACAAACCTCAATTATCAAGTAGACTGCTTACATTATCTACCAGGTATCTCTGTTGGCGTATCGCAAATGGCAGATGCTCAGCAGCAAAGTGTTTCTCTCGGTAAAGTAGTATCAACCGATCCTCCGTATTACGATAATATTGGATATGCTGATTTATCCGATTTTTTCTATGTTTGGATGAGAAGAAATTTGCGTACACTTTATCCCCAGATTTTTTCAACAATTACCGTTCCAAAAGCAGAAGAGCTGGTAGCCTCTCCGTATAGGCACGGAGGTAAAGAAAAAGCTGAAGCATTTTTCATGTCCGGAATGACTGACGCTCTGGGCAGGCTTCAGAATCTTTCACACCCCGGGTTTCCTATCACCATCTATTATGCATTTAAGGCGTCAGAAACCAAGTCTAATAGTACCAGCAATGCCGGATGGGAGGCCTTTCTTGCGGCGCTAGTGGACGCAGGATTATCCATAACGGGGACCTGGCCGATGCGAAGTGAGCAGTCTTGTCGAATGATTGGGCTGGGCACTAACGCTCTGGCCTCCAGCATTGTTCTCGTATGCCGCAAGCGTAGCGCTGATGCTCAGGTCGTCAGCCGTCGCCAGTTTATATCCGAGCTTGTTCAGCGCATGCCCGAAGCATTGGAGGATATGGTCGGTTCAGGAGGTGAAAACAGTCCTGTAGCACCGGTAGACCTTGCGCAGGCTGCCATCGGCCCGGGTATGGAGATTTTCTCCAAGTACGGAGCTGTGCTGAAAGCGGATGGTTCTCCCATGAGCGTGCATGAGGCCATGATAGAAATCAACCGCCAGATATCTGACTACTTGAACCCGAGTGGCAGTGGATTTGACCCGGAGACCCTTTTCTGCGATAACTGGTACCAACAATACGGCTGGAATGAGGGGCTCTACGGTGAGGCCGATGTGTTGGCACGCGCTAAGAGTACGAGTGTGGAAGCCGTAGCAAGCAGCGGAGTCGCCAACTCTAAGGGAGGCAAAGTGCAGTTGATACATTGGCATGACTATCCGGATGATTACGCACCGGAAAAGGATAAGAAGCGCCCCGTATGGGAGGCGTGTCATCACCTGATTAAAGCCTTCCAAAAGGGCGGCGAGCAAGCTGCCGGTGCCCTGTTGGCCCGCATGCAGGAGGATACCGAAAACATACGCCAGTTGGCATACCACTTGTATGTTTACAACGAGCGCAAGGGTAATGCCGAAGAGGCCCGCTATTATAACGAACTGATGAGCTGCTGGAGCGAAATCGAAATCACCAGCGAGAAGGAAGCTAAGAAGATACCCGTACAAGCAACTTTAGACCTTTAATACGACCATGACCACCAAATCCTGGAGATTGATTGCCCGCCCCCACCGCGATGTGCTTGAGGGGAGTTTCAGGCAAGCCGAGTTCGCCGCTGATATTTCCCGTGTGGCCGCGGGTACCGCTGAGCAGGAGTATCAGAGTGCCGAGCAATTCTTTAAACGCACCTTCATCACCGAGGGCATGCGAGATTTGCTTGTATCTGTGGCGCAGCGCCTTACCGGTAAGAGCGGCGACCCGGTTATCCAGCTACAGACCAACTTTGGTGGCGGTAAAACTCACACCTTGCTGGCCGTGTATCATCTGGCCAAGCAGGAAGTAAGCCCGCAGAAAATGGACGGCATTCCTTCCTTGCTGGATGAAGCGGGTATCTTGGAATTGCCCAAGGCACGCGTGGCAGTGATAGACGGTATTTCTCTTTCCCCCAACCAGCCCATTACCCGCGATGGCCTCGATATCTGGACAATGTGGGGGCTGCTGGCCCATGCGCTGTTGGGTAAGGAAGGCTACGACATGGTGGCCGATAGTGACCGCAGCGGTACGTCACCGGGCAAAGAGGTCATCATTGAGCTGCTTCGTAAAGCCGCGCCCTGCGTGGTGCTGATGGACGAGGTCGTGGCGTTCCTTCGTCAGTTGGACGACAGCAAGCATTTGACCGCTGGCACGCTGGCCGCAAACATGTCCTTTATACAGGCTCTGACAGAGGGGATGAAGGCGGTCCCGAATGCCATGCTGCTGGCATCCCTGCCGGAGTCCGATGCCGAAACCGTGGGCACACAGGGTACGAAAGCGCTCACCTCTCTGGAAAAATACTTCGGCCGTGTAGAAAGCGTGTGGAAGCCCGTCGCACAGAATGAAAGCTTTGAAATTGTACGCCGCCGTCTGTTCGATACCACCGGCGTGGAACATGAGGTGGATGAAGTATGCCGAGAGTTTGCCGATTTTTACCGTGCCAACAAGGACCGCCTGCCGTCCGAGGTGCAGGAAAGCCGGTACTACGAGAAGCTCCGCCATTCCTACCCCATCCATCCGGAAATCTTTGACCGCTTATATGAAGACTGGTCGACGCTCGACAAGTTCCAGCGCACACGTGGCGTTCTGCAGTACATGGCCATTGTGATTCACAGACTGTGGCAGGATAATGACCAGGACCCCATGATTATGCCGGGGTCCTTGCCCCTGCATGATATGCAAGTACGCGTGAAAAGCACGCAGTATCTGCCCCAAGGCTGGGACGTGGTGATTACTAAGGAAATTGACGGCGAAGACTCCCAGAGCGCAGCTATCGACAAAGACCCGCGGTTCGGTGCGCTACAAGCGGCCCACCGAGTAGCCCGTACGGCGTTCTTGGGCAGTGCCCCGGGGAACGCAGCACAGTCTGCCCGAGGTATACACAAAGAGCGCATCTTGTTGGGCTGTGGCCGTCCGGGAGACTCCCTCTCAACATACGAGGATGTTTTCTCCCGCCTGCGTGACAACCTGCATTATCTTTTCAGCAGCGATGACCGCTATTGGTTCGACACGCACCCCAATCTGCGCAAGGAGATGGAGGCCCGCAAGGAAAAGGTTGACCACAGCCAAGTTCTCAGCACCTTAAAAGGTCTGATGGAGAGCAAGATGGGCAAAAACACCTTCTTTAGCGCCCAGCATGTCTTCACCCCCGTGCGCGATATCCCGGATGAAATAGGCTCCGGCGTACGCTTGGTCCTTCTGCATCCAGATTCTGTTTATTCGTACAGCAAAGCAGCCCCGGATAATACCTTTAAGCAAATCAATGCAATCTTAGGCGTCGGAACGGCCGGTGCAACTGGCATGGTTGATATCAAGCAGCGCCTGTACAAGAACCGCGTGGTATTCCTTGCACCTGATTCCGGGGTGATTGAGCGCGTCATTGATCAGTGCCGTTCGTACCTCGCATGGTGCGAGATTGGCGCAGAAATGGAAAGCGGCCGACTTAATCTGGACGCGCTGCAGATTAAGAACGTGAAGCAGGAAAAGGAGGCCTCCTTTAATCATTTGGGCAGCGTATTGATGGAGTGCTACAAACACCTGATTGTACCGACGGCTGAAGATGTGCGTAATATGCGACTGGAGGTACGTGCTATCTCCTGCCGAGGTGGCAAGCTCGCTGATGTGGTAAGAGATGCACTGGTTGATAACGAGTATGTTGTCAAGCAGTACTCGCCGCTCCTGCTGAAGCAATACCTCGACCTCTATTATTTCAGCAAAGGCAGAACGTTTGTATCGGTAGACCAGCTGTGGAAGGACATGTGCATGTACTATTACTTCCAGCGCCTGCAGAATATTGATGTGCTGCGCGAGACTATTTCCAACGGTGTGGCAAGCGGTGATTTCTTTGGCTATGCTACAGGTCAGGAGGGCGATAATTTCCTTGGCTTTGTGTACGGTGCCATGCCTGCAACAATCTACGCAGACTCGGCCTCTGTCATCATCGAGAAGACAGTAGCCCTAGCATACAAGGCTAAATTGGAAGCAGTCAAGCCGGTACCCCAGCCACCTACACCGGGGCCTTCTCCGGAACCGGACAACGATGGGCACACAAGCGGCGGAAACGAGCCGGTTATCCAACCGACGCCCACACCCCCGGGAGGCGCTCCCGCCCCTGTACAGGCCTTACGGCGCTATTACGGCTCAATTGAGCTTGACCCCGTCAATCCGGAAAGTACGTTCCATGACGTAGTGGCGGAAATTGTGTCCCTCTTCACGAAAAAAATCAATATCGGGGTCAAGCTCCGCCTTGAAATTGAGGCCGAGACTAAGGACCTGATTCCCTTCGACGCACCCACTGTGCGTGCCGTAAAGGAAAATGCAAATGCTCTCAAACTTCAGGAGTCAGAGTTTCACGAAAGGTAAACCAAGCAAAATGAAGAAGTCTGCAACGCGAGGGTGAAACAGTCACGCCGCTAGCAGTCCGTCTGGACAGTCCTTCTCCCCTGCTCCGGGGGTATCTATATCTTTCTTTGCAGGGTTTCGACCAGCCGTAGCTATTTGGCAATAGCTATGGCTTGGCATGCGATATTCTCCCGGTGGTCGGATTTAGCGCAGCATGTCGAGGGCGCGCTCGGTGGCGGAGAGGGCGGCGGCTACGTCGTCCTGGGTGTTGTAGAGGGCGAAGGAGTAGCGGGTGGTGCCGGTGATGCCGAGGGATTGCATGAAGGGCTGGCAGCAGTGGTGGCCGGTGCGGACGGCGATGCCCATCTGGTCCAGCAGGGTGCCGAGGTCGTAGTGATGGACGCCGGGGACGGTGATGGAGATGAGGGCGCCGCGGTTTTCGCGGGGGCCGAGGATGTTCACACCGAGGTCGAGGAGGCCATCGTACAGGCGGGTGGTGAGCTCGCGCTCGTGGGCATCGATGGTGTCGAGGCCGATTTCCTGCACGTAGCGCAGGGCGGCGGCGAGGACGATGTTGCCGCCGATGTTGGGGGTGCCGGCTTCGTATTTGAAGGGGAGCGTGTTGTAGGTAGTCTTCTCGAAGGAGACCTCGCTGATCATCTCGCCGCCGCCGAGCCAGGGGGGGAGCATTTCGAGGACTTCCTCGCGGCCCCAGAGGGCGCCCGTGCCGGTGGGGGCATAAACCTTGTGGCCGGAGAAGGCGTAGAAATCGCAGCCGAGGGTCTGCACATCGACCTGCTGGTGGGCTGTGCTCTGGGCGCCATCCACCAGCACAAGGGTGGCGGGGTTGTTGCGCTTGGCATCGGCGATAATCTGCTGCACAGGGTTGATGGCGCCGAGGGCATTGGAGATATAAGGCACGGCCACGACCTTGGTGCGCGGTGAGAGGATGCGGTGGTAGGCCTCCATGTCGAACTGCAGGTCTGCGGTGAGCGGCACGGGGCGCAGCACAGCGCCGGTGCGGCCGCAGAGCATCTGCCAGGGCACGATGTTGGAGTGGTGCGAATCGGTGGTGACCACGATTTCATCCCCTGCCCCGTTGATGCCGGAGAGCGCGAGGGTCTGCGCCACGAGGTTGATGCCGGCGGTGCAGCCGCTGGTGAAGATGAGCTCGCGGGAGCTGGCCGCGCCGAGGAAGGAGGCGACGGTTTCGCGGGCATTCTCGTGCTCCTCGGTGGCAAGGCGGCTGAGGTAGTGGGCGCCGCGGTGAATGTTCGAGTTCTGCGCCTCGTAGTAATTGCGGGCGGCCTCGAGCACGCAGGCGGGCTTGTGAGTGGTGGCGGCGTTGTCCAAGTACACCAGGCGGCGCTTGCCGAACATGGTGTTCAGGATGGGGAACTCTGCGCGGCGATCCATCACTTACCCTCCCCCTTGATATGCTCCACCATGCGCACGGCAGAGGCCGGCACGTATTCGCGCCACTGGTCATCGCCCGTCTCAATCATGCGGATGATATCGCGCGGGGTCTGGAAGAGGAGCTTCTGGTTGAAGTACGGCACTTCGATGATGCAGCCGTTCTCGCGCAGGTGGCGGTAGAGGTAGTGGTATTTCTCGGGCGCCTTGTAGGTGCCGGCGGTGACGAACTCGCCGGTGGTGCGGTTGATCCACGGGGTGACGTAGAACCGGGTCTTGTTCACGAAAATCTGGCCGATGGTGGCCAGGATGCCGCCGGGGGTGTCCTCTGCCCACTTGTCCTTGAAAATCTCGTTGAGCAGGCCGATGGAAAGCGCGATGGCTACGGGTTCCTTAGTATACTGGCTCAGGAGGTTCGAGATGCGGTGGAAGCGGGCAATGTTGGTGACCATGACGGTCTTGCCCTCGGCAGCCAGGGCATCCACGCGGTCGAGGAACTCAAGCAGGTCGACATGCTCGCCGCGCAGGAGATTGCGCAGGGAGATTTCGCAGACATCGACCACGCGGGAGTGCTGCTCTGCGGGCAGGTTTTCGAGGAACTTGGTGCGCACGGCGTCCATCATCTCGAGGTGGATGTTGCAGAGCGGACGGAAGCTGCCGCGCAGCAGAACGATGGGGCGCTTGTAGAAGAAGTCCGCAGGCTGGGCCACGGTGCCATCCGGGCAAAGGAGGGCCGATTCAGCCAGGCCGCCGCGCACGAGCTCGAGGGCGAGGAGGCGGTTGTCGAACATGGCAAAGTTGTGCCCGGAAAAGCGCATGAAGTCGATTTCGTAGAAGGCGCGGTCCACGTTGTCGCCCACGCTCTGCACGAAGAGGTCCATGCTGTCGAGCTTGTAGAAGAGGGCGTAGAGGAGGTTCACGCCGAGGATGCCGAGGATGCGCATCTGCAGGTCGTGGTCGGGCACGAGCAGGCGCACGTGCATCACAAAATCGCTGGGGGGCAGCCCGGGCTTGAGCTGGAAGCGCACGCCAATCCACGCGGACCAGGGGCCGTTGTCGCGGTAGCCCTTGCACTTCACGGTGTTGCAGAAGGAGAAGAAGCAGGTATCCTTGCCGCGCTTCTCGCCCAGGCGGGCAATGAGCTGGGTGTACTCATAGTCCATCATCTGCTTGAGGCGCTCCTCGGAGACATAGCGGCGGGCCTGGCCGTAGAGCGTATCGCTCACGGTCATATCGTAAGCGGAAATCGTCTTGGCCACGGTGCCGGCGGCGCCGGAGGAACGGAAGAACCAGTTGGCGGTTTCCTGGCCGGCACCGATTTCGGCAAAGGAGCCGTACACCCCTTTATCCATGTTAATTTCGAATGCCTTGTCCTGCGTGGCGGCCAGTGTGTGATTCAGAGAATCGGTTTGCATAGTTCAGACGAAAATCAGATTTGAAGGGGAACGAGGGGGAGATGACGCAGCGGACGGGGAGCGCGAATCTGCAGGTCGGTATCCACGGCTGGGCCGTCCACTTCCTCGGGAGTCTCGTCATCCGCAGGAGCTACTTCCTCGGCGGTGGTGGCGGCGGCTTCGGCCAAGTCACCCGCATCGCGGTACTTCGGGTTGAGCGTGAGGTCGCAGTCGTAGGGGTCCTTGCCGATGAGGGCGGAGCTGCGCGGCAGCACAGGCACCACGGGAAGGATGCGGGAGGAGTTCATGTGGCCGGGCTGGGTCTCCATGAAGTCCATGAGCGAGGGGCTGCCATCGCCGTGGATGGAGCACTGGCCGAGCGCGACATCGCCCTTGGGGATATACTCGCGGTAGGTCGGGCGCACGTAGCCGGGCTTGCCGTCCTTCATGACGGATTCGAAGCAGAAGTTCGTGGCAATCTGGCCGGAGGAAAGGCAGATTTCCACCTCCTCGGTATCGGGGGGCACGGGGATGGGCTTATCCTCGTAGCGGCCCTTGGAGGCAGCCAGCACGGCGGCAAGCACGGGGCCGCAGGTATCGGAACCGAAGGCCTGGGGGTAAATGGGCTGGTGGTCGTTCAGGTAACCCATCCACACGCCGCAGGTGAACTCACCCGTGTAGCCGAAGATGGCGTTGTCGGAGAAATCGTAGTTGGTGCCGGTCTTCACGGCGCCGCCGAAGTCCTGCGGCAGCATGGGGCGCACACGCTGAGCCGAGCCCTTCTCGAGCGACTCGCGCATGATGGAGTGCAGGCGGTAGGCTGTGCAGGGCGAGGTGCTGCGCACCATGCGGTTGGTGACGGAGAGAGGGTTCTCCCAGAGAATCTTGCCGTTGCTATCCGTAATCCTGGTCACCACAAAGGGGGCGATGGGGCGCTTGCCGCCATTCGGGAAGACGGTGTAGGCCATGGTGACCTCCTTGAGCGAGACGGGCTCGGTGCCGAGGTACACGCGGGGGTAATACTGCGGGCGCAGCTCGGTGCTGCTGGGGTTGCGCGCAGGCGGGGTGATGCCCACGCCCTCGAGCGTGGTCTGGAAACAGCGGGCGCCCGTGGTGGGGTGCGAACCGAGGGCTATGCCAAGGCGGGCGCTGGCGGCAATCTTGGACCACTCGAGGCTCTGTCGCAGGGTGATGGAATCGAGGTAGCGGCCCTTCTCTACTTCCATGCCCCATTCACCGAGAATACCTTCTGTGCCGCCGATACCGGCGAGGCGGTTATCGAGCGCGTCGTCGAGCAGTCGGGAACAAGGAGAGTATCCGTTGTCGAAGGCGCACATGTAGAGGAACGGCAGCATGGCGGTGCCCACCGAGCGGCGACCGCTCTCGATGATATCGAAGTTGTCGCGATCGAAGCTGCGGCCACCCACATAGGCCAGTACGCCGCCCGAGCTGTTGTCGACCACGAAGACGGCGCCGTCCACATAGCGGTGCTGGGCGCAGCGGGGGTCATTCTTGTCGGCAAAGCGGACGTGGTTATAGTCCTCGCGAGACTCAATCTTCTCGAGCTGGCTGCGCAGACTCTGCTCGGCTGCGAGCTGGAGCTGGCGGTCAATGGTGGTGTGAATCCTGATGCCCCTGCTCTTCAGGATTTCCTCGCCACGCTCAGGGTTCTGAAAAATGTCGATAGCCTGCTTCTGCACCAGCGAATGCAGGAAGGAGGTGTTGCGGGTGAGCGGTTTGGGATTCAGCCCGAGCTCGGTTTCCTTCTGGCGGGCGCCCTCGCCTGCGGTGAGCATGCCGGCGCGCACCATGCGGTCAATCACGTCGTTGCGCCAGCGCCAGTTCAGCTCGGGGTTCTTGAGGGGGTTGTAGTTCTCCGGGTTCTTGATGAGGGCGGCGATACTGGCGGCCTCGCGCACGGTGAGGTCGGCAGGTTCCTTGCCGAAATAGCCCAGGGAGGCGGCGCGGATGCCGTGGAAACCGCGGCCGAAGTACACGCGGTTGATGTAGAACTCGAGAATCTGCTGCTTGTCGTACTTCTCCTCGATGCGCATGGCGAGGAAGATTTCCACCACCTTGCGTTCGTAGCGGCTGCCACCGCGGGCGGAGGTGCGCTGCTCGAGGTCGTAGGCATTGCGCGCGAGCTGCTGGGTGATGGTGGAGGCGCCCTGGTTGGCATTGCCACCGGCGGCGGCGGCTTCCTTGGCGGCGCGGATGATGCCCACAGGGTCGAAGCCGTTGTGGGTCCAGAAATTCTTGTCTTCCTGGGCCACGAGGGCATCAATCATGGCACGGGAAATCTTATCGTAGGTCACGTAGCTGCGGTTTTCATCGTAGATACGGCCGATTTCCTCGCCGTTGCGGTCGAAGATGATGCCGGGGTGGTCGAGGTTGTTGATATCCTCGAGGTTGAACTCCTCTGCCCACTTCTGGTACTTGGCCGTGACCGAGGTGAAAAGCGCATAGCCGATGAGGCCGAGCGTGACGGCAGCCACGCCGAGCACAATGCAGAAGCGCAGCAGGAAGCGCTTCCACCAGCTGCCGCCGGAGCGGTGTTTCACAGGTTTCTTGGCAGGCTTTTCCGGAGCAGAACGCTGCTTGCGGCGGCGCTCTGCCGCTGCCTTTCGACTGTTCTGGTACTCATCGAGATTCTCCATTCCTGTGATGCATGAATTTTAGCAGAAATTCCCCACTAAATCAAGCGGCAAATAGTGAATCATTCCCCGCATGCCCTGCAAAAGAGGAAATGGGGGATGTTGAATATTGAATTTTGGATGTTGGATGTGTTAAATTCCGCGGGCATACGCCCGCCATGAGCCCAGAATCAGGCGTTTTGCACCTTGGGGCGGATACAGCGGGCGAAGAAGAAGAGGCAGATAGCGGCGATGGCGCAGCCGATGGGGGTGGCCACCTGGAGCGGCAGGTTGATGGCGCACTCCGGGGCATGCAGCAGGAAGGTGGAGCACATGCAGGTCATGAACAGCGCGGGAAGCAGCGCCATGATACTGCGGCGGCCACGGCGGCGCAGGCAGACCGCCACGCTCCACAGCGTGAAGCAGGCCAACGTCTGGTTACCCCAGCCGAAATAGCGCCAGATGACGGAAAAGTCGAGCTGAGAAATGAGGATAACCACAGCAAACAACGGAAGGGCCAGAGCAAGGCGAGACACGATGCCCGCCTGCTTCACGCGCAGCACATCGGCCAGCATGAGGCGGCAGCTGCGCATGGCGGTATCGCCGCTGGTCACGGCCAGCACCACCACCCCGAGCACGGCTACCATGCCGCCCGTGGAGCCGAGCAGCAACGTGGCGGCGGCATGCACGGCAGAGGACGGATTCTGAACGATGAGCTGTGCCAGTGTTTCGTTGCCATTCACGATGACCTCGCGCAGGCTGAGTCCGACCACACACCAGATAAGAGCCACGAGACCTTCCGCCACCATGGCGCCGTAGAACACGCGGCGCAAATCGGAGGGCTTGCGGAGGCAGCGCACCATCATGGGGCTCTGCGTGGCGTGGAAGCCGGAAATGGCACCACAGGCGATGGTCACAAAGAGCATGGGCCAGATGCTGATGCCCTTCGGGTGCTGGTTGCTCAGGAAATCGAGATTAGGCAACACTTCATAGCCCCCGACAGGAAGCATAACGGCCATACCCACAGCCATGAACAGGAAAATAGCACCGAAAAACGGATAGATGCGGCCAATGATGGCATTGATGGGCAGAATGGTGGCCAGGAAGTAATAGGCCAGGATGGCGATGCTCCACCCCATGGGAGACATGAGGCCGAAGAGTTTGCTGACCATGCCGGCAGGCAGCAGGGTGAACACCACACCCACCATGAGCAGCAGGAAGATGCACACCAGACGCATAGCATAGCGGGCCGGCCTGCCCAGCTCGGCTCCGACAATTTCCGGCAGGTTCTCCCCCCCGCGCTCAGCCGACATGGCGGCGGAGAGGAAATCGTGCATGGCGCCGGCAAAGATGCAGCCCACCACAATCCAGAGCAGAGCCACAGGGCCGAACAGGCAGCCGGAAATAGCACCCACCACGGGACCGAGGCCGGCGATATTGAGCAGCTGAATCAGGAAAATCTTCCACATAGGCAAGGGAACGAAGTCCACGCCATCGGCCTTGCTCACGCAGGGCATAGTCATCTCCATGTCCACCCCATACACCTTCTCTGCAAGGCGTCCATACCACAGATACCCTGCCACCAGCAGCAGAGCGCAGACGAGATAAGCAATGAATCCCAGCATATTTATATAAAAAGCGTCGGCGGGTAGCTTACACCCGCCGACACTGAAATTCAAGCCCTATGTGCGTGCAACACGCGCGGGGCATTACTCGAAGTCATCGCCCTCGTCCTCGCCTTCTGCATCGGCATCCTCGGCGCCCACTTCATCGGGAGAAATGACATCGCCCATGGCGGTCTTGCCGGAGGTGCCGGAGCCGCTGCCGTTGCCGTCATCATCCGTCTTACCGACGCGGTTGATTTCCGTGGGAATGGGTTCCTCGGTAAGGGTACCGCCCTCCACCCAGATGACGAGAGCTCCTTCAGCATAAGCTCCGTAGGTGGAGTTGGGGTCGATGTTGCGCATCTCAGTGTACAGGGCACGCAGGCGTTCCTTGGAAGCAGGCTTCTTCTCCTCGCCACCGCGGCGGAGGTGGCCGGCATAGGCAGCCATCATCATCTGGCGCTGCAGCTTGGAATAACCACCCTGAGCCATCATCTGGCGGATGTAGGCATTAGCCTCATCGAAGGATTTAATCTGCAGAGCTTCCACCACGCCGAGGGGGTCGAAAGCCAGGCGATTGTTCACGCCTTCCTTGCCACCCTTGCCGTCGTCCTTCTCAAAGGCGCTGCGGGGGATAGAGAGGTCGATATCGGCAGCCTCGATGAGCAGAGCGGCGCGGCGATCGCCCTTGGCCTTGGCGGCGCGCTCGAGCAGCTTCTCCTGCTTGTAGAAATTATCAATCATGACCTTGAGCGATTCAAGTGCGCTCTCCGGGTCCTTCATCTCCTCGGGAGTCTGCACGGCGCCGCGGAGATTGCCACCGGCATCCACCAGAGCCAGGCAGGGATAATTGCGAATGCCGCCGGGGAGGCGCTTGCCGCCGAGGCGCTTCTCCATATCCTTCTTCTCCTTGTCATTGGGAAGCTGGTAGAGAGGCATCTCGAGGAACACCGTCTGGCGGATATAGGGAGCTATCTTGTTCTTCTTGATGAAGGTCTCGTAGGTGCGCTGGCTCACCTTGTCGTAGTTGGCGCCATAGATAAAAATCACGATGGGATTCTTACCGGCCTTGGACAAAGCATCGGGATAGGTGCGGGCGATGGCAGCCTTCACAGGAGCGGCCAGCAGCGCCACCAGAGCCATTAACTTGAAAATCTGTTTCATCATGTTGTGAAAATCGGGCTGGAATTAGTTCTTCTGCGGCTTGCCGTATACATAGAAGCCGACGATACCGGGTTCATACTTATCACCCTCGCGCAGCATGCGCACAAACTTGCCGGAGGCACCGCTCTTCTTGAGGTCGAAGCGGATTTCGTTGCCGTTGATGACACCGTTGGGCATGACGCGCTGCCAGTTCTGGCCATCATCGGACACCTCAAGATAGAAGGGGCGATCCTTCTTGAGAGTCTTCTCGCTGGAGAGGCAGACGGCGCCCGTGAAGTCGCACTTCTTCTCCAGGCCCACGGTGAGGCCGGCCTTGCCTTCGAACTTGCCGGGCATGGCACCGCCGGTGCGCTGGAGCACGCCCCAGTGGAGGCAGCAGTTGCTCATATCTCCGATGGTGGTGGCGGTATCAATCCAACCCGTGGTGGAAACCACACGACCGGAGTAGCCCTTGATGCGCGGGCCCTTCTTCGGGAACTTGTTCTTGCACTTGCGGCTGGCCAGACGGCCGATGGCCTGGAAGGTGCGGCGCTCCTTGTTCTTGGCAGCGGCGTGAATGGCCTCGCCCAGAGTTGCCCAGGTGGCATCCTGGTCCTTGCGGGAACCACCCGTGCGGCTCATGGCCTGCACCAGCATGTTGGTGAACTCATCCTGAATCTTGCCATCGCCCTCCGGCAGCTTGGAGATGTAGCCCAGGCCCCAGGTAAGCACAGCACCGGCGTAATCCGGGCGCTTCATGAGCACGCGGAGCACCTCGCGCATGTACGAGCGCTTCTCGTTATCGTTCTGGCAGGTGGCAATCTGGGCATCGAGGATGGGCCCGATTTCCCAGCGGTTGGCACCCCAGTCCTTGAAGTGGCTGAAAAGGCCGGAGAACATCTTGTTGAGCTTGGCGCGGTCCTTGATGAGGGGCGCCAGGTTCGGGTACACGTAGCGTGCCTGCATGGTGGCGGCTGCGTGGTAGTGTTCCTTGCCCATACCGTCCATCACGGCATCGTGCAGGGTCATCCACTTCTCCAGATCCTTCGGAGCCTTGAACTTGAGGTAGAAGGAGTAGCGCTTGAGAGCCGGCCAGTTGTTCGGCTGGAACTTCACAGCGTTCTCGTAGGTGTTGAACGCAGCCTTCATCTTGCGGCGAGCCGTCAGGAAGTCGGCCATGGAGACAAGCAAATCAGCCGTGAGGGTTTTGAAGCGCTCCTCGTACAGCTTCTGCGTGAGGATAAGGTAACCCCATTCACCCTGCCCCCAGAAATTCTTGTGCAGGTCGTGCTGCCAGTAGATGGAGTTGCCGCGGTGCCAGGTGTTACCGATACGCATGGCATAGGCGCAGTGGCCGGGCTCGCCCATGGTGGCAGCAGGCAGACCGGCGGCCAGGGCACTGTAGGTGGCATAGTGGGACAGAGCACCGCAAACGCCGCCGATTTCACGATAGGCCCAGCCGGTGGTGAAGTTCACATACTTCCAGATGGGGGCGAGGTATTCGGAGGAGAACACAGAGTCACCGGCCACGTTGCGCAGGCGGTATTCAAGCTGGCATTCGGCGCCGAGATACTGCTCCATGGGCAGGCGCACGTTGTCGCGATGCCAGGTCAGGTTGCGGGGACCGCCCCAGCTGCCGGCGCCATCGCCCGGCTGCTTACAACCGGTCACGAAGCGGGTTTCCCAGTACTGCAGATTGTCGAAATAAGTGTTGAGCTTGCCTTCCTTCCAGCTGTTATTGTAGTAGTTGAAGCGGTTGAGCATATCGCCCTCGCCCCAGCCCTCGCGGGCAAACTCCAGCGCGGTGGTGGTGGCAATGCGGCGGGTCACGGGATTCTCCAGCTCCTTCTCACCCACCTTGCCATAGATGGTCTCGAGGAAGCACAGAGCCTGCTCCATATTCTGCGAGGGGCCGGAGTGCAGGAGATTGGTCATCCAGTTCAGGTCGCGGCTCAGTGCGCCCAGCATCTCCTTACCCTTGGGACGGGAAGCAACCGTGCGGATACCCTGAGAACCGGCCTTACGGATAAGGGTAATGCGGGCAAGGTCGAGACGGGAGGCGGGGTCCTGCATGTACTTCAGGATAGCCTTGTCGTCCATCTTACCCAGCTTGCTGAGCACACGGTCGGCCAGCGTAAAGTAAATCTTCTCGGGGTCAGCCCAGTCGGCAGCGGGGAATTCCTTGCTGATGAAGTTCTCCTTTTCCTGCTTCTCAAGCACACCGGCCATCTTACGCATTTCGGCCAGAGCGGAAGTGAACTCAGCATGCACGCGAGCCTCGGGCACCACATTCTGCTTCGGGTCAATCGGCACGTCTTCCTCGTCGAAGGTCTCGTCATCCATGCGGGCTACGCGGCGGTCGGGGGTATCATCCACCTCCGGCTCGTCCTCTACCCAGGCGTCGTCCGAGTCCTCGACTTCGTTTTCATTTGACCAGTCATCCACCACGGTGTCGCGCTTGACGACAACGGGCTGCTCCCTCACCTTGGTAACGCGGTCGACCTGCGTGGGGAAAAGAGCCGGGAACAGCGCTATACCTAAGCAGAAGAAAAGGAAGCTGCCGATTAAGAGTTTGATAAGACGTGCAGTCATAGCAGGGAGAAAGTTGTAAAAGTCAGCGGTTTCTGATAGCCTCGTAGGTGGTATTGGCAGAGTGGCGGATAATGGAATCGGGGTACTCAAGGAAGCGCTTCAGCACGGGGAGAGCCTCCTTGGTGCCACGGGCTTCCAGATACTTGAGAATAGAGGTAATCTGGCGGAGATTGTTTGTGGAAGCCAGGCGCTCGAGCAGCGGAGCCTGCACTCGGTCACCAAGCTGGTGCAGCATTTCGTTCCAGGCAATCGGATTCTCGCACCAGTAGTCCAGCACAGGGTTCACCATTTCATCCGGCACCTCACGAATCAGGAACAGGGTAATATTGGGGTCAACCTCGCGCTTCATCGCACGGCGGCCATCGAAATACTTGAGCACCTGCTTCACCGCATCCTTATCGTGCTCCTGGCTATAGGTCACCAGTGCATCGATGAGAGCAGCATAGGTATCGGGCTCGGAGGTCCAGGGGTCGCGAAGCACATCTATCAATGTATCACGAACTTCGTTGCGCAGCACACGCACGTTGGAACCGGCCAGCGAACGGGCAGACATACGCACACGCATCGGGTCCAGACAGCGCAGCTCGCTCAGATTCGCCGTTACATACGAATGATGCATGGGCGAGGAAAGCACATCGGCAGAGTACTGGCTCACCAGATTGGCGCGGTCGGCATCGAAGCGAACCTCGTAGATACCCTTGAGCGGCTCGGAATGAGTCACAGTGCCGAAACGGGACAGAAGCTGCGATATATTGCGGCGGGCGCCTGCCACATTATTGACAACGAACAGGGCGCCGTTGGCACGGGTGTAGGCGCGGGTGTACTCGGCCTCCAGCAGGCGATTGAGAGCCTCGCGCACGAGACTGCGGGAGCGGCTATCCTGATTATCAATAAATACGGCGTAATTCGTGACGCGCTGGGACGGCAGCTTCTGCGAATAAAAGACCTGCAAATCATCATCGCTGAGCAGGCGGCCTGTGGGCACCTCTTCTTCGGCAGGAGCCGTAGGCTTCTGCTGCTCGGTGACAGGCTTCTTCTCGTCAGTCTGAGCAACAGGGACGGTACGAGACTTCTGAGCTGCTGCGAGAATATCCGGCATGAACCAGCCCAGGGCGGCAATCACCAGCGCCATCAAACGCACGGTCTTCTTATAGCGCACACTAGCCGTTGCCACGAGCACCGCACTCACCAGGCAGAGGATGAGAGAAATGAGGCGCTGAGAGTCGGCATCTAGCCCCACAAGGAAAGTGGCATTGGATTCCTTATCACTAATCAGGAACAGGAATCCGCAAATCAGGAAGATACCCAGTCCCAGAGCCAGACGCAGCTTACCTGCCACGCTGAACGCAACACCGGAGCTGTATGCACCACCCAGAGCCTCGGCACGCTGAGCCTGGCGCTTCATGGAATCATGGTATTCCGCTACCAGCTGGGCGCGTTCCTCGGCATCCAGACTGGGAGCAACCGCCACAAACTCGTTTCTGAGACAATCAGGGCAGATTTCCGCATCCTGTTTTGTCGAAATGAACTTGCAGTGGCACTTACAGCACTCTCTCTCCATACACAGGATTTATACCAAAGCTCTCCCCCCATTGCAAGCCAGAATCACCCCCGCGCGGAGGAAACGGCTAAAAATGACAGAGCAGCGCATCAGAATGCATAACGCACAGCACTGCTGGGCAGCTGCACCTTGGTTCCCTGGTGCTGAGGGTCAACCGTGTATTGCAGCGTGGCGTTGTAATTGGCAGGCACTTCAATAATCGTGGCACGCTGGCCACGGATGACAGTCACACCGGGATTAAGCAGAGTAGTCTTGCCGGCCTCCACGCGCACCGTACCACATTCCACTAGGTCGTTCCCCAGCGTCGGCATCATCAGAGGATTCTTCTGGTGCTCTACCGCGCTGGCCACCGTAGCAGCCGTCTCCATACCGGCCTGTCCGCCGGTGAAAGCAGTAGAACACACAGCCACTGCCACAAGCCCCAGCGCAGAAGCGCCGAATGCCAGTCGACCACGGCCGAAATTATCTACAAACTGCAGCAAGTGCGACCACAGACGACGGCGGGCAGGACAGCACACTACCTCGCGGGCAACACGCTCATGGAATTCACACAGGAAACGGGACTCGAAATCTGCTTCTTCCGTAGGCTTGACTCTCAGCGTTGCAAGCAGAGCTACCAGTTGAGCCTCGGATTCAGGAAGGGATGTGTGGTTTTCTTTGTCCATATCGCAGAATATCGGTTCGCGGTGTATGAGTGTAGACAAATTGTTGGGCTCTACGTTCAATATTTGCTGAAAATTTCAGAGAAATTTATTTTTCAGCACATTTCTGATGGGAAACAGTCTGTTTTCGCAGCAATAAATCACCGGTTTCAGCCACCCACTCACGAATCATTTGCTCACAACCGGCAATTTCACGGCTGCGAAGGCGGCGGGTCTCGGCCGTCATTTCCTCCATGGTGTCCATATCGTACACGTAGACATCCTCCACCAGAGCGCAGGCTGGGTCTACATTACGGGGCACGGAAAGGTCAATCAGGAACAAGGGGCGCTGACGCACCTGCTGCACCTGCTCCAGCACCGGGGGAGACACCACATAGACAGGCGATGCGGTGGAGACGATGACAATATCGATATTCTCCAGATAAGGCACCCACTCGGTGAAGCGGATGACCTTGCCACCCACCTGCCCGGCCAACTCTACGGCGCGGTCATAAGAACGATTGGCTACAAAGATACTCTCAGCCCCGCGGGAGCGCAGGCTCTGAGCCGTGGTGCGAGCCACTTCACCGGCACCCACCACCAGTACATTGGCACCGGAAAGATTGCCGAGAATCTCCTGAGCCATCTGCACGGCGGCAGCCCCTACGGAGGTGGGGCCACTCGTTATCTGAGAAGAGCTGCGTACTTTCTTGCCGACAGAGAACACCTGCTGGAAGGTACGATTGGCGCAGGTGGAGGTCACCCCTGCTTCCAGTGCCACGCGGTAGGCATCCTTGAGCTGGCCGAAGATTTCGGTCTCGCCCACCACCATGGAATCAAGCCCCGAAGCCACCGCCGCGAGATGGAACAACGCCTCTGCGCCGCGATGGTGGTAGAAATAGCGACGGCGGGCAGCGGCATCGGGCGCATTTCCAAGGAAATAGCCCAGAATCGACTGCAGAGATTCCTCCGAGGCCTCGCTCCAGTAGTAGATTTCGGTTCGGTTGCAGGTGGAGAGCAGCACGCACTCCTGCACTCCCGGCAGCGCAGCCAGCGCCAGATTAACCTCAGCAAGACGAGACTTACCCACGGCAAACTGCTCGCGCACCGCCACGGGGCAGCTGCGGTAGTTCAATCCCAGGCAGAACATCTGCATCTCGCCGACAGCACTCATCACTTCAGTTTTGCAATGGCTTCCACCAGGCTGGGGATAGTGTGAGCAGCGGCCTCCACATCGGGCTTCAGGCCATATTCTGCCAGAGTGGCGGAGGTCACAGGGCCGATGCTGGCAATGCGGCATCCTTCCGGCAGAGGAAGATTCATGGCCATGAAGTGACGCACGGTGCTGCTGCTGGTGAAAGTGATGATATCTGCCCCCTCCTCTCGGAGTCTGGCCTGAGCACCGCTCACATCTTCTGTTTCCGGCACGGTATTGTAGGCAAGGCATTCGTCCACAATGGCCTGACGCTTCATCAGCTCATCGTAAATCGTGCGGCGAGCCTGCTCGCCATGCACCCAGAGCATGGTCACATTGGCCACGCCACCGAACTCATCGCCCTTGCGGTCGAACTCAGCAATAAGCTCCTCGGCCACAGCCTTCTGGGGCATCACGTCAACCATGAGGCCGTATTTCTTGAGCTCGGCAGCCGTGCCCGGGCCCACGGCAGCGATGCGGGCACCACCAATCTCGCGGATATCCTCATACACAGCAAAGAAGGCCTGGAAGAAGCGACGCACGCCGTTGGGACTGGAGAAAATCAGCCAGTCGTAATGCGGGGCATCCACCACAGCCTCGGCAAAGTCACGCTTGTCGGTCGGATCTGCAATGCGGATGGTGGGCAGCTCAATCACATCTGCCCCCAGGGTCTGGAGCTGGTTGCACAGGTCGCTGGCCTGCTCGCGGGTGCGGGTTACCACGATTCGCTTGCCGCACAGGGGGAGTTTGCTGCGCCAGTCGAGCTGAGGTGCAAGGGCTACCACCTCACCGATAACCACCACAGCAGGCGAGGAAATGCCGGCGTTCTCCACAGCATCAGCCAGCGTAGCCACAGTGGCGGTCACACTCTTCTGGCGGCCCGTAGCAGCCCACTGAATGGCGGCAGCGGGCACATCGCCTCCCTGCCCGGCTTCCATGAGGGCCTGCAGCGTCTCGCGCAGACGGCTCATGCCCATGAGCATCACCTTGGTGCCCTTGGCAGCAGCGATTCCGGCAATATCAAGAGTGGATTCAGTCTTGTGCGCACCTTCGTGCCCTGTAAACACGGTAAACTGGGTGCAGCAGTCGCGGTGAGTCACGGGAATACCGGCACAGGCAGGGCCGGCAATGGCGGAACTCACACCCGGCACCACTTCAAATGACACACCGGCAGCATTCAGAGCCATGGCTTCCTCGCCACCGCGGCCAAATACGTAGGGGTCGCCACCCTTCAGACGCACTGTGCAGGCATACTTGGAAGCACACTGCACCAGGATCTCATTGATTTCAGCCTGGGGCATGGCATGGTTGCCTGCACGCTTGCCCACGTAAATCTTCTCGCAGCCGGGCTTCAGCCAGCCCAGCATAGACGGAGCAGCCAGAGCATCGTACACCAGGCAATCGGCCTGACCAATCAAATCACGGCCTTTCAAGGTCATCAGCCCGGGGTCACCGGGACCGGCACCGATGAGATACACTTTTCCTTCTGTTTTCTGACGAGCCATGGTTTTATTGAATGATAAAGTCTTCGAGTTTCAGGGCGGGTTCTTCCTCGCTGGCGGCGTGCATGGCAGCCTCTTCCTGGGGAGTAATCTGCTCCTGCACGGGCTGGGCGGGAGCTACGTCCACGGGCATTTCAGCAGGCTGTTCTTGAGTGGTGGCAGCTTCTGCGGTGTTGATGGCAGCAGCGGCCTCTGCAGCAGCCTTGGCAGCAGCAGCTTCTTCGGCCTCACGCTTGGAAATCTGCAGCAGTTCCGAAACGGTCACCAGCTGGAACCCACGAGCCTGCAGTCCCGTCACAATACCTTCCAGGGCGCTGAGCGTGGTGGCATGAATATCATGCACCAGAATGATGGAACCGGGCTTTGCCTGATTCACGGCGGTGTTGATGACCTTGTTCACACCGGGCTTGCGCCAGTCGAGGGTATCCACGTCCCAGAGAACCGTGGCCATGCCGTAGGTGCTGTACATTTTCTCGATCAGAGCCTTATTGGTGGCTCCGTACGGGGGGCGCATCACACGCGGCACCACGCCGGAAGCATCGGCCAGCACATTCTGGGTGCGGGTGATTTCACTGTCCACCTTGGCACGGGCGGTAGAGTTCATCTTGATGTGGGTCCAGGTGTGTACACCCAGCTCATGTCCTTCTGCCGCGGCACGGGCTACGATGGACTTGTTGCGGGCAGCATTCTGCCCCAGCATGAAGAAAGTACCTTTTGCGCCGTGGCGCTTCAGAATATCCAGCGCCTTGGGAGTCAGAGAGGCGTGGGGGCCGTCGTCAAAAGTGAGAGCCACATATTTCCCTTTCACAGGCACACTGCACACGCGCTTGCCCAGAGGCTTGAGCCTAATCGGCTTTTTCGGTTCGGCCACGGGCTTGACCGCAACCTCGGCCTGCCCCGTCTGGGGTTCGGTCACCACAGGCTCAGGCTGAACAGGCTGAGTGGGTACCACCGGCTTGACAGGTTCTGCGGGTTTGACAGGCTTAACCGGCTTGACGGGCTTAACGGGCTTCACCGGCGTTGTGGGTTTCACGGGACGAGTCGGCTCCGCAGGTATCACCACAGGTTTGACATTCGGCTCAATCTGACTCTGACTCTGCTGATTACAGCCTACCATCCCAGACAAGGCAAGCACGCAGACTAAGTATTGGGCAATTTTCATTCGCATGGTAAGACGCGGCATTCTACCTTTTGCGCGCGTAATAAGCAACCCCTTTTGGCGTCATTTTGCATCGACAAGTTCTCTGGCGCATGCTAGAGTATACGCATGCTCAACTTCGATTACCAGAACACCACCCGCTACGTTTTCGGCCCCGGAGAACACCGCAATCTCGGCACCCTGCTCAAGCCTCTGACCAGCGGCAAGGTTCTGCTGCACTATGGCGGCGGCAGCATTGTCCGCACAGGGCTGCTTGCTACTGTACGCGAATGCCTCTCTGCTGCCGGTATCGATTTTGTGGAACTCGGCGGCGTCAAGCCCAACCCGAGTGTCACCCTGGTGCGTGAGGGCATCCGACTCTGCCGGAAAGAAGGAGTCACTCTGGTACTAGCTGTGGGTGGCGGCAGCGTGATTGATTCTGCCAAAGGCATTGCTGTAGGCGTACCGAACTCCTGCGATGTGTGGGAGTTATATTCCCACAAAGGTTCCGTTCCGGAGCATGGTCCCCTGCCCGTGGCCGTGGTGCTCACCCTGCCCGCAGCCGGCAGCGAGAACAGCCCGAATACTGTGCTTTCCGACGAAGCCACCGGCCGCAAGCTGGGCTTCAAGCACCTGGGGCTGCGCCCTGCCCTCAGCATTGTGGACCCCATCCTGTTCCTCTCCCTGCCGCACGAGCAGATGGCCTATGGAGCCTGCGACATGCTCTGCCACATTTTTGAGCGCTACTTCACCAACACGGCCAATACCGCCCTTACCGATGCACTGGCCGAGGCCACCATGCGCACCATCATGGAGCAGGCCCTAATTCTGAATGATAACCTGCAGAATGTGGACGCCTGGGGGCAACTGGCACTCAGCGGCACAGTGGCACACAACGACCTGCTGGGACTTGGCCGCGAGCAGAGCTGGGCCTGCCACGGACTGGAGCACGAGCTGAGCGCCGTGTACGATGTGCCTCACGGCGGTGGTCTGGCAGTAGTGGTTCCGTCCTATATGGAGGCCGTGTGGTCATATAATCCGGGCATCTTCGCCCAGTGGGCAACCAACGTGATGGGTGTTACCCCGCATCGTGATACCGAGGCTGTGGTGCGAGAGGGTATTTCCCGACTTCGCGACTGGTATCGCAAGCTCGGGCTGCCGCAGAATATGGAACAGCTGGGCATTCCTGCGGATGCGGATTTTGCCGCCATGGCGCACGCGGCATGCAAGGTGTATGGCGGCGGCGCGGCTGTCCCCACCCTGCCCGGTGTGCACCCGATTACCGAGGAGGAATGCACGGCCATCTACATGGCGGCCCGATAACAATCTTTGCACCCACGCACCGACTGTCAGCATCATATCCGTATGAATGATGCATTATGGCAGGCGGTGCATGCTGCCTACGAGGACAGGAATCCGGACGAAGCCCGCAGGCTTCTGAGCCATGGTGGAGCTACCATTGATTGCAGCCGCATCTTACGCTGCGGAGACGAGGATTACATCCGCTGATTACTCAGCCTGGACATCTTGCCGCAACAGCAGAATTTCGACGCATGGCCGGATTTGCAGGAAATACAGCTTCAATGTCCTGCGCTCCCTGAAGCGGACCGTCCTGCCTGCATCCTGAATGGTATTCTGGAAAGCCCTGCTGCTCAGAATCAGCATTAAAGTATAGCATGGCAATTTTGATGCTTGCCACATGGGTGCAGCTTGTGGTAGCATGCTGCCATGTTCCGTTTGCTCCGACTTCTGTTCCTTGCCTCTGCCCTTGTGGTGGCAGTAGCCGGCATGCAGGCTGATGCCGTGGTGATGGCAAAGAAAACGCCCGATGGTAAATGGGCTTTTGTTCCCCTGGCAGATGGTTTTGATTTTCCCGTTGGCAAGCCCGATGCTAAGGGCTATTACAAATCCCGAGGCCTTCGTCTTGCAACCCCCCGCCACCTCGGCGAGGACTGGAACGGTGTGGGCGGCGGCAATTCCGACCTCGGCGACCCCGTCTACTCCATAGGCATGGGACTTGTTACCTATGCAGCAGACGCCCGCGGCCGCTGGGGCAAGGTGGTCATCGTGCGCCACGCTTTCCGCGAACCGAAGAGTGGCAAGGTGCTTTGCTGCCAGACCCTCTACTCCCACCTGGACCGCATCGATGTGCGACTCGGCCAGCTGGTGGGGCGCGGTGCGCAGGTAGGCACCATCGGCACCAACAACGGCATGTTCCCCGCCCACCTGCACGCAGAGCTTCATTTCAACGTGCTGGTTAACTGCGGTCACCAGGGTATTCCCAAGAATGCCGCCAACTACGGCAACCTGACCGAGTTCATCAAGCACTACCGCCGCCTGCCGGAGGAGCGCAAGTTTGTGAAGCTCCCCATCGGCTGCTTCCTGCCTTACAAGGATACCACGGGTCTGTAAATGAAGACGTGTCTGTTCGGCGGTTCCTTTGATCCCGTGCATGCGGGGCACCTGACTATTGCAGCCGCTGCGCAGAAACAGTGCGGGCTCGATGAAGTCGTTTTCCTGCCAGCTGCATGTTCTCCCTTCAAACAGGGAAAGAGCACTTTCTTTTCTGATGCTCAGCGCCTGCAGATGCTGCAGCTCGCTACAGCAGATTTACCTTGGGCCAGGGTTAGTGAGCTGGATTTGCAGCTACCCTCGCCCAGCTGGAGCTGGCGCCTCGCTGAACACTGGCACCTGCAGCACCCCGAAGCAGAGCTATTCTGGCTCATGGGCACAGACCAGTGGGAGCAGCTGCACCGCTGGGCACGCTATGACTACCTCTGCGAGCTGCTGCACTTCATCGTCTACCACCGCGATACCCCGCCAGAGCCCCGCCCCGGAGTGCGCAGCACCTTTATCTGCACCGGCATGCACCCCGCGTCATCATCCGTTATCCGCGAGGCGCTGCAAAGCGGTACTCCCCTGCCCGCCGACTGGCTGCACCCCGCCGTGGAGCAGTTCATCATCTCTGCCCGCTGAACATAATTTCACAAACTTCCCATAAAAAAATCCGCCGGATGCACTCCGGCGGATTTTTTGGTACGGGTAGAACCCGTGCAGAAGTCTATCTATCGGCAATTACAGGCTTTCACCGAAGTCCTCGCGGAACTTGGCGGCAAGCTTCTCCTGCCAGTCGCTGAGCGGCTGCAGGCGGCCGAAGAAGAAGCGGAGCACCTCGGGCTCTTCCACCCACTTCAGACCACCGATGAGCTCGCGGTTGTCGTACAACCACTTCACGCGGTCGGCGCAGTACTTCACCTGGGACAGGGTGAACACGCGGCGAGGGCAAGCAAGACGCACCAGCTCCAGCTCAGCGTAGTTCTCAGAACCATCAGGGTTACGCTGCTCGGAAAGGGAGCCGCGCTCCATGCCGCGGATACCACCGGCGATGTACAGAGCCGTGGCCAGGGCACCGGCGGGGTACTGCTCGTGCGGAATATTGGGCAGGAACTCAGAAGCATTGATGTGAGCACCCAGACCACCGGCGGGCTTCACCATGGGCACACCGTACTCGGAAAGCTCCTTCACGAGGTACTCGATGAAGATGGGACCCTGGTTGATGATTTCCTCGTCGAGGGTCTCGAGCAGACCCACGGCCATGGCTTCCATGGCGCGCACTTCCATACCGCCGTAGGTCAGGAAACCTTCGTACAGCGGGATGAAGGCCTTCATCTTGAGGATGAGCTTCTCGTTGTTGGAAACGATAGCACCACCGCGGGCGAAACCGAGCTTGCGGCTGGAGAAGTAGATGAGATCCATCTCATCAGCAATCTTGCGGATGATTTCAGCGATGGTCATATCCTTGGCTGCCTCTTCACGCGTCTTGATGAAGTACAGGTTGTCCTGCAGCAGAGAGGCGTCCAGCACGGACATCACGCCGAATTCCTTACAAACGGCGGCCACGTCCAGCATGTTCTGCATGGAGAGCGGCTGACCACCAATCAGGTTGGTGCCGGCTTCGATACGCACAAAGGGAACGTGCTCGGGGCCCACTTCCTGAATGAGCTTGCGAAGGCGCTCGATATCGAAATTGCCCTTGAACGGGAGGTCGAGGTTGGGGTCAAGGCCCTCAGCGGTGATAAGCTCCTCCACGCGGCCGCCCTTGCGGGTGATGTGGGCCTTGGTGGTGGTGAAGTGGAAGTTCATGGGAACCACGTCGCCTTCCTTCACGAAGGTCTCGGCGAGAATGTTCTCACAGGCGCGACCCTGGTGGGCAGGCAGGAAATACTTGGTACCGAAAACCTGCTCGATGACGCGGGAGAGACGGTTGAAGGTCTCGGAACCGGCGTAGGAGTCGTCGGCCTGCATGGAGGCAGCCACCTGGTTGTCACTCATGGCGTTCACACCGGAGTCGGTGAGCATATCCATGAACACATCCTTATTCTGCAGAAGGAAGGTGTTGTTACCGGCTTCGCGCAGCTTCTGCACGCGCTCCTCTACTGTGGGCAGGAAAAGCTTCTGCACCACACGCACCTTGTGCATTTCCAACGGCACCTGGTGCTCTTCCTTGTAAAACTTAACGATAGACATGATTGATTTTCGGTATGTAGTAAAAGACGCCATCCGGAAACAGGCTCCGGAAGCGCGGCGGGATTTTATCACGCAATTTTCTGCATTGCCAACGCTTTTGTAAGGCTTATTGTGGCATCATCCGCATACGGTAAGACACACACACATCCCCACTGACAGCAGCACAAAAACGGTGGCATAAGCCGTCTTCCACCAGCCTCGGGAACGCTCGCCGATGACTTATCTATTCTAATCGATAGGAGACACGTTCATCATTCCCAGTTGCAGCATAATAAAGAAGCAGCACCCAAAGGCAGAGAAGAACTCGCCCCATGATATTTTCCTGCAAAGAGCAAGAATAAAGTAACATCCCACGATGAGAAGGAGAGAGCTCATCATAACATCAAGTTTCAGCACTATCCATTCTTCATGTGCAGCCGGATTCCGAAAATCACTCATCAGAGCAAAAACAATACCGTAGTCACTGATAATGGTGATATACAGGAAGAAGTAACTGAACAACAGTACCACACAACGGGAGCTAATGGAGCCGTCAGTCGTCGGCACAACAGGTAATTTCTGTGTATTTTCGTCCATCTTCATTCCCAGTTGTATAGTTTCTGACACTCGGCGCAAGTGCAGCGGCCATTGTGAACGTAGTAATCCGGGCACGCAAACCGGGAAATAAGCAACGTGGCGGTCGATAGAGACACGACCATCGTGACGATGAACTTTACCGTGACTCTCCCTCTCAGATACTGCACCAGACTATAGGCAAAAAACAGGAGGTAGATAGAGTTTGCACTGATAATTAACCCTACCTGCCACTCCAGGCCGAGCCTCAGCCTGCAGAAAAGCCCGACAACCACCGCACTGAACGCCAGCAGGGCCAGTAAATATACACACGGCATACTCCAGGTTTTGAAACCAATTCCCATGCGCCCATCATCGCACAATTCCCACGATGTATCAAGGAAAGAATCTCAGCTGACCCGATGGCAAATTGACACGGAAATAGAGTTGTTCTAAAATACCCCGCATGAAGAAGATAGTATGTGCAGTGATGATGGGTATTCTGTGCGCCTTTGGTGCACAGGCTGTCACGAAGGTAGCCAGTCTGCACCCGATGCTGAGCGACATGGCCCGACAGGTGGGTGGTGATGCGGTGGAAGTGGTGAATCTCTTCCCCGAGAACGGCGAACTGCACGCCTTTGAGCCCACAGCGGCCGATATTGCCTCAGCTGCAGGAGCCCAGCTGGTGCTGGCCTGCGGTAAGGGGGTAGAACCCTATCTGGAAGACCTGCGCGATTCGCTCCCTGCCCGCACGCAGGTTATCGAGCTGGGCCAGAGCGTGCCCGACGTCTGCCTGCCGGGCAGCACCGTAGCCGACCCGCACTGGTGGAACAGCCCCGCAGCCATGAAGCGGGCATCGCGCGCCCTCCGCAGTGCATTGGAACGCGTTGCACCCGCCGACAAAGCCACATTTGCCCGCGGTCAGCGCGCCTATGCAGCCCAGATGGACACGCTGGTGCGCGAGGCAAAGCTGGCGTTTGCAGCCATTCCGCACGAAAACCGCGTGCTGGTCTGCTCTCATGCAGCCATGAGTCATTTCTGCAAGGATTTCGGGTTCACCGCCCTGGCCGTGCATGGCATTGCGCAGGAAAGCGAGGGCGACACCGCCTCACTGGCAAGGATTTTGGCAGAGCTGCGCAGCAAGTCAGTCCCCTGCCTTTTCTATGGCGTGAACGAGCCGCCCAAAGTGCTGCGTGCCATCGCAGACCAGGTGGGAGCCAAAGCGCTTCCGCTCGCGCTGGATGGCATCAACCCCGCCACCCCGACCTATACCGAGCTGTTCCGCTTCAACGTAAAAAACATCGTGGAAGGACTTTCCCACTAAGCAGCCATGCGTTCGCTTCTCCTCTCTCTGGCCTCCCTGCTGCCGCTGACAGCTCAGGAACTCCCGCCCACTTATGTGTGCGGCCGCACAGAAACAGCCCCTGTCATCGATGGCAAGGGGGATGACTGGCAATGGCGTACCGCACGCGAGCTTTCACCTCTCAGGGATATCGAGGGTGCTGCCATCCCCCACGAATGCCGCATCAAGATGCTGTGGGATGACGAGTATCTCTACATTCTGGCAGATATGGATGAAAAGCACCTGTGGGCCACGCTCACCGAGCACGATTCCGTCATCTACCGTGACCCGGATTTCGAGGTATTCATCGACCCCGATGGCGATGGTCTCAACTACATCGAGCTGGAAATCAACGCACTGAACACCACCTGGGATTTGTTCATCCCCCGACCCTACCGCTTCGATGACCCGCACATTCTGCACGACTGGGAAATCCCCGGACTGAAACACGCCGTGAATCTGCGCGGCACGCTGAATGACAGCAGAGATACAGACAATGGCTGGAGCGTGGAGCTGGCTATTCCCTGGAGCAGCATCACCAGCCATGCCACCCAGCCCCGCACCAGTAAAGCCCCAGCTCCCGGCACAGAGATGCGCTTCAACTTCTCCCGCGTGAACTGGCAGGTGCGCCCTGTAGACGGTGATTACGAAAAGCTGAATGCCCCCGAAAGCAACCATGTATGGGCACCCACGGGCAAGGTGAATATCCACCTGCCCGAGCACTGGGGACGCGTGATTTTCAGCGAACAGCCATCGTGGAAATGGGTGGCCGCACCTGCAGCTCCGCAGGATGCCACAAGGCTGGCTATTTTCCGGGCGTTGAATGAACAGCTGGCATACCGTGGTCAGCATGGGTGCTATAATCCCACCGCAGAGCTGCCCGAGGGCGTAAGCATAACTTTCCCCGAGGAGGATTTCTTCATTCTCTCCGCCACCTGCCCGCAGACCGGTTCCCGCATGAGGCTGGACAGCGAAGGTCGATTCAAGGCCACGCCTCCGCAGCAGCAGTCCACGCAACTCTATCTCTGGGTACACGGCAACAACGAGCGCAGCGAAGCCGAATGGTCGGCCCGTTTCCGCAGCTATGCCCGGGCGGGCATCGATACCATTATCATCGATGGCTCGCCCGAGCGCATCGAGCAGCTCACGGCACTGGCTCGGCAGGAAGGTCTGCGCGTGTTCGCCTGGCTCTGGGCGCTGAACCGCCCCGGCGATACAGAGGCGCTCAAACACCCCGAATGGTATGCCGTGAGCAAGCTCGGCAAATCCTGCCACAAGCCGGAGGAGCGCCCCTTCGTGGAGTATTACCAGTTCCTCTGCCCGAGCAACAAGGAAGTTCGACAGCACCTGTTACAGCAGGTGCGCCGTCTGGCCCGGATTCCCGGGCTCAGCGGTATTCAGGCCGACTACATGCGCATGCCGGATGTAGAGCTGCCCCGCGCCCTGTGGGAGAAATACGGGCTGGACATGAGCACCCCTGCCCCCGAGTTCGATTACTGCTACTGCCCCACCTGCCAGGAGGGTGCAGCCCGCATGGCTCACAACGATTTCAAGCTCTACCAGCGGCACAGTGTCAGCTCCGTGTACAATGAACTCGCTGCCGAAATCCGCAGACATGGACTGACTGCCGCCTGTGCCGTATTCCCCAGCCCTACGCTGGCAGCCCGCATGGTACACCAGGACTGGAGTCTCTTCCATGCCGACCTCGTGCTGCCCATGGCCTACCACTCCTTCTACAACGAACCCGCCACCTGGGCGGCAGATATCACGCGCACGGCCATGCAGGAAACAGAAGGCCGCATTCCCATGGCTCCGGGCGTGCATCTCCCCGACATCCCCGCAGCCGAATTACCAGCCCACCTCGAAAGACTCCGTGCCACTGGCGTACACGGCATCGGCATCTTCAGCGATGACGAGCTCACCCCCGAACACCTCGAAGCGATTAAGCATTGGAAATCGGCGGCATACTAAAGATATAGTCCTCGGTTCGCATTGGTTAAAGGATTATCTGTGATTCTCCTCGCCAAATCCGAGTTTGTCGAGCAACAGATTTTATTCGGAGCGGGGGACTTTAGTCCCCCAAATGCTTATATTTTCGGGACTAAAGTCCCGTGCTCCGACAGATATGCTCCTCGCCTATTGCCGATTTGTCGAGGAGAGCCTGATTATGCCAGCGCGAACCTCGAGCATTCATTCCACATCCGGATACTTGGCGGATGCACCATACCTATTCGTTCCCTTCTGCGAATCAGAAAATCCGAGCCAGATCAGGTAAGGCACGGCTATCACCCAGTAAATAATCTCATCGAGCACACTGTGGCTGACCAAGCCGTATTCCTGAACGGTCTCGATGGCAAAGAAAATGATGTTCGCCACAATGGGCCACTTAGCCGAAAATCCGAGGTCATGTGCCCGTTTCACATCTATGGGAACACAGTAAAACACTGTATACAACACAGACACGAAGAACGGATACACATCTCCCAACACAAAACCAAGCAGAACCAAGGCAAAGAATCCTGCAAAGTAATACTTCCAGAACTGAGCCCGGGTAAACCGCCCGCCATATAGCGAGGGAGAAAGCAGTGTTGTATTCGGCATCTGCGTTATTTATCCGTATTAACCTGCGGAGCTCCCTTGGTCGGGGCAACAGGTGGCGGGACTACCCCGCCCAGCATCATGGGAGCACCTTTTAACTGCTGCTGTTGTTGTTGCTGCTCACAGGAAGCCAGCACCACACTCCCCACAACAGCAGATGCCAGCGGGAAAAGCAACTTCTTTTTCTGGAGGACAGGCTTAATTTTCATCTCACGGGCATCATAGCACATCCGTTAAATTGTATCAAGCCGTAGAAATTCATTTTTAATAACATATGCGCTGGACATTGCACAATATTGTGTTACAATGCGCCTCCTCATCGCATTATGAAGAAGTATCTCCTCCTCTGCCTGCTGTTAAGCTCCTGCAGTTCCATGATGCAGGTTCAGCAACAACAGCAAATCAAATCAGACTTCAAAGAAATCGCCGAGGACATCAAGGAAATCCGGGAGGATATCCAGGAGTACAGAGCTTCCGTGCGCAAGGCAGTGGCGGCAAAGCTGCACATCACCACAGGTGATAACAAGGATGAGGAAAGCATCATTCATCTGGATGAAGAAGAGCTGAAAACAGTAAAATCTGTCGTTGAAACAATCAAAGATGCCCCGCCCATCGGCGTGAATTCGTGGCGTGTGGGCAGCAACGTCTTCAGCATTGCACGTGTCGGCTATTCGGCCTTGAAGAGTCTCCGGTTCCTCAATGAGCATGGCGAGGAAATCGTTTCATTCGCCATCGGTGATGATGACGATGAAGCCGACAAGAAGAAACAGGCATCTGTCCACAGCGTACCCACTGTAGACACGGGCGACAAATAATAAAGCGCAGTCTTACATAATACGCCAGACATTGATTTTTTTTGTGTTACATTAAGCACATGCGACATTTCATTCTTCTCTCAGCCCTGCTGCTGAGTTCCTGCAGCTATATCGAGCAAATCCGGGAGACTCGCCGACTGGATGCGGAATATCAGGTATATCTGGAGAAAGAGAAAGCGGGCAGTACCAATCTTCACAAGCTGCACGCCGCAGCAGCAAACGCAACTAAGGTACAAGTTCATATCATCCCGGACATGGGCCATGTGCAGGAACAAGTCATCCCCCTGAGCGATGAGGAGGTGGCCACCATCAGGGACATTTTCCCGCGTCTCAAGGACCTTCCCCCGCTGAGCCGCGAAGCCTGGGAAAACCGCGAGAATGGCAATTACCCGTACATGTCCGTATGCTGGGTATCTTTTGACAAACTGGAATTTCTCGATGCAGAGGGAAATGTGCTCGCCGATATGTTCCTGAACACGGGCATTGCAGAGGTGGAAGAGATGGGAACGGAGCTGTCTGAGTTCGAGCAGTTCACGCCTCACTACATGCTTCCCGCAGCCGACAGGAAGCGCTTCTATGCCATTCCGGCTATAAAAAAGTAACCAACACATTCCCACTACATGAAAACAAAGGGCGACAATTGCATTCTGCGCCACGTTCTCAAGGCAATCGGCGGCTTGTTTCTCCTGGTCGGTGTAGCGGTGGGCGGCTCGCTCTGCTGGCTATATGGGTGGACCTGGAGAGGTGAACTCACAGAGTTTCATGAAAGCTGGAGCGCCGACGAGCGCGCCGCCCTCCACGAGCTGGACCACTACCTGCGTCACCGGTTGGTGGATGATGCCATCCGTCTTGGCCTCATCGGCGTCACGCTATCCGGGGAAGCTATACCGCCGGAAAAGCAGGAGTTCATTCAGCTGTTTTCCGCAGCCGACAGTGATTTACCCCCACGGGAGGAGCAGCAGCTCATCATTGAAGCGTGGCGCGCAAAGGCTCCAGAACTGAGCATGTGGCAGCAGCTCAAAGCAGATTGCATCGCACGCTGTCTCATCGCCCCTGTGGCAGAACAGCTGGTACTGATTGCCGCCGATGGGCAGGCGAATCGCCCCGCCCCGGAATCTGATATAGGCGCTTTCATTCTACGGCGGATGCATCATTACGTCAACGTGGGCATGACGCCCGCCATTGCCGCGAGTCTCTATGGCAACTATGCAGCCCTCCGGGCACTCATCCGGCAGGGAGCCAATCCCAATGCCCAGGTGCGCACGCTGTATTCTTCGGTTCCGGGGGATGAAGAGGAAGCAGACTTTGCCATCACACCCCTGCTGGCAGGAGTCAGCCTTAATTACATCCGCTCGCCATGGAGCGAAAGGAAGCCGCATGCCGAATATCTGCTGGCACATGGAGCCAATCTGAACAAAAGCCCGCATATAGCCCTGTGCTGCACCGCAGACCTGGCGCTGCACCAGCAGCCGGAGCCGCTGCTCTGGGCCATGGAGAATGGGCTGATACCCGGCATCGATACCGTGTGCACCATCATTACGTACCCGGGCACGCTCCCCCTGCTCCGCTACGTTCTGCAAAATAAGCTGGTCGATATCAACGACCGCAGCGGCCGGGAGACTGCCATACAGGCGCTGGTCTGTCGCGTCGTGTACATGCGAACCGATGAGGAGCTCGTCATGCTTGAAGCAGAAGAAAAGCTGGAGCTTCTGCTGCAGGCCGGCGCCAACCCTGACCTCATTCCCCGAATGACAGAGCCTCGTCGGTCCGGAGAAAGCGAAGAAGAATATGATGAACGCATGAGCTCCTGCCCCGACTTTGTAGCAGCTACCGCCACCGAACTGCTGCAAAAGCACCTCACAGAGCTGAAAGACAACCCCGAAGCCAGTTCCGCCGAGCGAATCCGGATAGCAGAGGCACTGCTGCAACGCATCCGCCAGGCAAAAGCACCGCTGCATTGACTGAGGAGCCAATCATCGACAAATCGGGAATTGGCGAAGCGTCAGCGAAGCGGAATTTTTAGCCCACGGAGTGGGTGAAAGATGAAAGGCAGGGGTAAGCCCGCCAAGCGGGCGCAGCCCCTGCAATAACAAAAAGTTGAACGGAGCCCGTGAAACGGGTGACAGAACAAAGGCAATGCGTTAGGCCACCGCTCTGTCACCCACTCCGTGGGCTCTGATTATTTTTTATGTGCCGGCCGGGGCTGCGAGCGCACCCGCGCTCTTACGCCGCCCTACAATCTTTCGCCCACTCGGTGGGCTAAAAATTCCGCTCCGCTGACGCTTCGCAAACTGCACGACAAACTCGGATTTAACGAGCAGAATAACAAGGTTTCCTTTAATTATACCAACGCGTTTGTTCCGACGCATAATCGCGGCTTGCTAAATGCTTATTTTTGGGGTACAATGGCGCGCACATGAACGCTACGCAGATTCGGCAGGTACTGGAAGAAACAGGTGTGAGTCCCTCGAAGTCGCTGGGGCAGAATTTCCTGGTGGATGAAAACATTGCCCGCTGGATTGTGAGCCAGCTCGAAATTGAGCCCGGCGACTGCGTGGTAGAAGTAGGCCCCGGCACAGGTGCGCTCACGGAGCACATGGCACCGCTCTGCCGCAAGCTGATTCTGGTGGAGTTCGATGCCCGACTGGCCGAATACCAGCGCCGCCGCTGGGCCGATACGCCGCATGTGGAGGTGCACCATGCCGATGGAGCCAGCTGGGACCCGCGCCCGCTCTTCGCGGAGCAGCCGGTCAAGTTCATGGGCAATCTGCCCTACTCTGCCGGCGGTGCCATCCTGGCCAATTTCCTCACTTCCCCCTGCGCCGTCTCCCGCGCCGTGGTCATGCTGCAGAAGGAGTTCATCGACCGTATCCTGGCCCAGCCCGGCGATGAAGCTTACGGTCTGCTTTCTCTGCGCATCCAGATGGACTGGGTTCCCCGCGCGCTCAAGACCGTGCCGCCCGAGGCATTCAACCCGCGTCCCAAGATTGATTCCACGGTCATGCTGCTCACGCCTCGCGACCCGAAGAGTCTGCCGCCCTATGACCACCGCCTCATGGATGAGCTGATGCGCCGCTGCTTTGCCCAGCGCCGCAAGCAGATGCACAAGCAGCTGCCCGAAACACCCGCGTGGAGTGAGGTCTCGGCCAATCTGGGTATTTCTCCCACCGCCCGCCCCGAGGAGCTCGGGCTCGAGCAGTGGGTGCGCCTCACCAATGCCTATGACCCGCACCCGCTGGCCAGCGTGGCGCAGAAGGACGATGAGATTTTCGACGTAGTGGACGAGCAGGACCAGGTGCTGCGCCAGGCCACCCGCAAGGAAGTGCATGACCAGGGGCTGATTCACCGCGCGGTGCATGTGCTGGTGTTCAACAAGAAGCACGACTGCCTGCTACAGCAGCGCTCCCTGCTCAAGGACCGCCACCCCGGCGTGTGGGATTCCAGCGCCGCGGGGCATCTGGATGCCGGCGAGGATTACGACACCGCTGCCCGCCGCGAGCTGGAGGAAGAACTCGGCATCACTGATACGAAGATTATCCGCCTCGGCACCCTGCCCCCCAGCGAAGAAACCGGCATGGAACATGTAGCGCTCTACGCCACGCTCTACAACGGACGCGTGCATTTCCCCGCAGCGGAAATCAGCGGCGTGGTGCCCTTCCCCGCGAAGCTCATCGACCGCTGGCTGGCCACCCGCCCGCAGGATTTCGCCAACTCCTTCGCGGCCTGCTGGCAGATTGCCCGCACCATGCTCGGCGATGGAGAATAAAGGAAGCTGTGACTAAACTGCCTCATGCGCAAGTCTCCTTCACAGCAACCGGAAACAGAACAACAAGAACTTCCCCGTGGCTGCAGGCGCTTTGCGCGGGGGTGCGGCTTTCTCCTGCTGTGGCTCTATGGGCTGCAATGTCTGGGCGCAGTTGGAGCGATATGGCACAAATATGAAACCTGCCACATAGGTGATGTTCAGCTCACCCTGCGCTATCATGAGGGAGAAGTAGTTACCATGTTCATCCCGGGCATAGGTGCGCTCTGGGTGGGGATTCATTGGGCAAGCCGGGGGAGAGAGCTTCATTTCGTCAAGGCTCTCGATATTCGCCTGCCCGATGGCCGCGAGTACACCCTCGATTCAGAAGATTACACGCAGCTTGAACTGCTGGGTATCCGCCAGACTCAGGAGGGAATACAGCTCACCGATGAGCAGGGCAATAACTATGTGGATACACCCCTCATTCCCTTTTCAAGTTTTCAACATTAACCCACCATCCCGACTACTCCGATGACACCAACTGCCACACTGATTCGCCGCTGCAGCGGCATCTGGCTCGCGCTCATATTCATCATCACCCTACCCTCGGCGGGTTTTGTGTATGCGGCACCGGTCATTCTGGCGTTCTATCTGACACGAGGCAGAAGCATGCGGGCGCAGCTGACCATTGCCGCAGGCAGCCTTTCCCTGCTCTTCATGTGCTACCAGATGTGGAGCTTCTACAGCTGGAAGGCAGCAGGAAACTATGATGCACAGGAGGGGCTGTTCTACTTATTCCTTTTAGTGTGGCAATATGCCATCTCCGTACTAGCTATGGCTCTGACCTATGTTCTGCTCGTCGCAAGGGACAACCTCTCCCGCGAATACGAACCGCCCAAGGACAAAACAGAACGCAACAGATGAAGAAATACCTCGAAGGCATCGTTTTTATCATCAGTCTCATCTATATCGGTGCGATACTGCTCAGTATTGGCAACGTAACGAGAGTTCTGGTGATGGGCACACCCGCAGAAGCCACCGTCGTGAAATGTCTGCGCAAAAGTAAAGCTGTAATACAATTTCATGATACCGAAGGCAATACCCAGTCGGCTGTCATCCAGCGTCCGCACTTTCCTCTGGCAGGTAAGTGTACTCTGGGCGAAAGCTATTCCATCAGATACATTCCCGGAGATTCTCCCTCCGCCTGCGTATGCGAGCCGCTGCCCATCATTATGCGTTATCTAGTCTTCGCTATGGGGTTGAGCATGGCTCTTCTGCTCTTTCTTATGTTCCTGCCAAGAAGATGCTACGCCTATATCATCAGGATGGCAAAAAAATCCTACTGACCAGTTCGATGAAATACGAAACGAAACAGCCGCTTGAAATCACTTATCCCCGTATACTGGCATAGATTTCACTTCTGCCAGCCTGATAAATTGTGATAGAATGCACTGCGTCACATAACTCACTCTCCCTATGATTTACATCGAAGAATTTTCCATTCTTACACCCGAGCAGGCAGAAAGCTGGCTGAACGACAACTGCAACGCCCACTGCACGAAGCAGTATTATCCCTTCCGCGTGTTCGAGAGACGTGTGCCAACGCTGAAACTGGGCAACATCACCATCCTGTACGGTGGCAATGGCTCGGGCAAAACTACATTGCTCAACCTCATGGCGGAAAAACTGGGTCTGCCGCGCAGCACGCCTTACAACCGCACCCCATTCTTCGATGATTACGTGGAAATGTGCCGCATGCGTATGGCGGGAGAAGACACGGGCTACCCCGAAAAAATCCCGTATGAAAGCCGTTTTATCGGCAGCGACGATGTATTCGAGCACATTCTGCGCCTGCGTGAGCAGAACGATGCCCGCCACCTTGCCTCTGAGCGCGCGGGGCGCCAATGGGGAGTAGAAGGCTACCGCCGCATGAAGCTGAACTCCTACGAACAAGGCGGCTACGATGCATTCCTCACCCACATGAAGGCCCGCCACAGCTCCCGCAGCCGCTTTGTGCGCGAGCATGCTCAGGCGGCAGAGCGAGAGTATTCGAACGGCGAGAGTGCCTTCATCTATTTCACCCAGGCCATAGCCGAGCGCGGGCTCTACCTGCTGGATGAACCGGAAAACAGCCTCTCGCCTAATCTCCAGCTCGACCTGGTGGAGTTTCTCTCCTCCAGCGCTGTGTGCGGTGCCCAGCTGGTCATTGCCACTCACTCACCGCTGCTGCTGAGCATTCCCGGCGCACGTATCTACGACCTCGACCACCGCCCCATAGGCCTCCGGCCGTGGTACGAATTGGAAAATGTGCGTCTCCTCTTCGATTTCTTCAACGAACACCGCGGGCTGTTCCTGGATGGCCGGTAAGGTCAATTTTTCAGCGGTTCGTACACCGCGTCCACTAACCAGCCGATAGGAGTTGCGATAAGCGTGAGCGGTATATCCACCAGCTCAGCAACCCAGCCTACAGGCCGCAGGCATTGGTTATACCATGTCCGGCGGATTGTAGCCTGATTAGCCACGCGGCCCAGCTGCGGGAGCGGCTCAAATCCTGTTGCCGGATGGGCATCAAGTATCAATTCAGCGTCTGCCAGATTAACTTCTTCCAGCGGCACCACCTTGTGAGATTCGGCGCCGAGGCGGCAATCCCAACGGGTATAAAACTTGCGCCATCTGCAGGCATCGGCATACTGCGCCGGCGTGAGAATACCAACATAATATTCCACAGGAGCGGCAAGTATATCAGCCTCATTCGGATACCCCTCGGGCCAGCGGCAGGCGAGTGTCTGCCTACGCGCATGGTAGGAGCAGCAATGGGAAAACACCGTATCGTTAGCCGGCAGGTAGGCCAAGGGCAGAAGCACATAATACAGGCCATCCTTCTTCCACACCCGATAGCGGGTTTCATAACGTAGGCTGCTATTGCCGGCTTGTTCATCAGGGCACAGTTCATCGCGCACATAGGCATTCTGCCGTCCGAAGTTATCAATGGCTGCCCCAAGGTCAATACTGGTATAGCGATACGGCATCATACAGGAGCTCAGAGCCCCCGTGAGAAGCAGCACAGACAACAGGCAGAATGTTCTGAACGGATTCATCAACGCGATTAACAAGCAATTAATAAAACGACAATAAGTCTTTAAGAAACTACCATAATCCATGCTCTCCATCAAGAGAAAACATGGGTCTGTTTCAGATTTGCTGATGCCTAGGTAACCCTTAGCTGACAAAAAAAGTGGCAGTCCAGCCTTGCTTGTCTTTGTAACACTCGTTACAAAGGGTTGATGATAAAAGAACTTTACAAACAAAAGGGCTGGACTGCC
>JBGVNQ010000017.1:0-20003 GCA_045125705.1 Akkermansia sp. | reverse complement strand
CAAGTACTTCAAATACATAACACAGGGCATGGTAGGAGTTATCTCCTCCATGCTCAATGTTTTTCTGCACTTTCTTAATACTTTTCTCCTTTGTCTTTTCTTCCTCGCGGGGCTCATTCCACAATTATTGCAGAAGAGCCGTATATTGAAACCGCCATCGCTTTTCGTGACAAAGAAAAAGCCTTTGCATATGAGCGATATCTCAAAACTGGTGCAGGCAGAGCATACTCTATAAAGCATTTTTGATTTTCAATCTCCACGCCCGCTTAGGCATTGCAGGGGGCTTCACTAAAGCTACGCCACCCTAGCACTTGCAAGCCCCGCCACCGCCCCACCGGGCGCAAAACAACAACAAAAAAAATCCCGCAATACAAAATCGATTGCGAGATTTTTCTAATAGTGGAATTTCACTTATGTGAAATCTACTGTTTTACAGTGTACGCTGGTATGTGCCTGTAGAACATTTGTAAATTTTGACTTGTCCATTGGCATATGTTACTGCAACTGTATCACCTTGCACATTAGCAGATACTGCATTAGAATCTCCAACTGTGCGTTGGTAAGTGCCACTGGATGCGTTGTAGAGTTTTACTCTACCGTTTTCGATTTTTGCGACGTATATCATAATATGTTTCTGTGTTTATTTTATTTTTTTCGGCAGAACCGACTTTCCACAGAATTGTGGGAAGATTGTATTATATACCAACTCCTAGAAATCATTTCCTAAAAACTTCGTCGTATCAGCATTGCATACTATTTCTGATTTTACAACAGATTTAACGGAAATCAAACCAACTTAATACAAAAAAGGAACGATTTATTTTGTTTCAGCTTGAGCTTCTGACGTTATCGGACTTTCAACCACAGATTCATCAGAAACAACTTTACTCAGATTCAAACCGGTTGCCACAAACACCCAGAAGCTCACAGACACAGCGAACACTACTAACCATTTGAGAAAAGCCACAAAGAAAGTGCCAATGGGAGGGCCTTCGCTCAAACTTGCTTTACCTCCAAGCCAAGCGCCTATGAACCCCAAAGAACCAAACAACGCAGTGAAGCCACCACTCAATAAAAAACGAAGAGGTAGCAGCACAACGCCCAATACGATATAGCTCAGAGTATCCTTAATGAAGAAATATATTTTATATCCAGTACTCATAACGTCTATCAGTATACTGCTTTCCGAATGCTGATTCCTTCCTTATCCAGTTTGTATCAATATTATATAGTAAATCAAGCAGAATAAAAGGTTACTTTGGTGCGGAGTTTTGATTTCAAAAAGCAATTCAAGTATAAAAAAATTAACAATTTCCACTTTTTTGTTTGACATCAGCATTCGGAAAGCCCCCCCCCAAGTTAATCATGAAGAAATTTAGCATTTCACACAAGCTATTGGCAGGAACAGGAGTATCAGCAATCGATGCCGCCCGTCTGACCTTGGAAGCAATCGAGACCCTGGGAGAATTGGCCACGGGGACAAGCCGCCCCGAGCTGGTGACTCTGCTCCGCCGGGTGATTCAGGCAGGCGTAGCAGCCGTGAAGGCGGCTGAGCATACCGTGTCCCTGAGTGTGGCCGCATGGGCAAGCGTGGAGGCCCGCAAGGACCTGCGCCCAACCACGCGCCGCGACCTCCGCCACTTCGTGCGCCGCATCCTGCGCGTGGAAGGCGCGGCGGATATGCCGCTGCGCTCCATGAGTACGGCGGATTGCAAGCGGATTCTTGCCGCCGCCTTCGGTGCCAGCCCCAGCAGCTACCGCAAGGGCCGCGTGATTCTCAGCAGCGTGTTCAGCTATGGCATCCGGCAGGAATGGGCGGATAGCAACCCGGTGACGCGTATCGAGGTGCCCGCTGTGCAGGAAAAGCCCATCGAGCCGCTGACGCCGGAGGAAGTGGAAAAGCTGCAAGTCACTGCCAGCCGCCCGGAGTTCCGGGATATGCGCTTCTCGCTGAGTCTGATGCTCTATGGCGGCATCCGCCCCACCGAGGTGAGCCGATTGCAGGCCGGGGATATCAACTGGGAGGAGGGTCATGTCATCATACGCCCCCTCGCCAGCAAGACGGGCGGCGGGCGGGCGGTTCCCCTGCGTGGTGTGAGGGGCATCCGCAAGCGCGAGAGGTTCATCCCCCGCAACTGGAAGCGCAAGTGGCAGGCCTTGCGCCGTGCCGCCGGGTTCCGCCACTGGGTGCCGGATGTCTGCCGCCACACCTTCGCCACGTACCACGCCGCCATGTTCCGGAATCTGCCGGAGCTGCAACTGGAGATGGGCCACCGCGATACCTCGCTGCTGCGTTCGCGCTACATGGTACCCACCCGGCGCAAAGATGCCAAAGCCTTCTGGCAAGGTGCCAGGCTGCCTCGGAGCGCAAAAACAGGGCTGCAAGGGTAGGATGAAGTTCCGGACTGACCAGCGAACAGCCTAGGAGGAATCCTAGGCTGCAAGGAGGTGTTTTGTGCGTTGGTTACAGTTCTGCCAGAATCTTGAGGAACTCGCTCATGGGGTACGCCCCGGTCATGCTGATATCCTTATCCTGGAACACGAGGAAATAGCGATACCCCGGCCCGGCTTGTTCCTGCCATGCTCTGCCCAAGTGCAGCTTGGCCAGTGTCTCCTCATTGGCCAGATGGTCGCCCTTGGTCTCGATGATGACTATCTTCCCGGAGCGCGTTCTAACAATAAAATCCGGATAGTGGTTGATAAAGCCATTGATGGCGAAACCCGTTCGCGCGATATTGCGATGCCACCACCGGATATTGGGTAAGCCGGTGATTGCCTGAATGAGCTCCGTCTCGAACTTGTTGGCGGATTCCTCTGCCTCGTACAGACTCTTGTCGTAGATGGCAGTGCTGTCGATGGGCGAGATACTGGCCGGGAAGCTGTAGGACGGTCGGCACATAGTATTTTATTTATCTTTTTTTAGAGCCGTTCTCAGTTTTTTACTATTGAGCTTGAACCATCCTCCCGCAAATGGTATCATAAGTGCAGATATGAAGGCGACAGTAAAAAAGCAACGACACTCAACCGCGAAGGATTCCCGACGTGGAAGACGGTCTATTGTCGTTAAAGCTATCAAGAATACCAGAACAGGCCAAAAGAAGGTGATAATGAGTGATTGGCAGCATCTGACGAAAAAAGATGCGGATATTATTGTAAGCCTCATCAATAACCCACCTCGCCAGAATGAAGAGGTTAGGAATGCGTTAAGGGATGCAGAACTCCTTTATCAAACCATTCAGCAACTGGATTAAGCCATGAATTTGGGATTCAAGTATCTGGATGCAGACTATACAGCTCCGGAACTTTTTGATTGTGGCGAGCCGGAACTTAACAGCTTCCTCAGCGAATCTGCTGCTCATTTTGTTAAGCAGGGGCTTAGTGCCATACGTCTGCTCATAGATTTGGATAGTAACAGATTGGTGGGCTTCTATGCCATTTCTCCCCTGTGTGTAGAGTTAAGTCGCCTTTCTGCAAAACAGAGAGAACAGTATAATGTGCCATTTCCTATCCCTTCTTGGTTGATTAGGAGACTTGCCATTGATAAGCAATATCAGAAGCAGCATCTTGGAGGTGCTCTTTTGCTGGATGCCATGAAAAACATCCGAAAACGTGCAGAAAATGGCGCAGGCGCACTCATCATTGTTGACGCTAAAAACAGGCGGATTAAGCAATTCTACAAGAAGTACGGATTCGCTACGCTGGATTCATGCGGAGGCTTGAAATTGGCAGCTCCTCTATAGAATCATCTGAGCAGAATGCTCAGATTCTCTGATTTATTCCGAAAAACATTACGTTCCCGGGTGGCTTATTCTTATCTGCCCTTGACATGCGTAAATGAGTGGATTGACCGCCTGTTCGCAGAATTGCGTACACAGCGAACGTTTTTCTTGACTCAGGGAGAAAAGAGTTATATCATGCTTCACATGAGCGGAAATCCAAGACTCAGAATGCCTACTAAGACCTTAGGTGCATTTCTAAGAGAAAAGAGAAGGTTAGAGGGGTTTTCTATTCGTAAACTTGTTGACGCAACGAAGGAAATCTCATCTTCAGGAGAAGCCGGTATTTCGTCTGCACACATATGTGATATTGAAAATGGACGTAGAATACCCTCTGATGAAGTTTTGACATTGTTGGTTAAAGTATTAAAAATTACTGAAGAAGAGTTGGATTTATATGATACTAGAGTTCCAAATCTGGAAATTCAAGAATTAACACAGATGAACGCTTTGTACGGAGTTGCATTTAGGAGAATGGTTAAACATATCCAAAAAAATGATGTTTCTCCGGAAGAAATATTACAATCCATGATTAACAATTTTGATAAATAGAGATGAAAACACTACGAGAAAGAGGCTATGAATACCCCGATTGTCTTGGCTACAATAGGGAGCATTATCGCTTGCGTGCTGCGTTCATGTTGGAAAATAATGATTTGTTACCAGAGCAAGCAGGACCAACAACTTTAGATGCATTATTAACTCTTTATCAAGAAGAATTTGGGCTGGATGTAATCTATATACCGAGACTTAAGGAACGGAGAAATGCTTTAGGCGCCACGGCGAGTACTGTTGGAAGTGCTCCTCAAATTTACCTCGACGATTCGTTACGAAATGAGAATAATTCTACATTAAGGAAACTTCATCTGACTACTCTCGCCCATGAGTTGGGACATGCATTCCTGCACTATGAAGAAATCCGTATGCGTTCAGCAGCTTTGACTGATCTCGCATCCGCTCTTATGATTAAGGAAAGCTGTTCAAATGATTGCTGGCTTGAACACCTAAAAAAGCGGGATGGAAGAAAATGGTGTCTTAATCAATCTGAGTTTATCGAATACCAAGCTAACCAAATTATGGTAGGATTGCTCATGCCTTTTAGTACTTTGTACAATCAGGCGGCACAAATAATCAAGTTCAAATTGGATTGTCTACATCGCGAATACGGCTGGGATCGTAGCTTTGCCATACGCGCAAGACCTCTTGAGGTTTTTGACTACGCTGTAAATCAGGTTTCAGACTGCTATCAGGTCAGCAAGCAAATGGCAGCTTTTGAATTGTATCGAATTTTTAAAGACGATAACCTATCCATCGTCTTTGGAGGAATAACTCCTGCTGACCCCATCGAAAAACGGACACCCATGCGTAACCTAGTGTATGCTAGATAAACAAAACTGAGAGTTTTTTGTTGTATGCTTTTCTGAGAGAATGCTGTATTTCATTTTGCCTGACCTCTTATAAGCGATGTGACATTCTCCTGAATTGCGAAGCTGATTTCATAAAACACTTCTATCCGATATATTATAATGCGATTCCATATTTGCTTGGGCTGAACGTAGGAAAAACAAAAAAAGCGATTTCCGGTTGAAAAATTGCCAAGCAGATGGCTCGTTAGCTCCAGGCTTCGTAAAACAGCGTATCAGGTCACCTGATACGCTGTTTTTCTACGCCCAGGCAGGCCAGAATGGGCTGCCGCCAGGCGTAGGCCATTTGGTCTTACAGACCAAATGGTAAGAAGCCTAGCCTCGGCGTAGCAAGAGCCCGCAGGGCTACGCGAAGCCGGGCAGACCCGTGTTACCTACCAGAGGCCGCATTTTACCGCGCAAGCGAATAGATTTTCAACTACCGGGGACGTTTTGTTATTGCAATACACACAAAGGATGGTATAGTAGCAGAATGTCCGCAAAACGCTTTATTCTGAATGAGACGAGCTACCACGGCCACGGCGCTGTGGAGGCTATCGTGACCGAAGTGAAGGGCCGTGGTTTCACCAAGGCTCTGGTAGTGACCGATGCTGACCTGGTGAAGTTCGGCGTGGTGGCCAAGGTGACCACCCTGCTGGAGGCTGCCGGTTGCGCTTATGAGATTTACGACAAGGTGAAGGCCAATCCGAGCGTGGATGTGGTGACCGCCGGTGTGGAGGCATTCAAGGCCGCCGGTGCTGACTACATGATTGCCATCGGTGGTGGTTCCCCGCAGGACACTGCCAAGGCTATCGGCATCATCATCAACAACCCCGAGTTCTCCGATGTGGTGAGCCTGGAGGGTCTTGCCCCCACCAAGAACAAGTGCGTGCCCGTGATTGCTGTGGCCACCACCGCCGGCACCGCTGCAGAGACCACCATCAACTACGTGATTACCGATGAGGCCAAGCGCCGCAAGTTCGTGTGCGTGGACCCGCACGACATCCCCGTGGTGGCTGTGGTTGACCCCGACATGATGAGCTCCATGCCCAAGGGTCTCACCGCCGCTACCGGTATGGACGCCCTGACCCACGCCATCGAAGGCTACACCACGCTGGCTGCCTGGGAACTGGCCGATACCCTCAACATCAAGGCTGTGGAACTCATCGCCAAGAGCCTGCGCAAGGCTGTGGAGAACGACCCCGATGGCCGCGAAGGCATGGCCCTGGGCCAGTACATGACCGGCATGGCATTCTCCAACGTGGGTCTGGGCGTGGTACACGGCATGGCTCACCCCCTGAGCGCCTTCTACAACACTCCCCACGGCGTGGCCAACGCTGTGCTCCTGCCCTATGTGATGGAGTACAACGCTGAGTACACCGGCGAGAAGTACCGCGAAATCGCCCGCGCCATGGGTGTGCAGGGTGTAGACGACATGAGCCAGGAGGAATACCGCAAGGCCGCCATCGATGCTGTGAAGCAGCTTTCCATCGATGTGAACATTCCCCAGACTCTGGCCGAAATCGGCGTGAAGGAGGAAGACCTGGAGGCTCTCACCGATGCCGCCATGGCCGACGTGTGCACCGGCGGCAACCCCCGCCCCTGCACCTGGGACGAAGTGCTGGCCGTGTACAAGACGGCTTTCGGCAAGTAATCCCGGCATACAGATTACAACAGATTACCAGCGCAGCCCCGCAAGGCTGCGCTGGTTTGCATTTCGGATAGTTGGATAGGAATCAGAACTTGAACACACCCTGCATCTGGAGCACAAAGGCGCCATCCTTGCCGGTGGAATGCACGGGGTTGAAGATATACTGCACATCGGGCTGCAGGAAGAAGGTGGGGGTCACCTGCACCACGGTGCTGAGCTCGAGACCGTATTCATCGTTGTAAGCCACGGGACGCTCGGTAGCACCGGCGCGCTGCCAGAGGAAACCGAAGGAGACATTCTCGTAGTTGCTGCGGCTGCCCCAGCCACTGTTGCTGAAGGGGGCGCGAAGCATGAGACCGGCGGTGCCGGCAGCCTTCACGCCGGTGATGCGGGCGGCATCCTGGTCATTGAAGCCCACTCGGGCAAAGAAACCGACGGGAGAGTTGCGGCCCAGCTGCTGCTGGATATTGATACCGCAGCCGTTGCCCACCTGGCCGCTGTCATCGGTCAGGGTATACTGCAGGCGGTAGGTGCCGGGGCCCATGCCGAGCACGTCGTCATTGATGAAGCCCACCTCAGCCAGGTGCACCCATTCATCATGGCGCAGGTGGTCAAAGGGGTTCTCATTGGTACCGGTGCCGGTGGAGGTGGAAGCCAGTAAGCCATAGAAGGATTCGCAGGGCTGCCAGGCAACAAGTGCGCCCAGATTATTCCAGGTAAGCGGCAGGGTGGCGTTGCTCTGGAACCCATTGTTCATGAGCTGCCCTGCCCAGCTGGAGGAATAGGCATTCTGGTCAAAATAGTTGCTCAGGTCGAGTGTACCGGCCATAATGACCCACTTGCCATCGCACCCGCTGTAGCCGAGTGCGAGCTGCGGCAGGAACACACCGTTGCCGCCGCGCAGACTGCCCTGCGGGTTGGAAAGAGTGCCCAGGCTGCGCTGGGCGCTGCTCTTGCGTTCGTTGAAGTTGGTGCCGGTGCCCCAGTCGGCCTCAAAGGTAAGGAACACGCCCTGGCTGTTGTCGCAATCCTTGGCCAGGAACCAGGTGCCGTTCATAGACCAGTTGAAGGCAGAGAACTCAGAGCGGTGGCCGCGGGGCTTCGGGTGGATGGCGGTGTAGTTGTACGAAGCAGTCAGATCATACTGCAGGCCGTAGCGGCTCAGAGCCGACTTGATTCGCTGGGCTGCGGTGGAAAGCGGGTCGGAGCCAATCAGCTCACTGGGTTCCACGCAGGTGTTGCCCGGCACAAAGAGACTGTCCAGATACGGCATGAACTTCTGCGGAGTGGAGGGGAACCAGCGCCAGCCGTGGCACGGAGCCTTGGACTGGTCCTCATCATGCCGGCGGTTCTGCTGCACCAGCTGGCGGGGCGTAGGCACACCCGCATGGCGGCGGCTCATCTGCTCGCGTGCCGGCAGCGTCTGCTGCATGCTTATGGAGATATCATCAATCTCCAGCACGGCGGGATCCCAGCCGAAAGAAGTATCCATATATTCCGTGAGCACTTCCTGTGCACCGGCGCCTCCGGCCACCGCTGTGGCCGCCAACATGTAGCAGAGTGATGTTGCTTTCATGGTTGCCGTGTTGATGCAAACGTGTAAGCAAACGTTGTATAATGATTAGAAAACCCGCGTTGGCATCATTCAGTTATTCTACGCGAAAACTCGAGATTATTGTTTTCGGAGCACGGGACTTCAGTCCCGTAAATCAAGGAGCGGTTAATCGGGACTAAAGTCCCGAGCTTCGAATTACAGCAGGTGCCTGGCGCCCGGTACATCGAGGCGGCGGGATTCGAGGGCGTAGCCGAAGGAACCTTCATCGGGCTCATCCTTGTTGGTGCGGCGGTGCACTGTGCCGCTCTGGGTGCGAAGGTAGTGCACCACGCCGTGGCCCACAGCTTCGGCATAGCGGCGGGCATTCTCAGGGTCGGCCAGGTAGCGGGCGTGCTGGCGGTTGTTGAGGAAAGCAGCCTCCACAATGGCGGCGGGTATGCCGGCATCGTCGCACACATTCAGCCAGCCGCCGCCGCGCGAGGCATCCTTGTAGCGCACCTCCACGGTACAGTCCTTGCCTTTGTTGGGCATGCCGTGGTTCAGGCAGCGGGAGTTGAGCGAATCTGCAATAGCCTGGCCGAGCGGGGTGCCGTTGTGGCGGTTAGCCAGGATAATGGAATCCTGCCGGTAGCGGCGCCAGCCGTTGCCGTTGCTGTTGTGATGCAGGAACACGGCAGCGGGCGCCTGGCGATACACGGCATAGTCGGCGCTGATGATGCCGCTGGCCACACGGTCGGGATAGTAGCGCGAGGGGTAGCGGCGCCCGGGTTTCTCGTTCTTGCGCAGGTGCTGCACATCGGCCCGCTCTTCCCAGGCTTCGTATTGCTCCTCATCCGGGCTGTAGCCGCGGGTGCACACCACGCAGGGGTAGCCAGCCTCCTCAATCACCTTCTTGGTGTAGTGGCAGTTCTCATACCAGAACTCGAACTCGGAGAGGCGGCGGCCATCCACCTTGCCGGGGGTGCGGGCGCCGGGGTGCTCTGCCGTGTGGCCGATATCGAGCACCACCGCCGGCGTAGGCGGACCGGGGAACTGCTGGCAGGCGACCAGGGCCAGAGCCAGCAGGCTGAGCAGCAGGGCTGTGCAGCGGGAGTACATGGTGCGTTATCAGCCTTCCTCCTCCTCATCGGGGCGGGGAATGCGCGGGGTGAAGCGCATGAGCTCGGGAATGAAGGTGAGCGGAATATCACCCGTGGGGCCGTTTCGGTTCTTGGAAAGCGCCAGGTTGGCATCCGAGCCCACCGTTTCGCGTTCCTCATCGTCCTCGGCGTAGTAAGCCATGCGGTACAGCAAGCCGATCATGTCGGCGTCCTGTTCGATAGCACCGGATTCACGAAGGTCACTCATCATGGGCACACCCTTGTTCTTGCCGGGGCGGTTTTCCGGGCCACGGTTCAGCTGAGCCAGGGCGATGATGGGCAGGTTCAGCTCCTTGGCCAGGCTCTTCAGGCCACCGGAGATTTCTGCAATTTCACGTTCGCGGCTGTTCTGAGCCTGCTTGGTGTGCGAGCGCATGAGCTGCAGGTAGTCAATGCCGATGGCGCACAGGTCGGGGTGGTCGCGCATCACGCGGCGGGCCTTGGCGCGCAGCTCCGCAATGGAAATGGCCGCGGTGTCGTCGATGACGATTTTGCTGGCGCGCAGCTCACCGATGGCGTACTTGAGGCGCTTCAGGTCATCCTTCACGAGGCCACCCTGGCGGGTGAGGAGCTGCTGCTTGCTCACACCGCTGCGGGCGTAGAGCAGACGCTCCACCAGCTGCACGCTGGGCATTTCGCAGGAGAAGATGAGGATGGGCTTCTTCACCTCCAGCGCCAGATGCTCCATGATATTGAGCAGGAACGAGGTCTTACCCATGGACGGACGGGCGGCAATGATGAAGAGTTCGCCGCCCTTCAGACCGTTGATCATGGTATCGAGCTTCGGGTAGCCCGTGGTCAGGCCCAGCACCTCGCCCTTGCTGCTCATCATGCGCTCCATGTTGCTCACAGCGGCGGCGATATCGGCGCTCAGCTTCCACTCGCCGCCCTTGTCGGTGCTCTGGCGGATTTTCAGCACCGCCTGCTCGGTCTGATCCAGCAGGGCTTCCACCTCCGCATCGCTCGTGTAGGCAGATTCGCTTGCCTCATTGGCCGTGAGAATGATGCTGCGGCGGATGAACTTCTCCTTCAGTGTCTCGAAATGCAGGTTGAACAGGCCCGTGTTTGTCGTGTAGGAGAAAACATCCATGAGTCCCGAAGCGCCGCCCACAGCCTCCAGCTGCTTCTTGTCGGCCAGCTGCTGCATGACCGAGGTCACATCAATGGGGATGCCCTTGTCGTACCTGTCGCGGAAAATTTCCCAAAGTATCTTATGCGCCGGTATGTAGAAGAACTCCGTCGTCATCCCCTTCGATACGCACTGCGACACGATATTCGTGGGGTCTATCGTCATCATCGCCAGCAGGCTCTTCTCCACATTGGGTGCCTGCGGCATGACAACCTGCGCACCCACCTGGCGGGATGCACCGGCTTTCAAATCTGGTTTCTCGCTGATTTCCGGGCTCATAAGTTGCTGCGGCCAGCCTGCGCAGGCGCGTGTTCATGGTACTACGTCTGTCCCCCATATGCAAGTTTTTAATACGTGCTGTCTCAGAGACACCCCGCGATTCAGGAAGCCGCAAATCCATCGGAGCACGGGACTTCAGTCCCGAAAATACAAGCATTGGAGGGGACTTCCGTCTTCGGCTTCGCCTTGGGGCTTCGCACAAGTGCTACGCCCTCACAGGCCGCCGTGACAGGAAAGTCCCCCGCTCCAAATAAAACCAGCGACTACCCTGCTAATCCCTGTTCTTCCTTTCTTGCGCGCGCATACACATACACGGATACTTCCAGAGCAGCTTTCACACCGTGTCGGCATAAAAATGCTCCTTTTTGTCATATTTCTTCCTTTTTGTGTCATTTTGCGTCTTAATCGTTGGCTGAAATACCAAATTTTCCCAAGAATGAGAAGAAAAATGCTCATTTAATGCCAAAAAGAATCAAATTTCAGCCAAAAAACTAGAGTATGGTCTAGATTTTATTCTTGACCATACTCTAGTTTTTAGTTAAGATGAGTGCGGAGCCGGACCATAAGGTTACGCAAACGCGACTGAAAAGGTAGGCTGGTTCCCTTCAAAAAAACAAATACAACAGAAACTAAATATGAAAAAGAGCCTTATCACCATGATGGCCGCCCTGATGGGTGTTGCATACGCCGGCGAGACCACCGTTACCCCGGTCACTACTACTCAGGATTTCAAGCGTCTCAGCGGCGCTGTGCACGTAGGCGCCGGCACGGCTTACACCTGCCACGGTTATGTTCCCACCACAGCTGTGGTACAGGGTGAAGGTGTTGGCATGGGCGCTATCCAGCTCGGCTACGACTTCGGCAAGGAAGGCGCATGGAGCTACACTGGTGCTCTTTCCTACAAGGCTCCGTTCTCCGGTCACACTCTGTACGGCGCACCCACTACTCTGACCCGCGATACTTTTGCTAAGAGTGCATTCCATCTGCCCGCAGCTCCTGCCGTTGGTGACATGCCTCTTTTCGACGCAGCCTATGAGGCTAATAAAGACACTGCTCACCCCATGCCCCAGAAGAACATCGAGAACGAGTTCATCGTGCGCAACGGTCTGAAGTACACCCGCAACCTGTGGAACGTATCCTTCGGTCACGACTACATCCACGGTGGTATCCCCGGTGTGGTGGCCAAGCACTTCGACCACCAGAAGGACTCCAAGATGCAGCAGGTCTGGACCAACTTCGAGGTGACTCCCGTAGCCTGGTTCTCCGCAGACCTGAACTGTGCCCGCACCTTCGACACCATTCAAGGCTGGTGGTTCGAGGCACATGCCCGCCTCAAGGCTCCCATCATCGGCACTCCCGAGGACATCAAGGTGGCCGGTATCCTGGAGTACGGTATGAGCTGGTGCGCCAACTTCTATGATTCCAAGCACAACGCCTGCTCCAACGGCACCCAGGCATTCTGGCTGAAGCTTTCCACCCCCTGGTTCGTGAACGAGGCCAAGAACTTCATCCTCACTCCCTCTGTGAGCTTCAACTGGCTGGGTAAGGGCGGTATGAAGGCCAACGAGAAGTCTGAGGCCAAGGCATATGGCGGCTACTATGTACCCTTCCGCAACTTCGCTGTGGTGGGTGACCTGACCGCCACCTACAAATTCTAATCAATACCAGCGTTTTACGCTGGAAATCACCCGGATAATATGCTAGCATAGAATCCGTGGGCTCAAAAGCCGCCCGCTGCAAGATACAGTCGGGCGGCTTTTTGCGAGCCGAACAACTTTTCTACATACAGAAACTCTTCAATCGAACATCTTATGGTAAGTCTGCTTAGTCTCAAAGGAAACCCGGTCAACGTGACCGGCGAGGAAAACATCGTGAGCCCCGGCTTCTACATGCCGAACCGCCTCAGCGTGGCAGTGGGCAAGGCTCTGCACAAGCTGCTGGACGGCAAGGTGTGCTACCTGGTGGATCCGACCTTCCCGCCGCACCCGGAGGTGATGGATTACCTCACCAAGAAGAAGGTGCACATCGAATACTTCGATTTCCGCAACACCACCTCCCGCGCTGTGCGTGAACAGATTCTGGACCAGATGCACCAGGGCAACAGCGTGGTGTTCCTGCCCGGTCTGGTGAGCAAGACCCGCGGCTGCCATGCCGACGTGCCCTCCCCCTTCCTCTCCACGGTGGGCAGCCTGCACATTTCCCCCGTGCCCGTATTCGTGGGTTACTACACCGACACCGTGAAGGATCTGTTCCGCAGTGAACCGAAGGCCGGTTACAGTGAAGAGCTGAGCATCCTGCCCCAGCTGCACCCCGGCCCGAGAACGGGTGAGCGTCTGATGGCCGCCTGGCTGCAGCGCAGCGCCGAGATTTACGCTGCCCAGCCCCTGCTGCGTGGCTCGCTGACCACCGCCATTGTGAAATCCATGAAGGCCAACCCCAAGGCCGAGATTATCGATGGCATGACCCACAGCACACTGCCCTTCTTCAAGGTGCTGGGTGTATCCATGACCGTGGCCAAGCTGCTCAAGGAGCGCGGCGACAAGCGCATGGGCGTGATTCTGCCTCCCGGTCCGGGCGGCACCATCGCCACCCTGAGCTGCCTGCTGGCAGGTGTGACCCCCGTGCTCATCAACTACGCTTCCTCCAAGGCTGCATTTGAAAGCACCGTGCGCCAGGCCGGCCTCAAGACCTTCATCACGGCCCGCAAGTTCATGCAGAAGCTGGACACCTTCCCCTGGCCGCCTGAGGACCAGCTCATCATCGTGGAAGACCTGCTCAAGAACCTGAACAAGAAGAATCTCATCACCAACGTGCTCATGGCCAAGGCCGCCCCGGCCAACGTCATCTGCAAGATGTTCGACACCGATGCCCGCCGCAACAACGACGAGGCCGTGATGCTCTTCACCTCCGGTTCCAGCGGTGAGCCCAAGGGCGTGGTGCTCAGCCACCGCATGGTGCTGGCCAACGTGGCCCAGTGTGCCAACCGCATCCCGCTCACCGAGGAGAAGTTCCTGGCCAGTCTGCCGATTTTCCACAGCTTCGGTCTGACGGTGACCATGATGCTGCCGCTGCTCACAGGCTACAGCTACTGCGCCTACCCGAACCCCACGGATGCCCGCAACCTGTGCGAGCTCTGCAAGCGCTACTCGCTCACCGTGGTGTGCGCCACTCCCACCTTCGCCCGCGCCATGCTGCGCCGCGCCGACAAGGACACCTTTGCCGCCGTGCACTACTTCATCGTGGGTGCCGAGAAACTGCAGCCCGACCTGGAGCGCGAGTTCAAGGAGCGCTGCGGCGTGACCCTGCTGGAAGGCTACGGCCTCACCGAGGCTTCCCCCGTATGCGCCGTGAACATGCCGAACGCCGAGATGATTCCCGGCTCTGCATTCTATGTGCCCGGCTACCTGCCCCGCACCATCGGCATCCCGCTGCCGGGTATTGCCGTGCGCATCACCGATGTGGACGACGACACCAAGGAACTGCCGCTCACCGAGCAGGGCATGATCTGGTTCAAGGGTGCCAACATCTTCACCGGCTATGTCGGCAAGGCAGACCTGAATCCCACCCTCTTCAAGGATGGCTGGTTCAAGACCGGCGATATCGGCAAGATGGACCTCAACGGTTTCATCACCCTGGGTGGCCGACTTTCCCGCTTCTCCAAGATTGGCGGCGAAATGGTGCCCCACGAAGCCGTGGAGCAGGCGCTCACCGATATCTTCCAGATTGACCCGGCTGCCGAAGGCGGTGTGCAGATTGCCATCACCGGCGTGACCGACGAGCAGAAGGGCGAGGCCATCGTGCTGCTTTCCGCATTGGATGCCCACCAGCGCAGCTCTGAGGAAAAGCAGATTCTGCAGAGCATCCGTACAGCCCTGGCAGAGCGCCAGATGCCCACCCTCTGGGCTCCCAAGTACATCGTGCCTGTGGAAGCCATCCCGATTCTGCCCACCGGCAAGCTCGACCTGCGCAACTGCAAGTTGCTGGCCGAAGAAGCTCTCGCTTCCATCCTCTAAAACCGAAAGCCCCGCAGCCCGAAAAGCTGCGGGGCTTCAATCCCGTAAATTATGGAGCGTTTAATCGGGACTGAAGTCCCGTGCTCCGACAGATTTACACCCCTGCAAATCCTCCATTTTCTTCTACGCTCGTTTTTACGGTCATAATGCCATATTCTTCATTGCCACGCGCGCGGGGAAAGAGTAGAATGCAGGCATGAGTTACGACCTGATTGTGATTGGTGGCGGCCCTGCCGGCTATGTAGGTGCAATTCGCGCTGCCCAGCTGGGCAAGAGCGTGGTATGCGTGGAGCGCGAGCGCGTGGGCGGCACCTGCCTGAACTGGGGCTGCATTCCCACCAAGGCCCTGCTGAAGAACGGCGAGGTGTACAACACCATCAACAAGCGTGCCGCCGAGTTCGGCATCGCGACCGAAGGCCTCAGCGTCGATTGGGATACCGTCATCGGCCGCTCCCGCCAGATCAGCGACCGCCTTTCCGCCGGTATCGCCTTCCTTTTCAAGAAGAACAAGATTGAAAACGTGAGCGGCGAAGCCCGCATCACCGGCCCCGGCCAGGTGGAAGTGACCGCTGCCGACGGCACAGTGACCACGCTGGAAGCCCCGCAGATTCTCATTGCCACCGGTGCCCGCACCCGCGAGGTGCCCGTGTTCCCCTTCAACGGCAAGACCATCATCGGCAGCAAGGACGCCCTGGTCATGAAGAAGCTTCCGCAGAGCATGATTGTGATTGGCTCCGGCGCCATCGGCAGCGAGCTTTCCTATGTGTACCACTGTTTCGGCACCAAGGTGACCCTGGTGGAGGCTCTGCCCCGCATCCTGCCCAATGAGGACGACGACGTGAGCCAGGCGGTGGAGCGTTCCTTCAAGAAGCAGGGTATCACCTGCATGGCCGGCGCCAAGGTGGACGCCCTGAAGGACAACGGAGAAAGCGTCACCGCCACCATCACCGCCAAGAACGGCAAGGTGCAGGAAATCACCGCCGATGTGTGCCTCGTGGCCATCGGTGTGGTGCCTGTGGTGCCCGAGGCCACCGGTCTGGAGCTCACGGAGCGCGGCTTCATCAAGGTGAATGAGCGCTACGAGACCAGCATCAAAGGCGTGTATGCCGTGGGCGACTGCATCGGCGGCATCATGCTGGCCCACACCGCCAGCTACGAGGCCGAGCAGGCCGTGGAAGGCATGTTTGTGGAGGGCCACGCCCCGAAGCAGCCGGTGCACGTGCCGGGCTGCACCTACTGCCACCCGCAGGTGGCCAGCGTGGGCAAGCGCGAGCGCGAGCTCAAGGAAGCCGGCGTGGAGTACAAGGTAGGCAAGTTCCCCTTCCAGGCTATCGGCCGCGCTGTGGCCGGCGGCGACACCGAGGGCTTTGTGAAGCTGCTCTTCGGCAAGGAGAACGGCGAGCTGCTGGGGGCCCACATCGTGGGCGACAACGCCACCGAGCTGCTTACCGCACCCGGTCTTGCGCTGAGCAGCGAGATGACCGAGGAGGATCTCAACACCATGATTTACGCCCACCCCACGCTCTCCGAAGCTATTCACGAGGCAGTGCTGGCTGCAGATGGCCGCGCGATTCACGCCTGATTTGATTCACCCGACCCAACTACCCTGATTTCCCCATGTCCCGAAAGTTCTACTACGACACCGGCACCGAGAAGGTCGGCCCCGTGAGCGGGGCTGACCTGGTGCGCCTCCGCGCCAGCGGCACCATCACCGACCAGACCTGGGTGCGCCGCGCCGACAACAACACCTGGCGCCCGCTCAGCACCGTGAACCTCCGCGAGGAGGAGGAGGAAGAGCGCAACCCCGGGCTCTTCACCGTGCTGCGCCGCAGCGGCCTGCTGGGGCCGGTGCTCATCTTCCTGCTGGGGGTGGTGGCCTTCATCGTAGTCGCCATCGGCGCCATCAAGCTGCTGTGGCCGGTGCTGCTGGTGGTCTTCATCCTCTGGCTCCTGTCTAAAGCATTGAATTCATGATACCTCTCGAGTCATGCCGGTTGGATGGCCTCGAATCCGTGGCCAGTTTTGAGCAGCACCCGCTCTACTACTTCTGCTGCGTGTTTGCCACGGTGGTGGGCGCCATTGCCGGCGCCACGGCTTCCAGCCGCGTGCGCATGGATATCGTAGGCGTGCTGGTCTGCGGCACCATTGCCTCACTGGGCGGTGGTACGGTGCGCGACATCCTGCTCTCCGGCATGCTCACGCAGAACGGCACACCGCTCACGGTATACTGGGTAACCGGGCATGATGTGCAGTTCCTCTACATGGCACTGGGCACCTCGCTGGCCATGTTCTACATCACCCGCTTCTGGAATCCGCCGCCCGGCACCATCCGCGTGGCCGATACCTTCGCCATGGCCTTCTTCACCCTGCTGGGTGCGGCCAAGGCCTATTACCTGGGCTGCCCAGGCATCGTCTGCATATGCATGGGAGTGTGCACGGGTGTGGCCGGCGGTATTCTGCGCGATGTTCTCACCGGCAACGTACCCTACGTCTTCCGTTCCAAGGAAGTGTATGCCTCGGCGGCGTTCTCGGGCTCACTGCTTTTCGTTATCATGCAGTACTTCAACTGCCCCTACGAGTTGTCCTACATCCTGGGCACCATTGTGGTATTCGCCGTGCGCATGACCGCGGTGTACATGAACTGGCGCCTGCCCGCCTACCGCTCGCTCTTCGACGCCGTGCAGAACGACGAAAGCCTGCACGACCACAAATAAGCGGCCAATCATTCACAAAGACAGGAGCTTGCGGGAAATTTCATCGAAAAACGGGACTGAAGTCCCGTGCCCCGAATGAAATTCCACCCCGGAGGGCCTTGTCATCTTTTTGTCATGCTTTTTTTCGTATTTTTGCAAAAAAAGGCTTGCAATGCCGGAAGTTCATCTGTATAATGCGCGCGTTCCCGCTGCAAAGCGGTGAATCGGTAAATCCGACGGAGCGGTAGCTCAGTTTGGTTAGAGCGCAGCCCTGTCACGGCTGAGGTCGCGGGTTCGAGCCCCGTCCGCTTCGTTTAACAAAAAAAAGACACACCGTGAAGGTGTGTCTTTTTTTTGTTACTACGCGCCGGGCCTCTCACACCCGCATCCTCGTCAAGTGACCATGGTTCACCATGCTGCACGGATGAGGCAGGAAAGCACAGTGTGCTTTCCTGCCCCCGGCCTGACCAGACACCTCTGGGCAGGTTTACCCTTTGCGTCAGCAAAGGGCCGGGGGGCGGACGCGGGTTCGTTTTCACCCCGCATGGGGTGAAACGCACACTGCTCCCCCACCCTCACACCTTCACGGTGTATCAATCACTTCCCCAGACAAAAAGTCGAGAACACGCGGGTGAGGATATCGTCGATATCGATGCGGCCCGTAATGGAACCCAGGGCATCAAGTGCGGCGCGGAGATCCACGTCCACAAACTCGGGGGATTCGCCTGCCTGCAGGGCGGCGCGGGCGGCGGCCAGGTACTCCAGCGCCTGCACCAGGGCATGGCGGTGGCGGGTATTGATGGCGGCCAGGGAATCACGCTCGCCGCTTTCGCGCAGGAACAGCTGCTCCACCGCTGCTTCCAGCTCCTCGCGTCCCGTACCCGCCGCACAGGAAATACGGATAGCCGAGGACTCCCCTGCCCAGTCGGCATGCGCGGGGAGGTCGCACTTATTGAGCACCAGCAGGTGGTGGGCACCCGTCTCCGGCAGGTCAATGGGGCAGCGCGGGGTGGTCACATCGGCCACCTCGAGCAGGAGGTCGGCCTCGGCCCCGGCGCGGCGGCTGCGCTCCATGCCGGCGCATTCGATGGCATCGGCACTTTCATGAAGCCCTGCGGTATCAATGAGCCGCAGGCGCAGGCCACCCAGCGCCACGCTCTCCTCAATGGTATCGCGCGTAGTGCCCGCCGTGCTGCTCACAATGGCACGCTCATAGCCCAGCAGCATATTCAGCAGGCTGGATTTACCTACATTCGGCGCACCCACGATGGCCGTGCGCACGCCCTCACGCAGCAGTCGGCCTTCATCTGCTGTGGCCAGCAGGCGGCGCAGCATAGCCTCCACCTCATCCAGCTGGGCCAGCAGGGATTCCGTGGTATCGGGCGCAATGTCTTCCTCGGGAAAATCGATATAGGCCTCCACATGGGCAGCCACGTTGATGAGCACATCAGCTGCGGCCTCCACCTGCGAACCGATAACCCCCTGCAGCTGGTTCTGCGCCGCGCGCAGAGCAAGGTCGCTGCCTGCGGAAATGATATCCATGACCGCCTCGGCCTGGGTCAGGTCGAGCTTGCCGTTCTCAAACGCGCGGCGGGAGAATTCGCCCGGCTCGGCAGGGCGTGCGCCGCACTCCAGCAGGCGCTCCAGCACGCGTCGCGTCACCAGCATGCCGCCGTGGCAACTCAGCTCCACCGTGTCCTCACCCGTGAAACTCGCAGGCCCCGCAAACCAGGTGGCCACGCATTCATCCACCACGCAGCCACGGGCATCGCGCACGCGCACCAGTGTGGCCAGACGCGGCTGCAGCGCACGCCCACCGATGCACCCCTGCACCACGCGGAGCGCATCCGGCCCGCTCACACGAATCACCGCCAGCGCCCCGGTGCCGGGGGCTGTAGCCAGAGCTGCAATGGTATCATTCTGCATGCGCTGTATTGTTTCACAATTTTCCGTCCCGTGCAACCCCAAATCAAGTGTCTTCAAAAATCCTGGGTCTGTTTCAGATTTGCTGGTCCAAGCAATAAATTATGCGTTGGCATCATGAAGTGGTAGAGACAAATCCGAGATTGGCGAGCAGAAGTTTTTATTCGAAGCGGGGGACTTCAGTCCCCCCAATGCTTATATTTTCGGGACTAAAGTCCCGTGCTCCGACAGATATGCACCCCGCCAATTGCCGATTCTGGTCTATAGCCGTTTCCGCTGCTTCCGTCTCCGAGCTTGCTCTCTACGCCGTGACAAGCAATGAAATCCACGCTGCGCGTGTATGAAATCCTCCCTGCGGGCGGATGAAATCGCAGCTGAAGCCGCGATGAAATACACTCGCTGCGCTCGGGTACGTTGCGGGGGTCTGTGTGCCCCGCCACAA
>JBGVNQ010000016.1:0-10794 GCA_045125705.1 Akkermansia sp. | reverse complement strand
GGGGGGGGGGGGGGGGGCCCCCCCCAACAACTGCCACAAATCAGCATATACAAAGCGCCGCATATCGGTTAAAGTGAAACCCGACGCCATGCAGGATCCCTTTGCCTATCGCCGCTTGTTCAACCTCTCCATGAGCTATGGTGGGGTGGTGTTTGCCTTTCTCTGCTACGAACCACTGAGCCAGCTGGCGGGCGAGGCCATCACCCCCGAGCGAATCCGCGAAACCGCGGGCGCCATCGGTGCGCTGCTTCCCGTGGGCATGGCAGTGGCCGCAGCGGTGGCGGCCCTGGTTCGCAGCATCCTGTTCCGCTGCGGGGGCATCAACCGCCGCAGCCTGAGCATCATCACCCTGCTGGGCACCCTCTGGCACCTGCCGCTCACCCTGCCTCTGGCCAGGGCTGCCGCTGCCCACGACCCCGATTCCTGGCACCTGCCGCTGTATTTCACCGGTGTAGCACTCGCGGCCAGCCTGGCCCTGCTCCTCGCCCTGCTGCACCACCGCCGCCAGATGAAGAAGGCCCATTCATTCTGAGCCGGCAGGCGCGCCGCAAATCTATCGAAGCACGGGACTTCAGTCCCGTGAACATAAACGGCGGCTGCAGCACCTTTCGCGCAGCAGCCGCCGGTAGTCAAAACAACGTTCCCGGGCGTTATCAATTGCCTGCGGGGCGGCCGATAATCTTCAGCTCGGCCACGCTGCTGCCCACGCCATCGAGCGCGGCAGTGGAGAAAAAGCGCACATAGCGGGCCTTCTGCGGCTCGAAGGTGACAAACTGCTCCACCGGATTGGCGCGCAGGTTGCCGAACTCGCCCTCGGCCACATTCTTCCAGTTCGTGCCATCCATGCTCACCTCAATGCGGTAGCGGGAGGTCATGCCCTGGGTCTTGCCGTCCTTGCGGGGGAGGTAGGAGATGCCGCTCACCATGGCGGGCTTCTGCATGTTCACCACGAAATGCGAAGGCGTGCGGCCGATGCTCCACATGGTATCAGCCTTGCCATCGAAGGCGAGACCTGCCTGCCCGGCGGCAAAACCGCTGTAGGTCCAGCCCTGGCTGCTCAGCGGCTTATCGGCGGCATCTGCCGTAGCCACCTGCTCAGCCTCCTCAGCCGTGGGCATACGCAGCAGCGAGAACTCGGAAATGCAGGGGCAGGCCTTGGAGCGGGTGATGCTCAGGCGCAGCCTGTTGGTGGTCACGGGCTCCTTCAGCCAGCGCATCACCTGGTTGCCGATAGTGTGGCCCTTGCCGCCGCGCAGGTTGAACTGGCTCTCCACCTCACCCGGCTTGCCGGGCTCCACGATGGTCTTCCACGCGCCATCCACCCAGGCATCCACCCGGAAAGCCTCCACACGCTGGCCCAATCGAATCTGCTCGCGCAGGCGGATGACATCGAAGGTGGTCGGCTCCGGCAGCTCGATTTCGGCTGTCGGGGTGGTGGTGGCATCTTCGGGGCACCAGTAGCTTTCCATATCACCATCGGTCAGAGCCTGGCCGCCGAAGCGCTTATCCCCGCCACGCACTTCCGAGGCCGTCACCTTGGCGCCGAGGGCGTAGTCCTTAGCCAGCAGGCGGCTGCGCATCCTGCCGAAAGCCTCCAGCGAGGCCACATCGGCCGCATCCAGGCGACCATCGCGGTTCGGCGCGAGGTTGAGAATCAGGTTGGCACCGCGGCCCACGCTCGACATATAGACCTGCATGAGGTGCTCGGGGCTCTTCACGTTGTTGGCCTGCCCCGGGTGCCAGAACCAGCCGCGGCCATTGATGGGGGTGTCGCCCTCCAGCGAAATCCACTTGTTGTTCTGCACGTTCCAGAGCGGGTACTTCACAAAGCCCTTTTCCGAGCCGCCCCACACCACATCGCCGCGCTTGGCAGCACCCCAGATGATGCAGTCGGGCTGCAGCCGGCGGATGTTCCTGACCACCTGCTCGTAGTTGTAGTAGGTATCGGCCTGGCCGATGTTGCGGTGCTGGCGGGCACCGCCGTAGTAGCCATCGCCACCCATGGCGCCATCGAACCAGATTTCGAATATCGGGCCGTACTGGGTGAGCAGCTCCTCAATCTGCTTGTAGTACACATCGAGGTACCCCTTGCGGCCATATTCCGCGCAGTTTCTGTCCCAGGGGGAAAGGTAGGTACCGAAGGGGAAATTGTGCTTCCGGCAGGCATCGGCAAACTCACGCACCACATCGCCCTTGCCGCCCTTCCACGGAGACTCGGTGATATTGTGCCCGGTGGAAAGCGTGGGCCAGGTGCAGAATCCATCGTGGTGCTTGGCGGTGTAGATCATGCCGTTCATCCCTGCGCCCTTGAAGGTGCGCACAATGGCCTCGGCATCAAAGTTCCCCGGGTTGAACAGACGGGGCGATTCATCGCCATAGCCCCATTCGCGGTTTGTGTAGGTATTCAGCCCGAAGTGCACAAAGGCATACCACTCCATGCGCAGCCAATCCACCTGCTGGTTCGTAGGCAGCGGGCCATACGGTGCAGGCTCGGTGGCAGCGGATAAGGTGCCGGCCAGGCACCCCAGCAAAAGCAGACATTTCCTGTACATATTCATACTCCTACCCGATTTTCCCCGTCAAATCAAGCTAAAACTGCCGCGCCACTATGTTCGGAGCATGGGACTTCAGTCCCGTAAATATCCCTCGCAGCGCGTTTGTAGTTGCAAACACCTTTGGCGATATGCTAGAATAAGCTCAGCGTATACCGCCGCAGCTTATGCGGCTTTCCGTTTTCACACACAGATTCCTTATCATGAAACTCCGACATCTCGCCTTATCCCTTCTGCTGGCCGCGGGCCAGGTGGTGAGTGCCGCCGACAAGCCCAACATCATCCTCGTGCTGGTGGATGACATGGGCTGGGGCGACCTCAATATCAATGTGCCTGCCACCTGTGCCGACGGCACGGTGCGCCCGCCCGCCATCAGCACCCCGAGCCTGGCTCAGATGGCCCAGCAGGGCGTGCAGCTGCGCCGCCACTACACCGCCGCGCCCGTGTGCGCACCGGCGCGTGCCTCCATCTTCAGCGGCACCCACCAGGGGCACACCGAAGTCATCCGCAACAACAGCTTTGACGCCGCGCTGGAGAACTCCCACACGCTCGCGAGCGTGCTGCGCGAGGCCGGCTATGCCACCGCCCTCATCGGCAAATGGGGCATAGGCGGTGGCATGGAGAGCGGCGGCACGCCCACCACGGCAGCCGCCTGGCCCACCCGCCGCGGGTTCGACTACTTCTTCGGCTACAACAACCACCTGGCCGGCCACCGCCACTACGCCAAGGAGGAAAGCAACGCCGACCCCGAAACCCACATGAACGCCGTGTGGGATGGTGATGTGCTCATCACCCCCGGGCTGGACACCTGCTACAGCACCGACCTCTACACCGCCCGAAGCAAGAAGTGGATTACCGACCACATGAAGGCCACGCCCGGGAAACCCTTCTTCCTGGCGCTCACGCTCATCGCCCCGCATGCCCGCCTGGCTATTCCCAGTGCCCCCTACCCCGCGGGTGGCGGCCTGAAGGGCGGCGTGCAGTGGCTCGGCACCCCCGGCAAGATGATCAACACCGCCACGGGTAAGTGGGATTCCTACATCTACCCCCAGTACCGCGACAACGCCGAATGGAAGGAATACGCCGCCAAGCGCTTCGGCGGCGGTGCCCAGGGTGCCATCAACTCTGCCCAGCGCCACGCCACCATGATTACCCGCGTGGACGACGCCATGGGCGACCTTATGCAGCTGCTGCGCGACCTGAACATCGACAAGAACACCTTCGTGGTCTTCACCAGCGACAACGGGCCCCACAATGAACCCGGCGCCGTATGGGGATTCCAGGACCACCCTGCCCCCGCCCAGAACCCCGCCTTCTTCCGCAGCTACGGGCCCATGGACGGCATCAAGCGCGACCTGTGGGAAGGCGGCCTGCGCGTGCCCTGCCTGGTGTATGCCCCCGGCCTCATCAAGCAGAACCACAACAGTGATTTCCCCAGCCAGTTCCACGACTGGATGGCCACCTTTGCCGACCTGGCCGGCATGCCCAAGCCCATGCGCTGCGACGGCGTCTCGCTGCTGCCCACGCTGCAGGGCAACGATGCCGCCCAGAAGGACGGCGTGGTCTACTCCGAATACAGCTTCGGCGGCGGCATGGCTCAGTACCAGGACTATGCGCCCAACAAGAAGGGCCGCAGCCGCGGCGAGCAGCAGGTCATCGGCTTCCGCGCCGAGGACGGCCGCTACCTCAAGGCTATCCGCACGAATATAAAGAGCGCCCAGGATGATTTCGAGGTGTACGATGTGGAGGCCGACTCCCACGAGGCCACCAACATCGCCGCCCAGCTCCCCGGCATTCAGGACAAGCTGAAGGCCGCCGTGCTCCACACCCGCCGCGCCTACGACTACACCCGCGACCCCGCCGCCGGCCGCCGCAACAACGGCTGCGGTGGTTTCCGCCACTATGATATGACCCTGGTGCCCGCCGATGCCCCCACCGCCACCCAACCCGGCCTGGCCATGCGCCGCGTAAGTGCCACCTGCCCCTGGGTGCCGGAGTTCGACACCCTGCCCGCCGCCGCCCAGGCCACCACGGGCACCGTGAGCTCCCCCACGGCTGAGCAGCTGCCCGCCGGCAGCATCACCGAGTTCAAGGGCTATATCAATATCCCCGACGATGGCAACCACTGGCACTTCTACCTCACCCTCAGCGATGTGCCCGGCACCAAGGCCTATATCAAGCTGCACAACTTCCAGCTCATCGATGCCGACTTCAACTACACCCCCGGCAGCACGGTGAATGAATCCGCCGCCATCAATACCGATGAAGCCATCGCTGAGCAGACGGGTAAGAAGGGTATTCCGCTCAAGGCAGGCAAGCACGCCATCACCATCACCGTGGTGCAGGGTCCCGGCGCCCCCGGCACCATGCGCCTGCAGTGGAACCGCGGCCCGCAGCACGGCACCCAGACCCCCGTGGCCGATATCCCCGCCGAGGCCTTCTCGCATTAAAACAGGCTCCGGATATTCACAGCGCCCCCACTCTGCCGCATCGGTTGGAGCGGGGGCGATTTTTTGTTTACATCCCGCCAACCTGGGATTTGGCGGGGTGCAAATCTGTCGGGGCACGGGACTTCAGTCCCGAAAACACAAGCATTGGGAGGGGGGACTGAAGTCCCCCGCTCCGGATTAAACTTTCGCCCCGCCAATTGCCGATTTAACGCGGATCAGCTCATTATTCAGCGCGTATTTTTCTATTTTCGGGCAGCCATGAGATAATTTTACGCCAGCTGTCATTTTGACCTTGCCATACCGTGGGGCTTTTGGTAGAGTGTGGAATGAGCGGTATCCCCGTTCCTCACCTTCGAAATTTTTCCAAGAAAAATCCTACAATATGAAACTCCACCTCCCGAAAGGACTTCGTGCTGCCCTGCTGGCTGTTCTGACAGTCGGAGCCGCGCTCACTACTACCGTCCAGGCCGCCACCTTCAGCAGCTCTGGCTGTACGTACAAGGAAATCGGCAAACTGCCCTACCAGACAGAATGGTGGGCTTCGTATGAAAAAGGCACTGTTACTGAACTGGAAAACAATAAGCCCAGTGATGGTTTCGCCCTGGATTACATGCCCGATGCCAACCTGCAGGACTGGGTGCTTACCCTCGACGCCTACAACCTCAGCCCGGTAGTGGAGGACAACGAAGCGCTCGGCATGAACATCTTCTGCACCACAGGTGCCACTGTTGACCCGGAAACCGATGAGGTAACCCTGAACGCTGCGAACTCCCTTGCCATCTTCCTTTCTCCCACCGGTGATCTGCGCATCGGCACCACACTGGACGATACGGACAGACTGCGCAACAATATCCTCATCGGCAATGTGGGCCGCGACTGGGTCAAAGACATTTTCGATGATGCTGTCAGCCTCCGCGTCATCCTGGCCTGGGACGCCGATGGTGGTCAGCCTCTTGCTGTGGAGAATGGCCGCTATGGTGCACTCACCCTGGTTGGTGCCTATATCCTTTCCAACGACGATGGCCACGCCATTCTCAGCGAGGTTGAAAGCCACTACACAGGCACCGTCGTCATGGACAACTATGTGATGCCGAAGAACCTGTTCGGCTGGACCGAAGATGACCGCCCCGCCTATTCCGTGGCCGGTGGTGGTCAGGTGAAAGCCACGCAGTACTCCCAGGGTCTGGATCGCACCTACCCCTGGGTTCCCGTGGCCTCCTGGATGATATCCGGAGACACCAGCATTAACAGACTGCTGCATTCTGATGAGTTCGGCAACCCGTACTACGATGAAATCAACGGGGAATATCGTGGTTTCGGCAGCTGGGTATGCACCAACCCCAGCTTGTCGACCGACAAGCAGACCGTAAGCGACACCATTACCTTCACCGGTTCCAAGGGCGCCCTGATTCTTACGGAAGCTATCGGCGATGGCGAGGACTACGAGCTTGACAACGGCACCATCACCTACACGGTAGACCCCTACTCCGCTGACCCGCAGGCAGTAGCCGGCTTCGGCACCATCTGCGACCAGAATCTCCGAGTCGACATCAAGGTGATAGATAAAACTGCCCTGAGCGAAGGCGCCTGTGGTCTCCGCATCGTCGGCACGGGCACCACCATCCTCGAAATCGACAACACCGGCCTCAAGCGCTATGGTAATAACCTGCAGGAAGGTGAGGCATTCCAGGGAACGCAGGGAGAATTCGAAGCGCATCTTGCTCAAAAGAAACTCGATATCACCGGACTCCGTATCCAGGAAGCCACTGCAGGGGATAATAGAGGGTACTGGTTCGCCATCAAGGATACCGACAAAAACAAGAGCATCACTTTTGCCGAAATTGCGAACGAAAGCACGGTGGTTCTGTCACCCAAGGGCAACGGCAACATTATTCTCAACATGCACGCCAGCAACATCGGCACGCAGAGCCAGATTATTATGCGTGACGAAGTTGCAAAGACAAAGCCCCAGGTCGTCGACATCACCGAACCCGTATTGGTGCCGAAGCTTGCCTGGGGTTATGTTGACGGTAACGTATTAGGGACCCCTGTATACGATGATTACGGCAACCCGATTTATTCTTCCACCATCGATGCTCCCCTTCAGAACGATGAGAAGAAAAACGTCTACACCAGACCTGACCAGGTAAATATCGGCGAAAGAGGCGTACCTGCTGTTTACTACGAAACAGTTGACGTTGCAGATGGTAGTCCGGTTTATCGGGCATGGGCTGATTGCAACTGGACCGACGAGCAATTCGAGAAATACGGAATTCGCAAAGTTGAAACCACTACCGGTGAAGGCGAAGCAGCTGTAACAACTGTCTCGTATGAATACGATGTGCGCAATGTCTCCGGCCAGGTAGTATACACGATTACTCTGGATTATGTACCTGACCTTGTCCAGCATGTCAAGCCTGTCATGGATCCGAATAATCCCAATCTGGTATCCAAGCAGCCTGGCACAACAATCGTCGTAACCAGACCGCAGAGCGTAAAGATCGGAGAGGAAACGATTCTCGTGTGGGACGACTCCAAGAACCCTCATACAGCCATAGAAAAGACGGTTGGCGAAACATACGTACCCGTTCAGGGGCCGATGGAAGACGCCTACGCTGTTGCCCGTCCCATCGCAGGCACGGAGATGCACCTGCAGCTGTACAGCGAAGCTATTGATACCTCCAACTCCAAGGGTGGATATTTCATCAATGAGATAGAAGGTGGCGACATCGTCATCAACGGCCGCAAAGCCGTGATGGGCCTCAACAAAGTCGGTGAAACAGTACAGACGGGAGGCTTGATATCCCACCTGACAGCATCAGGAATTTCCACAGATGGCACCCTTATCGTCGATTCCCATCTGACAGTCACCGGCAACATTGAAGCCAGCGACATCCAGCTTCAATCCGGCATCACCAAGGCCAGGAAGGTCACGGCCGGCAGCATCTTTGTCAGCTCTGCCGGTCTGGTGCAGAACGGCGGCGGCATCAAGACAGAGGACCCGCACGGGTCCACTCTTGTGGCCGAGGAGGTGGAACTCTCCGGAGGCAGCCTCTTCGTATTCGGCGGCGCCGAAATTGGCACACTGACCAGCGACAACGCAGTCTACATCGGTACAGGAGTAAACGCCGACGGCTCTGCTATTACCAACGTACTTGCCGACGTGCCTCAGGCATGGCTGACGGTAGACAATGCTACCGCCACCGGCATTTACAGCCCGTGGATCAGCATCACCACCCAGGATGGCACCGCGCAGAAGCTCTTCAGCGGCAGAACCGATATCTTCTATGATATCACCCCGACCGTGGATTACGCCATGCGTTCCGATATTCAGAACACCGGCCTGCGTTTCCTGCGTTCCAAGCACATCAATGGCGGTGTAGATATCGCATTCCTTACCAAGGACGGTGTGCTGATTGCTGAAACCATGGAAGGCTCCAACGTGAGCTACGCTGAAATCGGCACACTTGCCACCGGTCTCGCCCATCAGGGCGGTGTGCTGAGCATGAGCATCTCCGGAACGATATCCACCGGCACCATCACCGCTGAATCGTTCAACATGCCGGATAACTACAGCATCAAGGCTGCCGGTCTGAACGTCACGACTCTGACTGTGCCGGGTAAGCAGCCTGAGGTCGCTACGCTGGCACTTCGCCGCGCTGCATCCTCCACGGATACCGTGTATGAGAACGTCTCCATGACGAACGCGGTTGTCGTGGCAGGCTCCGCTACATCGGCCGGCAGCACATTGGCAGACAGCATCACCGCAAAGAGCATTGTGCTGGGTGAAGGGCATTACCTGGGCGGCAATAGCACCACGCTTCAGGTGACCACCACATCCGGGCTCACTGCTTCGGACAACACCACGCTGAACAACGTAGCCATCAAGGGCGGCGATCTCACCACATGTGACAAGGTGACGATTAACAGCCTGTCCATGGAAAACGGCAAGTTCCGCACACTGGGCGATGCCACTATCTACAACATGACGCTGAGCAATGTTCCCAGCTTCGGTGGTGAGGCCGGCAACACCTTCAAGTATGCCGCAACGAGCGGTGCAAAACTGACCTTCGATGGTAAGCTGACCCAGGAAGAAACGGATAATTCCACCAGTATAACACTGACACTTAACCGCGTGGACATCGATGCCTCCGGTGATGAGTTCACTGTTAAGGACGGAGAATCCTTCGAATACACCCTTCTGGAAACCACCGACGGAGGTACGGTTGATGCCCGCGCACTCAATAAGTCGAACTCCACCTTCAAGGTGCAGGCCTATACCGTCGCAGAGCTTGATGTCAACGAGAACGGCGAACTGGTGCTGAAAGGCAAGAATCAGGAAAGTGTCATCAAGAAGGAACTCGTCGGCGGCAGCGAAGTGCGTCAGGCCACAATGGACGCCGTGAACGAAGCCTGCAAGCTCTCTTCCGGTGGTACCCTCGCCGCGCTGCATGATGCCATGGGTATGGTGATGGAGAACCCCAGTGTTGAGGCTCGCCGCCAGATTCTTGACTCCATGTCCGGTGCTTCCCTCACTGCTCTGGCTGATTCCCAGCGCCGTGGTGTACAGAATGTGCAGAACAGCCTGCGCAACCGCATCATCCAGATGGGTGGCAACGCCGACTGGGAGAACGCCGGCATCCAGGCCTGGGCTCAGGCAGATGGCGCCTTCTCCACCACCAAGACCTCCGATGAGGCTCCTGGCTATGACTACACCGCCTGGGGTGCTACTGTGGGTGCCAACATCGACCTCGCAGAAACTGTCACCGCCGGTATGTCCCTCTCGGCTTCCTATGGTGAAATCGAGTCCGACCATGCCGACAAGGCCACCGGCGACAGCAACGCTTACTACGTGAACCTGTTTGCCCGCCACCAGACGGGCCGATGGACGCAGATGCTCATCCTGACCGCCGGCCAGAACGACATGACCCTGGAGCGCACGGTGGGCAGCTACACTGCCGAAGGCGATACCTCCGGTTCCACCTTCTCCGCCTACTACGAGGTGGGCTACACGCTGGGTCTGAATAACGAGTTCACGCACATCATCCAGCCCATCGTCAGCGCCCGCATCACCTCCGCCAAGGTGGACGGCTATGAAGAAAAGGGCAGCATCGGCAACGCTGCGCTCAGCTACGATGGCGGTTCCTACACCTACGGCACCATCGCCGCCGGTTTCCGCTACCAGGGCGTGATGTACGAGAGCGTGTTCGAGCGCAACGCTGTGCTTGAGGTACGCGCCATGGTCACCTCCGACTTCGGCGATACCACCGATACCGCCAAGGTGGCTCTGGGCCAGGGCAAGATGCGCGAGGTGGAAGGTGTGGATACCACCGGCACCGGCTTCGACTTCGGTGTGGGTCTCTCCATCCCCATGGAGATGCAGACCACCCTGTTCTTCGATGCCGACCTGAACATGCGCCCCGACTACACCGGCGTGAGCGCCAACGTCGGTCTCCGCTACGACTTCTAAACTTCAACCCTCCCCCGCCGGCCTGCCGGTGGGGGAGTTTCCTTTCTCCATCGCCACCGCCCCACCGCGGTGGCGATTGTTTTGTGAAAAAGGCAAATGAGAATTTGGCTGGTGGCAAATCTTTCGGAGCACGGGACTTTAGTCCCGAAAATATAAGCATTGGGGGGGGGGACTAAAGTCCCGGCGCGCCACTCACATGGGTAACACTTTAGTTCAACTACATAGGTTACACTTTTGCGCGTGAGTTTTGTATCATTATATTTGCTATGATGCAAGTCTAATGTACCGCGCGGCGGCTTTGTGCCGTAGCACGAGCCCGAAG
>JBGVNQ010000015.1:0-3462 GCA_045125705.1 Akkermansia sp. | reverse complement strand
AGAGCGAGAAGCTCTCTCCGTGGTCGGAGGGGATAGGGGAGGCAGACAGCCTCCCCAGCATGTCTGTACACCAAAAGGGTGAAATCTGCATAAATGAGACATTTGTGCAGATTTTTCAAATTCACAATTGACTTTAGCGAGCAGAAAACAGAAATCTCTCTAATTTTGCCTACGCGTAAATGGGGGCATAGTTACATCATTCCACCGCTCTCTTTTAGAGGATATTTCGCATCTTCTCCTCGGTGTTGCGGAAGCGCAGTACGGTGTTGAGTCGTTCGTTCTCCAGCAGGGAGACGAAGCGACCTTCCTTCACCATGGTGCGCAGGCCGGGGTCTCGGAAGAGGTCGAGCAGGCGCGTGGGCTGCGGAATGCCGCGGCCGGATAGCTGGGTGTTGTAGAAGGTGGTGAAGGTGGGTTCATCCAGCGTGCAGCCGAAGGCCACCAGACAGGCCAGATTGGTCTGCGCCGGGTCATCGATGGGGTCGAGCGCCTGCAGCCAGCCTGTGACGGGCGAGGTGCGCAGGGCGGTGGAGGTGCGCGCAAACCAGGGGATATCGGGCATGGAGCTACGGTTCATCTGGGCTTCTGCCAGTTCGTGGTAGTAGCGGATGCGGCACACGTTGCCATAGTAGAAGATGCCCATGACCGATACCCATATCATCACCAGGCTCATCAGCACAGTGGTAAGCACACAGCCGAGGCCGGGGCGCTTGCGGAAATTGAAGAGCTGCGACACCCACACCATGCCGTGGAAGAAAAGCACCAGAATGAACACGGCGGCACCCCAGGCCAGCGCCTGCACCATCCAGGGCTGGGGCGCATCCGTCATGAATTCCACATAGGTGTAGCCGTTTTTCTGCAGGAACATCCAGGCTGCAATGGCGCTGGACACGGCAATGGCCAGCAGCAGCATTTTGATGACGCCTTTCAGCAGAGCAAACAGGAGGATGGCGCCGACAATGACGCCCAGCACGGTGAGAATGATATGAGATGTTTCCATAGTGACGAGGTTAACGAACGTAATTTTTAAGCTGGCGGAGCGCCTGAACGGCTGGAGCATGCTGCGGGTCGAGCTTCACTGCTTTCTGCATGGCGCGCAGGGCGGGGGCATATTGCCGCAGCTCGGTGAGGATGAGGCCCAGACGGTATTGCGCTTCGGCATTCTGCGGGTGGGCGGCGGTGCAGGCAAGCATCTGCTTCAGCGCGTCCACGGGGCGGTTCTGCTGCGCAAGGAACACGGCGTAGTCCATGCGCGCCACAGCGCTGGCGGGGGCGCGCAGCACAGCGCGGCGGTATTGGGCCTCAGCGACTGCCGGTTTACCTGCTGCGCTGGCCAGCATGGCCAGCTGCATGGCGCCTGTGGGCTGGTCGGCCTGGTGGGTGGCAGTGCGTTGCATTTCACCCAGCACGGGGTGGCCTGCGGGCAGGGCATTCGGGAACAGGCTCCACCCTGCAGCGAGGCGCACGCAGCGTGTCTTATCGGCCAGTGCCTTGCGGGCAGCATCGCCGCCGAGCAGCTCGGCGGCAGCGGCGCGCACCAGCGCATCGGAATCCTGCGTGGCACCCAGCGCTGTGGCCTGCACCTCGGGGGGCAGAGGATATTGTGCCAGCAGCCCGAGTAGCGTGGCACGCCAGGCAGGAATCTCCTCGGCTGCATAGGCTGCCAGCAGCTCCTGCACGCTGCCTTTGCCCTGCATGGCGTGGCCGGCGGCGCGGAAACGCTGGCGGTACTTGCCGAGACGCTCTTCTTTATAGCGCTTTTCCAGATGCTCCATGCACCACTGGTCGTCCTTGTCCTTGTGGCAGTTCAGGCAGGCATTCGGCACGCCCAGCTCCATGCTCATGCGGGGGTCGGGCCAGTGCAGGGCATGGTCGCGGCGCGGGTCTCGGCCCATGTAGGTCATTCTGGGCATGTGGCATTCGATGCAGGGCGTGGCCTTGCCGCCGCAGAGCCTGTTGTGGCTTACTTGCGGGGCGAGCACACCGTTGATGACCTGGTTGTTGCCGTGGCACTGCAGGCAGAGCTCGTCATTTTCGGTTGGCAGGGGCACCTTGCCCGAGTGCGGGTCGTGGCAGTCGAAGCAGGTCACCCCCGTGCGGCCCATGCGGTGCAGGCGGAAGCTGGTTTCGCTGTAGTCTTCCTCCAGCTGCAGGCCGTTCGGGTGGAAGACTCCGGGTACCTTCGGCAGCTCCAGCCGGAAATGATCGTCGAACTTATCGCCCACGGTGAAATCGGGTGTCAGCTCCTCCCGGCGGGCGTGGCAGCTGGCGCAGTTGTCGTCGTGCTGCTCATCGGTCAGCATGCGGTCGGCGCGGGCCACCAGGCAGCCATCCTGCGCATCGGGCGTGTCGGAAACCTTGTGGCAGCGGATGCAGGTGATGCCCGGTTCCTGCCAGGTGGCTTTGAAGGTATCAGTCGCTACATCGTAATTCTTGCGGAATCCGCTCATGTGGCACCAGGCGCATTGCGATTCCCAGTTCATGCCGCGGCCTGTCCAGTGCCCCCACTCGCCGGGCTGGCGGGTAGCGCCGCCGCGGGCTTGCTGCAGCGCATCGTCGCGGAATACGTCGAACCACTCCTTCTTCTGTACATCCCATGCGGCGCTGGGTGTCTGCAGCCCGCCGTCCTTCCACTCCAGCAGATACTGCACCAGCGGCTTGCGGCCAATCACGCCGCCTACCTTGTAAACCTTGCCCGTGCCCACATCGCGCATCTGCAGCTGGCCCTGCGCATCGCGCTGCATCTCCAGCTCCATGCCATGCGCCTTGACCCGTTGCCCGGAAAAAGCTTCGGCGTCGAGCTTCTCATCCGCATGTCTCCAGGCCCAGGCGTGGTCGCTGCCGGCCCACTGCTGGTATTCCTTCCGGTGGCATTCGGCGCACTTGCGCGAAATGTTCAGCGCCGACTCGTCCCAATGCCCGGAGGTGACCGCATCGGCGGCAATCAGGGAAGGGGTGGCAGCCAGGAATATCAGGGAGACGTACTTCACGCCCCCATTCTATCACACACGCACACGCTCGCGCAAACGCAAAGCCACCCCGCCCACGTCATACCTTTTGTAATTTTTTTTAATTTTAGTCTTGCTATCCGCCCCGACTTCTGCTAAACTGCGGTCACACGCACGAGTAGCTCAGTGGTAGAGCGGCTGTCTTACACACAGTTGGTCAGGAGTTCGAATCTCTTCTCGTGTATTCACCGAGCCTGCTTTCCGACACAATTTGGAAAGCAGGCTTTTTTTAGTTTATCGCCCTATATTTAACGGCTTACGGAGTCCTGATATTGCAACAAAAAAAGAACCAAGGACGATTCAAACAGTCGTTTTTGGGTCAATAGCAAAAAGTGTGGAATTTGAATTTTCATATCACAATGTGCCCACATTCAATTAAGACTCTTAATCGGTAGTTCTGAAAGTTACGATAGCCATAGGCGCGGCGTTGAATTAATTTCATTTTTCTATGGAA
>JBGVNQ010000014.1:0-18817 GCA_045125705.1 Akkermansia sp. | reverse complement strand
CGGGCTTTTCCGTCTGCGGGCGGCGCCCGCAGATTTCGACCGAACGAAGTGAGGATTTCGACCGGCCAACGGCCGGATTTCGTCCAGCCGGAGGCTGGATTTCGTTTCCCTGTTGGTAGAGCGAAGAATAAAGATCCATTCGTTGGGAACAAAATGAAAACGCGCCAGTGGGCGCGAGTGAAAGGGCAAACTTCCGTTTGCCCGGTGAAGGATGAAAACACGCCTTGCGGCGTGTGAGAAGGCAAGGAAAGTATGTTTACTTATCCTTTAATCCCGTATCCTGCGGTCGGCATGGGTACCGGTTTTGCCTTCTTCTCGCTCCATGGCACGCTGCTTCCAGAGGGGAAGGTGGGTTTTGCGGGCTTTCCGCCGCTTGCGGGCGGCAACTCTCTCGCGGTGTCGTTCCTGTTCTTCTGCCAGTTTACGCGCTTTTGCCTGTTCGCTCTGAGCGTTTTCCAGGCGTTTACGGATTCGGGCAGAGTGGTCATTGCCAGCGGGGGTGATAGTCCAGGGCCCGGCGCCACCTGATTCGGTGATAGGCAGGCAGAGCATCTGTGGGTCGATGAAGCGCATCTGGCGGTAGAGCAGGTCGCGTATGGTGGAGAGCAGGGCCTTGGGCGGGAAGAGGCCGGTGTTACCCAGCTCTATGGTGAATGCGAGGCGGATATGTTTGGCATTCATGCTCATTCGCGCCATTTCTCGCAGGGAGATGCCTTCCTCGGGCTCTTCCTCTGGGGCGCAGAGAGCGGCAGTGCGCAGCAGAAACAGGCAGTCGCGCACCTTGCGGCAGAGCTTCTCCACGAGATCCCGCACTTTGGGGCGGGCATTGAAGCGGTAGTCCTTTACTTCGATGAGCCAGAGTTCTTTTTTGCCGGGGTGGTAGAGCACAAAATCCATCTCCTTGCAGCTGTTGCAGAAGTTCTGTGCATGGTGGGAGTAGAAGGGGGAGCACTCGAAGCGGCACACGTAGTAGCCCGCTTCGAAATTGAAGCGGTGCAGCCCTTCCACGCAGCTGGTACCAGTCTGGAACACGGTCAGATTTCTTCGCTCAGTTGGGGCATGAGGCCCAGGTATCGGTCGGCCTGTTCCTGCTCGGCTTCAAGGCTGTCCAGGTGAGCCAATTTGTCCAGCTCGTCAGATTCGCTCACACGCGGCCCTTGCACGCGCCCTGCTTGCAGACCGAAGAATTTGCGGCTCACAGCGCGGTTCTGCTGCTCGCTGAGCTGGATGACGAGCTCGCGCAGCAGGAACAGGCTGTGGGTGGTAAGCAGAAGCTGCACACCGGCGCGGCAGAGCGTCATCATCATGTTCACGAGCAGGGGCAGGTGACCGGCGTTCAGGTTCATCTCCGGCTCATCCCAGAAGAGGGAGGTGCCGGGGCGCACGGTGCCGTTGCTGAGCAGTAGCCCGAGCGTGCCGATGCGCTTGAATCCTTCAGCAATGAGGTTAAGTTCCAGAGCTTCCTGGCCGGGGCGTTGCAGGTAGAAGCGGCCGTTGTGGCGCTGCAGCTTGCCACCCAGCAGCTGTTCAATCTGCTTGACTACATATCGCAGTGCCTGGGGCGGGGTGCCCTGGGGCTCGGTTTCCAAGGCGCGGCAGAGTTCCCAGCTGGCGGAATCGAGCAGCTCGGGATAGCGCTTGCCGGCCTGCATGTAGCAGGGGTAGATTGAAAGCACCTCTCGGGGCGAGAGGAAGACAGCATTGCTGCTCAGGTAGCGCTCGGGCACCTTGGTGATGCGCAGCCCTTCTTCTTCGCAATGCGCCTTGAAGTTGAACGCCAGCTCGGCGGAACCCGGTGGCACTTTTTCTCCTTCCATCGAGGCGCGTACACGTGCGTGCACCTCTTTACCGCCGCTGCGGGAGGTAAGGCTGGTCAGGTCATGGGTGCCGAAGACTCGCAGCAGATCCTGCCGCAGGCGTTTTTCTTCTGCCCACACTTCGGGCAAATCGCGTTTGGTGCCGCCCGCGCTCCATTTGCTGATGGCGTAGCAGAGCTTCATGAGGTGGCTTTTCCCTGAATCGTTGCCACCCACGATGATGTTGATACCGGGCACAAAATGAAATGACTCCTGGTTCTGAAAAACCGTCATTCCCTCTACCGTCAGCTTGCGTATCATACTGCTCTTCACTCTACCATAAGAAGTCTTATAGTGCAAGCACGTAATTTGAGCTTGCGCGCTCCGTCTGCTTCCGTTAAACTGTCGGATATGAAGAATGCACTTTGCCTGTCCGCCTTGTCCCTGATGCTCATTTCCTGCGTGGGTACCAAGAACTTCTCTGTGTATACCTACCCGGAAGGTGCCGATATTTCCATCAATGGCGAGCCGGTGGGCAAAAGCCCCGTGACAACCGAAATCAACCAGGATAAGGCTCTGGGTATCATGGCGCGTAAACCCGGCTACATGATTGCGTCGGAAACCATAACCCCGCAGACAAGCAAGTTCCTCGCTTTCATCTGGACCAAAGATGACCCCAAAGCCCAGTACATTGAGGAGGATTCGGTGCATATCAATCTCCAGAAAATCCAGACAACTCAGTCCTATACCCCCAGCGTGATGCCTCCCTATACCGGCGGCGGTGGTTCTACCTCCGCCGCTCTCCCCGAAGCCCCGGAGCTTCGCCCTATGCCGAAGCTTGATTGAGTATTACGGCTATACGGATTCGGAAACCGTAGGCAAGCACAATATAGTAGAAAGCCGGACGCACTTGAGAAAGAGAGTCCGGCTTTCACTGTACATGAACCCTAATTCACATACTTGAAAGAGCATCAATGTTCTATATATTGCATTATACGGTTTCCGAATGCGTATAATGTGCGTGAGATAATTAGTTTGTTTCATGCCTGATTCCGTTCCTGTTAGCCAAGTTGTTGATACCAGAAGAAACTACGGTATAGATTTATTGCGCATTGTAGCGATGCTGATGGTGTGTGTAATCCACGTCAATCTGTTTACAAAAGCTCCTTTCGAAATAGTGCCAGGGAAGGAGTGTTTCTATTATTTTGGCGTATGGACCGAAACGGTTGGTATGATAGGTGTGAATCTTTACGCCATGATAACAGGGTATGTGTGTGTGTTGAGTAACTGGCGGTATTCGCGTTATGTTCGCTTGTGGATTTTGATTGCCTTTTATACGGTGTTGTTGTTTGGTGTGGGGTATGCTCTGTCTGCAGCTGGAGTTCTGCCATATTCGACTGGAGTTTCCACGATTGCAAAACTTATTGCCCTGCTGGGATTTGGCAGCCCGTACTGGTACTTTGCCGCATATACGGGATTATTCTTCATTATACCCTCCCTGAATCAAGGTCTGCGCCAAATATCAAAGGAACAGTTTACCATATTGGTGATTGCTCTGATGTTTTTGCTGCCGATTATCGATATCAGAACAGGTTTCGTTTTTGGGGATGGGTATAATATGGTATGGCTCATCGCTTTGTATGTTACGGGTGCATATGTTAAATTGTTTCCTCCTCGCTTTTTGGGGACTAAGTGGTTGATGCTTTTAGCTTGCGCCTGCACATTCCAACCGCTCGTGTTTGCTCTGCTTGGTCTGCCTCCTAAGAATGGGTACACATCGCCAGTTGCAGTAGTATATTCTATTTCTCTGTTCATTGTCTTCACGAGGATACAAATACAAAGCAGGACTCTGAGATGCGCAATCGATTGGGCTGCGCCTGCTGCTTTTTCTGTGTATCTTCTGCATGTACACCCCTGGTCATGGAGTATGCTCGTTAAATATGTTCCTGTATTGAATATAGACTGGGATTATCCCTGGTGGTTTGCTCTTGCTGGTGGCTTTGTTTTGTATCTGGCTTGTACTATAATGGATAGATTCAGGCTCGGAGTTTTCCGTATCTGCAAAATTGATGCCTTTGCGGATTTGATAGCGGGGATGATTGAGAGACCTGTGCGTAGAATCCTTACTGCGATTTGTCATCTTTAAATTTGGGCGATGGGAATAAAACTAGATTTCACAAAACTCCAAAATTACCCAAAGTTGTAATTTTTGTGAAATAATGCTTGCAAAAAGGTAAAAAGGTAGTAGAATGTGCGCCGACAAATTGCCGCCGCCCGGTGGCGAACACTAAACAAGATAATAATAACACACCACTATGGCTCGTCTTTTCGGTATCGAAATTCCCAACGAGAAGCGCGTTGAGGCCTCCCTGTGCTACATCTACGGCATCGGGCCCTCCACGGCTAAGAAGGTGCTTGAGCAGGCCGGTATTTCCCCCGACCTTCGCACGGGCACGCTCTCTGACGCTCAGCTGACCAAGATTGTTCAGGCTATCACCAGCAACAACATCCTCATCGAGGGTGACCTGCGCCGTGAGAAGCAGATGGCACTCAAGCGTCTGACCAGCATCAACTGTCTGCGCGGCATCCGCCACCGCAAGGGTCTCCCCGTTCGCGGTCAGCGTACCCGCACCAATGCCCGCACCCGTAAGGGCCGCAAGAAGACTGTGGGCGCTAAGAAGTAATTAACCCTTTAAGAGAATATACTGAAAATGGCTGAAGAAACCATCCAGGAAGAAGTGAAGGACGTAGTGGCCGCTGAGGCTGCTGCTCAGACCGAGGCTCCCGCTCCCGCCGAGCAGAAGAAGCCCGAGGGTCGTCGCGACATCTTTGCCGAGCTTGGTCTCGCTGATGACGACGACAAGGTCAAGATTCTCAAGGCTAAGGGCAGCAAGAACGTTACCACCGGTATCGTGCACATCTCCTCCACCTTCAACAACACCGTGGTGAGCGTGACCGACCTCAAGGGCAACGTTATCGGCTGGTCCTCCGCTGGCAAGCTCAACTTCAAGGGCAGCCGCAAGAGCACCGCTTATGCCGGTCAGGTAGTGTGCCAGGACGCTTGCCGTCAGGCCATGGGCCACGGCCTCAAGGAGGTCGAGGTTCGCGTGAAGGGACCGGGTTCCGGTCGTGAGTCCGCTGTGCGTGCCGTGCAGGCCATCGGTCTGGAGATCTCCTCCATCGCTGATGTGACCCCCATCCCCCACAACGGTTGCCGTCCTCCCAAGGCTCGTCGCGCCTAATAGTTTAACTAAAACCAAGAAAGATAAGAGAACATTATGGCTCGTTACACAGGTCCTACCGCCAAGATCAGCCGCCGTTTCGGCGTTGAGCTCTTCGGTGCCTCCAAGGCTTTCGCCCGTCGTCCCTTCCCTCCGGGTCAGCACGGTGCCCGCGCCGGCCGCAAGAAGAAGTCTGACTACGGCATCATGCTTGCCGAAAAGCAGAAGCTTCGCTTCATGTACGGCGTGCTCGAAGGTCAGTTCCGCAAGTACTATGAGGAAGCCTCCCGTCGTCGCGGCGTGACTGGCGATATCCTCCTGCAGCTTCTGGAGCTCCGCCTCGACAACATCATCTACCGCCTGAACTTTGCCACCACCCGCGCCGCTGCTCGTCAGATGGTGTCCCACGGCCACGTGACCGTGAATGGCAAGAAGGTGAACATCGCCTCCTACTCCTGCAAGCCCGGCGACGTGATCAGCGTTGCAGCCAAGGCTCGCTCTCAGGCTCTGGCCAACCGCTTCGTTGAGCTTGCCGCCAGCGCCACCACCCCCGATTGGCTGGAGGTTGACACCGCTAAGCTCACCGGCAAGGTGACTCGCATCCCCTCCGTTGAGGAGATTGCTCCCATCGTGAACGTGCAGCTCATCGTTGAGCTCTACTCCCGCTAATAGCCGAAGTTCACGAGTTGAACCTTCTGAAATCCCCTGCATGCTCCGGCATGCAGGGGATTTCTCTTTGTGACGGTGGTAATACGTGTAGGCAAGATTTGAGAGCTTGCGCCTAATCGGGAATTGGTGAAAAAATTCATCGGAGCTCGGGACTTCAGTCCCGATTAAACGCGCCATCATTTGCGGGACTTCCGTCTTCAGCTTCGCCTACGCCGTGGTATGAAAGTCCCGTGCTTCGACAGATTGCGTCGGCTTTAAGTATGAAAAAAGCCCACGGTATGCACCGTGGGCTTTTTAATGAGAACTCGCTCTTATTCCCGCTTAACGGCGGCGACGGCGGGGCTTGGGCTCTTCCTTGGCCTTGGGGACCATGTTAATCTTGAAGGCCTTTTCGGGGTTGGCTGACCAGGAGGTGCAGCTCATGATGCCGGTGAGCTTGCCGTCCTTGCTGAGCTGCAGGGAAAGCATGCCATCCTTGGCGTCGTATACTTCTGCTGTGGGCTGGTCGGGGTCGTACTGACCGTCATAGATGGCGATATCGACCTGCACGGAGCCGTCTTCCTTAGGCGTGAGCTCGCAGCGACCCATGATATCGAGGCTGGCTTCAGGCAGCTTTGTGTCGTAGATGGTGCCAGCGAACTGCACGGCATTGTCCAGACGGCGTGCGGTGGCGATGTGCAGGGAGAGCTCGCCGAATGCCTTGTCGCGAATCCATTCACCGGCGAACAGCTTATCGTCGGCCAGAAGCTCGGTGTATGCCTTGATGCATTCCTGGCGGGCTGCTTCCTGGGCTGCGGCTTCTTCGGTGATGCGGCGGGCATCTTCCTCAGCGCGGGCCTGGTGCTCGGTGAGGGTGGCGCGGGCGGCTTCTTCGCGGCTCTTAATGTAGGGGTCAGCCTGCTGAATGAAAGCAGCAACCTTTTCACGAATGACAGCCTTGCGGTTTTCCTCGAATTCGGGGGTGAGTACGGCTGCATTCTGCGGCAGCGCACCCTGGGAGGTGTAATCGTTGAGGGCGAGAAGGGCAGCGTTGTCCACGACAATGTTGCTGAACTGCCATGCGCCATCCACGTAGGTGGCGGTGAAGGATGCGGAGGCCTCCACTTCATCGCCTGCGTTCATGACCTTGCGATAGACGGAGGAGTCAGCCAGTTCCTTGAGCTCGTTGAGTGCGGCTTGCAGATGCTCGGGCAGGGGCTTGGCTGCACGGTCTGCATCGGTAATCATGTCCGTAGTGGCACCCACCTGGAACAGGTAGACGGATTCGGGCTTCATGGCCGTATTGGCAGCTTCGTTCAGCGCTTCACGCTCTTTGTTGAATGCTGCGGGAGCCATTTCGCGGACATACATGTCCTCCTTGACCACCATCTTGAGCGTGGCGTTCATCGAAACGCTGGAATCGGCATTCTTGACGGGTTCCGTGCAGGTCAGCAGACCGGCATTGGCTGCATCGCAGCCGCTGAGCTGTTCGATGAGCATGCGGCTGATTTCCTCGTTGGTGGGCTGAGTGGGTACGGCCGGGGCAGCCGGTTCCTCCACGGTGGGTTCGGCGGGCACAGGTTCGTCACCGAATACCTGTTTGAGCTCATCGAAACAAGACGTGAGCAACGTGGTGGATGCGGTAAGAACGGCTGTCTGAATCAGGAGTCTTTTCATGATGTAACGCGCGTGAGAAACGCCTTGCGCGGGCGGAAATTTTACATAATCATGCATATTTCGCGCGCGATGTCAAGCAGGCGGCGTGCCTTGCATGGAACGCAGTCACAAAAAAGTGAGAATCCGGACTTGTTGCGAGGGCCTGTGGGCGAAAATGATTGCCATGGCCGATTTTATCTGCTAGACTGATTGAAAGTTCATGAGTGCACCTGAAGAACAGAAAGTATGGGCGGTATTTAAGCCTGTTATCAAGAAATACATGATGCCGCTGTGGTATCTGATGGCGGGCGGAACCTTGGCAGGTATTATCGCGGCAGCTTCGGCAGGTTTCGGCCTTCCGTTCATGATTCAGTATGTATTCCCCATCGTGTTCGGAGAAGTGCCTGCTCCGGCATGGCTGCAGCAGTGGGTGGATGCATATTGTTCAGGAATGGAAAAGACGGATTTTGACAGCCTGGTGCTGTGGCTTGCCGCCGCCATTATTCCGCTTGTTATGGCCATTCGTGGCCTTGCAACCTACGCCAATGCTTATCTGCTTACCAAGGCTGGTATGAAGGCGCTGTCAACTCTCCGAGTAGATATTTTTGCCCGTTTGCAATGGCTGTCATTTTCCTATCACGACCGCAATACCCGCGGTGATTTGATGACGGCCATCATTCAGTATACGCAGATGGTGCAGCAGGGTATGGTGACAGTGCTGAATGACCTGGTGATTCAGCCTCTTACCCTGGTGGCCGCTGTGGGATATCTGGTGTTCGCTGCCTGCAGCAGCCACGAGAGTGCCATGCTGCTGGGTAACCTGATTATCTCGGCCGCCTGTGTTCCGTTGGTTCGCTGGGTGGGCAAGAGCATGGTCAAGCAGATGCGCAAGGCCATGGCGGGCATGAATATCATCACCACAGTGGTGGAGGAGACTTTCTCAGCCCAACGAGAGGTGCGGGCATTCAACCTGGAGAAAAAACGCGAAAACCTTCTGCGCCATCATATCAAGAGTTTCAACACGTTGCTTATCAAGATGAATGCGTGGCGTCAAAGCGTAACTCCCGGTGTCGAGGTGGTTTCTGCTCTGGCTCTGGCGTATTCTCTCTATCGAGGCTGCAGCGATGGCCTCACCTTGGAGCAGTTCACTGCCATTGCGACAGCATTTTACTTCTGCTATGACCCCATCAAGCGTCTGGGTACAGTTGCCAACCAGTGTCAGATTCTGGTAGTGGGTGTGAATGGTCTCAATGCCATTTTGAACGCAAAAGATGAAACACCGGAGCCTGCAGAGCCTGCGAAGCTGAAGCTCCCGGTATCCGGCATCGTAGATTTTGAAAATGTGAGTTTCGGGTACAGCAAGGAGAAGACCGTGCTCAGGGATATTTCTGTGCATGTGCCGGCTGGCCAGGTTGTGGCGCTGGTGGGACCGAGTGGCTCGGGCAAGACCACCTTCATCAACCTGATTTGCCGTTTCTATGACCCGAACAAGGGTAGTGTGAAGATTGATGGCGTGGATGTTCGCCAGATTTCCCGGGAAGATCGAACCAGCAGCATCGGCCTTGTTTCCCAGTTTGCTGCATTGTTCCGCGATACCATCCTGGAAAATATACGCATCGGCAAGCCCGGGGCTTCGGTCGAGGCTGTGAAGCAGGCTGCGCGGCAGGCCAGAGTTGATGAGTTTGCAGAAGCTCTGCCAGAGGGGTATGACCTGATGCTCGGCGAAGGTGGCAGTGGCCTTTCCGGAGGTCAGCGCCAGCGAGTTTCCATTGCGCGTGCTTTCCTGAAAAATGCTCCCGTGCTGATTCTGGATGAAGCAACCTCAGCGCTGGATATGAAGAGTGAAGCCGCCATTCAGGCTGAGCTGGAGGAACTGGCCAAGGGACACACCACGTTTGTGATTGCGCACCGATTCAGTACGATTCGCATGGCTCAGCGAATTCTGGTGTTTGAGGAAGGGCGCATCATAGCCGATGGCACTCACGCAGAATTGTACGAAAACTGTGTGCTTTACCGCAGCTTGTATGATGAGCAGGTGCGCCAGGCTGCAGAGCAAAACGAAAAGGAGGACGCAGAATGAAGACCATTTTCTATTTCCTGAAAAGATTCCTGTGGCCGCATATCGGCATGTTCGGGGTGGTGTTGTGCACCGGTGTGATTGCCGCTTCGGCAAGTGGCATGGGTGTGCCGCTCATGGTGAAGTATGTATTCCCCGTGGTGTTTCACAGCCCGGGAGACCCCATGCCTGATTTGCTGGTGCATGTGCCCTGGCTGCAGAGCTTGAGCGCGAATCACCTGCTGCTGCTGGCCTGTGCGGCCATGCCGGCTGTGTTTGTGGTGCGAGGCTTTGCCATGTGGGTCAATGCCGTCATGGTGAATGTTCTCGGTATCCGCATTCTGGAGCTCCTGCGCATGGAAGTGTTTTGCCGCGTGCAGGAGTTGCCCATAGCGTTCATGGAAAGCCGCCGAAAGGGCGATATCATCAGCCGCATCCTGGCCGATACGCAAAACGTCCAGAACATTCTCACCTCGGTGGCCAATGATTTGGTAAAGCAGCCCGTTACTGCCGTTTGCGCTCTCAGTGCATTTATTTACCTGCTGGTGTCCAGTGGGCAGGGCTTGCTTTTCTTTGTGAATATGTTGTTTGTTGCTCTAGCGGCATGGCCTATCATCATATTCGGCAAACGCATTTCCAACAAGTCTCTCCGTTCTCAGCAGGGGCTGGGTGAGCTGAATACTGCTGTGCAGCAGAACCTGGAAAACCAGCGAGAGGTGCGTGCCTACGCCATGGAAGAACGCGAAATCAGTGATTTCCGGAACGTATCCAACCGCTTCTGCACAAACTATGTGAAGCTCATCAAGTACCAGAAGGCTCTGGTCCCAGTCATAGAAGTGGTGACGGCGTTAGCTCTGGCATTCCTGCTGGTTCGTGGCCGCATGTGCGGCATAAGCTTTACCGATTTCCTGGCAGTTGCGGGCGCTCTGTTCTTTGCTTTCGACGCCATGAAACGAGCCGGTACGGCATGGAACCGCTTCAACGAGGCTCAGGGCTCGCTCAAGCGCCTGACCGAAGTGCTTCAGGAGCCGAATACCATCCCCGAGCCGGAAAATCCGAAGCAGTTCAATCTGCCCGTGCGTGGCGAAATCCGTTTCCGCAACGTAAGCTTCGGCTACGACCCCGAAAAACCGGTGCTGCGTGATGTAGACCTGACCATTCCCGCCGGCCAGATTGTTGGCCTTGTGGGACCCAGCGGCGCAGGCAAGACGACTTTTGCTGCCCTTATCCCCCGTTTCTATGAAGTGACGAAGGGCTCCGTGGAGGTGGATGGCGTAGATGTACGTGACCTCAGGTCTCATGATCTGCGCGAGCAGCTGTCGCTGGTGGGTCAGCAGGCGCTTCTTTTCATGGGCTCCATCCGTGAGAATATTGCTCTCGGCCGTGAGAACGCCACAGAGGAACAGATTCTCGCCGCTGCAGATTCGGCGGCGGTGACCAAGTTCCTGGCAACCCAGCCCAGGGGAATCGATACCAAACTGGGGCAGGGCGGCTCCGGCCTTTCCGGTGGTCAGCGTCAGCGCGTGGCTATTGCCCGAGCCTTTGTGAAAGATGCTCCCATCCTCATTCTCGATGAAGCTACAGCCTCGCTCGATGCCGAGAGTGAGCGCGAGATTCAGGAGGAGCTCGATAAGCTTGCCCAGGGACGCACCACGCTCATCGTGGCCCACCGTTTCAGCACCATCCGCAATGCCCACCGCATTCTGGTGTTCGATGCAGGCCGCATCGTGGGCGATGGCACGCACGAGGAGCTGTATGCCGGCTGCCCGCTCTATAAGGAGCTGTACGACCGCCAGGGTATTGATTAACCCTGCAAATATTTCAACAAGCAAAAAGCCTGAGCATCTGCTCAGGCTTTTTTGTGAGTTAATTAGCGGCGCCGGCGATGAGTTGCAGCACCTTGGCCGTGACCCGCTGGCGGAGTTGCCGTCGCGTCATGCCAGGCAGGAAGATGGTTTCGGTGTGCACAGGGCGGGCTGCGCCGCGGCGGGTAAGGGCGATGCAGACCGTGCCCACAGGGGGCTCACCTTCGGCAGCGGTGGGCCCGGCATTGCCGGAGACGGCCACCGCGATATCTGCGCCGCTCTGGCGCATGGCGGCCTGTGCCATGGCGGCCACTACGGGTTCACTCACCACGGTGTGCTCCTCGATAAGCTCAGTGGGTACATTGAGCAGGCGCTCCTTGGCTTCGTTGCAGTAGGTCACCCAACCATAGCGGAATACCTGGGAAGCGCCCGGTACCTCGGTGATGGCAGTGGCAATCATGCCGCCCGTGCAGCTCTCTGCCGTGGTTACGGTGAGCCCCGTGCCGCGCAGATTTTCTACCGCGATAAAAGCCAGCAAATCAATTTCAGAATTCATGGCGGCGTCAGGCTTCATCGGGAACTTGCACTGCAACGGTAGCAAAGGCGGCCATGCCCTCGCGGCGGCCGAGGGCGCCCAGCTTTTCGTTGGTGGTGGCCTTCACGCCCACGCGGCGGGGCGCCACGCCCAGAATCGGGGCGAGGGTTTCCTTCATCTGCTGCACAAAGGGCATGATTTTCGGGGCCTCGGCAATGAGGGCGCAGTCCACGTTCACCACGCGGCCACCCTGCTCCTGCAGCAGCTCGACTGCTTTCTCCACGATGCGGAGGGAGCAGATGTTCTTGCAGCTGTCATCGCCCGGGGGGAACCAGTAGCCGATGTCCGGCTCACCGATGGCGCCCAGAATGGCATCTGCCAGCGCGTGGCAGAGCACATCGGCATCGCTGTGGCCGGCCAGCCCCTTGGTGGGGTGCACCTGAACACCGCCCAGCCAGAGCGGACGCTCTGTCTCGGAAAAGCGGTGAATATCGTAACCTAAACCTACGAGAGTTACCATGAATGATTAATGATTAGTGATTAATGATTAATTTGATTGGAGGATTTCGACGAGGTCGGGGGAGTTCTGCCAGCGGGCTTCGCATTCCGGCTTTTTTCGCCATTGATACCGTTGGCAGGCAGTCCGCAATCCAGCACGGCGCGGAGGAAAGCGGCATCGCGGGTGCGCACGGCGGTTAGCACGGCATCGGTGGATTTATGCGTGTCCCATAGGTCGGGCCAGGTGGTGCGGGCTCCCTGCTGGAGCAGGGAAATGACGAGGGGCTTGAGCTGCTGCACTTCGGAGCCGTAGCGGTGCCAGTCGATGAACTCCAGCATATCGCAGAGCAGGGTGCTTGCGTAGTCTCGGGCGTCTCGGTTGGAATCGGCAGAAAAATCGTAGATGCCGCTTTGTACGTGGGCTGCCAGACAACTGAAATCCCCCTTCGCTTCGTCGAACATGAGACAGAGTCCACGGTTCGGTGCCGCTTTCGGCTGCTTGTGCTCCTGCTGTAGCTCGCGGATGCGGGGTGCCATAGCGGCGGCCAGATCGAAGGTGTTGAACGGCTGCCTGATGCCGGCTTCCACATAGGCCTGCGCCGCGCGCAGCCGGTATTCTATCTCCTGTTGGGGTGATTCGGCGTTTTCTGCTGCTTTTTCCCAGTCACGGGCTTCTTCCAGCGGGCTCGTGGCTGTTTCTGTCGGGCTGCTCCCGGATTCGAGGAATGAGCTATAAAAGGCGCGGCTTATCCCCAGAACCATGATGATAGCAAAGAGGATACCCATGCCCCACATGAGTCCCTTCACGAGTTTCATCATCCTTGTCTCCATGCGTCTATCAGTGTGCCTCCAGCCAGTTGGGGGCGGTGTTGGCTTCTACCTCCAGCGGCACGCCGTGCGGCAGGGGCAGGGCGGTGCGCATGGCTTCGGTTATCCGGGGAATGAGGTCATGCTCCTCCTCGTGCAGGTCGATGAGGAGTTCGTCGTGTATCTGCATGATGAGGCTGCTCCGTTTACCCTTCAGCAGCTCAGCCACGCGCACCATGGCAATCTTGATCATATCGGCCGCCGTGCCCTGGATGGGGGTGTTGATGGCGGTGCGCTCGGCGGCGGCGCGCAGGTTGAAGTTGGCGCTGTTCAGGTCGGGCAGCTTGCGGCGGCGGCCACAGAGGGTTTCGGCGTAGCCACGCTCGCGGGCTTCGGTCACCAGCTTATCCATACATTCCTTCACCCCGGGGAACTGGGTGAAATAGCTCTCGATGAGCCCGGCAGCCTCACCGCGCGGGCAATCCAGCCGCTGCGACAGACCGAAGGCCGAGATGCCGTAGATGATACCGAAGTTCACCGTCTTGGCCTTGCGGCGCATGTCGGCGGTCACTTCCTCGTGCGGCACACCGTAGATACGGGCGGCGGTCTCGGCGTGGATATCGCGGCCGGAGGTGAAAGCGGCAATCATGCCCGGGTCACCGGAGAGGGCTGCCATGAGGCGGAGTTCCACCTGCGAATAGTCGGCAGAAAGGATGCTGTGCTGCGCATCGCGGGCCACAAAGGCGCGGCGGATGAGCTTGCCTGCCTCCGAACGCACGGGGATGTTCTGCAGGTTCGGGTTCTGGGAGGCGAGTCGCCCCGTGGCGGTCACCATCTGCAGCAGGGTGGAGTGAATGCGGCCATCCTTCGGGGAAATGTAGCGGGGCAGGGCATCCAGATAAGTGCCCTTCAGCTTGCTCATTTCGCGGTATTCCAGAATATCCGCCACCAGCGGGGATATGGGTACCAGCTTGCGGAGCGTCTCTTCATCGGTCACGTACTGCCCCGTCTTGGTCTTTTTCGGCTTTGCGAGCAGCTTCATCTCATCGAAGAGAAGCTCGCCCAGCTGCTTGGGGGAGTTCAGGTTGATGGGGCGGCCCACCTGCTCATCGATGCGGGCGCGGATGGCCTCAATCTGTGCGCCGAGCTCATCGGAGCTCTTCTGCAGCAGGTCGGGCTCCACGCGCATGCCTTCCTCCTCAATGCCGGCCAGTACCGGCACCAGCGGGAACTCGATGCTGCGCATCAGCTCCTCCTGCCCGGCTTCCACCAGCTGGGACTGCAGCACATGGTACAGCCGCAGGGTCACGTCCGCATCCTCGGCGGCATATTCGGCCATGGTTTCCACGGGCACGGCAGCGGTGTTCATGTCCTTGCCCTTGCCGGCGATATCTTCCAGATGAATGGTCTTGTACTGCAGCAGCGCCTCGGCCATCTCATCCATGCCGTGGCGCAGCTCGGGGTACAGCGCGCTGTGCGCCAGCATACAGTCGAAGAAGGGGCCGTTCACCACCAGCCCGGCCTGGTGCAGCACCTGAATATCGAACTTCGCATTCAGCCCCACCTTTTCCGCGCTTCCGGCAAAAGCGTTGCGGAAGCAATCCAGCCAGCCCTCCTCCGCTGCGGGAATGTAGTAGGCCTCGTGCTCGGTGATGGCCACGGAAAAGCCCAGCAGCTTATCGGTGAGCGGGTCGAGCCCCGTGGTTTCGGTGTCGAAGGCCCAGCGTTCGGCCTGCTCCATGCGGGTGGCCAGCGCGGCGCGGGCCTCGGGGGTGTTCACCAGGTGGTACTGGTGCGGGGTGGAGTTGATATCTGTGAGCTGGGGCAGGGCAAACAGGTCAAGCTGCACCTCGCCCTCGGTGGGGGGGGCATCGGCAGGGGCTGCTGCGGCGGCAAAGAGCTCGCCCAGGTCGGCATCGCTCGGCTGGGTGCCGCAGAGCTTCTTGGCCAGTTCCTTGAACTCCAGTTTCTTGAGAATATCTGCCAGAGCCTTGGTGTCGAACTCCTGAATCCTGCAGTCGGCCAGCTTGATTTCCACCGGCACATCGCGGCGGATGGTCACCAGCTCGTAGGAAAGGCGGGCGGCTTCGGCGTTCTGCTCGATTTTTTCGCGCATCTTGCCCTTGATTTCGGCACTGCGGGCGAGCATGTTCTCGATGCTGCCGAACTGGGTCACGAGCTTTTTGGCCGACACTGCGCCCACACCCGGCACACCGGGAATGTTGTCGGACGCATCGCCCATGAGCGCAAGAATATCAATAATCTGGCGCGGGTTTTCAATGCCCCATTCCTCCAGGAACTCGTCCACCCCCACGGTCTCGAACTCGCTGCCCTTCTTGCCCGGGCGCCAGAAAGAACAGGTGGGCGAAAGCAGCTGGCCCAGGTCCTTGTCCTTGGAAACCATGTAGGCATGCATGTCGCCCGCTTCATCGCTCATGCGGGTGATGGTGCCGATGAGGTCATCGGCCTCGTAGCCGGGGATGCGCAGGGTCTTGATGCGCATGGCAGCCAGAATATCCACAATCCACGGAATGGATTCGCGCAGCTCCTGCGGCATGGCCTGGCGGTTGGCCTTGTATTCGGCAAAGCGCTCGTGTCGGAAGGTGGGGCTGCTGGGGTCCAGACAGGCTACAATGTGCGTGGGCTTTTCCTTCTCAATCAGGTGCACCACCGTGTTGATGAAGCCGAACATTGCAGAGGTGTTCAGCCCTGTGGAGTTGCGCATGGGGTTGTTGATAAAGGCATAGAAGGCGCGGTAGATGAGCGCCATGCCGTCCAGTATGCAGAGTGTAGCCATCGGACCCATAATTTACCATGGAATCAGCCCCATAAGCAAGGGAAATGCAGGGCAGTACGCAGAATAAATGCAAAAGCCCGCAGCCGGTGTGGCTGCGGGCTGGGAAAAAGATTATCAGTAAGAGACTTAGAACTTAGATCCCATATCCCCGTATTTGGCGTCTTCCTTGTCAGCAAAGTCTTCCTGGTGGATGCGGATATAACCCTTGATCTTGTTGATATCCGCCTCGTTGATGCTGGGGCCGGCATCGTCACCTGCAGGCGTGCCCATGGCAGAGCTGTTGCTCTTGCGGCGGGCGGTTTCCAGGATGTCCTTATACATCTTTCTGCGCTGGGAGCCGAGCTTGATGTGAGCCTTCTCCAGGTCATCAACTGTGATGGGGAAACCATTGATGACCACAGGCTTGCCGTCGTCATACAGCGGGGAGTACTTCTTGATGGTGTCCTGCATCATCTTGTTGAGTCTCTTGATGTCGCGGTCATTCTTCGCCTTCTTGTACAGATTGATCACGGCCTTGAAATCCTTGAACTCCTGGCCGCTGTGCTTCTGAATGGCGAAATTGCGCTTCTGCTTCCATTCCTTGGAGCCTTCCTCGGGCAGAGCGGATTCTTCCTTGCCGGCGGGGGCATCATCCTTGGCATCATCAGCATAGCTGAGCGGGAGACAGACGATGGCTGCTGCCACCAGACGGAGGAGTAAGCGGTGTGTATAGAGGCGTTTCATGGTGTTATTCAAGTTCGGAGAGGTCTATAGCTTAAGGCGAAACTCCCTTTGGGTCAAGCGAAATATCTGTTATTTTGCTCGCTTTTCCTTGATATCCTGCCGTCTTGTGCTAGAATGTCATCATGCCCACTCTCAAACAGCTGGCGGTAGAGACCCTCACCCACATGGTGGAGGTCGGGCAGGAGCGTCTGCCTGTGGATGATGATGCCCGCGGCATTCTGCGCCAGTGGATGCTGCACGCCCGGCAGGGTGGGACCCCTGCGCCGGCTCCTGTTCCAGCACCGCCTTCTGCGCCTGAGCCTTCCGCGCCTGCTGCGGCAGAGGCAGAGCCCGAAATGAGCGTGGAGCAGAAGCTCGAATACCTGCGCCAGCGCGCGGCAGATTGGAAACCCGCCCGGTGTCTGGGCACCCTGCGCGACACCATGGTGTTCGCCGTGGGCAATCCCCGTGCGAGGCTCATGCTGGTGGGCGAGGCCCCCGGCTATGAAGAAGAGCGCCAGGGTGAACCCTTTGTCGGTCCGGCGGGGCAGCTGCTCACCAGAATCCTGGGAGCCATGGGGCTGCAGCGCAGCGATGTCTATATCTCCAATGTCTGCAAGTTCCGCCCCTCCATGGGTGAAAACCAGGGCACAGCAAACCGCGCGCCAAGCCCCGAGGAGCTCGCCGCCTGCCTGCCGCTCATCATGGCCGAAATCCGTGCCATTCAGCCCACCTGCATCGTATGCCTGGGCGGCAGCTCGGCCAAGGGGCTGCTGGGCACGCAGCAGGGGGTGAATGCCCTGCGTGGCCGCTGGATGGAATGCCAGGGTGTACCCGTGCGCGTGACCTATCACCCCAGTTACCTGCTGCGCAACGAGGCTCTCTCTGCCCGCCGCGCGCTCTGGGAGGATATGCTCGAGGTCATGGAGCGCCTCGGTATGCCCGTAAGTGAAAAACAACGAAACTATTTCCGGTGATGCGGTTCTTTGCCATAGCCTGTGCACTTCTGCTCTGCTGCAGCTGCCACAATATCGTGCAGCTGCGCCGCGCGGCGGTGAAGGGCGACCCGCATGCCCAGTATGAATACGGTCGCCGCCTGCTCACGGGGCAGAAAGGCGCCATCCGCTCGTCCAAGCGTGCCTTTACCTGGTTTGCCAAGGCTGCAGAACAACGCGAACCCCACGCCATGGCCGCTCTCGGCCTCTGCTATGAACGTGGCCTCGGCGTGCCCCGCTCGCTTGCCAAGGCCCGCAAGTGGTATGCCGCTGCTGTCGATGAAGGCAACGACGATGCCTGCCAGACCCTGGTGCAGATGGAGGCGCGTGCGGGGAATATGAGCGGCGCCCTGCATTGGCTGGAGCGCATGTCCGATGCCGACTCCATCCCTGCGCAGCTCATGCTGGCCCACATGCACCTGAACGGCACAGCCCGCAACGCCTCCCCGGCGGAAGGCATCCGCTACCTGCGCTATGCTGCCATGCAGGGCAACGGCGAGGCCTGCCTCATGCTCAGCACCTGCTACGCCACGGGTAAAGGCGTGCCCCGAAACGATGAGCTCATGATGGGCTGGCTCGTCAATGCCGCCGAAGCAGGCAATGAAACCGCCGTCGGCCTGCTCGAACAGGCCGAAAAACAGAAAAAATGAGATTTTTTCTCAAAAAAAGTCTTGACGCCGCGCGGATGTAGTGGTATATTCTCGCCGCACCCACTAAGGGTGACCTGAATAAAATCGCGGGATGGAGCAGCCAGGTAGCTCGTCAGGCTCATAACCTGAAGGCCGCAGGTTCAAATCCTGCTCCCGCAACTCAAAGAAAGCTCAGTTCTGCAAGGAACTGAGCTTTTTTATTCTTGAAAACGGGGTGTGTTATAGGGGCAAGCTCAAATAGAGGACCTAAGCAGGAGCTGTATTGACCAGCCCTTCATCGACTTGTCCTGACATTTAACTTGAGTGACGGTTGTGTCCTGTGATACTCTTCCTGTGCCGCCTCGTGCGGCAAATCATCAGGCGGCTTCAATGCTATGATTAATCAAACTCTAATGCACCTGATGGCAGCCAATCCCGTGTTGGCTGAGCAACTGATATGAATTCTGTTCATTGCGTCCCAACGATGTTAGAATCCACGCTCAGTCCCCGGGAAACCGGGGTGGGGCAATATTTGGGTCAATAGCAAAAAGTGTGGAATTTGAATTTTCATATCACAATGTGCCCACATTCAATTAAGACTCTTAATCGGTAGTTCTGAAAGTTACGATAGCCATAGGCGCGGCGTTGAATTAATTTCATTTTTCTATGGAA